>CAWASQ010000070.1:0-72727 GCA_963784465.1 uncultured Verrucomicrobiae bacterium
CGTCAATCAGATAGACTTCGGGGCAATTGTAACCCGCCTCGTTGGGCTTGAGGCATCGTCAGACCCATGAAGTCGATACGAAAGCCGCGCGCGAGCATCTACGCTCTTGCGCGCGCAGTATTGACCCCCGCGGAGAGGCGCGATGCATTTTGGGAGAAAGCAAATTCATTGCAGGCATCAAGCAAGCGAACGAAATCGCGCTCCGCATTCGCGCCCGGCTCGGTCCAGCCGAACTTCTCATAGCAGGCGTCGCTTCCGGCCTCCGTTCCCGCTCCGCTCTGACACAGCCAGACCCGTCAGTTTACTGCCATCCCAAAGAAGAATCGTGTCGCCGAGGTTTTGATCAGCGACAGCGTCAATTTCCCGAACGCAAACGTCCAGCCCGTTGTGGTGAGTTCCCGGCAGGTATCATTCCACGGCGCGCTCATTCATCGGTGCGTCCGAAAATTTCGCCCAAGACGAAGCGCGCCCGACTGGTTCGACCGGTTTGGACATCGCAGCAGTCAAAAAGCGCGGCGAGAAACCGAACTTTTGATAGGACAGCCACCCGGCTTCTGGACCATGAAGGGTGAAGAGGTCGGCACGCCTGGTTCTCCGACTTATCGAAGTAGTTTGATCGTCCACCAGCCGGTGTTATAACCTTGTCCCATAAGTCGGACGACGAGGGTGGTCAGATCATCATCTTCTTCTTCTTTTCTTCTTCTTCTTCTTCTTCTTCTTTCTTCTTCTTCTTTCTCTTCTTCTTCTAAAAAAAAAAAAAAAAAAAAAAAAAAAAAAAAAAAAAAAATGGCTCAGTGGCACAAAAACATCGCCCTTCGCCCTCTCCCCGGGGCCCGCTAAAAGATCGATGGCTGTCATATTCGTCGTTTACTTCGCTCCGGAGGGATCAGGGGAATTCTCGCGCTTTGTGTGATACATTTTCGGCCGATGATCACGAGTCTCGACCATCTGGTTCTCACGGTCACAGACATTCCTGCAACGATAGCCTTTTATACTAAGGTGCTAGGAATGAGCGAGGTAGCCTTCGGCGAAGATCGACGAGCTCTTTCGTTCGGAGATCAGAAAATCAACCTTCATCAGAGAGGCAAAGAGTTCGAGCCCACTCGTAATATCAGAACTCACCACCTACGGCGTTCCGATTATCGACGGTCCTGTTCCGCGAACGGGCGCTCGCGGTCCCATTCTCTCGGTTTATTTCAGAGATCCCGATGGCAATCTGATCGAAATTTGCCACTACATACGAGACGATGACGAGGCCTCCTAAGAGGCTACGCGCGCCGAGGTTACGAGGAATCCTCGAAATACCTTCTCAAAGAGCTCGGCCGCGAACGACCCTGATGCCATAAAGGACACGTGCCGACGCGCTGATTATCCTGGCGCGAGCGGGTAGCTGGCCTGCCCGTGCTCGTCGATCGAGGCAATACTATTCACCCATGCCGCGCTTTGGGCCATGACGCGATCCAGTTCCTCTGCGGTGCAAAATGCCTGAGGCGGTAGCTCCATGGTCTCGACGTCGGGGAACAGCTCGACAAAGTTCCCGTCAGGATCATCGAAGCCTACGATAAGGAATCCCGGACCGCGCGGTTCGTAGCGGGCCGTGATGCCTTTCCTGGTCAAAATCTCGAGATATCTCCTCCTCGAGCGGTCCACACGAAAAGCGACGTGGTTTTGCATCGGGAGGGGACCGGGCGGGACCCTCCGAATCGAGGCCGTCGTGCCCTCCCAATGCACATCGAGCGGCCAGAACTCCAGAATTCCTCGAAAGACCGAGTCAGGATTGGAGATCTTGACCATCACCACACCTAACCCGGCAAGCACCGGATGAATAAAGAAGCCACACTCGAAAAGGTCGGCGTAGAATTTTCCTATTCGCCGCGGATCGGGCGATCGGAGGGCGCAATGAAGAAAACTTGATGCCTTCATTGCAAAGCTTGAGGCGCCTGGCATGAGAAGTTCTCGCACAGATACAGTGCAGCCCTGCCATCGAGAGGTTTAATGGAAGCCAGCGCTGGCACCTTCTCCATGAGAATGGGGTTGGCATCGGCAAGCAGAAGCGCCCGTCGCGGCACAAACTCTCGATGCAGCCGCGCGTTCCATTCCCGGACGTCTGCGGAGTCACGCGCACCAGCTACAACCGCCTGCGCCGGCGGAGACAACGCAAGATCGAGCGCCACGAGCATCTGAGGGACGGCCGTCGGCGCGCGCTCGAGCGCCTGCCGGCTGGACCCAAGGATTTCCCTGGCACGCACTTCGAACGCCTCGTCGTGGAGCATGCGCGCGAAGCGCAAAAGGTTGAGCGCGCTTATCGCGTTCGCGGACGGCTCGGCGCCATCATAGTCTTCTTTCATGCGGACTGCGACAAGTGGATCGCCCGCTGCGCTGCCGAAATAGCCTCCACCCCTTTCATCGCGGAACTGCTCGTCCTGCCGCTCCTGCAACTCGAGCGCCCATTTCAGCCAGTCCACCTCCCAGATAGCCTCGTAGAGGTCGAGCAGGCCTTGAATGAGAAATGCGTAGTCCTCGGCAAAACCTGGGATCGTGCTTGCCCCGCCACGCCAGCTTCGCAAAAGCCGGCCCTGTGACGTCAGGTTCATTCGCAAGAATTTTGCGGCATTCGCCGCGGCTTCGAGATAGCGAGGCTCATCAAGTGCTGCGCCACCCTTTGCGAATGCTGAAATCATTAGTCCGTTCCAAGCCGTCAGAATCTTGTCGTCAAGATGGGGACGCGGGCGTTGCGCGCGTCGATCAAAGAGCTTCTTGCGCGCGGTCGCGAGAGACCTCGTGACGGTCTCCACAGAAATGTTCAGGATTCTCGCAGTAGTCGCTTCGTCCTGCCTTTCGATCAGAACGTTTTTCCCCGCGAACTCACCGTGCGGGTCGCTTGCTGCAGGCGCGTTACCCACTTCTTCGACTCCATAGTGGCGGCAGAAAATGCGGGCTTCATCCGCCCCAAGGCATCAATGATTTCCTGGCGGCTCCAGACGTAGTAGGCGCCCTCGGCGTGCTCGGGACGGCCATGAGCAAGCAAACTATCGGCATCCTCTGCGGAGAAAAAACCTCCCTCCGGATGCGTCATGTCCCGCAGCACGTAGTCGAGAGTCTCGCGAGCGATGTCCGCGAAAAATTCATCGTGCGTGAGCTGCCAAGCCTCGACAAATGAGACTGCCAGCTGGGCTTGATCATAGAGCATTTTCTCGAAATGCGGGACATGCCAGAACTCATCAACCGAATACCGGTGAAAGCCTCCGCCGAGATGATCACGCATGCCTCCCGCGGCCATCCGGCGCAGGGTGAAGAGCGCCATCGTCGAGGCGCGATCTGCGTCGTCACCGAGCGCGCGCGTCGCAAACCGGAGCAGAAAGTTGAAGACGGACGGCCGTGGAAACTTGGGCGCACCGCCAAAGCCGCCGTGATCCTCGTCAAAGCCGCGGGCGAAGCTCTCGAACCCGCGAGCGAGCGGCTCCTCGTCCCGGCGGAATTCCGCGCCTTCCGAGCCCTTGTCCACTTGGGCGAGCGCTTCCATGACGCGGGCGGCCTCTCCTTCGACTCGCTTGCGGTCTTCGCGCCACAGGCGAGCGATCTGGCTGAGAACGTTGGGAAATCCCGCGCGCCCATAGCGGTTGTCCGGCGGGAAATAGGTTCCGCCATAGAATGGACGCCCCTCCGGCGTGAGCCAGACGCTCATCGGCCATCCCCCGCCACCGGTCGTTGCCTGCACAAATGCCATGTAGAGCCGGTCCACATCGGGCCGTTCCTCGCGGTCCACCTTGATATTGATGAAGTTTTCGTTCATCAGCTTCGCGATCTGCCGGATTCTCGAAGGATTCATGCGCCATGACATGGCACCAATGGCAGGTCGAATAGCCGATGGATAGAAAGACGGGCTTGTTCAGCCTCTTGGCCTCGGCAAAAGCCTCTTCGGCCCACGGCCGCCAATCCACGGGGTTATCCTTGTGCTGGAGAAGGTAGGGCGACTTTTCCTCGGCGAGACGGTTCATCGAGCAGAGCGTAACGCAAGACGAGCCGGCAATCAGCGCGAATTGCGAAAATCGCCTTCCTCAGACTTTAAACGCGCCCGCGGTCAGGCGCTCATCCTGCGCGACAAGCTGCTGCCAAAGTTTCTTGTAATCCGGTTCGTAGCGCTGGTCCTGAAAGTCGGCCATGCGTTCGCGGAGTGCGACGATTTCCGCAATGCGCGACTGGAGTTCCTGCCAGGATTCCCGAAGGATGCGCGAAGCACCGGCTTCGCGATCCCATAGGACGGCGTAGGAATCGATAAATTCCGCTGCGTAGTTCGGTTCTGCGCGATCGTTCGGCTGCCACAAACCGCGTGGCGGCTCGGTCGCCTCGAGAAGCATCGGCGCGATGTAGATGTTGCTGAGGATCGCTTCGCGGTACTTCTGCCGCGCGCCGGTCTCGTCGCCTTGCAGCGTGAGGCACAAGCGCCCAGCCGAAAAGAAATGAGGGTTCGGCAAAGTCGTGCGCATACTCGCGCGTGTATCGCTCGAAATGAAGCGCCGCAGCTTCGGAGTTCTCATCGAGGAGATGGAGGAGTGGAATGAAAAAGCGGACGCCCTGGTTGTCGCGGGCGTTCAGGGAGAGGAGATCTTCAAATTGCGCGGCGGAGTCGCCATGGCGGCTCTAGGTGCCAGAGTGTCATCGCCCGGCCGTACATCGCTCGGAGAAGAAGCCGGGTCTCCCGATCGATCCACCAATCGGGACTTGCGCTCGCTGCCAGCGCGGTGTCTCGCGGGCGATCACTTCGTCGTACGCAGCGAGGCAAACCTTCCAGTTCCCGTGCTGAAACTCCACGTCGGCCAGCTCGATGCGGGCCGAAGAACAGTCCGCATCGCGGGCGAGGGCGGAGCGCAGGAGGGCGATCTTCTTGCGCGGGGAACGGATCCGCAAGGCGGTGTTCACCAGGCCGCGGGCCACCTCCTTCGAGCGCGGAGCAGGATTCCTCTTCGCGGGCAAAACGAAGAACGACGGTGCGCGCCAGAGCACGGAGCTCGTCCGGCCCGCTACGATCAAAGCGCTGAAAGCGGATTTCCACACGTGGTCCTGCGAAAAGGCCTTCCAGGCATCGTTGTCCCACTCGTCGCTCGCGCAGATCGTGAGACGGTCGGCGCATGCCGAGCCGGTCGAAGAGCTTGACAAGGAAGATTTTCCACCCGCACCTGATCGAGTTCCTCGAGAATATCGGGAGCGCAAGTGGCGCCCCGGCGGGATCGCAAACGATGAGCAGGGTCGGCAGGAAGTAGTCGCTTCCCGCCGGCACGGGCTCCTCGAGGTCCAGCCAATAGACGAACCATGTCGTTTTCGATGACTTGAGGGGTTGAATCATCGGCCGGTGAGCTTCCAGTTGATCTCCATGCGCTGCTTGCGGCCAAATCTGTCTGCGTAAAACAGTTCGCCGTGGCGAGCGCCATGCTCGTGCACAAGCCGGGTTACTTTCACGTCGAAGCAACAATATTCGGCAATTTCCATCACCTTTCCTTCCCTCCACCAGCGGATCGCGTCAAGCCCCTCCGCAACCTTGCCCACGCCGAGGGTCCCCTGCGCCACCTCCTCGAGTTTGAGCCGATGGCCCGAGGCCTGCTCGACGTGCTGCAGCAAGTCGAGGGTGGGAAGATAGTGCGGAAGGTCCAGGATCGTGTAGGCCATGAGGACCTCGTAATCGAAACTCACGATATTGTAACCGACGACAAGGTCCGCTTTTCGCAAGCGCGCCACAAGGTCGTCGGCGCGATTCTCGGGAAAGATCTCGTAGCTTCCGTGCGCTGTGCTGTAGATGACGCCGACCGACATTCCCATCCGATTTTTTCTGTCCCAGCCGCCGACGTCGTTCGCGGTGCGCTGAGTCTCAAGATCAAAATAAACGATGTCCATCAACGGGGGCACAGCATGTGAGAAAACCGAAGCCATTTCAACCCGGGGAAATCACTTCTCAACAAAATCCCAGATCCCTTCCCATCCTTTTCGTGCCGGTTGGGAAACAAGCGTTGCGCATCGAGTCCGGTAGACAGCCGCCAGTCCCGGAGCGAGTCCATCCTGAGCAAGCGCTTCGAAGGCCAGCGAGCGCGGCGCCGAAATCGCCGGCGCGATAGCTGCGTCCGCGCTGCGGCGAACGCCTCCGCCCAGCCGGCGTGCTCGGCGCGATGAGGGAAGAACAGTCGCTCGGGTTTCTTGCGTCCTTTGACGCGCACCACGTCAACCTCGAGAAAGTGGCAGACATCGCCGGCCTCCTTGGCGATGCTTTCATCGACAAGGATGTCGCAGCCGTAGACGCGTGTGAGCGCTTCAATGCGCGAGGCGAGGTTAACGGTGTCGCCGATGACGGTCAGGTCCATTCTTTGTTGAGAGCCGATGTTGCCAAAGATCGCCGGCCCCAGGCTGATGCCAATGCCGGCACTCCAGGGGTCGATCCCGAGCTCCTTTCGACGGACGTTAATGGCGGCAAGGCGCTCCCTCATCTTCAACGCCGCCAGAACCGCGTTCCGTGCATTCTCTTCCTGGCTGGCGGGGCGGATACCGCCCCATGTTGCCATGAGCGCGTCGCCGATGAATTTGTCGAGCGTGCCGGAATATTCGAAAACCACATCGCGACCATCTCGCGGAAATATTCGTTCAGCAGCGCGACCATGTCGGAGGGGTCGAGCCGCTCGGCGTCCGACGTGAAGCCCTTGAGATCGGAAAAAAGTGCGACCATCTGCCTTTCGTTGACCTCCCAGAGCCTGAAGATAGGAGTTCGGGATTGTCGGCGATCTCGCGCACGACGTCCCTGGAAACGTAGCGCTCCAGGGTTGCGCGCAATCGGCCCCGCTCTCGGCGCTCGATCGAAACGTCACACGCGATGCCCGCAAACCCGCAGAGTAGCCAGGTCAGCAACGGCGGAGCCGCGGGAAGAAAGAACGAAAAGAACGTCAGAACCGCAGCGCAGAGAACGAGCCAGAAGATCGCTCCGCCAGCGAGACCGGCCACGAGCCATTTCGTGCCACCGCTGAAGCGAGAAAGTCAGAGCGACGGCGGCCAGCGCCGCAAAGACGATCGCGGCGAGGGTCGACGCCAGCCCCGCCTGCCCTAGCCAGCTTGCGCGAAGCATGGCGGCAATGGCATGCAGGTTGATTTCGGGACCGGAGAGCTTGCCCCACGGCGTGAGGTGGAAAGTCGTGCAAACGTTCGGCCGTCGCACCGACAAGAACAACACGATCCTTGAAAAACGCGCCATCGGCGTAGTTTCGACTTCCAGAAGTCGGGCACAAAAATCTCGAATAGGGAAATTACGCGCGTCGTTCCAGGCAGCGAATAGCGAAAGCGGAGAGGCGTCTTGTCTCGGATTGTTCGGCGCGTCAACGCCGAGTGAACGCGCTGCGACCGTGGTCAACGACGGAACACATCCTCGTGCGGCAGAGAGGAATTCCCATGATGTTCGAGGCGGTGACAGAGGTGTAGACCGACCGCACCTTGCCGTCGCTCCAGACGGGCAAGTTGACTGCGCCCCAATTCCCGTCGACGGCCTCGCGGAATTCATCGTTCGGAAGGACGAGCACGGGCGTTTTGGCCCCACGGTCTTGCGAATCGGGATTTTCGAAGGAGGCGGCGAGGATGACCTTGCCCGGATTGGCTTTCAGCACATTCGCAAAGGAATTATCGCCATCCCTTGGAGCTCGGGAGGAGGAGTCGAAGAGTACCAGCCGAGCGCCCGCTGCGATCAAGCTTTTCGGTTAACGCCGCATAAACTTCACGCGACCAGGGAAAACCAGCGTTCATGAGCTTGAAGAGGACGAGACTCCTTGATTTCTTCGGGACTTACCTCGTAAGGCTCAGGACCGTTCGTCGATGGTCACCAGTGCAAAGTTCTCCGGCAGAGGAGCACGGGTTGTGATGCGCAGCAGCCAATCTTGAAGGTAGAGATTAAGGCTGCCAACGAACGGCGTTAACAATGTCGCCAGCAACATCACGATCATCCAGCAGGCGGCGGCCAATAATTGCCAACGGAGTCTAAGCGACGACATGCGGGTCATTGCCATGATCTACAAGAGGAACCCGCCTCCGCGCGAAATGCAAGCCGCAGTGCGACTGGCTGCTTGACATTTCAGGCGTTTCAGTGCGCCTATGCTGGAGTTGTGTTCCTTGGAAAACTACTTTGTCTTGCCTTCTTGCGTGCGGTTTTCATGTCGCAGAAGGACAGGATGCACGGGTCAATGCCGCGACTCGCACTGCCGCAGCGCTCTGCACGGACGCAGGCCGCGACGGAAGTCGCAGCGCAGGCCGATGCCGAGCTTGGCACGCTGGAGCCAATCCGGCCGAGGCCCAGCCTCCTCGGTGCGTACTTGATCGGCAATGCCAGCCTCTACTACACCTCCAATCCGAGCCTCTCGAACGACGGCGGACGCGGCGATTTGTATTTCGTCGGAGGAGGCGGCGCTCGGCATCCGCCCGAACTTGGTCGGAGGACTTTACCTGAATGGTCACGTCTCCGACCAGGTCTTCCAGTATGCGACGTTTTCCTCGCTGAACTTCAACTACTTCAACGCGGGCGGAGGATTGGATTATGTGTTTGAGCAACCTCGGCCAGCTCACGGCTTCGATACGTTACGAGTATCAGCGCTATCTGGATGACGACACTCTCGATGAGTTCTACGTCAACAACGCGCTGACGTTGGGACTCTACAAGGCATTCCAGATTAATGACGCGATGTGGATTCAGGCGGGCTGGCTGGGATCTCTCTCCCTTGACGCGCAGCCCTCCTCGGCTCGCCGTCACGAATATGATTTCTGGGTAGGCTGGCGCTGGCGCATCCTCACCCCGCTGGAGTTACAGACCTATTACATTCTATCGCTCTTTCATTATCCTCAAGATTCCCGTTTCGACGTAACGCACAACGTGGGCGCCACCCTAAGCCTTTCGTTCACGCGCTGGGCGCGCCTGTCCGCGGGGACCAACTTCGGCGCGAACAATTCGACAGATTCCTTCTTCGATTATACTGTGGTTAATGTCGGCGGAACTTTCTCCCTCGATTTCCGCTTCTAGTCTATGAGGCATTGGATTTTCGGTTTGCTGCCTTTGTATCGCGAACCCTTTCGTCGTACGTGCGGAGCCCTTCGAGCGCGCCGCAGGTCACCAAAGCAATCAATGTTGTTTCGCTCTTGCCCCGGAATACCAAAGCCGTCCCAGGCGATGTCGTCTCTGGGGATAGTGCTCTTAAGACGGGGGGGAATTCACGCGCTGAATTGGAGTTCCCCGATCTTACGATTACCCGTGTAGGCTCCAATGCGCTCTTCCGCTTCCTCGCAGGCAGGAGGGAAATCACATTGGATGGCGGCACCCTGTTATTCTCCTCGCCGGAAGGCGCCGGCGGAGGAAAAGTTCAGGCTGGGGCGATCACTGCTGCGGTCACGGGAACCGATTTCTTAATTTCGAATATCGCGGGGAGGATCAAGGTAATCTGCCTCACGGGTAAGGTCCTCGTCTATTTCACGGCAAATCCCAAGCTGCGAGTCGTCTTGAAACCCGGGCAGACGGTAGATATCCCAGCGGGCGCAACGAAAATGCCTCCCATAGTGACGATTAATCTCGGAACACTTATCTCCTCATCCGTCCTCATCAATATGGGAACGCTTCGCAGCCAGGCGGAGATGAACCAGAATGCCAGCAATCAAAGCAGTTCTCTCCTGGCGAAATTTTTCCCGGGTGTGAATGATCTTCTGACTCAGCCCGGAAGTCTGCCAGCTCAAACCATGGTGACACAGGCTGGGCAGGCTACTCGGAGCATTGTGCAGCAAGCAGCAGCCCAGCAGGCAGCAGCGGAGCTAGCTGCCCAACAAGCTGCTCAGGCAGCAGCCAGAGCAGCAGCCCAACAACAAGCTCAACGAGCAGTTCAACAGGCATCAACGGAACTGGCAGCTAAGCAGGCAGCAGAAGAGGCAGCTCGACTAGCAGCGGAACGGGCAGCTCGGATAGCAGCTCAACAAGCCGCTGCTCGCGCAAATCAGGGTAATCAGGGTGGGAATGGGACCGGGAATGGGACCGGGAATGGGACCGGGAATGGGACCGGGAATGGGACCGGGAATGGGACCGGGAATGGGACCGGAACGGGAATGGGACCGGGAATGGACCGGGAATGCCGCGACCGGCAATGGGACCGCCGAATAACGCGCCGGGCATCAGTAAGTCCTGATAGCCTTCGGAAGGAATGCGCTGTTTCCCGGATGTATTTTATGAAACATACATCTAACAATAAAGATATGTTAATGTGTTCGTCGCGGCAGAAGGGGTTATGACTCTCACGCACCTTTAGTTACCGCGCAAGAAATCGCAAAGCATCGCCGAATCGTTGTCTCCAGGAGAGTTCGTCGTGACTGCCGCCTTCGACACGAACGATTTCGAATTCCCTGTCTTCCTGCCAGCCCTTTTCACGGAGCAAGCGGCCCAATTCCTTGTGATAGGGTTCGTAGTGCTTGTCCTCCCCTCGGATGCCGTAGTCGAAATACATTCTGACGCGCTCGGGCAATGCGGGAACTGCGGCAAGAGCCTTAAGTTGCTCCGCCTCGTGAGGGGCGCTTTGCGAAACGTCCCCGAATGCCGTCGAGAGACAGACAAAGTTTCCGAAACGACCGGGGTGATGGATGGCCACATAGAAGCTGATCAATCCACCGAGCGAGGATCCACCGAGAACGCGTGCGGTGGGCTCGGCAAGGGTGCGGAAGCGGGAGTCCATGTGGGCGAGAAGTTCCGTCGTGAGGAACTGCGCGTAGGCCGCGCCGCCGAGCTGGGGAGAGAGGTCGCAGTCCCGCAAGGAGACGTTTTCTTCGGAGAAGCCCTCCGGATGGCACACACCAACCACGATGGCCTCGGGCATCACGCCGCGTTTGGAAAGAAGGTTCACCCATTCGTCCGCAGCCCAGTCCACACCGGAGATCGGACTCGTGGAGGGGTCAAACACGTTCGCGCCATCGTGCAGCACGATGATCGGAAAGCGCCGTTGCGACTCGGAGCCGTAGCTCTGAGGCAGCCAGATGAGGAGTTCGCGGTTTCCCGCCAGCACCCGCGAGCGGATCTGTTCTCGCGTGAGGCGTCCACGGTAGCGGTCCTTCCAATCGGCGACGGTGTGGTGCACGGTAGAGTCCAACCATGCCTCGCAGGAAAAATTCCCGGGAACGTCCCCGTAGGCGTCCACCGCTTCGGCCTGCCAGGAGTCTCGGAGCAGCTTGTATTCGAAGCGCGTGGTTGCTTCGATCTCTCCGACGTGAAACGGAGGCTTCCAAGTCAGGCGCAGGCTTTTCCCGGGCTGCCAGTCGCCCAGAGCGGGAATGCTGCCCGTAACGAAAACAGCCTCGTCAGGGCGGTCGATCGGGGGCAGAATCTGAAAACGGACCTTGCTCATGAGCGATGAAAGAGCTAATCACAAAGAGCGCTGGCGTGACACGGAGGTTTTTATAAATGCCCTCCGCTGAGAAGGCACTGCTCGAATTGTTGGCGACGCGCATCGTGCTGCTCGACGGCGCCATGGGCACGATGATCCAGCGCTACAAGCTGGACGAGGCCGCCTACCGGGGTGAGCGCTTCAGGGATTGGCCCCGGGACGTGAAGGGCAACAATGACCTGCTGGTCCTTAGCCAGCCGGACGTCATCCGCGAGATCCACGCCCAGTATGTGGCGTCGGGCGCTGACATCATCGAAACGAATACCTTCAGCAGCACCTCAATCGCGCAAGCCGACTATGGCATGGGCGAGATCGTGCCGGACTTGAACCGCGCCGCGGCTCGTCTCGCCCGTGAAGCCGCTGACGCCTGCAGCGAACGGCGCGTATTCGTAGCTGGCGCCATCGGGCCGCTCAATCGCACTCTCTCCATCTCGCGCGACGTAAACGATCCCGGAAAACGCGATGTAACCTTTGAGCAGGTAGCTGCCGCTTACCGGCAGCAAGCAGAGCATCTGGTCGAAGGCGGCGTCGACATCCTTCTCGTCGAGACGATCTTCGACACCCTGAACGCCAAGGCTGCCCTGTTCGCGATCGCGGACTACTTTGAAGCGACCAGCCGACGGGTTCCGGTGATGGTTTCCGGGACGATTACCGACCTCTCCGGCCGCACGTTGACCGGTCAGATGGTCGAGGCGTTTTTGAATTCGGTTTCGCACTTTCCCCTGCTTTCCGTCGGCCTCAATTGCGCTCTGGGGCCCAAGGAGATGCGGCCTTATATCGAAGAGCTGTCAAAGAAGGCGCCATTTTTCGTCAGCGCCTATCCCAATGCTGGGCTGCCCGATCCGCTGTCGCCGACGGGGTTCCCTGAAACGCCGGAAACTCTCGCTCCTCAGCTTCGGGAGTGGTCGGAGCAGGGCTGGCTGAATATCCTCGGCGGCTGTTGCGGGACCACACCCGACCACATTCGCGCGATCGCCGAGGCCGCCCAGGGCCTCGCACCGCGCCGAATTCCGGACCGGCCGCGCACCCTCCGTTTGAGCGGACTCGAAGCGTTCACAGCGCGCCCGGAGATCCCGTTTATCAACATCGGAGAGCGGACCAATGTCACGGGCTCTCCGCGGTTTGCCAAATTGATCCTGGCGGGCAACTACGATGAAGCGCTCGCGGTGGCCCGCCAGCAAGTCGAGGCGGGCGCCCAGTTCATCGATATCAACATGGATGAGGGAATGCTCGACGGTGTGGCGGCGATGACCAAGTTTCTCAATCTTATCGCCAGCGAACCGGACATCTCCCGTGTCCCTGTGGTGATCGATTCTTCCAAGTGGGAGGTCATTGAAGCCGGTTTGAGGTGCGTCCAGGGGAAGGGGATCGTCAACTCCATCTCCATGAAGTCTGGAGAGGAGGTTTTCAAGCATCAGGCCAGTCTTGTTCGCCGTTACGGGGCAGCGGTCATCGTCATGGCTTTCGACGAGCAGGGGCAGGCTGACACCTACGAGCGAAAGATCGCGATCTGCCAGCGCGCCTACCGCATCCTTACCGAAGATGTCGGTTTTCCCGCTGAAGATATCATTTTCGATCCAAATATTCTGACGGTCGCCACGGGGATCGAGGAACACAATGACTATGCCAAGGCGTTCATTGAGGCGACACGCTGGATCAAGAGCAATCTACCCCACGCCCGGGTGAGCGGCGGAATCAGTAACATTTCGTTCTCTTTCCGCGGAAACAACCCCGTTCGCGAGGCGATGCATTCTGCCTTCCTTTACCACGCCATCAAGGCCGGCCTGGACATGGGAATCGTCAATGCCGGGCAGCTTGGCGTCTATGAGGAGATTCCGAAGGACCTTCTCGAGCTTCTTGAGGACGTGCTCTTCAACCGTCGTCCAGACTCAACGGAGCGTCTTGTCGATTACGCGGAGAAGGTCAAGCAGGGCAAAATCGCGGGCGCATCAGGCGGGCAAAAATTGGAGGCCGAAGAGGCCGCGTGGCGGCGCGCCGCGGTTGAGGAGCGTCTCAAGCACGCGCTCATCAAGGGCATCGTGGACTTCGTTGACCAGGATACCGAGGAGGCCCTTCTCCAATACGGCAGACCCATCAACGTGATCGAAGGACCTTTGATGGACGGTATGAAAGTGGTCGGCGATCTCTTCGGAGAGGGGAAGATGTTCTTGCCGCAGGTCGTGAAAAGCGCGCGCGTCATGAAGCGGTCTGTGGCCTGGCTCACGCCCTTCATGGAGGAAGAACGCGCGGCGAACCCTGCCAGCCGTTCACAGGGCCGCATCGTCATGGCTACGGTCAAAGGGGATGTCCACGACATCGGTAAGAACATTGTGGGCGTCGTGCTCGCCTGTAATAACTACGAGGTGATCGATCTCGGCGTCATGGTGCCGTGCGAGAAGATTTTGCAAACTGCGATCGATCAAAGTTGCGACATTATCGGCTTGAGCGGCCTCATCACACCATCCCTCGACGAGATGATTCATGTCGCGAAGGAAATGCAGCGGGCAGACTTTTGCATCCCCCTGCTCATTGGCGGCGCCACGACCAGCAAGGCGCACACCGCGCTCAAAATCGAACCACACTACAGGAACGGCGTCATCCACGTGCTCGATGCCAGCCGGAGCGTCAACGTGGTGAGTTCCCTGCTCAATCCGGAGCGAAGACCCGATTACCTGGCGGGAATAAGCGCCGAATACGAAAACCTTCGCGTGGAGCATTCCGGGCGTTTCGCAGCGCGAGAGCTTCTCACGCTCGACGAGGCCAAGACCAACGCCTTCGCCTCGGACTGGTCTGCCATTGACATTCCGGTACCCGAGCGCCTCGGAGTGACGGAATTCGACGATTTTTCCCTCGAGGAACTCGCGGAATATATCGATTGGTCTCCCTTCTTCCATGCTTGGGAACTGCGGGGCCGCTTCCCCGCGATCCTCGACGATCCCGTCGTGGGCACGGAGGCGCGCAAGCTTTACGACGATGCCAGACAGCTGTTGGACGACATCGTGCGCAATCGACGCTTCCGCGCTCGAGGCGTCTTCGGTTTCTGGAGCGCGAAGCGAATCGGCGAGGATATCCAGTTGTACGCAGACGCCGAGGCCGTTTCACCGCTGGCCGTGTTCCACGGTCTGCGGCAGCAAATGAAAAAGCCTTCCGATCAACCCAACTTCTCGCTTGCGGATTTCGTGGCGCCGAGCGACTGCGGCCGGATCGATTACGTGGGCGCCTTTGCTGTCACGGCGGGTGAGCAAGTTCATGAGGTCGCGGCCGACTTCGAACGCCGCCACGACGACTATCTCTCCATCATGACCAAGGCTTTGGGCGACCGCTTTGCGGAGGCGTTTGCCGAGTGCTTGCATCGAAAGGCGCGCGAGTTCTGGGGCTTCGGACGAACGGAAAATCTCAGCAAAGAAGATTTGATTCGTGAACGCTACCGCGGCATCCGCCCAGCCCCCGGATATCCTGCGCAGCCCGACCACACCGAAAAGCTGACCATTTGGCAGATTCTCGATGTCGAGCGCCGCACGGGGATTCGGCTCACTGAGAGCCTCGCCATGTATCCCGGCAGCAGCGTGAGCGGACTTTACTTTGCGCACCCGGACTCAAAGTACTTCGGAGTCGGCAAGATCCAGCGCGATCAAGTCGAGGATTACGCCGGGCGCAAGGGCATGTCGCTCCAGGAGGCCGAAAAATGGCTGCAACCCATTCTTAACTATGATACGGAATCGGCGCGCGCCACCCTCGCAAAATAATCGTCTTGCCGTAGCGATGAACCAAAAGCTAGCTTGAGAGAAAGGAGGTGGCTGCCGACTCAAAACTCTAAGTTATCAATCTTTCGCCCGGCGCTGCATGGAATCCCGTGAAAACCGGGAGCAGGCGCGCTGCTGTAACTGGAAACGACGTCTCTCTCCCAAAACCAATCATCGGCGTCCTCGGTGCGCTGCTCCTTGCGGCGGGATGGAAGGTTTACGAGAATTCATCGCTTGCCGTTTCTGCTAATAATATCCGCCAGCTTGCCGCCGGATCTTCCAGCTACCTGGCCGATAATAACTACGTCTTTTGGCGCTATCGGTTCATCGACCCCAGCAAGCCTCCCGGGGTGACTTGGTGGTTTGGGTTCGAACCCGCAACGAGCCTAGCCTCGGGCTTCCTGAAGGACAGCGGATTTTCAAGCCTGAGGAAGGACCCCTTGGCAACTATATACCGGCTGGATTCCGACCCGACCCCAGCTTTCGATTCACCGGTAAACCCTTCAAGCCAAAGTATCGATTCGGGTACATCGGCGTCGGTTACAATGTGCTCTTAGGCGGCGGCTGGCTCGGGACGGGTCAGCCCTTTCGGGTACTGGTCCCTGGATAAGCCGGGTGAGATTGTTGTCTTTGCGACGTCTGCACAGGTGAACACCTTCCAATCTCCCGCTTCCCCGAGAAATCCGATGATCGAAGAGTTCTATGGTTTGGATCAAAATGAAGTGACCGTTCATTTTCGCCATGCGGGGTTCGCAATGGTGGCATATGCTAACGGGTCCGCGGGTCTGCTCGAAATGGACGAATCGACGCGAGATAGGCGAGCGCCAAAGGCAAATGTCGGACGCTTTGCACCCATCGGCAGCACAAAGTATCTAAGGCCTTAGCGCATTGCCTTAGCTCGCCGAACTGCTAATCGACAACAGCCTGAGCGGGAGCCTTCACTGCGGCGACCTGCTTTTCGGCAGCACGCCGGTTGATTACGAACGTGTTGTTGTCGCCGTACGCGGCCCACGGTCCATGGGGGATTTCATCGAAATCCACGAACTTCCAATCAGTCACATCCGTGTCGCTCATGCCAAGATAGTCGCGCACGGCGGGCGACACATCGAGTCCGGCCCCCTTGTTAAGATTGGGAAGGGGACGTTCCGGGCCGAAAACGTATTGCCAATTATCGGTGCGGAACGGTCCGGCATCCTCCCATTGCGCATAGCACACGCGATCCCCTTTGCGAATGGCTATCCAGCGGCCTTTGCATACGGACTTTCCCGGCCCCTTGTAGTCCTTATGAAACCATGGGATCACTTGCTTGGCTTCCGACTTGTGTCCCTTGGACGTCATGTCGTTGTACGGAAGGGCGACGTAGAAGGGATTTTGCCTTGGGACGAAACCGGCCGGGATAAACTCGTTGGTCCGGCTGTTTCGATCGGGGCTGTCAGTTCCGCCATAGTTTGCCGCCCAGTTTGCATCCCAGCTGCTCTTGTGATTGGGAACCGGGTTATTCTGCGTCGGCTTCTCGCCGACCCAGAAAGTCGTGGTCATGATGTCTTTCTTCCAGGGGTAGCGATCCGCCGTGTCCGATGGTTGATCCCCCCATTCCTCCGGGGCGGGTGGAGTGGCGTCTTCGCCTGCGGTTTGCGACTGGCTCGGTCGCAGCTTCTTACTGGTCTTGGTCAGTTCTTTAATGCTGTCACCCTTGGCCAGAAGGCTGTGACCTGCGAAGATGGATGTGAAAGAAGAAACCCAGATGCCCAACGAGTGGAGGAGCGAGCCGCGTTTCATGGACTGCCTTTCGCCGGCTTGCGGTTTTGGGGGGCCCAATTTCAACTGGGGGTTTCCACTACGCCGACAGCTTATTTTCGCCCCGGGAGGCTGAAACTGGCAAGAGAATTCTTGCCGGTATGCTTGTCTTTATTGCCAGGCGGGATGTCGCGTCTATGGTTCGCATGCGATGAAGGCGATTCGAGTCGAGGAATTTGGCGAACCTGAAGTGATGCAGCTCGTCGAGCTGCCGGACCTCAAGGCGTCCGACGGGGAGATCCTCGTCCGCATTTACGCGGCGGGGGTTAATCCGGTGGAGACATATATCCGTGCAGGCGCCTATGCCCGAAAGCCGCGGTTGCCTTACACACCTGGCAGCGATGGCGCCGGTGTCGTTGCCGCGGTCGGGTCGGGCGTGAATACCGTCAGGCCGGGAGAGCGCGTGTTCCTTTCAGGCTCGATCACGGGAACGTATGCGGAAGTCGCGCTTTGCACACCTGAGCAGGTGCATCCGCTTCCGGAGGTCGCGAGCTTTGCCCAGGGTGCCGCGCTGGGTGTGCCGTATGCAACCGCTTATCGGGCCTTATTTCATCGCGGAGAGGTGCGCTCTGGGGAGACGGTGCTGGTTCACGGGGCAAGCGGCGGCGTGGGCACGGCTGCCGTGGAGCTCGCACGCAGTATGCAGATTCGTGTCTTCGGCACCGGGGGTTCTCCCGAGGGCCGTCAAGCGGTGCGGGAGCTGGGTGCGGATCAAGTCTTTAATCACAAGGATTCCGGTTATCGGCAGGCGATCCTTGACGCGACAGGCGGTCGAGGCGTCGATTGCATTCTGGAGATGCTCGCAAACGTCAACCTCGGCGAGGATCTCCGATTGCTCGCCCCGCACGGGCGGGTGATCGTGATCGGGAGCCGGGGCAGGGTTGAAATCGACCCCCGTGATGCCATGATGAGGGATGCCGATATTCGGGGCATGGTCCTCCCTAATGCGTCTGCGCCGGACCTCGAGGCAATCTACAAAAAGCTCGGCGAACACCTCGCGGACGGCCGTATTTCTCCCGTGGTCGGCCGAAGCTTCCCGCTCGCCTCCGCAGCGGAAGCTCACCGCGCGGTGATGGGGCCCAATGCGCGCGGCAAGATTGTCCTTATTCCGTGACGCGGCGATGATGAAGAAACCACTCGGTAACGATGAGAATCGCGGCCGCCAGGGCGAGCCAGCGCCACGGTTGCAGGGCACCCCAGCTTCGGCTCAACACGGGAGCATTGTTGGTCGTGCTTTCGGCGTTGCGCAGATCGGATTCCACGGCATCTGCGGTATTGATGGCAAGCCATCGGGATCGAAAGGGGCCGCGCACTTTGTAAAACCCGTTCCTCGTTAGCTTGAGAGGACCCTCAAAGACCGGCGGGGGCTTTTCGTTGACTTGCGTCGCCTGGGTTATCGGATCCCGCGAAATATTCTCGTGTCCGACGGGGATGAAGGTTTCACCCGCTCTCAGTTCGGCCTCGTTTTCCGTGCGGCGTCCGGCGAGCCAATGGACGACATTGCTCACAAAGAGAGGGAATCCCACGCGGAGGGGAAAATTTGAGTCGGCCACGGCGAAGGCGGCGATCACCACACGAGCGCCCTGCGGACCCTCCAGCGCCGCGATCATTGGCTCGCCGGCGCTTTCCACCGGGATCGACACGCGCCACTGTCCGTTGATTGGAATGGAGAGACTGGCCGCTCTTGCGAGCCGGATCGCGTCGATATCCACGTTCCAAAGAAGCGGACTCTCGGATTCGGTCCGTTCTAGCGAAGCGGCATGGCCCTCCTCGCCGGCTATGTCGAACGGGGTGCGTCCAAAGAAAAAGAACGAACCGCGACCGAGCATTTCGAGTGTTGCGTCGTTGGGGAGCCAGTTGTCGAAAACCACTGCGTCGAAATCCGCGCCCATGTCCGAGCGCCAGAGCTCCGGCTTGAGCATTTCCACAGCGAGAGACGGATCTGCCTTGAGCGCGTTTTCAAGAAATGGGTCGTCTTCACCGATGAGGAGCACACGCAGGCGCTCGCCGGTTGGAAGCGCGCCGTAGACGGTGTCATCGAAGGGCTGCGCGTCCGCAGATGTCAGACGCGCCACGAGAAGTCCCTCGCCCGTGGCGAGCATTTCCTTGGGAACAATCGAAAAGGAATTTCGTTGATCGCCGGGGCCGATTTGAAATCGCTGGAGATCAAAGGGCCGTCCATCAAGGGAAAATTCGATCTCGGCGTTGCGAACGGTCGAGGAAAAGTTTTCCACCTTTGCGAAAATTTCTGCTGATTGCGGACTCATCGGCAGAGCTCTTTGGGCAAACGCCAGAATTCCCATGTTTTCCCGCGCCGTGCCCACCGCGATCTGCTCGGCATCTGTCGCTTCAGGCGTTTTGCGATCGCTGATGAAGACGAGCCTCTTTTCGCCGGGTTTTGCTTCGAGAAGCCTGCGTGCCAGGACGAGGGTCTCCGTCACGTCCCCGCCTGCGTCCGACGGAGCGAGCGATGCGAGTTTTCGCCGGAGGTCCTTCCCGTCGTTCGAGAACGGCGAAACGATCGTTGGTGGTCCCTCCAGGGCGAGGATGGCCACCTCGTCGTTTGGCGCGAGCCGGGAAACGATGTCCTGCGCGGCAAGCAGAGCGTCGCGAAACACGCCCGGAGCTTGCATTCGCGCACGGGCATCGAGAACGATCACCGTCGACCGCCGTCCTCGCGGTGACGCTTCCTGAGGGCGCGCAAGCGCCAGCAATAAGAGAAGGAAGATAAGCAATTGCAGGAGCAGCGAGAGCGGGTTTCGCAGCCGGCCGAGAAATCTTCGGTGGGGTTGCCGTTCGAAGACGCGGCGCCAAAAAAGCAGCGTCGAAACCTCCAGCGATCGCCGTCGGGGGCGGCGCAAGTAGAGCGCCACGATCACGAGCGACAGAGCGCTCAAGAAAAACGCCGCCGGAAAGAGAAAATTCATCGCACAAGCCCATCCCGTCGCAGAACGCGCAGGACAATGTCGTCGAAATCGGCGCCCGCGGTGATGAATGAATATCCTGCATTATGCCTCGTGCACCAGGAGCGGACATTGTCGCGAAAACGATCGACCTCTTCGCGATAGATGCGTCGCAAGGAAGGGTTTGCCGTCACGGTCATTTCTTCACCGCTCTCGCAGTCCTGGAGCATCAGATCTCCACTTTGGTCAGGGTCGCACTCGCCGGGATCCATAATGTGCACGAGATGCACCGCGAAATGGCGCCCCACCAATGCACTAAGGCCGCGTTCATACCCGACCGTATCAAGGCAATCACTCAAGACAACGGCAAGCCCGCGCCGTCGCCGGCTTCGCCCGAATTGCGAGAGGGACGCAGACAAGTCCGTTCCTCTGCCGGCGGGGCTGGTCCGCAGAAAGCGCAAGACGTCGTGGAAGGCCCTGGTGCCGCGGTAGTGACCGCTTTCGCCGCGCAGCGTCGAATCGAAGAACCACAACGCCACATGATCGAGTCCGTGCAGCGCGAAATAGGCGAGGGCCGCCGCCAGTCGGCGTGCCAGCGTGAACTTCGTGGAATGCGAAGCGCCGCGCGGGCTCCAACGCATGGAAGCGCTGCAATCGATGAGAATTCCCACATCGAGATCCTCTTCTTCCTCGTAAAGTTTCATCATGAGGCGTTCGATGCGCCCGTAGATACTCCAATCGATTCGGCGTGGATCGTCGCCGGGCACATAGTTCCGGAAGTCTACGAATTCCAGGCTCGATCCTGTGCGGCGAGAGCGGCGCTCAGCCCGCAGGGCCCCGGCAAACCGCTTTCGCATCTGCAACCGCACGTGTTCGAGCCGCGTGAGGAAGTCCTCGTCGAAAAGCTTGTCTTCCCCGGACGGCATCGCCCACCAGTAAGCCCTCTCACGGCGTTTTTCCATTCGCAGGATGAAAAAACTCGGGATGCCGCCACATCGAGGTCACCGCGACGGAAATCTCTGATTTCTCTTGGCGGTTCAGGACGCTTTGAATTTCCTTCTGCCATGCGCTGCTGGTTGCATCTCTTTTTTCTCGTCGCTGTGATTTGCCACTCGAGAGCGGCTTGGATGCTCGAGACGTGGAAGGAACTGGGTGTGCTGCAGGGCAATGCGGTCGCATGGGAAGGGGAGGTTTCCTCAGACGGACGGACGGTGCGTATCAGCGGGGTTTCCTTCAGCTCCAAAGAATGCATCTTCCGCGTGATTGACGTCCCGCCCGGAGAACCAACGTCGCTTCAATCAGCGCTCGCCGCGCTTGGAGCCTTCGCGGGATCCAACGGAGGTTATTTTCATAAGAACTTTACCCCTTTGGGACTCACAATCGCAGCAGGAAAAACCCTGCATCCCTTCGAACGCGCCAAACTCCTGAGCGGCGTTCTGGCCGTGCGCCAGGGACGCATTGAGCTCGTCCGCTCCGGTCGCTTCAAGCCGGGTAGCGATGTTGAGGATGCCCTTCAGGGCGGTCCGTGGCTTGTCGAGAGGGGGGAGCCCGTGGCGGGACTTAACGATGAGCGGCCGGCGCGTCGCACCGTGGTGGCCAATGACGGCAAGGGTCATTGGGCGCTCGTTGCGATTTCCGCGGTGACCTTAGCCGAGGCGGCGAGAATTCTCGTTGTAAAAAGAGTTGCCGGTTCGTGGACGGTTGCAAACGCTCTGAATCTCGACGGGGGCTCGTCGACAGCACTTCGTGCCGCGGTCGACGACCGAGCCTTGATTGACATTTCCTCCTTTGGACGGGTGCGAAATTACCTCGCCATCGTCCGGCGCCATCGATAGTTTTCTTGCCGGCTATTCTTTCTCTCGCGGGGGGTCTTAAATTCATTATTTTCTGGCATGCAAATCCACCTTAGCCCCAGGCATCTGACCCTTACTGCAGCGATTTACGGATACGTTGCGGACAAGATAAGCCATCTGGAGCAGCTTACCGATCGCATCCTCGCAGCTCATGTGGTTCTGCTTCACGACGAGACGAAAACCAAGAAGCATATTATAAAGGTGCATCTTGCGGTGCCAGGGCCCGACATCTATGCCGAGCATGCTGAGGACGACCTCTATGCCGCCATTGACAAGGTCACGGGCAAGTTGTCCCAGCAGCTGAGGAAACGAAAAACACGGATTGCCGATCGCAAGAAGCATCGCTCGCGCCTGGCAAGCGAAGAGAAAAAAAGAGGATTCAAGCGCCGGTAGAGGTAAGCCATTGGTTGACTACAGGGTCAAACTCGAGGTCTTTGAAGGGCCTCTCGATCTACTGCTTTACCTGATCAAGCGGGATGAAGTGGATATCTACGACATCTCCATAGAGCGGATCGCGAAGCAGTACCTCGAATATATGGCGGCCTTCCAGGTTCTCAACATTGACGTCGCCGGAGAGTTCATCGTCATGGCTGCGAACCTGCTCTACATTAAGAGCCGCACGCTCCTGCCTAAGGATCTGCAGATGGCGGAGGAGGACGCTGACGAAGACGATCCGCGTTGGGAGCTTATCCGGCAGCTGATTGAGTATAAGAAATTCAAGGAAGCCGCCTCGCATCTTCGAACGCTCGAAGCATCGCAAGAGAGGCTCTTCCCGCGCCACCCTGTGGCGCCGGAGTTCTTCCCTCCCGGCAACCTCCTCATCGAAGAAGTTGGAATCTTCGATCTTATTAACGCCTTTCAAAACACCCTCAAACGGCTTGAAGCCAACAGCCGCGAAGACTTGCGTGAAATTTTCGAGGAGAGCTTTACGGTTTCCGACAAGATCGATTTTCTGCTGCGAGTCATCTCCAGCGGTGTCGCCATGCGATTTGAGGAATGTTTCGCAGACGCTGCGAGTCGCGCGGAAATCGTGGTCACCTTTCTTGCCATGCTCGAGTTGATCCGACTCAAGCAACTTCGCGTACGGCAGGAGAGCGATTTCGAGCAAATCTGGATAGAGCGCGCGGTCTACTCCGCGCAGGGGATGACGGAGAGCTTCGTATGAACGGCGAGGAGAGAGCGAGTCTCTCCCTCAGGAGAGTTGTTGAAGCCGTCCTTTTTGCCTCGCAAAGGCCGGTCTCAATCAGAGATCTTCTCGGCATCCTCAAGAGTGCTGCGGAGGCGAACAAGGCGGATCCAAGTATTGCTGCCTTCGCTGGAAGCAAGGAGCCACAACTGCGCGCCGCGATTGAGGAGATCGGAGCCGATTGCGCGGACCGCGCTTGCGCATATGAGTTGCGGGAAAGCGCGGCGGGCTGGCAGCTGGTTACCAAGCCGGCGTTCGCGCCCTGGCTGCGGCAGCTCTTCCCGGAGTACCGTTCGGCTCGGCTCAGCGCACCCGGTCTCGAGACGCTCGCGATCATCGCGTATCGCCAGCCAATCACGCGCGCGGACATTGAGGCCGTGCGGGGCGTCGCTGTGGACGGTGTCTTGCAAACTCTGCTCGACCGCGGTCTCGTCAAGATTGCGGGCCGCGCAGAGATTCCGGGTCGCCCTCTTCTTTACGAGACCACGCGGCATTTCATGGAGCATTTTGGTCTCAGGAATCTCGACGAGCTTCCCAATTCGGAAGAATTGCGTAGGATGCGCCTGCCCGTTGGGAATGCTCAAACCGGCCCTTCCCCGGCGGAGGCTAATCCGCCCGATGACGTCAGTGAAGCTGCCGGAAAGCAAAATCCCGCCGGCTTGGGGAGCGCTACAACCGAGAAATCTTCATGAGTGACATCGCTGCTTTGCGATCGAAAATTGACGCGATCGACATGGAACTTCTGCGCCTGCTCAATGAGCGCGCCAAGGTTGCTCGGGATATTGGCGCCATAAAGAGTCGCGACGGGCTGCCTATCTATTCGCCGGAGCGCGAGGACCGGGTGATCCGCAGCCTCATCGATCGCAGCGAGGGACCGCTCACGCCGGAGTCCATTCGCGCGATTTACTGTGAAATCATGTCCGCTGCCCTGGCGTTGGAGAAAGACGTCGCGATCGCCTGCCTTGGCCCCGCGGGCTCCCAATCCCACCAGGCTGCGAGGAGCAAGTTCGGATCGAGTGTGCGCTACGTTTTCCTGGTGAATACGGAGGAGGTGTTTCGCGAGGTTCGGCGTGACAGCGCCGACTGCGGCGTCGTGCCCGTGGACGATCCCGAACACGGCCTTGCAAATCAGACTTTCGACCAGCTCGCCCAGACTGAGCTTTCCATCTGCGCCGAAATCCTGCTGGCAACTGAAGGAGCGCGCAACGATGCGGCGCGTTTTTTCGTCCTCGGGCGCAATTCAGGCCCGCCGTCCGGCAATGATATGACAATGCTGATGCTGCGCATTGAGGACAAACCCGGAGCGCTCGTCTCGGCCCTCGAACCCTTCAAGGCGCTCAACATAAATCTCAGCCATTTCGCAAGCCGCCCGGCCGCTCATGGAAGTCAGGACATTTTCTTTTTCGTCGAGGCCGCGGGCCACATGAGGGACCTCCAGATGGTGGACCTCTTTCGGGAGCTTTCCCGGTGTTGCCGCGCTGTAAAGGTCATCGGCAGTTACCCGAAGAGCAATTCCTGATCGTTTGTTTCAGGCTCGCGACAGCGTGCCCTCAAAGCGGCTTGAGATCGAGCGCCTGGGAATCTCTGCAAATTGGCGTCCTCGCAGCGGTGGGGAGGACGGTTCGAACGCGTTGGTATTTCTGGCTAAGCATTCTCAGGGCGCCAAGAGGAGGCGATTCTTTCTCGCGGACCGCGCAATTGACTTGCAACGGGAGGCGTGCTGAACGATTTTTACGCAAGTCTCAGTCGTCTATGAAATGCCTGCACAAGCCGCTGCGAATATCTTGAAGTTGTTCAGATGGCGGCCTTTTTGCACGGTTGCTCTTAGGTCTTTCGCAAAGGGAAAGTCAAAAGTTTGTGCGGAGAGACCGGCACCGTCTGAGGCCTCAACGGCAGGATCGCGCGCCCGGAGAACGTTCCTCCAGAATCGCGCGCCATCCGGCACTGCAACATATCAATCCAATGTCATCCGAATACACACCAGCACGGGGAAACCGCCCGTCACGGCGAGGAGGCCGCCAGCAAGGCCGCCCCCGCGGCGGCCCGCCCCGCAACCAGGAACCACCTGTTCAACCAAAAAAAGAAACCCTCTGGCAGAAGATAGCCGCGTTCTTCAGTGGAAGGAGCTCCACGGAGAGCCCGTCAGACGTCGACACTCCGGGTAATGGGGACTCGGAGCGACCGAAACGCGCGGAGCGTTCCGTGAGTTTCAGGAAACCCGAGATTGTCGAGGTCACGTCGCCCCGTATCTATGTGGGTAACCTCTCGTTTGACGCCACCGAAGGCGATCTCTTCGAGCTCTTCAACGGCGTTGGGTCGGTCCAGAATGTCGAGATCGTTTCCAACAAGCACACACAGAAATCAAAGGGATTCGCTTTCATTCAGATGCAAAGCCTTGAGGAGGCGAAACGGGCGGTAGCCGAACTCCACGATAAAGATTACATGGGCCGCAAGCTCGTCGTGAGCGGCGCGAAGGCTCTCGAGGAGAAGCGTGGCGAACGGCGCCAACCCGAATAGGAGACTCCCCATCATTGTCGCCGGCCCAACCGGGGTCGGCAAGAGCGCTTTCGCCGTCGAGTTGGCAAACCGGCTCGACGGCGAAATTATTGGCGCGGACGCCTATCAGGTCTATCGCGGGATGGAGATGCTTACCGGCCAGCCCACAAGAGAAATTCTTCTGCGTGCGCCCCATCACCTCATCGGATTTCTGCCCCCCAGCGAGGCCTTTGACGCGGCACGTTTTGCGATCCTTGCACGCGAGAAGATCTCCGAGATTTTCTCGCGGGGCAAAGTGCCAATCGTCGTAGGCGGCTCCGGCCTATACCTCAAGGCGCTGACACACGGGCTTGCGCGCGTACCGCCGGCGAGCTCGACGCTGCGGACCGAGCTTGCGAAGCTCTCGCCGGGGCAACTGAGAGAGCGGCTCATGGCGGTCGATCCAGGCGGCTCGTGTCGATCTGCAGAATCCAAGGCGGGTTCTTCGCGCGCTTGAGGTCTCGATCCTCACCGGCCGGCCCTCCTCCGCCTTGCGTCGCGAATGGGAGGACAAAACCGCGCCCGGTTTTCGTGGACTGATCCTTGCGCGCGAACGAGCCGAGCTGAATACCAGGATTACCGAAAATGTTCGGAGCATGTTTGAGCGGGGCGTGGTGGCGGAGGTCGCCAGCCTCCAGGCCGTGGGGCGCACGGCCTCTATGGCGATCGGCCTCCGCGAGATCCAATCCCTCCTTCGAGGCGAAACGAAGAGAACCGAGTGTATCGCGGCCGTTACGCTGGCCACACGTCGCTACGCCAAAAGACAATTGACCTGGTTTCGCAACCAGTTTACGTTCCAAATCATAGATTTGACTGGCCTTCGCGACACGCACGAGATCCCCCCTTCCGCCATGGAATTCCTTGGTGCGGTATGACGGCAGACCCCAATTCGCGGCTCCAGGAAAAGGCCATTCTCGTCGGCTTGGAACGCGAGGGAGTCAGCCGGTGGGATGTCGAGGATTCCCTAACGGAACTGCGCCAGCTCGCCGCCACCGCAGGCGCGCAGGTTGTGGATACGGTCGTCCAGAAGCTGGAAAAGCCCACCGCGCCATTCTATATCGGCAAAGGCAAGGCGGAGGAGGTAGCTCGCCAGTGCGGCGAGAAGCACGCCACGTCTTTGATTTTTGATGATGAACTCTCTCCTGCGCAGGGCCGAAATCTTGAGCAGCTTACGAGCCGCAAGGTGCTGGATCGCACCCAGCTGATTCTTGATATTTTTGCCCGGCGCGCGCGGACTCGCGAAGGCCGGCTCCAGATCGAGCTGGCGCAGCTGCAGTATCTTCTTCCGCGCCTGACTCGCATGTGGACTCACCTCTCGCGCCAGACGGGCGGGATCGGGACGCGCGGGCCAGGGGAGACACAGCTTGAGGTGGATCGTCGCCGCGTTCAGGAACGCATTGCCCGTCTTGAGCGCGATCTGCGAGCGGTGCGGAAAAACCGCACGGTTCAGCGCGAGGGACGCCTGCGCCGGAATTGGCCCGTCGCGTCGCTTGTCGGCTATACGAATGCCGGGAAGTCTTCGTTTCTCAACAGGCTGACCGGCGCCGGATTGCTCGCCGAGGACAGGCTTTTCGCCACGCTCGACCCGACGACCCGTCAACTCGTGCTGCCCAACAGGCAGAAGGTTCTCCTTACCGACACGGTCGGTTTCATCCGGAAGTTGCCGCACACCGTCATCGAATCCTTCAAGGCAACGCTCGAGGAGGTGCAACTCGCCGATCTTCTCATTCACGTGGTAGATCTGAGCCATCCCCAATACCGTGACCAGATGGCCGCCGTTGATGAAACGATCAGTGAACTCGGAGCCGATGGGAAACAGACCGTGATCGTCTTTAACAAGATCGATCGCCTCGCTGACCGCGAAGTCATTCAAAGCCAGCTGCGGCGTTATCCTGGGAGCGTTGCGATCTCGGCGCGAACCGGAGAGGGCATCGCGTCCTTCTTTCAGGAGATGGAGGTCCGCCTTGGTTCGTGGCGCATGCGGGTCGAGTTTCGAATTCCCAACACCGAATCAGCGCTTCTGGCAGAGATTCACCGCGTCGGGCATGTGCTCAACGTCACTTACGAGGGCGATACGGTAATCGTCGTTGCCCACGTCCCGCCCGAGCTTAAGTCGAGACTCGGTCCCTATGAGAGGGAGTCAGCTTCTCGTGTCTGAAACTCGCAACCGTGCCCCCCGTTCGACGTTATCTTCTGGTATTGCTGTCGCTTTGGCTGGAAGCCTGCGCCACCAGGATTGCCGAGCCTCGAAAAAAGATCGCGATTTATGACATAAGGCCTGTGCATGTCCAGACAGGCATTGCTTCATGGTACAGGGATCATCGAACGGCAAGCGGCGAGCGCTTCAACATTAACGCTCTCGCCGCCGCGCACAAAAGTCTGCCTTTTGGCTCCAAAGTCCGAGTGATCGATCTGAAGACCGGAAAGTCCGTCATTGTGCGGATAAATGATCGCGGTCCCTACATCCGGGGACGAATTATCGACCTCACGGTTGGCGCGGCCAGACAGTTGGGCATGTATCATCGCGGGATCGCGCGCGTGCGCATCGAGGTGCTAAGGGAGATCCCCATCCTCGAAAAACCGAATATCCGCAACAGACCGTTTCCCGCCCAACGCAAGAAGACGCCTGCTCCCTCGTGAGCCAGGGCCGCTCTGTGGGCGGGTCAAGTTTTCGCGAGCCGATCAAGCGTAGACAACTGGCTGCCTACCGTGTAACGGTGCGCTGGTTTATGCGCGCTCTTATCCCCCTGCTTTACGTCCTGGGAGCATTGTCTGCCTTCTCGGAATCCGTGACTCTTCTGAACGGCGAAATGCACGTCGGCGAACTGGCACTTGCGGACCGCGTTTACGCTGAAGATCTCATCATCTTCAGGCATATTGTCTTTTCCTCTCGCGGCACTCTCGGAGGCAGATCTTGATCGCGTCAGCCACCAGAATTTCGGCCTTTCAGCATCTCGTCAATTTTCCGGGGAGCCACGCTTTTGGCACGAGCGGCGCGAAGCCTTGCGTTCTGCGATCGCAGCGGGTGCAGATCCCGGTCAGTTCGCGGCGCTGCAAGCCGAAATCGACTCCCATCGTGATCTGATCGCCCTGCATCGTGATCAACTGATCCTGAAGGAGCGCTCGGCGTACGCGCGGCGCGAATACGCCGCGGTGGTGCGCAGAGCGGAATTTGAACGCCTTTCCGCCCAGGATACAGCCGAAACCCGCAAGCGCGTCGCCACCCGCATCGAGCAATTGCGCGACTTCGTTTCCCGAAAGCAAAGAACAGAAAACTGGGCTGAAGAATGCGCAGCACTCCATGCGCCCGGGCGGACCGAACTGGGACGCCGCGCAGCGAAAGATCGATGCCTTGGAAAGACAGATCGCCGCGGCGCATTCCGAGATTGTTGCCTTGGAGCCTTCCGGCACCAGCAGGGATTAGAGACTCCAATCGATCACGAGCGTTTTTGCAATCCTGCTGGAAGCTGCCCTTAAAAGGGCCCAAGCGCCTGCGGTATCTCGCGTGAAGATTGTGTCGCCGTATTTCTGTTGACTGGCTGATCGAGGCGTTAAGATTGAGACTTAGCCATGCGACTCACGCACAAGATCAGGAAGCTGCTCAACCGGGATGCCTACGACAGCGCCAAAGCGACCATCTTGAGGCTCTCATACCCGCTCGATCACAAGCCATTCGTCCGAGCCATCGATCGAAAGGCTTTCGACGCCATCAAGGAACGTTATTTCGATCCGAGCGATGGGGTCTCGCCAAAGAAGTATCTCGACCTGGAGAATTGGATGCGCACGAACGTCAAGCGCGTGCGCGACCTTCGTCTCAAGAAGGCGCCGCCGCGGTTGCGGATCCTGGATATCGGTTGCGGCTCAGGGTATTTCCTTCACGTCGCCAAATGCCTTGGTCACGACGTGCTGGGCCTGGATATCGACAGCGAACCAATTTTTCGCGAGACGATTTCGTTGCTCGGGCTGCGTCGCATCGTCCATCGCATCGAGGCATTCAAAGCTCTGCCGGACACCGGACCGCCCTTCGATTTGGTTACGGCGCACATGACGTGCTTCAATCGGCTCGAAGATGGCACGCCCTGGAGGATCAAGGAATGGGAGTTCTTTCTGCAGGATGTGGCGTCCCGCCTCACTCCCGCCGGCCGCCTTCAGCTCGATCTCAATGCGCTTCCCGACGGGCGGCACATGGAGCCCGAGCTTAGGGAATACTTTCTCGCCAAGGGTGCCCGCATCGACCGTCGCCGGATCTATTTGAAGCCCGCGGCCCTGGCAGCAAATAGCCCGCCGGATTCGCGTCAACCCGGCAAGGGGAACGCGCGGATGGCTGCGCCGTAAGCAGCCGGGAATCCGGCCAAGACCCCTTTCTTGTTAGCTTTTCCCGCTCGAAGGGGCGCCAGCGATTCTATGAAAATCGTGAAAGTCCATCACGTGGCAATCATTTGCTCGGATTACGCAAAGTCCAAGCGCTTCTATACCGAAATCCTGGGCCTTCCGATAATCTCGGAAGTGCATCGGGCAAAGCGGGGTTCCTACAAACTGGACCTGGCGCTGCCTGGCGGCGTCCAGATCGAGCTTTTCTCGTTCCGCAACTCTCCCAAACGCGTGTCGTATCCCGAGGCCTGCGGGCTACGCCATTTGGCGTTTGAAGTGGGGGATATCGATCAGGAGGTGGCTGCGCTCATGTCCCAGGGTGCGCCCGTTGAGGAGGTGCGGCTGGACGCGCTCACCCGCAAAAGATTCACGTTCTTCTCCGACCCCGATGGCTTGCCCCTGGAGCTTTACGAAAGGGGATAGCGGGCAATCAGGATGCCAGAACAGCGTCGCCTTTCGGCAGCGGGACTGACCTTGCGGGGAGCCGTCTGCGCTTTCTTGCCACAACCACGTAGATCGCGGGGACAACGAATAGCGTAAACGCGGTACCGATGATCATCCCGGTAACAAGAACCGTGCCGATGCTGTTGCGAGCCGCAGCGCCGGGGCCGTGCGCCAAGATCAGCGGGGTGTGACCGGCAACGGTCGCAGCTGTTGTCATCAGGACGGGGCGCAAGCGCGTCGCCGCGGCCTGAATAACGGCACGTGCCTTATCCAGGCCCTGCTCTTGGAGATGATTGGCGAATTCAACGATGAGGATGCCGTTCTTGGACACCAGGCCGACGAGCGTGATCAGGCCGACCTGGCTGTAGATGTTGACCGAGGTGAAGCCGAGAAAAGCGAACATCAGCGCGCCCGAGAGGGCGAGCGGCACCGAGCCGAAGAGAATGATGAAGGGGTCGCGGAAGCTTTCAAATTGCGCGGCCAGCACAAGAAAAATCAAGACGAAGGAGAGGGCCATGCGTGGTGACCAGCGTGTTGCCCTCCTTTCGCAACTGGCGGGACTCTCCGGCGTAGTCGATCACGGTGCCCGGCGGCAGGATCTTTTTCGCCTCGTCTTCGAGCACTTTCAAGGCCTGGCCTTTCGAGACTCCCGGGAGGGATCGCACCTTGGATCGTCGCTGAGTTGAGCTGCTGAAACCGCTTGAGTTCGCGCGGCTCCGTTGTGTTCTTGAGAGTCGCAAAGGTCGAGAGCTGAACCATCTGACCGTTCGGGACCACTGACGTAGACGTCCTTGAGTTGGTCCACGGTGAGGCGCTCGGTCCGCTTGATCTGCGGAATGACTTTGTAGCTGCGACCCTGATTGCTAAAGCGATTGACGAAATTGCCGCCGAGCATCGTTGAGAGGTCCGCGCCGACCTTCTGCAGATTGAGGCCCAGTGCGGCCACCTTGTCGCGGTCGAAGACGATCTCGGTCTGCGGCTGGTCGTACTTCAGATCGGTGTCGGCAAACATGAAGACGCCGCTCTCAAAGGCCTTGGCGACGAGCTTGTTGGCGATTTCGAGAAGCTCTTTGGGCTCGGCGGTGGACGCAATGACCAGCTCGACGGGAAAGTTGCTGCCGCCGGGGAGTGGCGCCGGTGTGATCGGGAATGACCTGCAAGCCCGCGATGGCGCCGGTCTTGGGAAACAACTCGGCCGCGATCTGCTCGGTGGTGCGCTTGCGCTCGTTCCACGGCTTGGTCACCAGGCCCCCGAAGCCGCCGGTCGGACTGCTGATTTGAAAGGTATTGGAAACCTCGGGCGCAGACTGGAAGGCCTTGTTGATCTCGTCGGAAAAGAGCGTGACTTGATCGAGAGTGGCATTGGCGGGAGCCTTTACGATCCCAAAGATGAATCCCTGATCCTCGTTTGGCGCCAGTTCGCTCTTGGAGAACATGAGAAAAGGTGCCCAGAGGAGGCCGATGATCGAGCAGAAGGCAATGACCGGCCAGCGATTGGCAACGGCCACGCCGAGCACCCGCATGTAGGCGTTTCGCAGCCCGTCGAACCGCCGGTTGATCCAGCCCGCAAATCCTCGCTCCGAGTCGCCCTCTCGAAGCAGTTTCGAGGACATCATCGGCGAAAGGGTGAGCGCCACGACCCCGGAAACGATGACGGCCCCAGCCAGGGTAAAGGCAAATTCGCGGAAGAGCGCGCCCGTCAGGCCACCCTGAATTCCGATCGGCGTGTAGACCGCCGCCAGCGTAATCGTCATGGAAATGATCGGCCCGACAAGCTCTCGCGCTCCCTTGATCGCGGCATCGAACGGGACTTTCGCCCTCCTGCAGGTGACGTTCGACATTTTCCACCACGACGATCGCGTCGTCCACCACGAGACCGACCGCGAGCACGATGGCGAGCAAAGTAAGGAGGTTGATGGTAAAGCCGGCCAGCATCATCAGGAATACGGCCCCCACGAGCGAAATCGGGATGGCGACGACGGGAATGATGACCGTGCGCAAGGATCCCATGAACAGGAAGATCACGACGACGACGATAAGGAGCGTTTCAGACAGCGTCTTGAGCACGTCGCGAATGGCGCTTTCTATATAGACCGTCGAGTCGTACGCGACGCCCATCTTCATGCCGGCTGGCAGGCTGCTCTCGATCTCCGGGCAAAGCCGCGCGAACGGCCCGCACGACGTCGAGCGTATTGGCATTTGGCAGCGGCCATACCCCCATGAAGGTGGCCTTCTCTCCGCTGAAGCGCACGTCATCGTCGTAGGATTCCGCACCCAGAGCGATATCGGCCACATCGCCCAAGCGAACGATGGCGCCGCTCTTCTGACGGATCACCAGATTGCGAAATTCCTCGGCGGTCTTCAGGTCGGTATTCGCGACAAGATTCACGGCAATCATCGTGCCCTTGGTCTTGCCGACGGCGGCCAGATAATTGTTGGCCTGAAGCGCGGCGTGGACGTCTGAGGGTGTGAGATTGAGAGAAGCCAATTTATCCGGCTTGAGCCAGACGCGCATGGCGAATATCCGAGCGCCCAGAATGTCCGCCCGTTGGACCCCAGGGATCGAGGAAAGCCTCGGCTGAACAACGCGGGTGAGATAGTCGGTAATCTGGTTTTGGTCGAGATCCTCCGAGTAAAAACTCAGATACATCGCCGCAAATTCGGAGTCCTTCGACTCGACTTCGATCACCGGAGCCTCGGCCTCGGGCGGCAGATCGTTTCGCACTTGGGCAACTTTCGCCTGGATTTGGGTCAGAGCGGCGTTGGTATCAAAGTTTAACCTCAAATGAACCGTGATCGTGCTCAGACCCTGGGCGCTTGAGGACTCGATGTAGTCGATGCCGTCCGCGCTGGCGATAACTCGCTCGAGCGGCGTGGTGATATAGCCACGAACGAGATCGGCGTTGGCTCCGACGTAGACGGTCTTGACCGTTACCACGGCGATATCGCTGCGCGGATACTGACGAACACTCAGCGTACTAATGGAGACCAGCCCCGCGATGAGAATCAGCAGGTTGATGACCATGGCCAGCACGGGCCGCTTGATGAAAAGATCGGTGATTTTCATCTGGCTCCGTCTGCGCTGGCCGTCTCGTCCTCGGTGAAGCAGTTGGAGGTTTTGCGCCGCTTCATGTGTCCTCCGGTTTTGGCGATTCGCTGTTTTCCGGCTGAATGCTGTTGTTAACTTGAACCGCGACGCCAGGACGCAACTTGAAGACTCCGGATGTCACGACTTCCTCGCCGGCCTTGACGCCCGAAAGAATGGCGACACGGTCACCGCGCGACTCGCCGACCTTGACAACCTGCTGGCGCACTCCCTGGTACGGCTTTCCATCAGGACCCTTCATCTCCTCAATGATGTAGACCATGTCTCCATACGGCGCGAATTGGATCGCGGTCGCCGGGAGAACGATGTGACTCGCGGTGCTGGCCAGCGGCACTTCGGTATTCACGAACATGCCGGGTCGAAGAAGTCCCTTCGGATTCGGCAATGTAGCCTGCACCCGCACATTGCGCGTGGCCTCGTCGATCACGGCGTCGACGGCATTGATCTTTCCATCGAAAGTCGATGTCCGGAAGGCCATCCGCCTGAACGCTTAACAGGTTGGCCCGCCGCGATCTGACCCAGATACTGCTGGGGCAGCCAGAAATTCACATAGATCGGATCCAGCGACTGAAGAGGAGCGACCTGAGCACCACTCTGAAGATATTGCCCAAGGTTGACCGCCCGGATTCCGAGAACGCCTGAGAACGGAGCTCGGATCGTCTTTTTGTCTATGAGGGCCTTGACTTCCTCGACCTTTGCCACGGCCTGGTCGTACTCGGCCTGGGCAGTGTCATAGTCCGCCTGGGAGCTTACACGGCTCTTCAGCAAGTTCTGCTGGCGCAGAAGATTGGCTCCAGCCAGGCGCATCTGGGCCTCGGCCGACCGCAGTTGCGCCTGCTCCTGGCTTATCTCCAGCTGGACCAGAAGATCGCCCTCCTTTACGGTTTGGCCGGACTCAAAATTTATCTTGTGCACGATCCCGGGCTCGTCGGTGCTCACCGTTACTCCCTGCACCGCGGCGGTCGATCCGACGGCTTTGAGAGCGGGAACCCAATCTTCCTCCTTGGCGACCAGGGAGGTTACGGACTCGGGTGGAGGGGAAAAGCTCGCATGCTCCTGCATGGCTTTGCGCACCTGAAAAAACTTGATCCCGCCAAGCGCGAGAACGATCGCAATTCCGGCGAGAAAGGCGAGGACAACAAGGACGATTTTCTTTCTCATGATTGAAAAACGCTGTGGCGGTCAGAAAATGCCCTTTGGGTTTTCCGTAAAAGCGTAACGAGCTGGCCCCGCTCCCGGACGCTTAGGGCCGATAGGATACCTCTCCGTCCACCGAAAAAGCAGCGGCTGCACCGTGCGAAGAAGCGCCTCGCCCTTCTCGGTAATTGTGACGCAAGAAGCCCTTCGATCCCGCGCGTCGGGCGTGCGCGCGATCAACCCGGATTTCTCCAGAGAGTCAAGCAGCCCGGTGACGGTGGCCCGGCTTACGTTGGCGTGCTCCGCAAGCTCGGAGGAGCGCATGCTCCCATTCTCCGAACTGTCGAGCAACACGAGAACGATCAAGCGCGCCTGACTCAGTCCGTGCCGCGCCAGAAACGCCGCCTCCCCGCGCGAGACCACGTCTCCGGTATGAAGAATGTTCAGAAAAACCTGGCAAATCGCCGGATCCGCGCCGGGCACACGAGCGACCGCCGCCTGCAGACACTCATAGCGCGGAACCTCCTTGAGCATTAGATAGCGCACACACCCAAGTTAGGACGCTTGATTATCAAGTCAACAGATAATAAGGTGGCTTATCAATTTGGGCTCAGGCGGCAGGGGGAGATCGGCTAGGCGACGACGAGATCGACCTCCGGTAATTCCTTCAGAATGCGCTCGTAGAGGGTGGGCTCAAACCAGCGCAGGAGTTTACGGCGGCCGGGGCGACCTAGAACGATGTGGGTGATGCCATATTCGCGGGCGAAGGCGATCAGGGCGGTAGCCACGTTTTCGTGTTTGAGCGAAATGACCAGGCCGCCCATCTTTTGCGCAGTCTCCAGGATATCGGCGACGTGCCGCTGGGCGGCGGCATCGATGCGGACCGCAGATTCCTTCGGCGTCCGAACGTAGACGGCATACCATTGCGCGTTGAGTTGGGCCGCCAGCCTTGCAGTTTTGCGCAGCAGGCGACCGGGATCGGGTCCAAGACTGCTGATCGCGACCATCACCTGGCCAATCGCGCTGACTCTCTTCTCCGATTCGCCAGTCTCTCTCTGTTGGCGATCAAGGAAATTTGCCGTCTCCGCCAACGTCATTTCCCGGAGGCGTGTCAAATTCTTTTGTGTGAAGAAGTTGGCCATCGCCGCTTGGATGCGCTCTTCGGGGTAAATTTTTCCGGCTTGAAGACGTTCCTGCAAATCTTCAGCGGGGAGGTCGATATTTACGATTTGGTCAGCTTCAGCCACAATCTCGTCGGGCACTCGTTCCTTCACGCGCACGCCCGTCGCCTCCTCGACGACGTTATACAGCGACTCAAAGTGCTGGATATTGACGGTTGTGATCACGTTGATTCCGGCATGCAGGAGGTCCTGGACGTCCTCGTATCGCTTGCGGTTCGGGCTGTCGGGCGCATTGGTATGGGCCAGCTCGTCAACGAGAGCCACGGTAGGCTTTCGGGCGATGACCGCATCCACGTCCATCTCGCGCAAGGTAATTCCGTGGTATGTGGTGACGCGCGGTGGAACAATCTCGAGATCGCCAATCTGGGCGATCGTTTCCGGACGCTCATGCGGCTCGACGTAGCCGATCACGACATCCACGCCTCGTTCCTTCAGGCGGTGTCCCTCCCTGAGCATCGCATAGGTTTTCCCCACGCCGGGACAGGCGCCGAGGTAGACCTTTAGTTTCCCGAGCTGTTGTCGGCGGATGATGGTCAGGAAATCATCCGCGCTTGGACGCGTTATGGCGGCCTCATCATCCATGGCCCAGCCCATCGTGAAAGGCGGTCAGCAGATCGCGATTGAGGAAGCCGATGAATTGCGTCTTTTCTGTTAGGTCCACGTAAGAGAGGTCGCTGACCGTCGTTTGCTCGAGCGGCGAGAAGTATTTCTGATGGTTCGCGGCACTCGAGTCATCGAAGACCACAATCTTACCAAAGGGCCGTTGCCGCAGAAATGTTCGTCGGAGATCTCGACGGTTTCGACAGTGTCGCGAGGGCGGTAGGTCCGAACGGCGAAGATTGTTTTGGCGGGTCTCACGAAACTCTCCAGAACCTAAGCCCCTTTTGGTGCTCCATCAGCGCGCCGCCAAGCTGTCCAGGGCAATGTTCAGCTTGAGCACGTTGACGCCGGGTTCGCCCAGGATGCCAAGCGACCGCCCATCGGTCGCCTTGGCGATTTGCGCGTGGACTGCATCGAGGCTGAGACTGCGCTCCTTGGCCACGCGCGGGGCCTGCAGCGCGGCGTTCTGCAAGCTAATGTGCGGATCGAGCCCGCTGCCGCCGGCAGTTACGGCATCCCCCGGAACCAGAGCATCGGCGGTCAGGCCATTTTCAGCGCGATAGATCTCCACGCGCTGCTTCACGGCGTCGATCAACTTCTGGGAAGTCGGGCCAAGGTTGGAGCCGCTGGAGCTTGCGGCGTCATAGCCATTGGCACCGGCGGCGGAGGGTCGGGGATGGAAATATTTCGCGCCGGCAAAATTCTGACCGAGCAATTCCGAGCCGATGATCCGTCGGTCGCTGCTCTCGATGAGGCTTCCGTTGGCCTGGCGGGGAAAGAAGAGCTGGCCGGCGCTGAAGATGATCAGCGGAAAGATTCCGCAGAGCAATACCGCAAAGACGAGCGTGGAACGGATCGCGATGAGGATTTCTTTGAGGACGGTGTTCATGATTTTTCCAGTTAGGCGAGATGCAAGGCGGCAACAACGAGATCGATCAGCTTAATGCCGATGAATGGCACGATGATGCCGCCCAAGCCGTAGATGAGCAGGTTTCGCTGCAGAATCTTCGCAGCGCCAAGAGGGCGGAATTTCACGCCCCTCAGTGCCAGGGGAATCAGCAGGATGATGATGATGGCGTTGAAGATGACAGCACTCAGAATGGCGCTTTGTGGAGAGGCGAGGCGCATCACGTTGAGTGGCGCAATCTCGGGAAATGTTCCGAGGAGCATGGCCGGGATGATTGCGAAATACTTTGCAACATCATTGGCAATGCTGAACGTCGTCAGCGCACCGCGGGTAATGAGCAGCTGTTTGCCAATCTCGACGACCTCGATGAGCTTGGTTGGGTTCGAGTCCAGATCAACCATGTTTCCGGCTTCCTTGGCGGCCTGCGTTCCGGTGTTCATGGCTACGCCAACATCGGCCTGTGCAAGCGCCGGCGCGTCGTTGGTGCCATCACCGGTCATGGCCACAAGATGCCCCGCCTCTTGCTCCTTGCGGATGAGCGCCAGCTTTTGCTCTGGCTTGGCCTCGGCGAGGAAGTCGTCAACGCCTGCCTCCTTCGCTATGGCGGCAGCGGTGAGGGGATTGTCGCCTGTGATCATGACGGTGCGGATGCCCATCGCGCGAAAGCGCTCGAACCGATCGGCAAGGCCGCCTTTGACGATGTCCTTCAGCTGGATCGTGCCGAGCACCTTTTCGTGAGTTGCGACCACGAGCGGTGTAGCGCCCGCTTGGGAGATATTCTTAACGTCGCTCTCAACGGCTTGGGGGAGGCTCCCACCAACGTACTGGCGGATCGCGTCGACCGAGCCCTTGCGGTAGCTGACGCCATTGAGATCCAGGCCGCTCATGCGGGTTTGCGCGGTGAAGGGGACAAACTTCGCGTGCGGCATTTCGTGGATCTCGCGGCCCCGTAGCCCGAATTTTTCCTTTGCGAAGACAACGATACTGCGCCCTTCCGGGGTTTCATCGGCCAACGAAGAGAGCTGCGCCGCTCCGGCCATCTCCTCTTTGGTCACACCCGGAGCAGGCAGAAACGCGGTAGCCTGGCGATTGCCCAGCGTGATCGTGCCCGTCTTGTCCAGGAGCAACACGTCCACGTCGCCAGCCGCCTCGACAGCGCGCCCGCTCATCGCAAGCACGTTCTTTTGCACGAGACGGTCGATGCCGGCGATGCCGATGGCGCTTAGCAGTCCGCCAATCGTGGTCGGGATGAGGCAAACGAGCAAGGCGACGAGCACGGTGATCGAGAAATCAACACCGCCGAAGTAGCCGAACGCCTTCAGCGAGATGAGGACGACGAGGAAGATGATCGTGAGCGCGGAGAGCAGAATCGTCAGCGCGATTTCATTCGGCGTTTTCTGCCGCTTGGCGCCTTCGACAAGGCCGATCATGCGATCCAGAAACGTCTCGCCAGGATTTGAGGTAATGCGGACTTTGATAACATCGGAGAGCACGCGCGTACCGCCAGTGACGGCACTTCGGTCGCCGCCGGCCTCGCGCACGACGGGAGCTGATTCGCCGGTAATGGCGGATTCGTCCACCGTCGCGGCGCCTTCGATGATCTCGCCGTCCCCGGGAATGACCTCGCCTGCCTTAACAACAACGAGATCTCCCTTGCGCAATTGCTCGGACGCGACTTTTTCGATGGCGTCTCCCTTGATACGGTTCGCGAATGTTTGTGTGCGGGCCTTCCGCAGCGAGTCGGCCTGCGCTTTTCCCCGGCCCTCCGCCATCGCCTCGGCAAAATTCGCGAACAGGACGGTGAACCAGAGCCAAAGCGCAATTTGCAAAAGGAAGCCAAATGGCGCACCCTGGCTTCCCGTGAACATGAGGACGGTCGTAATAACGGCGCCCACTTCGGTGACGAACATCACCGGGTTCTTGAGCATTGTCACCGGATTAAGCTTCTTAAAGGATTCTGTTATCGCCGGAACGATAATTGCCGGATCGAAGATGGAGTGAGTCTTAGCGGCCATCGATAGGTTATTTTATTGTTGAGAGTTGAAGAACTTAGAAGAGTTTTCCCGCGTGCATTAGGAAGTGTTCGATAATCGGCCCGAGCACGAGGGCGGGAAAATAAGTCAATGCGCCGACAAGCAGCACGGTACCTATGAGCAGAACCGTAAAGAGCGGACCTGAAACCGGGAAAGTGCCCGGTCCGGCGGGAATGAGCTTCTTGTCAGCGAGCGACCCCGCAAGGGCCAGAATCGGAACGATCATCGCAAAGCGCCCGAAGAGCATGGCAAGCCCAAGAGTCGTATTGTACCATGGTGTGTTGGCGGTCAGGCCCGCAAAGGCACTGCCGTTGTTGCCGGTGCTGGAACTGTAGGCGTAGAGGATCTCGGCAAATCCGTGGGGGCCGCTATTGTTCGTCCCGTCGCTCAAAGTGCCGTCAGCGCCGACAGGTCCCCATTTGCTAATTGAGGCCCACGCCGAGAAACCGAGCAGCGAGAAGGCGAGAATAAGAATTACGAAGGACGCCATTTTCACATCGTAAGGCTCGATTTTCTTTCCGAGGAATTCCGGCGTTCGTCCGACCATGAGGCCGGCGATGAAGACGGCGATCACCACATAGACGAGCATGCCGTAGAGGCCTGCGCCAACGCCGCCAAAGACGACCTCGCCAAGCTGGATGTTCAAGAGTGGGATCAATCCGCCCAGCGGGGTGAACGAATCGTGCATCGAGTTGACCGCGCCGCACGAGGCATCGGTTGTGACGGTCGCGAAGAGCGCGGAGTTGAAGATGCCGAAGCGGACTTCTTTGCCCTCCATGTTGCCGTCTGCGGGATCAACGCCGAGTCTCGTAAAGTTGGGGTTGCCTGCCGCTTCACTATGCCAGCAGACGAGCACGCCCACGAGAAAGATGACGAACATTGCCGCCCACACCGCCCAGCCGTGGCCCTGATTTTTGACCGTACGGCCGAGATACCAGGTCAGGCCGCTGGGAATCGCAAAGATTGAGAGCATTTGCAGGAAATTCGAGAGCGGGGTCGGGTTTTCAAAGGGATGGGCTGCGTTCGCGTTGACATAGCCGCCGCCGTTTGTTCCGAGCATCTTGATTGCTATCTGCGAGGCCATCGGCCCCTGCACAATGCTCTGGGTATCGACGTTCTGATCCACCATGACGGGCATGCCGTCCGGTCCGCTGACAGGCTGGCCTTTGTCATCAACCTTTTGCACTTGCACCGTAAATGGCTCAACAAGAGACGCCGAGGTGTAGGGCTTGAAATTCTGGATCATACCCTGCGACACCAAAAAGATGGAATAGATCAGGCAGATCGGAAGCAGCAGATAGAGGGAGACACGCGTAAGATCGATCCAGAAGTTGCCGATTGTCTTGGCGGTGTGCCGCGCGATGCCGCGCACGAGTGCCGCGGCAATGGCAATGCCCGTGGCCGCCGAGACCCAGTTATGAAACGTCAGCGCGACCATTTGAGAGAGATAGCTCATGGTTGATTCGCCGCCATAGCTCTGCCAGTTTGTGTTCGTGGTAAAGCTCGCCGCGGTGTTGAACGCGAGATGCTCGCCGACCGCCGGGAGGTTCTGTGGATTAAACAAATGCTGAAATGGCAGTACTGCCTGGAGGCGCAGGATGGCGTAGGTGAACAGCAATCCCACCGCGCTGAAAAGAAGCATGGCGAGCGTATAATGCTTCCAGTCCTGTTCCTTGTGAGGGTCGACGCCCGTCAGCTTATAGGCCAGCCGTTCGATCGGTTTGATGACCGGATCGAGGAACGTCCTGCCGTCGGTATCGAGCACTTGGCAAAGGTAAATCCCGACCGGCTTTGTCATCGCCAGCAGAGCGATGACGAAGAGCACAAGTTGAATCCAGCCTGAAATAGTCATCGATGAGAAAGAGTTAGAATTTTTCCGGACGGATAATCGTCGCGAGGAGATAAACGATCAGGCACAGGGCAATGAGCCCGACGATAGTATTTTCCATATCTGGTATTGAGTTAGACTTTCTCGCAGCCCCAGATGAAGGCGATCATCAGGGCGAAAAAGCCGATGGATGTTAGGATGTATAGGATGTCAGCCATATTAAGGTTTGGTTGAGAAGACTGCTAGCGGGCATGTCCCCAGCCCAGGAAATGCGGCGGGAACATCGCCGCTCCAACGAATCTGCGAGGAAGAAAGCGAATAGCTCGAGAACATTAGCTTTCTCCGAGATTGAAGGGCTCTTTACTGGAGCCGAACTGAAATAACTCGTAGATGCGCCGCATGTTCTGTTGGGCGGGCTCATAGTTCTTATTCAGCCGGATGGCCTGCCCGTAGTAGCGCTTGGCCCGATCGTAGTCCTCAAGCATTTCGAAAAGTACGCCGCCAAGATTGAAGACCTCCGCCGAGTCGGTCCGGATTTCGAGTGCCTTCGCGATATGCTCTCGGGCGCCGACGAACTGCCGGAGATTGATAAGCCGTTTGGCGGCTTGAACGTGGGCTTCAAACGTCCCTTCTGAAGCAGGGCGAATTGCCGGCTTGGCGTGACGACCAAGGATCTCTTCCACGATGGATCGCAATGAGTCGGGAGTCAGGGGCTTCTCGAGAAAATCGATTGCGCCGAGCTTCATCGCCTTCACGGCGTGGGGAATGTCTCCGTAGGCGGTGATGATCACGACGGGAGTCGGGATTCTCAGTTCGCGCATGCGTTCAAGAAGCTCGAGGCCATCAACCTCGGGCATGCGCATATCGAGAATGGCGAGGTCGAATTTTCTCTCGCCCATTTCGCGGAGCGCGACGGCTGCAGTCGGACGCCTCCCGTACCTCGAAGCCCTCGGTTTCGAGCGTAGCGCGATAGGTCAACCGCACATTCGGTTCGTCGTCGACGATGAGGATGCAGGGTTTCATGAAATACTCCCTTCGTTTGACCGCGGCAGGATAAAATAGAATTCAGCTCCTTGTTCGGGTTGGCTGACCACGCCGATCTCTCCGCCGTGCGCGGTCACGATTTCACGGGCGATGGCCAGGCCGAGCCCGGCCCCGCGGGGATCCGAGCCCGGCACGCGGAAGAAGCGTTCGAAGAGTCGCGTTTGAAATTCCGCCGGAATGCCGGGACCGTGGTCGGTGACGGAGAACCGAACTTTTCCATTCAGCTCATTTGCCGCGATGGCAATCTCGTCTCCCGGTTTGGAGTGCATCACGGCGTTGGAAACGAGATTTGAAAAGACGTGGTCAATCTGGCGGCTATCCACGAACACCGATGGGAGGTCCGGAGCGACTTGGACCAGGAGTTGCAATCCACGGGCTTCGACCATCGGGCGCAAGTCGTCTTCAGCGCTCCGCACAAGCGCGTGGGGTTCTAAAGTCTCGAGGCGCAAACCGGCGCGGCCGGACTCCAGCCTGGCGATATCCAACAAATCATTAATCATCTTCAGAAGGCGCTCAGACTCCTCGCGAGCCGCGAGGAGCAGTTCGGTCTGCTTCGGGTTCAGCGCGCCGATGCGCTCCTCAAGGAGCAGATGCAACCCCATGCGGACGCTAGTCAGCGGAGTCTTGAGTTCATGACTAACGGTGGAGACAAGGTTGGACTTCACATCGTCGAGCAGCCGGAAGCGCGTTACGTCTTGAAGGACGACAGTTGCTCCAAAAAGCCGGTCAGTTTCGTCGCGCATTCCGATCACGCGAGGCAACAGAAACCTTTCCTGGTCGTTGACCCGGAGCACGAGCGCATTCTCGAGACTTTCGGGCAGGTAATCTGGCGCCCCTTTGAACAATTGTTCGACTTGCGACAGCACAGAAGAGGGCAGCCCCGTGCCTTTGCTGGCAAGGCTTCGCAGAAGTCGAGTGGCGGCTGGGTTGTTGAAGGTGATGCGACCTTCCGGAGAGAACGCCAAAATAGCATCGGGAAACGCGGAGAGCGTTATTTCCGTCATCTGCTGGGCCTGAAGGATCTGATCGCTCGTCGCCCGCCGGTAGGAGCGAAGCTTGGTCGCCATTTTGTTGAACGCATCGGCGAGTTGACCGAGTTCATCATGCGATTCCACGGGGACGATCTGGTCGAGTTTTCCCTCGCCAAGTTCTTTGGAGACAGTCGTGAGCGCCTCAATCGGCCTGAGAATCGCCTTCTGCAGCCGCGCGGCCAGGAAAAGCGCCGCCGCGATACCGAGAGCGCTCGCAAGAATCATGTACCGAGTGGAGCGAGCGCTGAGCTCGCGCGCGTCACGATCCGCCTTTACCATGGCGTCCTGGTTGATGGAAATGACGTCCTGGGCGGTGTCCTTGATGCGCGTGAAAGTTGGCAGTAACTCGCCGAAATACTTCGCGCGCCGTTCTCCGAGGTCGGTGGTCTGCCAGAACACGTCGGCACGTGCCGTGTATTCATCGTGCAAACGGCGCAGGTCTTCGGCGAGATTGTCTTCGCCGGGGAGCGTGATGTTGCCCAATTCCGTCTTCAGGGCCTCCTTGAAAACAGGAAGGTTCCGCTTGTAGAGATCGCGACCACGCTCCTCTTCGCCCACGAGCGAGAAAAACAAGCCGGAATCCATTCTCTCAGCAGCCTCTTTCATTTGCTGTCCAGCGAGGACGCTGCGAAAGTTTTCCCGCAGGATGACGTCCACCCGGCTTCCCAGTTTTGTGAAAAGCAATACCGCATAAGCACCCATTGCCACGATCAAGACAAAGATTGGAGCCAACCCCAGGAAGATACGTCGCTTCATCGCTCCAAACTGCCACTCCCGCAGCGGCAGGACTAGCAGTCAAATGTCATTCCGTTCGCAGGCAACCCGGGATTCCTGCCTATGTATAGATAGATCATCATGAGAAATCGTTTAGCCGGCGCTGTGCCAGAATCGAGCCCCCAATGTAACAAGTTGATTACCAGATAACTGGGAGTATCGCTTGGAAATGGCTCTGCAGGTCATCATGCAAAACTGCATGGTATGCCTCGTTCGAGACTTGCAACCTTGCAATGATGCAAGGACGGGCGGGGATTTTGGGATTCGCAACTTGGGATAGGCGAGGCAGACTTCCCAGAAGATGCAAAGGAGCATATTTGCCGATGGTTCTAGGGAGTTTTTCGCCGTCCTTCTTGCAGCGCTCCTTGCGAGTCAGGTTTCCAGCTGCGGCGGCAAGGATGGCTCCTTTGGCGGCCAGGAAACCGTCTTGAAGCTCTCTCGCATGTCCTTTCCTGTGCGCATTTACGAGGCGGACAAACGCTGCCGCGCCCTCGTCCTCTTCGCCTCGGGCGATGGGGGCTGGAAGGCGTTTGAAGACAAGATTTGCCGGTATTTGGCCACGCAGGGCTTGCGTGTGGTCGGTTGGGACTGCCGGAAGTTCGCCGATCAGGGACTCTACGATCAGAAAGTTCTCGCGGAGGGTTTTGCGGCTGCCCTCGACGAGGCAAGGCGCATCAACGGGCTCGGTGACGTACCCGTTGTTTTTTCTGGCTACTCCACAGGAGCCGAACAGGCGGTAGCGGCTGCCGCCGCCAGTCCGCGGCAGCAGAAACTGGCCGGCCTTCTCCTCATCGCACCGGCCGAGCGCGGACGATATGGCATCACGACATCGGATCTGATGGGCATCAACCCCGTGGGCAAAGGATCTTTCGGGCTTTCGGATCTGGCTCAAGCCCTGGAAGGCCTGCGCATCGTCCAGATTCATGGCGAACATGATCCGCTCGACTCGACAGAGTGGTTGCAGCATCTCGATACGCCATACCTGTTGAAGACTTTCCCCGGCGGCTGGCACTTTTTTGACGGCGGACCTCCGGATTTTCTCAAACTTCTCGGCGATGCAATCGATTGGATCCTCAGCCCCGCCGGGAAATAAGGCTGCCGCATTCCCTCGGCGTCCATCCTGGCATTCCCGTCCGCGGACATGGCTGGCGCTCTGTTTCGTTGCGAGCGGCGTTATCAATGTCGTCGAAGCTCTCCTGCCGAAGCCGTTCGACGTGCTGGAGTGGATGGCGCAATACTGTCCGTTCCATGTCTCTGAACGCAGCCGCGTGCTGCTGCTAGCCGGCGGCTTTCTCCAGCTCGTTCTCAGTCGCGGCCTTTTTCGCGGCAAACGCGCAGCCTGGGCGTTGTCGTTGGGGCTGCTCGTGATAATCCCTTTTCTTCATCTCGGGCGCGCCTTCGACTGGCACCACGCGGTGCTGCAAAGCCTGCTCATTATCGCATTTGTGATCTGGCGCGGCGACTTTTGCGCGCTCTCCGACGGCCCCTCGGTCCGCTGGGCCTTCCTCATAGGCGGAAGCGCTCTTTGCGTTCTCGCCGCCTTCGGCCTGATCGCCCTGCCCCATTTCGAGGGAGAGATCACCGGTTCGCAGGACTTCGGCACGAACCTTCGAGCCGTTCTCGAGCTGATCTTCCTGCAAGGCACCGACACTTTCGATCCCGCCAGCGCGCGAGCAGAGGCGGTGTTTCGCGCAATCAGCGAAGCGGCGGTCCTTTTCGGTCTGCTTACGGTGTTTCTTTTTCTCAGACCGATCCTGCCCAGACGAATCGAGTCTTCGGATGACCGGGAGGCGATTGAGCAATTGATTGCACGGCACGGGCGCGATCCTCTCAATGACTTTGCGTTGCTGCCCGATAAGTATCACCATTTTTACGGAACCCAGGACCGGAAATGCGTGATTTCCTACGCGCTTTGGCGCGATGTCGCCGTCACCCTTGCCGACCCCATCGGCCCGCCCGAGGTCCTGCCCGAGGCTATTTTGGACTTTGACCTTTTCTGCGCGCGGCAAGACTGGCAACCAGTTTTCTACGAGACGCCGGAGGAGACTGCGCCTGTTTATCGGACTGCCGGTTTCCGCACGTTCAAGGTCGCGGAGGATGCTTGCATCGATCTAAAGGCTTTCACCGTTTCCGGCGGCAAATTTCAGAATCTCCGCACTGCGCTGAACAAGGTCCGCAAGGCGGGTTGGCGATTCGAATGGTTTCGCGGCAGCGCCTTGGAGCCCGCGCTGCAAGCCTCCCTTCGCGCTATTTCCGACGAATGGCTTTCCGCACGGCACGGTACCGAAATGACGTTTGACCTTGGCACCTTTGCACCCGAGTCGCTGAAACGCGCCGAACTTTGCGTGCTCTTTGACGAAAACAAAGCACCTCTCGCTTTCGCGAGCTGGCTCCCTTACGCGCAAGAAAAGGGCCGCTCAATTGACCTTATGCGCCATCGTCCAATTCATCGCGGCGTGATGGACGCCCTGATCGCCGAAAGCCTGCTCGACTTCCAGCGGCGTGGCCTCTCCGAAGTGAGCCTCGGCAACGCCCCTCTTGCCAATGTTGAAAGCGGATCGCTGGACAGTCTGGAGGAAAAGGTCATTCGCTACCTCTTCGAGCGGTTCGATCACTATTACGGCTACAAATCCCTTTTCGAATTCAAGAAGAAATTCCATCCGATCTGGCGGGGCCGGCATGTCGCCTACCGCAGCGTCGCTCACCTGTTGCCCGCAGCGGCCGCCATTGTTCGTGTGCATTTGCCGAGCGGTTTTTTCAGATACATCCGTTCCTGAAAGAGGTATTTCACGTCGGGTGCGGAGGGGACTTTCTTCCTCTTCGAATCTTCCGGGAAATCGAGGACGAGCACGACGACGAAGGACGAGGACGATTGGTCACAGGCGCTTTCGCTTCCGATAAAGTGTCGCGGGATCGATTTCTAGGATCTCGGCGACTTCTTCCAGCGTCCCGCGCCGGGCGATCAACCGCCGGATGTGTTCGGCCTCGATCTGGTCGAGAGTGAATCTGCCCCCGAGATGGATTTCCGATGCCGGTTGAACGGTTTCCGAGAGATCATCGATTTCGATCTGGTCGCCCTCACTGAGAATCACCGCTCGCTCTATGACATTGCGAAGCTCGCGCAAGTTTCCTGGCCACCTATATGCGACCATGGCCTCGATCGCGGCTCTCGAGAACCCGCGGGCGGCCTTTCCGGAATGAGCCGCAAGAAAATTCAGATGGAGGAGCGCCAGGCGCTCAATATCCTGCGTTCGTTCTCGGAGGGGAGGTAGACGAACGGTAATGACGTTCAGCCGGTAAAAGAGGTCCTCGCGGAACTTGCCGTCCTGCATCAACGGGCCAAGATTCCGGTTGCTTGCTGAAATCACGCGCACATTTGCGCGGCGCGGTTTGGTCTCTCCAACCCGCTCGTATTCGCGCTCCTGGAGGAGACGGAGGAGTTTCGGCTGGATCTCAAGGGGCAGATCGCCGATCTCATCGAGAAACAGCGTTCCTCCATCGGCCGAGGCGACCTTTCCTTTTGTATCCGCATGCGCGCCCGTGAATGCCCCTTTGGCATGGCCGAACAGCTCACTCTCCAACAGTTCACGCGAGAGACTCGGACAGCTTACCGTAACGAACGCACCGGCGCTTCGCCGGCTTCTCTGATGCATTGAGCGGGCGAGGACACTCTTCCCGGTCCCGCTTTCCCCGAGAAGCAACACCGTAGCGTCGCTGTCGGCGGCTTTGAATGCGACATCCAGCGCCTTGCTCATTTCATGGCTCTGAGTGTTGAGATCCGCCTCCGGTCCGTATTCGACGAGCCGCGACTCCAGTTCGGAGACGCGGCGCTCCAGTCTTTTCGTGCGTTCAATCTGGGCCAGGACGTGGCGGATCTGATCGGGTGTGCAGGGCTTTGGAAGGTAATCGAAAGCTCCCCGGCGCATGGCCTCGACTGCTGTTTCCACAGAGGCATAGGCTGTGACGATGATCACGGCCGTCCCCGGCGAGGTGCTCAGGATCTCCTGGAGCACGTCCAAGCCGCTCTCGGCACTGAGCTTAAGGTCAAGAAACGCAACATCATAGCTGCTCGCTTTCAGCTCTTCAATCGCCAGCGCGCCGCTTTCCGCAGCGATGGCTTCGTGACCCATCGACTCGAGCGCCATCAGAAACGCTCGGCGTATGTTCTTCTCGTCGTCAACAATCAGAGCGCGCACGCTGGCCTCTCCATTTAGAAGTATCCATTTTCAGGCCGGGCCCGCTTGCCTGTCGAGTCGGGATCTTGTGGGCTGGCCACGGAACCGCTTCACCCGACAGGCGCCAATTCCGGGGCGGGCCTTTCGACAGGGGATTTGTCCCTTTTCCTGCGAGCGGTAATCCGGCGGATCACCACGTAGAAAACAGGGGTCAAGAAAAGCCCGAAGATCGTGACCCCCAGCATGCCTGAAAACACGGCGATGCCCAGGGTGCGGCGCAGCTCGTAACCGGCACCACTGGCCAGAACGAGAGGAATAACACCAAGGATGAAAGAGAACGATGTCATGAGGATCGGCCGCAAACGGAGGCGGCTTGCCTCGACAGCTGCTTCGAGGGACGTCCGGGCGTCGCGTTCTTCGCTCAGCCTCGCGTATTCTACGATGAGGATGGCATTCTTACTCGCGAGACCGATAAGGACGACGAAACCGATCTGGGTGAAGATGTTGTTGTCGCCTCCGGAAATAGCGATGCCCACAAGCGAGCACAGCACGCACATCGGCACGATGAGGATGATCGCCAAGGGCAAGGCCCAGTTCTCGTACAGCGCGGCCAACACGAGAAACACAAAGAGAACGCAGATGGGGAAGACATAGAGCGCGCTATTCCCCGCGATCAACTCCTGGAGCGCGGTTTCAGTCCATTCGTAACCGTAACTGGCGGGAAGGGTTTCGGTTGCGAGTTCCTCCATGGCCTTGATGGTCTGACCCGTACTGTATCCTGCAGCGGGATTGGCGTTGAGTTCGGCCGCCGGAAACAAATTGAAGCGGATCACACGAGATGGGGCATTGACTTCCCTGAGATCGACCAAGCTTCCCAGAGGCACCATGTCGCCCGCGGTGTTCCGCGTCTGCAAGCGAAGGATGTCTTCCGCACGCGCGCGGAAGGGGCCGTCCGCTTGTGCGGTCACCTGGAAGGGCTTGCCGAAAAGGTTCAGATCGTTGACATAGATGGACCCGAGGTAGAATTGCAACGCTTCCGAGATTGCGCTGACGTCGACGCCCCTGCTCTTTGCCTGAATGCGATTGATATCCGCATAAACCTGCGGGGTGTTCGCGCGAAAAAGCGTAAAGATACGGTCCAACTCCGGCCGGGACTCCCCCTCCTTAATTGGGCCCTGCAACGCTCTTTCGAGATTTTCCGGCGTGCCGCCTGCACGATCCTGCACCATGAGCTTTACCCCGCCCGTTGTGCTCAGCCCGCGCACGGAGGGAGGCGCAAAAGCGAGGACACGCGCCTGCCGAATCTCCTCAAACTTGGGCTCGATTGCGGCGAGAATGCCGCGAAGCGACTTTTCGGAATCACTCTTTCTTTCCTCAAAAGGCTCGAAGATGCAGATCACGGTTCCGCTGTTGGGCGCTGTTGCCTGGGTAATGATGGAGCTTCCGATGCGATTGATGGTATTGGCGATGCCGGGGGTCGACTTCAATATGTCCTCCACCTGATTCATGACTTCCTCGGTGCGTTCGAGCGAGGCGCCTTCGGGAAGCTCGACGTTAACGAACATGAACCCCTGGTCTGTCTCCGGTATGAAGCCGGTGGGAACGCTTTTGAAGACGTATCCCGTAAGCAACAGAAGTCCCGCGTAAAGGATCAGAACAATGAAACTCCACCGAATCAGCCTTCTAAGTATCCGGATATACAAAGTATTCGCTGCCTCGTAGGTGCGATTGAAGAGGCGGAAGAACCAGCCGAGGGAACCATCGAGCATCCGTCCCAAAAAATCCTTACGCGCGTCCCGAGGTTGAAGGAACAGGGCGCACATCGCCGGACTCAACGTGAGGGAGTTCACCATCGATAGGATCGTTGAGAAGGCAATAGTTAAAGCAAACTGGCGGTAAAACGAACCCGTCAGGCCCGGGATGAACGCTGTTGGAATAAAGACGCACGATAACACGGCGGTGATCGCGACGATTGGTCCGGCTACCTCGCTCATGGCCTTGATCGTGGCATCGCGCCGGTTTAGCCCTTCTTCCATGTGACGCTCGACGGCTTCAACTACTACGATCGCGTCGTCGACGACGATTCCGATGGCGAGCACCAGGCCGAGCAAGGTGAGGAGGTTGAGCGAGAATCCAAAGGCCAGCATGACCGCGAAGGTGCCAATCAATGAGACGGGGACGGCCATGATCGGGATGAGCGTGGATCGCCAGCTTTGCAGGAAAACGAGCACCACGATTACAACAAGCAGGAAAGCCTCGATAATCGTTTCCGTCACAGAGTAAATGGCCTCCTTCACGAACATCGTGGTGTCGTAGATAATCCGATAGTCCATACCGGGCGGGAAACGCTGTTTGAGCCGCTCCATCTCGGCCCTGACGCGTTTCGAAATGTCCAGCGCATTCGAGCCAGGGGCCTGAAAGATCCCGATGTTGATTGCCGGTTTGCCATCCAGGCGCGAAATCACCGTGTAGTCTTTTGCCCCGAGTTCAACTCGAGCCACGTCCTTGACTCTCGCCACCTCGCCATTCGCGCCTGTCTTGATGACGATGTTTTCAAATTGCTCGGCGCTTTCGAGCCGCCCCTGAGTCGTGACCGTCATCTGGTAGTCCAAGCCGGAAGGCGCCGGCTGACCGCCGACATTCCCGGCTGCGATCTGCACGTTTTGCTCGCGCAGCGCCTCTACAACGTCTCCAGCGGTCATGCCGAGCGCGGCGATCTTGTCGGGGTTCAACCAGATCCGCATCGAATAATCCCGAGCGCCGAAGAACTGAACGTCGCCGACCCCCTTGACACGCGCCAGGTAATCGCTCACCTGCAGGAGGGCGTAGTTGGACAGATAGAGATCGTCATAGCGCCCGTCCGGCGACACCATGCTTACCGCCATCGTGAAGTCCGGAGAGCGCTTGCGAACAACCACGCCGTTGCTGCGAACCACGTCGGGCAGCTTGGCCTCGGCAGCCTGCACCCGGTTTTGCACGAGCACCTGAGCGGTATCCGGATTTGTGCCCGCCGCGAAGGTGACGGTGATGGTCATTTGTCCGTCCGAGGTCGACGTGGATGCGATGTAAAGCATGTTATCCACGCCATTGATCTGCTGCTCGATCGGGGCGGCGACCGTGCTCGCAACGGTCTCAGCGTTTGCTCCCGGATATCTCGCCGTAACGCTGACCGTGGGCGGAACGATGTTTGGGTATTGCGCAATCGGCAAATTGAACAGCGCTATCACGCCGGCGAAGACCGTCACAATCGCGATGACCGATGCGAAGATCGGGCGGTCGATGAAAAACCGGGGAATGCCGCCCATCAGGATTTTTCCGGCGAGAGCGCCGATTCCTCGGTGCGCGCGGAGGGGTCCGAGGTTTTTGTCTCCTCGGGTTGCACCGCCTGGCCCGGCTCCAGGAGGTGCAAGCCTTCAGTAATAACCCGATCTTGCGGGTTAATACCCTCAAGAATTGCCAGCTTGCCTTCAAAAATCTGTCCGGTCGAGACCTTGCGATATTCGACCTTGTTCTGGTCGTTGACGACATAGACAAATCGCTGGCCCTGATCGATGCCCACGGCCCGCTCGGGAACGAGCAGGGCTTCGCGGGGCTGATCGAACGACAACCGCACGCGCGCGAACATGCCCACACGCAAGCGTCTGTCATCATTCGGCACTACGGCACGCATCCTGAGCGTTCCGGTCCCCGCGCCCAACTCGTTGTCGGAAAAATCCACTCGTCCCTCGCGAGGGAATCCCTCGTCGTTCAGCAGACCTACGAAGGCCTTCGCCCTTGTTGTCAGTCCACCTGTCGCCTGCTCGCTCGACACCTTGTCCCATCGCAAAACGACGCGCTCCGGTGCGTCGAAGTATACGTAGACGGGGTTCTGGCTGACGATGGTCGAGAGCGTATTTCCGTTAGTGACAAGATTTCCTTCCGTCACGCTGGTCCGGCTGATCTTCCCGGAGATCGGCGCGCGAATCTCCGTCCACTCCAGATTGAGTCTTGCTCTGTCCAATCGCGCCTGAGCGGCGCGCACCGCCGCCTCCGCGGCAAGCACGGCGGTTCCTTGCTTCTCGGCCTCCTGCGCCGCAATGACTCTTTGGGTGCTTAGCTGCTTCGAACGCGCGAAATCCGACTTTTCTTGCGCCATTTGGGCCTGCGCCTGCTGCAGCGCCGCCTCGGAGGAATCCAGATCCGCTTGATATTCGCGGGGATCAATCGTGTAGAGAAGATCGCCCTTGCTGACCTCGTTGCCCTCCTGAAAGTGCACTTTTTTCAGGAAGCCGGTGACACGGGCCTTTATTTCGACATGGTCGATGGCCGCAACACGCCCTGGCAGATCCTCATACTCGAGGACGGCACGTTCCTCCGGTGCCGTCACCGTCACTTTCGGGGATTTCGGCGCCGCCTTTTGCTCGGGCTTTCCGCATCCCGCCAGCGCCAGCACGAGAACCGACAGTGCCCCAACAAGGTATCTTGATCCTTCCCGGCTCATGGTTTAACGGTGTAAGTGAACACTTACAAGGTTAACGCGGATGAGCCAAACGGCAACTAAGAGATCCTCCTTTTCGAGCCGTGAGCGGATTCTGGCGGCGGCGCGGGAACTTTTTGCGGCGCGGGGCTTCAAGGGAACGACGACCGCGAGCATCGCGCGCGCTGCCGGTCTGAATGAAGCCCTGATCTTTCGGCATTTTCCTGGCAAGAAAGATCTCTTCACTGCGATTTTGCGGGACAAACTGGAGGACGAGAGTCTGGCACGCCTTATCGATGCCACAGAATGCCGCGCCATTTCGGTCGAGGATGCTCTGCGGCTGGTCGCGCGGCGATTCGCAGAGGCTTTCGATCCCGTCTTCCTGCGACTCTACTATCACAGTGCGTTGGAAGACCACGCACTGGCCGACGCATTCTACGACCAGTTCGTCAGCAGGTTCATAAGGCTGGTTGAGCAATTGATCGACCGCGGTATCAAGGAAGGCCGGTTTCGCGGCGTGGACACGACCATTGCCGCGCGGGCGTTTACCGGAATGCTGCGGAGCTATTTCCTGACCAATGAGCTCTTCCCGAGGCATGCCTTGAAGGGCGATCCGATTGAGATCTCGCTGAGTTTTTGCGGTCTGTTCCTTGATGGCGTGAGAAACCGGGGAGGAGATTCGCCGGAATCCGGCCCTGGTTCTTAGTCGGCAAGTTCCGCGACGCGCCGCCGCAGACCGGTCAATCCGCATCGGCCATGGGTTCAGGGTAATGCTGGGATCGCAGGAGCGAGTAGAGATAGACCGCGATCGCAGTCCAAATCAAGGCGAAGGATATCGCCTCCCGGCAAGTGAAAGCTTCTTTGAACACGATCACCCCGACGAGCAACTGCAAAGTCGGCGCCAGATACTGGAGAAACGCCATCGTGGAGAGCCGCAGGAGTTTGGTTGCGCTATTGAACCAGAGCAAAGGCAGCGTGGTGACGACTCCGGCGCCGAGGAAGAGAAGCGTGAGGTGCGCCGAAGTGCCGAATCCGACTCGACTCTGATTTGAAAGGCTCCAAATTATCGCGAGAGCCGGAGGAGTCATGACCGCCGTCTCTATCAGCAGGCCAACAAGCGGCGTCACCACGACGATCTTCCGCAAAAGTCCGTAAAGGCCGAACGAGAACGCGAGGCTGAGAGCAATCCATGGCAACTCTCCCAAATGCCAGCCGAAGTGCGCCACCCCGCATGCGGCGAGAAAAACGGCAAGCGTTTGCACAAGATTGAGCCGCTCCCTCAAAAACAAAAACGCCAAAAGAATGCTTACCAGAGGATTGAGAAAATAGCCCAGACTCGTCTGCACGACCTGACCTGATACAACTCCGTAGATGAAAAGCGCCCAGTTAACGCCTAGAAGGCTCGCGGTACAGATGAGCACCGAAAGGCGTCTGCGGTTCCCCAGAACGGAGCGCATTTCTTCCAACTGCCCGAAGATTACAACGAGGACCGCGAGAAGAAGCAGCGACCACACTACCCGATGGCTCACGACTTCCAGTGGAGACGCCTGCGCGAAGGGTTTCCAATACAAGGGGAGCAGCCCCCAGCTCGCGTAGGCAAGAAGGGCGTAAATGAACCCGGCTAATGCCGGACGCTTAGAAGGACGAGGCATCCATGGCAACATGACGTAAAACCATATTGACGTAAAACCGTATTTCCGTTATCTTTGAAGCAGCTGAAAACGACAATCGACATACCGGACGCTATGTATCGAAAAGCGAAGATTCTAGCGATTGAGCGGGGAATCAGCTTGAGGACGTTGGTGATAGATGCGCTGGCGAGTCACATGGATGCGCCGGATGCTCCTGGTGAGTCCATTTCACGAGGGGGATTTTTCGCCCAACGCAAGCTCTTGCCGGAGTATGAGGCCTTGATGAAAGCTGGGATGCTTGCTGGTGGCTCGGACTCCACCCAGATCATTTCGGAGGACCGCTCGTCTCGTGATGACGCTCTACTTTGATACGAGCTATTTGTTTCGCATCTACTCGACGGAGCCGGGTCATCGTGCGGTGAGGGAGCTCCTCGCGAACGCGGAGTCTGTGGCGAGCGCGTGGCATGCGCGTGCTGAGTTTTTCGCGATTATTCTTCGCAAGAGGCGCGAAGGTGCGGCGGCTCCGGAGCTTCTGAAGGTCGTCGCCCGCCAATTCTTGAGGGACAGGCAATCAGCTCTGGTGACGCTCCTGCCGCTGAGCGAAGAGGTGATGAAACGTGTCGAGTCGGTCTACACAGCCGCGCCTGCCGCCACCTTTCTTCGTGCCGCGGACGCCCTTCACCTTGCCTGCGCGGCTGTTCACGGTTTCACCGAAACCTACTCCAACGACCACCACTTTCTGAACGCCGCTCCACTGTTCGGATTGCGCGGCATTGACGTCATCCCAGGCTCCAAGAAATAGGGTGCGACCGTTCTCAGGATCGCCTTGGCCTCAGGCCGCGACGCAAACTACCGGCGGATGCCGGCCCCCGAAAACGGACTGAAGTTCTCCGGAGCCTGGAACTACCCTGGCGGAGCAAAAGGGAATACGATTTCCGTCTTTATCGAGTTGGCAATGAAGCATTGCTCGTGCGCCGAGTGATGGAGGCGGCGCTCATCGGAAGGCGACGGCAGCTTGCTTCCACTGTAATCGATTTTCGGACTTAGCTTTACCTGGTTGATCCATGGGATTCCGTCCTCGTTCTTCGCCATCGTTCCGACCGCCTTGTCTTGATAAGAATCGATCAAAAACCCGTCCCGCGAGGCCAAGTATAGAAATGTGAGCATATGGCAGCTGGCAATGGCGGCCACAAAAGCTTCTTCCGGATCGACGCAAGCAGGGTTGGAATAAGGAACCGGGACGACGTGTGGGGACGGCGAAGCGTGCACGCTGAGGCCCCCGTCAAACGTCCAAGTGTGTTCGCGCGAATACTTTCCACTCAAGAACCCGTCACCGGACCGCTCCCAACGGATTTCTGCCGTATGTTCAGCCATTTTCGAAATTACCATGCGCGCGGCGCATCTGCACGCCTCTCAATCGAAACAACGCCCAGATGGCGCTCCTTGTAGAGGCGTTGCCAAACGCCTGTCAAAGTCACCGAGAGCCGCGGTCGAGAATCGACGTTTTCTTCCTGAATGCGGTTCGGTTCACCCGCATCTGCCGATCAGTCCCGCACCGACTCGTCGCCTTGCTTTGTCCGCGAGCTTGTCGAATGCGGTTACCGCCAGCTCGATGTGCGCCTCCCTTGTGTCCTCCACAAGCCGCACGGTGATCAGCGGCTTGCCGGAATACTGGTTGTTGATTCGGCGCAGGATCTCAACGCCCGCGAGGAGATTCAGGCTGCCATCGAGCCAGCCCCCGTTGGGAACGGAATCGATGTGGTCGCCAATCAGGAGGGCGTCGGTGCACGCGCCCCTGAGGGTTGCCCAAACGTTACCAGCTTCGTCACGATGCAAGTCCACGGGAAGTTCATTGAGCTGCGCACGTATCCACTCCCGTGCTTTGGCCCAAGTGTCAGTGAAGGCCACGCGCTGGGCGCCATTCTCGTCCGAAGTCAGCGCCCGAAGCTCCTTTAGTTCCGCGACAGTTCGCTTCGGGTCTAGGCTCATTCCTTCTCCTTTGCGAGCTCTCTGGCCCGCCGGTTGGAGTCCGCATTGTTTTCAAAGGCGCGCATGAAGCCGGGGCGTCCATTCTTTAAGAAAAAGATGATCATTGCATTGCGGACGAGGCCTTCCTGACGCATGAGCACAGAAATCTCCTCGCCATCCGTCTTCGCCTGGTAGTGAGCGACTGCCGGCTCCCGATTGAGGACAGCGAAGTTACCGGGTTCGACGACTATCTCGTCGCGCCCGGCAACAAACGTCAGGCTTTTGCCGGGCATGCCGTTTATGATCCGCACCCTTACGGGCGCTTCCTGGGCAGCGTGCGAAAAAACTTGGAACAGAATGCTCGGCGGATATTGCTCACCGTTTCCCACAAGCGCATGGCCCGGACGCCGGAGCGTGCCAGCGGGGGGACCGATCGAGAAGTCGCCAAGAATGACCAGCGATTGGTTCGTGCCAGGTTTGTAGTTGATCTCCGCGGACTTTGCGAAACGCCCCGTTTGCTTGTCTTCGGCCTCGTAAGTCGCCTTGAGCATGCTTGTCGGAGAATCTGCGGACTTAAGACCCTGCGGGAAGGTCTCGTACAGCGAGCCGGTCGTTTATTCGTAGTGCGATTGCGGGCACACTTGTCGCATTGACGATCTGAACGCTCGCCGTGCCCGGAAGAGGTTGTCCCTGCGCCCGCGAATCGAGCATGAGGACAAGGAGCACAGCCAATCGGAACGCGACGCTGGACCTCCGCGTCAGTAAGATCATCGCCTTCAAAAGCTCCGCTGAAAGGTAATGACCGGAAGGACTCCCCCGCCGGGCTTGTTTTGCAGAAACACGATCGCCTCCAGGGTGGCATGTCCGCGCGTTTTTCCCGCGGGATCAAACGCCTCGCCAACCGCAATGACCCGATACGTTCTGGATTGGACAGTGAGATGCTGAACGAGTTTCCCAAAGGCCTCCTCGCGCACGCGATCCGTCGCCGCGAGGTTCGTTGTTCCACCGCCAATCGAAGGAGCAAACGCCGGGGCGTAGTTCGCTCCCGAAGCAAAATCCGTCGCGACCTTATGCAAATCGGAAAGGGCGCTATATGGACGATTGCTGACAATGTTTGCGGCGAGTGCGGCGGGATCCTTCAGGGTGGAATCGGGAATACCTCGATCGGAGGTGACCTGAATTCCGGAGAGAACCGCCGCGAGAGTCTCGGGCGGGGCCGTGTTCGGGTTGATTCGGCCGATGGCGGCGGGAAACGCCTCGCTGCTGCTATTCGTGCTGTTCACGGTAAAGAGATCCAGCAGCTCGATCGCCCGGCGACCATTTGTGTCCCAACTGTCGCCTGTGCCGCTTCGAAATTCCGGCTGTCCGATCCTTAGAGTTCTTCCCCCACCGGAAATCTTATTGTTCATAGGCGGATCGCTCGAGGTTGGGGCGCTGAGGTCATCAGCGGCCTGCGCGGGGTCAAAGATGTGTCCCAGCTCTCCAATGGAGCGCATCGCACGGTTGCCGAGAACCGCCGGCGCAGCTGTGCCGTCGTTAGGGCTGCCATAGGGCGACGAGACTTGCGACGGTGTCTGATTGATGCTTGCGGGAAGGCTGCCCTATCGAAGGATTGTTTCTTACATAGTCGCGATGGACCCAGTGCGCAGTGAATTCCTGGTAGCGCGGCAGGGTATTTTGCTGCCGCCCCTTCCATCGCGTGCCTGAGGTGTAGCCGGAAGTTCCGAGTGTCTGCCAATCATAGTTACAGAGATAGCCGCCGCGGCTGTCTCCGACGAAGCGCCAGTTCGAAGGCGAATTCTGTGTGGGTATGAAAGAACATTGCCAGCGATTGGCGGCGTCGGTGAATGACAAGCCGAAGCGAACCATTCCGCTGATTGCGACGTCCGGGCCGACGGGAGATCGCCGGTTCATATCAACGAGTTGCCCATCGATGTGGAACTCAAACGGACAGTGCGTGGTTTCGTCGGCGTTTCCGCTTGGACCGTCGTCCCATCTGGGAACGTCATTGACGGGCCCGGGGCTGGTCCAAGTCTGGGAAGTCGCCGGAAACTCGAAGACGACAAATTCGTTCGGCCGAATCACCGCGTTCGTCGGTGATAGTTTGATCGTAGTCATCGAAGGGTGTCACGATGCCTGTCCCGAAGACCACTTTCATCCGATTGCGGACGACGAAACGAACCGCTTGGTTGCTTAGGGTTATCTCAGTCGTATAAGGATTCCATAGCTGAACGAAGCATTGGCTTTCGATCGTTGCAGACGCTGCGTTCGTGTCGATGCTTGTGCGCCGAAAGCGTTCGGCGACGGCGGCGACGAGCGGGAAAAGATCACGGCCGGCCGGCTCGCCTCCGTTGACGATGGTCGGCGCCGAGTCCGGATCAATGTAGTCAACAACCCCGGCGGCAAGGCGCCGGAGGTATCGCATCTCGTCTGCCGGCACGCCTCGCAGACTGGGATCGCGGGCCGCAAGAGACGTGAGATTTGAGGAGACAATCGCCGCGATGCGATTTGCGCGAAGTTCCGCGTTCGCACCCAGCGAGGAATTCGTGGCCAATTCGTTGATATTATATTTCGGGCTTCCGCCATCCTCGAGGCCGGCAGGTATTGCATCGTACGTTTCGTTCGTTTGCAACGTGAGAAGATGCTTCACGCGGTCGTAGTCCGTCCGTGTCGCGAAAGCCTGGGCGAGCGAATCCGGTGTTAGAAGCCGGTCGCTCGAGGCGACAATGGCCGTCTGCTCCGCGGGGGTGAGTATCTGGGCGGAGGCATTCGTCAGCGAAATATCGCTTGGACCGCCGAACCAGTTCGTGGGATTCGCCATGGTCCCAGAGCCCGTGTGAACCAGAGGGTTCAGCCGCGAATTCTCGTCCAGCACACGGTAGGCAAACCGCCCGATTCTCTCCCCGGATGAACTGGAAATGACGACCCAGGGCGCGCGATAGAGCTTGTTGTTTGTCGTGCTCTGGATGATCCCGGACCGCCCGTTGACATCCGTGGTGTTCGTTCCAACGAGATCGGAAAAGAGACTTGTCAGGGAGTTTGCCCAAGCGGGCTGGAGGAAATTGCCAAGGAACTCGGGAGGAGTGGACACCAGTGGCATCAACTGCACGGAATCGACGAGGTTGCGTTGGCCGATCATCACGAGCGGACCGTGACCGGAGGCGTAATTTGTGATTCCGGTGACGAACGCGTTCGTGCCGGTTGCGGTGAGGAGCTGAGCGATGGCCGAATTCAACCCGGCTCGAGCCGCAAGTTCTGCCTGAAGCATGCTCCGCGAACTGTTTGCGGTCAGACGGTCGATTGACATGCTTTGCAGGAAAGCGACGACAATGGTGCTGAGAACAACGATCACCAGGAGCGTCGTGATCAACGAAGCGGCCTTGTTTCCTGCTTGCCTCATTGCTTGTGTCCCATGCTGATCCGAGTTGTAAGAGTTTGCATGGCGCGCTTGATGAGCGGCGAGTTCGTATCGGTCCAGTTCGCGGAGTTCTCGAGCTTTTTCGCGGTCTCCTGTCCGATCGCAGTGACAGTGACCTCGATAACTGCCGGAAGCGGCGCATTCGAGGATGGCGCAAAATCGGTCCAGTCACCCGAATTTGCACTGACCGGTTTGATCGTCATGCCGACCACGTTGCGAGCGAGCAATTCTTCTCCCGCTTCCCCGGTCGCGATGTTCGCGAACAAGGTTCCGGCGGCGAGATTCGAGAACGTTTGGTTGCTGTCTCGAAAATAGCGGTAGAGGTTCAGTGTTTGATTGGTGCTCGCCGGAGTTCGATCAAGTGCGAGAAAGTAACCGACCTCGCAAACGTCGCTTTTGGAATTTGCGCCCTGTGCCGAGGGAGGAAGGGAAGCGAGGAAGAAAACGTTGCTCCCGTAGTTTGTGTTCGCCGCGCCGGCCTGGAGATTGAATCTCATGAGGTTGAGGTTGGTGCCTGCGACGGCGTTCCTTAGGTCGCGTGCCAGAACGATCAGGGCCGCGCGCGCCTCGCGGCATGCGTCCGTCCGGCCTTCGCTGCTCCGCCAAAGTCTGGCTGTGCTGTCAACCAGCGTTGTCATTGTGATGACGAGAAGCGCGAGGATAGCCATGGAAACGAGCATTTCCAACAGCGTGAAAGCATTCTTGTGGGCGAGATTCCGGCATCCTTTGCCTTGCTCGGGCTTGCGGGTATCGAAGAATCGAAACATCTCCCGGCGATCTGTTAGCGTTGATTCATCAGAGTGACGAAAACGAATCGGGATCTTCTCGACGAGGGCGCGCTTGAGGGCGCCTCGACGGTAGCTTGCACCCTCGAGATTCCCGGAGAGGGGGAGTTGGGGACAACGCGAACCTCGGCGGCAAAATACGCGCCTGGGGCAGAAATGGGGTTCGGAAACGCCGCGGCGGAAACTTCGTTCGTCAGGCCTTCGCCTTGCTCATCGTAGGTGAGGATATGCACGGACGGACTTGAGAGATCCAATTCTGTGATCCGCCAGGCGGCATTGGTCACGGAGGGCCCTCTCACAAGTGCCGTATTGTTTACCGGCAGCGATTGCAGTTCGTCGAAGATGCGCCGCGCGATGAACGTGGCGCGGGTCTCGTTATCACTGTCTCTGGCCGTATGCAAGGCCACCGGGAAAAGCCCCATGATTGCGATCATGGCGAAGGAAATGATCGCCAGGGAGAGGGCGGCCTCGACGAGAGAGAAAGCGGCGAATCCTCGGAGCGGGCGCGACCTCATGGAACGCCGGTGGTCGTGACGTCGAGTTGGGCGCGTCCGGTATAACGTGAGAGACTGATCTTTTCGAAAAGATCGCCTCCCTTGCGCGTTTGAATGTCCTGCGCACCCGCGTAGTATCCCTCGTAAAGGAAAAGCTGAAGCGGATGGCTGCCTCCTTCAACCGCGCCAGAAGCGTTGAACGCCAGGGAGGGAAATGTTTCGTCGCGCCGGCTTGGCGGCAGCGCGGCGTCCAGTCCCGGAAAAGTCTGTCCACCGGACTCGGGAACCAGGCTGCCCGCAATTCTCTTGAATGCCACGTTTTTGGGAAGCCTGGTCCATTTCTTAAGAACGATATAGTTCGCAGCGCCGGATATCCGCTCCTCATCGGACGTCTCGCGGAACACGAGAAACGACGAATACCTCATTTCTTGAACGGGGAAGTCCCCGTCCGCGAAGCCAACGTGGACGGTCAAACCGGACTCCAAGGCTGCGATTCTTGCGTATTCGAAGGCGTTCAACAGGATGTTGACCGCCCCGCGGCGCCCGGCTGAGCTCGAGAAGCTGGAAAGCGCGGAATACAGGAGCGCCGCCATCAGCACCAGGACGGCTGCCACTGAGAGCAACTCGATCAGGCTTGCGCCCTTCACCGCCCGGCGGCGGCGTCCGCACAAGAAACCGTGTCGAGGGAAATACTCGCTACCGGAGCGACAACTCCCTAAACGATTCCCATGGTTGGCGGCGCCTTCCAGATGCGATTCCATTGAACTGGCCCAGTGCCGATAGAATTGGCAGATTGCTCAGGGAATTCACGCAAAAATTTTTTGCATGTTGGGTATGCCTCGCGCTGGAAATCGACGCGAAGGAAGAGGTGGCGTCAGAAAATTCTGACCAAGCGAAGCGAGGATATAGCATTTGAGCAAACATCCGCCGGAAGCCGGGTCTTTCCGGCAGCTACCGGGCAGCGCTCGGACAGGCGTTCAGGAAGCCTCTTTCGGGGTGGCGTCCTTTGAACTGGCGTCTTTGGAACCTCCGACGTTGAACGACCAGCGCGCTTCGGTCTTCCTTCCGTTGACGGTTGCGCCCACGATGACTGTCACCTGGCCGGTATAAAGCTTCTGCGTCACCTTGCAGGTTACGAGTTTGGTTTCCGGGTCATAAGTCGCGGGAACAAGCCCGACGCCGCTGATTCGCATGGTGACGCTTTTCGGGTCCACATTGCCCAGCGCGGCGAGGTTAGCTTTGATCTCGGGATTCGCATCATTCACCGTTTCTCCCTCCATGGGCTGGGTGACCATGGTCACGGCGGCAGGCATGACGCCGGCGCCTTCGCCGCCTTCGACCGACCCGCTGAAGTTGGCTGCCTGCTCGAAAACTTTCGGCTTATTGGATTCGACGGCGTAGCGCCCGATCAGCGTCGCCTCCGCCGCGTGCCCAATGCGCTGTCCGTACACCGTAAAGCCGGCCTCATAACCCGCCTGCTTCACGGTCTCCCGCACGGCATCGTTATGGAGTCCATACGGATAAGCGATGGCCTTGACCTGAATACCAAGCTTCTGCTCGAGCATTTCCTTTGAACCCGCGATCTCGCTTTTCAGCCACTCCCGGTATTGCTCCTCGGTCTTGCCCTTCTTTGCATTGAGAGAGCTGTGAGAAACAGTGTGGCTTTGAATATCCACTCCCGCGTCGCGCATTTCGGCGAGCTGCTCCCAGCTGATGGACTGCCCTCCAGATTTTGGGCCCCCTTTCACGTAGTCGGTGTAGATGAACATCGTGAAGGGATAGCCAAATTTCTTCAGAATCGGCCACGCAACCGAGTATCCCGAAATGTAGCCGTCGTCGATGCTGACGATGGCGGACTTCGCCGGGATCGATTTTTCACCGCGGCGCCATGCGAGGAAGTCCGCCATCGGAATGATGGTAATTCCGTTATCTTTAAGGGTCTGCATTTGCGTCTCAAACTCGGCTGGCTTGAGGGCGAGACTGTCCTTCGGTTTGTCCTCAAATCGATGGTAGCAAAGCACGATCACCTGCGAGCTCAGATCGATGGGCTCCGGCGTGGGTGCGGCCGGCGCCGTGGTAGCTTGAGCGTTTTGCTGGGCTGCGGGAGCCCCGCCTTGGGACTTCTTCTTGCAGCCGGCGAGAAGGAGAAAGAACAAGAGGAGAGCGGTGAACAAACGCATGTCTTTTCGATAGCAGCTGCTCATCTGTTTGCAACCCCGCTTTCAGGGCGCGTTGCGGTTAGGCGGACGGAACCAGCCTGCGAATTGTTTCTTCACGGCTTCACGCGCCGAGAGATAACGGCCCTCCGGAGTGCCCCCTCTGCGAAGAGCATCCAGGAGGACCGGAACGCTCAACTCCTCCAAATCGAAAACGGTGGAACTGATGGCCACCGCCGACGCGTGGTGCGCGTCGCTTGAAGCCGTCATCGAAATGCCACGCCTCGTCGCGTAGGCGAGCGCTCTTTCGTTGTAGTCCTTCCTGGCGGCGGCGTTGAAAACCTCGATGGCCTCCAGATCCAAAGTGTCGAGAATCTCCTCCCGGATGCCTGAGCGCCAGTGATCGTATGGATGGGACGGAACGGCGACTCCGCCCCGATCTTCGATGGCCCTTGCCACGGCCGCGGCGGGTTCACCACGCATGACCGGGAGTGTTGTCCCGATACAGAGGAGGTGACCATCCGCGGTAGAGACTTCCGTTCCCGGGACAACCAGGAAGCCGTGGACGGGTTGTCCGTCGAGCCGCTCCAGGCCGTTCTGGATCAGATACTCGTGAGCTTCGCAGGTATCATGATCGGTAATGGCGATTCCGCTCAGGCCTCGTGCTCGCGCCGCGTCGATCAGTTCCTCGGGAGCACTGGCGGCGTCGGCGGAGAAGAATGAATGGACGTGAAGGTCGAATCGATGAAGCATGGGTGTTTCGCTTTGACGAACCGGTTTCGTAGAGAGTCTAGTATACTTTCATGCATGCCGCTTTCAAAGAATGGGCCGTGATTTGCGAGGCGCTGGGCGCCGGACTGCAAAGCGTGATTATTCGCAAAGGCGGCATCGCCGAGAGCAAGGCAGGTTTCGCCTTCCGCCATGACGAATTCCTGCTGTTTCCCACCTGGTTCCACGAGCAATTGGAAAAGACCACTCTGCCGCCCGACACCGTCGTGCCGGACGAGCCCGGCGAGGAACTGGAAATCCGCTACACCGCGACTATTGAGTGGAGCGGGCTTCTCTCGGATTGGCGGCGCGTGTCTCGCCTTCGAGCCTTGCACGTTCTTCGCGACAGCGTCGTTGAGGAGCGATACCGTTACCGGGAAACCGAGGGCGTGCATGTAGCCTTTGTCCGCGTTTACCGGCTTGATCCGCCCGTTCGCTTGCGGAACGAGAAGAAATATGGAGGCTGCCGTTCCTGGATAGATCTTCCCGAAGTCGAGGGCCGAGTTCTGGTCTCGGTGATCAGTGACGAAGAGCATCAACGGCGAAGGAAGCTGCTCGAAGAGTTGTTGAATTCGTAGCCGGGGGTTCACGCGACGGCGAGATCAATTCTGCGCTGGTCCGAGCCAATATCGAAGAGGATCGGCACGTCGCAGATTTCCTCGAGCGTGCGCCTGTTGGTTTGCATCGCCGCATTTGGAGTGCCCGGAAGCGTGTTGAGAGCGATTCCGCGACACTCCAGAGCGCGCGCGCGGATGCTTTCGATGGTCAGCAGGGTATGATTCAGACAGCCCAGACGGTTTGCCACAACGAGGAGCACCGGAAGGCCGAAGAGAGCCGCAAGGTCGGCGACAGTGGCTTGGGGAGTAAGGGGAACCAGCCAGCCGCCGGCGCCCTCGACGAGCAGAGAACGCCGGCGTTTTCGATGATGCTTGAACCACGCTGCAAGAGCCGGAAGGTCCAGTTCGCGATTCTCCATCCGTGCCGCGACCAAGGGGGCTACGGGCGTCTGCAGCCAGATCGGGTTGCAGCTGTCGGGCGAGAGTTCATCGTCCGCTGCGGCGCAAAGCGTCTCGACATCCTCGCGCGAGCCGCAGCAGATCGGCTTTAACGCCACAGTATCAAATCCCGCCCTCCGCAACGCTCGGGTGAGCAATGACGCGACATAGGTTTTGCCCACCTGCGTGTCCGTTCCAGTGACGAAGTAGTTCATGGCAGGACGGCTCTCAAGAGCGGGACCTTGCAAGCATCCGAGCGCCGGGCGCTCTTTTCGGGCAGGCGGTCATTCTCGCTGTCGAGTTGCTTCGAGAAATACGCTCTCAAGCGTCAGGCGCGCCTTGCGCGTCTGCAGCAGCTTTGCGCCCGAGGCGATGGCGAGCGCGGCGATCTTCTCCTCGAGTTCTGCCGGAGCATCTCTGACGAGATATTCCGTTTGGCCCTGCACGGTGACAAGTTCGGCAAGCTTTCCTTCGCGAACCATCGATCCCCGGGACATGATGCCGACACGGTCGCAGACCTCCTGGACCTGTTCCAGGAGGTGGGAAGTGAGGAGCACGCTCTTGCCGCGCTCCTTGAGTTCAAGGATCAAATCGCGTATCTGACGCGAGCCCGCTGGATCGACGCCCGCCGTCGGCTCGTCCAGGACGACCAGGCGCGGGTCTTGGACGAGGGCTTGCGCCAGGCCGATGCGCTGCAGCATTCCTTTCGAGTAGCCGCCAAGCCGCCGATGTCTCGCTTCCTCGAGCCCGACGAGCGAAAGGAGCTCGCCGATCCTCGAGTCGAGTTGTCTGCCGCGAAGGGAGCAGATTTTTCCGTAGAATCGCAAGGTTTCCTCAGCGGTGAGGAACTTGTAGAAGTAGGGATTTTCGGGAAGAAAGCCGACAACCCGATGGCTGCGGTAGTCGCGGCTGCTCTCTCCGAAGATTCTGCTTTCTCCGTGAGTCGGCGTCACGAGACCCATGAGAACTTTCAAAGTCGTGCTCTTGCCGGATCCGTTTGGTCCGAGCAGTCCGTAAACTTCGCCCTGCTGAACCTCAAGGCTGAGATCCTTTACCGCGACGATCTTTTGCCGGCGCATCGGCACGGAATAGACCTTGGTAAGCCCGGAAATCGAGGCAGCGGCAACGTTCATGAGACGATGCGAAAACCCTTAAAGGGACGTGGGTATTTCGATCTCTTCGGTGTGCTCGGCGGAAATGTGACCCCCGAGGGTGCTCTCGCGAATTGCCCGCAAGAACCCCGCCACTTCTTGCTCTTCGCCCCTGACCTGCAACTCCACGCGGCCGTCCCGAAGGTTGCGCACCCAGCCGCTGACATCGTAGCCCTTCGCGAGGTATTTTGTCGTCCAGCGAAATCCCACTCCCTGCACAAAACCCTCATAAAAGACGCGCGTCGCTTTCATTCGCGGATCTGGCCTTCGCCGCGTATCACGTATTTGTAAGTGGTTAGTTCTTCGAGTCCCATCGGTCCTCGCGCGTGGAGCTTGTCCGTGCTGATCCCGATCTCGGCGCCGAAACCGAATTCTCCTCCGTCGGTAAAGCGGGTCGAGGCGTTCCAGTAGACAGTCGCGGAGTCCACTTCATTGAGGAAGCGCTCCGCGGTCTGGGGGTTGGCGGTAACGATGGCGTCGCTATGGTGGGAGCCGTAGTGTTCCATGTGTGCTATGGCCTGCGCGAGATCGTCGACGATACGAACCGACATGATAGTATCCTGATACTCCGTATACCAGTCTTGTTCTTCCGCCCGGCGAAGGGGATGATAGCCAAGGGCTCCGAGTTGGGAGTAGGCCCTTTCGTCCGCGCGGATCTCCACCCCGCGCGCCTGAAACGCCGGAGCGGCCTTTCTGAGGAATGCTTCGGAAACCCCGCGATGAAGCAGCAGCGTTTCCATGGCATTGCACACTGCCGGGCGCTGGCATTTCGCATTTATCGCGATGCGCTCAGCCATCTCGAGCTCGGCCTCATCGTCCACATACACGTGGCACACCCCGTGGTAATGTTTAATGACCGGCATGCGCGCGTGCTTGACGACGGTTTCGATAAGCGAAGGTCCTCGCCGCGAGGAATAATGAGATCAATGTATTGATTCATCCCCGCCATGAGAGCCACCGCCTCGCGGTCCTTTGTCGGGATGAGCTGAACCGCGTTCGCGGGCAATCCTTCGGCGGCGCCCCCCGCCTGGAGTGCCTCGGCGATTGCCAGGTTTGAGTTCAGGGCTTCGGACCCTCCGCGCAGGATCACGGCGTTTCCCGTCTTGATGCAAAGAACCGCGGCGTCGCTTGTCACATTGGGACGCGATTCGTAGATGATGCCGATGACGCCGATCGGCATCCGCACTTTTGCGATGCGCAAGCCATTCGGGCGAGTCCACTCGCTGATCGACCGCCCGACGGGATCTTCGAGTTCGGCGACCTGCCGGATGCCTTCGGCCATCCCGGCGACGCGCGATTCCGTAAGGCGAAGCCGGTCGATCGCGGCCGTGCTCAAGCCGTGTTCCGCTGCAAGAGAGACGTCTTTGGCGTTTGCATCGAGAAGTTGTGGAGCGCGGGCAAGAAGCTCGCCAGCCATGGCCCTGAGGATGGCGTTTCTCCTTTCTGTCTGCAGTCCGGCGAGCGCGCGTGCCGCGTCGCGCGCGTTCCGGCCGATTTGATGGATCTGCTGTTCGAGTGCCATGGCTTACAAAGAGACGGGAACATAGGCCATGCCGTGGGCCTCCGCCACGGCCTTGCAGGTGAGGTGGCCCGCCATAATATTTATCCCGCCAGCTAGTCCCGGTTGGCGCCGAATGGCCTCTGCGAGCCCAAAGTCAGCCAGGGCCTCGATGTAAGGATAGGTGACATTGACGAGGGCCTGCGTGGCCGTACGGGCATATGCGCCGGGCATATTGGCCACGCAGTAATGGATTACGCCTTCCTCCTCAAAGGTCGGATGGTCGTGCGTGGTCGGGTGTGAGGTTTCGGCGCAACCTCCCTGATCGATCGCAATGTCCACAAGCACACTGCCGGGTTTCATACTCCGCAGCATCTCGCGCGAAATAAGCTTTGGCGCCCGCGCTCCGGGTACCAGCACCGCCCCAATGAGCAGATCGACATTGGGCAGAATCTCAACAAGACTCGCCTCGCTCGAATAGAGCGTGTGCGCGGTCTGCATGGTGATGTCCAGGAAACGCATACGCTCGAGGTCGACTTCGAGGATCGTCACGTCCGCGCCGAGCCCTGTCGCCATCCGCGCGGCGTTTACGCCACTGGTCCCTCCGCCAATGACGACGACCCGCCCGGGCAGCACTCCCGGGACACCGCCGAGCAGCACGCCTTTTCCCCCGTTGTGTTTAGCGAGGAAGTATCCGCCCACCAGCACGGACATACGGCCTGCAATCTCGCTCATCGGTTCGAGGAGCGGCAGGCGCCGGTTCACCTCGACCGTTTCGTACGCGATGCATGTTGCACCTGTTGCGATGAGGCTCTCGGTGAGGGCCCTGTTCGCCGCCAGATGGAGATAAGTTAAGAGGATCTGTCCTTCACGAAGCAGGACACATTCCGGAGCGAGTGGTTCCTTGACCTGCACAATCATCTCCGCGCGGGAAAATACCTCATCGTGCGCCTTGACGACCTTGGCACCCGCAGTCCGGTAGTCCCCATCGTGAAAACCAATTCCCGCCCCCGCGTTGGACTCCACGAGAACGTGATGGCCCCGCTTGACAAGCTGGTAAACGGCCGAAGGAAGCATCGCCACGCGAAATTCCTGTTCCTTGGTCTCTTTTGGGACGCCGATTATCATGCCGCCAATATCTTCAGCTCGCCTGTCGGCGACAAGTTCTTTGCCTTGGCACCGAAATGGGGTAATGAGTCCGGCCGGGATGATTTCACGCCGCTTTCTGGCCGTTATCGCCGCGCTGGGCGTAGCGATGGTGTTGTTTGCTCAGGAGGAGATGGCTGACAAAGAGCTTGAGGAGGCGTCCGAAGATTTCATGCGTGATGAGTTGGGCGTCAACGAGATCACGGCCCCTTCAATCGCCCAGATCCTGAAGGATTTCGCCAGCTTCATTCCGGTGCCGCTCGACATTATCGAAGCGAATCCACGTGATGCCGTTTACGACAACCGCCTTCAGACTTCCTTGCATTTTGGCGCGCTCGTGGCCGACGGTTTCATGCTGACGATCGCCGAGCGGTCCCGGGACGTTCAGGATATCGGGCGCGCGCTGGTCCGCCAGTCGCGCGCCCTCGGAGTGGGAGACCGTCTCACCAAGCGCAGCAAGAGCCTTTTCGAGTGCAGCGAGAAAGGCGACTGGCAAGGGATGCGCGAGGAGCTTGTGCGAACACAGGCCGACGTCGAGAAAACCATGATCGACCTGCACGATGAGGAAATGTCGCACATGATCAGTCTCGGCGGCTGGCTCCGCGGCTTTCAGCTTGCCGCCAACAATTGTGCTCAAAGATACAGCGCGGACAAGGCGCGTATCCTCGGAGGGGTCGAGATCATGGATTATTACATCGACCGGCTCGAAACCTTGCATCCGCGACTAAAGAAAACTGAATTTGTTTCTACCATCATTTCCAAGATCAAAGGCATCCGCGATATTGCTGCGGGTGCTCAGGGGCAGGTGCCCTCGGAAGCCGAGGTAACCGCAATGCGCGATCTTGCCGATGGCATTGAGGCAGTGGCTCTGGGCCCCGTGGACAGTGACGGCAAGATTATTTCCTCTTCGATAAATTGAGCGTTCCCTCCGCACGCAGATTTCTCGCCGCGGTCGACGACGCGAATATGCGGGCATTCCGCGGGCTCGTTGATCGCTACCTCGAGGAGACTCACGAGCGATTCCCCGAATCGGCGAGCCGGCTCGGCCTGATCGAGTTCAATTCGCGGCTCGGCCAGAATGACGTGCCTGCACATCGCTCTCAGATCCGCCTGGTTGAGCGCAGCCTTGCAGCTGCCGAGCAACTGCCGGAGGCCTCTTTTTCCGGCGACGACTGGCTCGATCGGCGCACATTCCTGGCCATGCTTCGCACCGAGCTGCTGAACGAGCGGGACCTCGAGCGATGGCGCACCAATCCGCAGACTCACTGCGACGCGGCCGTTGATTCCATCTTCGACCTTGTGATCCGGAACGCCAGTGATCTCGGAGCCGTGTTGCCGGCAATCGAATCGCGCCTCGCGAGACTGCCGGACTACCTGATCGCCGGCGCGGCCTGCGTCAATCGGCCTGTTCCCCTGTGGACAAAACTGGCGCAGCGCTCGTGTGAAGGCGCCGCCAGATTTCTTGCTGAAATCGAAACCGAATTGCTGGCCCATTCGCGTTCGCCGGCCCGCACAAGGCGCCTACTAGCCAGCGCCGCGGGCGCGTTCGAGACCTATGCCGCCAACATCGCGCGCAAGCGGCCGGGAGATGATCGGGGCTACAGCATTGGCCGCGATCGTTTTGAGTTCCTTATGCGCGAACGCCTTGGTTTCGATTGGACTCTGCCTGAGGCGCTGGCAAATGGCGAGCGTCTTGTCGCTCAGATGAGTTATCGGCTCGAACGCGAAGCCGCGCATCATGGCAGCAAGAATGCGAAGAACATTCTCGAGGAGGCCGCCGCGCAGTGGACGCCCCGGCGTCCGCTTCTGGAGGAATACAGGCACTCCACTTTCGCGATTAAGGATAAGCTTGCCGAGCTTGGCATCGCCACGCTCCCGCGCGGCGAAACGCTCAAAGTTCTGCCCGCTCCGCCCTTTCTGAAGCACCATTTTCCCACCGCGGCCTACCATGCCCCGCCGCCGTTTTCCGAAAAGCAGGAAGGCATCTTCTGGGTTAATGATCTCAGCCTGGAAGTTACGGACCCGAAAAAGAAGCTCTCCGAAATTCGACAGCATTTCGGGCTTGAGCTGACCAGCGCGCACGAAGCTTACCCGGGCCACCACCTTCAGTTCGCCATCCAGAACCGTCACCCAAGCAGGCTGCGTCGCCTCGCGGGACACGCCATCTTTTACGAGGGCTGGACGATGTGGTGCGAGCATCTCGCCGTCGAGCGAGGACTGGTGGAGGGTTCTCATGCCCGATTGCAGCAGATTCACGACGCCCTCTGGCGCGCGCATCGGATCGTCATCGACTGTGGTCTTCAGAGCGGTGCGCTCGGTTATGAAGGAGCGTGCAAGGTGCTCGTGAACGGCGTGAATTTCACGAAAGCTCGCGCCGCCGGGGATGTAAATTGGTACACGAGTTCTCCGACGGTGCCCATGAGCTACTTGCTCGGCCAATCGAGGTGGAAAAGCTTCACCATCGATTTGTGGACCGTGAAGGATGGACTCTCAAGCAGTTCAACGATTGGATGCTGAGCCATGGCGCGATCCGTGGAGCTGGATCGTCCGCGCATACGATCAGCGCGTTTGAGAGCAGGCTCTTGAACTCCGCCACGAGTAGCGAACACCAAATCGAGGGGCTTCGGTCTACTTGCGGCATGCGGAATCCCTCCGGAGAAGAGCCTCCTTCGGCGGGCTTTGCCCCCTGTATCGGCTCCTTGTGTCAAGCGCTAGGCGGCGCTAGCCTCTTGGCTGGAGACACCAATGTCTGACACGCTCGTCCAACCCTACCTATTCTTCGGCGGCCGCTGCGAGGAGGCGCTCGAATTCTACCGCGACGCGCTCGGCGCGCAGGTGGAGATGCTCATGCGTTACACGGACAGCCCCGAACCGCAGCCGCCTGGCATGCTTCCGCCAGGCTTTGAGAACAAGGTCATGCACGCTACATTCCGCGTTGGCGAAACGATCCTCATGGCGTCCGACGGATGCGAGGAAGGGCTGAGCTTCGACGGTTTCTCGCTCTCGCTCACTGTGCCGACTGAAACCGAAGCCGACCGCGCGTTCGCCGCGCTTGCTGACGGCGGGCAGGTCCGCATGCCGCTGACCAAGACGTTCTGGTCTCCGCGCTTCGGCATGGTTACCGATCGCTTCGGGATGGGCTGGATGGTGAGCGTCACGGCATAACCGTTTTTCCTACCCGCAGCTTTCGCATGCCTGCTTCCGCGAAGATGCCTCAGCGCGAAGAGACTGGGCCTACTCAGGACCGCGTCCGAAACAGTCTCGCAGTAAGTCGATGCGTTGCGAAGTGATCTCGCCGCGAAGCATGCTTCCGGATCGCGTGTATCACCTCGTTGAGGCTTCCAATTGGCCTTCAGTTCAGAGCCACGGACTGCTGAGCGCGTGCGAGTTGTTTCGGCTGACCGAAGTCCCAATGGAGGCCCGGGTACACATCTCTACGACGCAGCGCCTTCAGCTGACGGCGTTGTCCGATCAAGTGGCAATTAGAGACCAGCTGCCGATGCTTCCGGCGGCCCTGCGAAAATGTTTGAGGAGAACGACGTCGTAGTCGCGGAAGGCTCAGTGCGCTCGCAGAAAAAGGCGGGCGGCTTGTTGAGCGGAGTTTTCTGCGATTTATTCGTTATGGAGCGCGGCAAGATTAAGCAGTTGATTTCCTATTTCGTGGAGGTGAAATAAGCCCTTTATCAGCGGCCGACCGAGTGCGTCGGGAGCACGGGCTCGGCCCGCGACCGAGATCAGCGCGTTTGAATCAGTTCAGGGCTTTGAATGCCTCGCTCGCGCCGCCCGGAGAATAAAGAATTTCCCCGGTGCGGTCCCTGGTGGCGGAGGGATCATGTTTTGAGATGAAATCCGCCAGCGTCGTGAGCGTGGTGGCGGCAAACGCCCGCTCCGCCAGCAGATCCGAGAAATTGACGTCCGCCGTGAGATCGCGCGTGCCGAAACCGGCGTAAACCTCGTGGCCCTCGAGCCGCTGATGGTGTGCATAGGCCCGCAAGGTTCCGCCGGGTCGCCGGAAATAGAGAGCGGGACAGGTGTCACCGTAGTCAATCGTGAGCATGCTTCCGGTGCGCCATCCAGGAAGCCGTCTCTGAGCCACATTTGATAGCTCTCCCGCACTTCCACACGCTGGCCAATTGGCCAGGAGCACGAAAAGCTGGTCGATTCAGGGAGCGGGCGGATTAGCCATT
>CAWASQ010000071.1:0-43118 GCA_963784465.1 uncultured Verrucomicrobiae bacterium
AATCGAACGTCGCCTGCCGCGCATCCCCGAGAAACGCCTCCGCCGATGGATACGCCACCGGCTGCATCCCTGCCGCGCGCAACAACCGCCCGAGCGAACGGCACACGCTCTCGTCGTCATCGACGATGGCAATGGAAAGTCGTTCGGAGCGTTTCACACGAGAGGAGAGAGAAAGGCTACCGGCCCGCCCACCCCTGCGACTACTGTCCTTTGGGGAAGTTGTCGGCTTGCTGTGCGAGCTGGGCAAGTTCCGCCACCGATTGCACGCCAACCTTCGTCTTGATGTTCATGCGGTGCAGTTTCACTGTGCGCTCGCAGATACCGAGGTCGTCAGCGATCTGTTTGTTGAGCGCGCCGCCCAGGACGTGGTCGAGAACCTCGCGCTCACGTTCAGTCAGCTTTTCAAAACGTTCCTGAGCATCCCGGGTTTTCGCCCGTGCCATTCGCTGCGATTCGTCCCGTTTGATGGCGCGGCGTACCGCTTCGATGAGCTTTGCCTTCGGGGCGCCCTTTTCCAAAAAATCCTCCGCTCCGTCGCGCATCGCCTGCACCGTCGAGGGGATGTCGCCCTGGCCGGTCAGGAAGATGACCGGCAGCGCGTTCGGAGTGCGAGTGAGCGCAGTCTGCAGGTCGAGCCCGTCCATCTCCGGCATCTGCAAGTCGGCAATCACGCACCCGGGCGTGCCCGCGTCGCGCTGCGCGAGGAACTCCCGTGCGGACGAAAACGGCTGCACCGTAAAGCCGCTCGCCCACAGCATTCGGGACGTGGCGGCCAGATGAGAGGAGTCGTCGTCCACGAGGAAGACGGTCGGGGTCACGCCGCACCTCCCTCCGCGACCGGCAGCGTGAAGCGAAACGTCGCCCCGCGCTCCGCATTGTTTTCCGCCCATAGCCTGCCGCCGTGGGCTTCGATGATCGTCCTGGAAATCGGCAGACCGATGCCCATGCCCTGCGGCTTCGTGGTGATGAATGGCTCGAACAAACGGGCGTGTATTTCCGGGGGGACGCCGGGACCGTTGTCGCTCACGGCCACCTCGACCAAGCCGTCGCCGTCCCGCCGCGCCCGCAGCGTGAGCGAGCGTTCGCCGTCGGTCGCCGCCGCGAGTGCGTCCATGCCATTGATGAAAAGGTTGAGCAGCACTTGTTGCAAGTGAATGCGATCCCCGCGAACCAGCGGCAAATCACGCGGCAGATCAAGCGCGATGCCGATTCGCCGGATCGCGCTTTCAGCGCGCGTCAGCGTGACCACTTCTTCCACCAGTTGTTGCAGAGAAACCGGACGCGGCTCGAATTCGCGCCGCTTGAGCAGCGCGCGCAAGCGTTCGATCACCCCGCCCGCGCGCTGATCGTCCTTGCGGATGTCCGTGACGATGGCGCGCAGTTCGTCGAGATCCGGCGCGTCGCTTTGCAGGAAAAGTTCCGCCGCTTCCGCATTGCGCAGGATGGCACCGAGGGGCTGGTTCAGCTCGTGAGCCAGCGAGGAGGCTAGTTGCCCGAGCATCGTCACGCGGCTCGCGTGAGTCAGTCCCTGGCGAAGCTCCGCGGCCTCGGCTTCGGCCTGCCTGCGGCCGGTGATATCTCGATGCTTGATCACCGCGCCGCCCGTTTCGCTCCGCAACGGCAGAACCAGCATCTCATAGCAGTGAACACCAGCCGGAGTGACACAGGAATACTCGGTTTGGAACTCCGTTGCTTCGCCGGCCAGGACATCTTCGATACCCGCGAGCACCTCACCGGAGGCATGATCGCCGGCACGAGCCGCGCGATGACACACTTCCAGATAGTTAACTCCAACGCCGGTTCCTGTCGTGGGAACACCTTCCAACGGGGAAGACTTCCTCCATGCTTCGTTGGCGGCAATGATGCGACCTGATCGATCCACAATGACAACGAGACTGGTCAGCGAATTGATGACCCCTCGATTCAGCGCCTCACTCTCGCGCAGCGAACGGTCGTCGCCTTTTTTCTGCTCGATGAGGATCGCGACCAGATAAAGCGGAGCCGCCCGTAGCAGCAGAAACTGTTGCAGGGCAAGAGCCGTGTCCGCGGGCGATTTCCCGGAGAATGGCCCACGACCGAGCAGCGCGGCCTCGACGGAAAGAAAGGCGAGGATCGCAATGGCCCCGGTCGCGCCGAACATCCCAAACCGAATGGCGGCCCAGAACAGGAACGGCACGGGTGCATAGAAGCGTGGCTCCGCAAAAGCGATCCCACCCGGTCCCGTGGTCAAGGCCGCATATCCCGTCAGGATCAGTCCGGCGGTCAGCAGTCCTCCCTCCACCCAGCGCTTCGCGGACGGCGCCTTCATCTTCCACGGAACGCCCAGGACCAGATAGAAAATGGCCGGTGTGACGACCAGATGGGTCAGCACGTTTCCCAGAAACCACTGCTCCCATGCGGGCCAGTAAGCATAGCCGCGGGCATGGCGGAGGGCCGCGCCGGCGAAGGCAGAGGCGGCCGGAATGAGCAGGACCGCGAACAGACAGAACACTCCAAATTCCCGCACCGTCTCCAGACGCACCGGATTCTTGATGAAGCGGCGCAAAACGGCCGCCGTCAGCAGACCTTTCGCGGAATCAATCGCGAACGCCCCAAGCAGGAACCAGAGCGGGACATGGAAAGAGAATCCGACGAACAGTCGAATCGGCAGCACCGCGATGACCAGGAGCCACCACCGCCGCGGCTGGGTGAGCAGAAGGGCGCAAAGCAAAACCGAATCCGGAAACCAGAAGGGAGCAGCACACGCCTGGCTGAAAGACATACCGTAGCGATAGGCGAAGTAAAACGCCGTCTCGAACAAACAGAACCAGAGCAGATACCGGAGCAGCGGCCAGCGAGCGATCAGCCCGAAACCCCTCGGAAGCCTCTGATTGTCCTGCAAATATTCGCTGGGTTTGTTCATTTGGAGGAAATCACGCGGCCGGGAGGTGCTGGCGAATCGCCTGGATAAACTCCCTTCCGGCGAAGGGTTTGGTGAAATAGGCGGCGGCGCCTGACTGGCGGGCTAGATCACGGGTGTTCGGCCGGTCCTGGGCGGTGATAAAGATGACCGGTGGCACAGGCCCTCCAGCGGCGAGATGCCTGTGAAGCTCCAGCCCGGACATGCCCGGAAGCTGGATGTCAAAGATGAGGACAGCGGCACCGGCGGACGCGCCCGATGCCAACAGCTCTTCGGCCGAGGCGAACGACCGAACTCGCCAACCGGCAGCGGCGAGCAGGCGCTCGATCGCCTGGCTCATGCTCATGTCGTCATCGACGACGATGATCTCGTGTCCCCCTTGGGTCATGGGAGAGAGAGTGCCGGGTCAGAGTCGAAACCGATATTGGCTTATGGGGAAAATAAATTGCCCCATGGTGCAATGATCGCATGAACACCCGCGGTGGAGACTCGAAGGGTCATGCGCCCGTCTGACTCAGCATTTCGGAAAGATGAACCAGATCTGCCAGCGAGGTAGCGCCCATTTTCGTCATCACTTGGGCTCGATGAGCCTTCACGGTGCGCTCGGAACAACCGAGCTCCGCGGCGATCTGCTTGTTCGGCTGGCCTTCCACCACGCGGCGGAAGACCTCGCGTTCCGCGCGAGTGAGGTGGCTGGCACGAGCGGTGAGGTCGCGTTGCCGGACGGACGCTTGCAGGGCCGCTTCCTCGCGGGCGAGGGCGGAGCGAACGGCTTGTAGCAGAGAATCGCGCTCGACCGGCTTGGTGAGGAAGTCGAAAGCCCCGTCTTTCATCGCCTGGATGCCCGTCGGGATGTCGCCGTGCCCGGTGAGGAAGATGACCGGCAGCGTTTCCCCTTGGCGGGTCAGCGCCTTCTGAAGTTCAAGGCCGCTCGGGCCGCCGGGCATGCGGATATCCAGCACCAGGCATCCGCGCAAGGTTCCTTGGCGGGCCAGCAGGAAATCGGCGGCCGAGGCATACGCCCGCACCTCGTGACCAGCGGCGCCGAGCAACCGGGTAAGGGCGGTTCTCAGCGAATCGTCGTCATCGATCAGATGGACGACCGGAGTTTCCGTGGTCGTTGCCGTCATTGGAGGAGGAAAAGTTCACTGGCAGGATGAGATGAAAAGTGGCTCCGGTGGAAGCGTTGTTTTCAGCGGAAAGATATCCTCCGTGCGCCTCGGCAATGGATCGGGCCAGCGCGAGACCCAATCCCATCCCGCCTTCCTTGGTGGTGAAGAACGAGTCGAAGATCCGGCCGAGCTCCTCGGGCGGGATGCCGTGGCCGCTGTCCTCCACGCTGGCTTCGACCGAATCCCCGGTCTTCCGCGACGAACGCACGACGAGCCGTCGGGACGCCAGTGGCGTGTCCTTCATAGCGTCCATCGCGTTGAACAGGAGATTGAGCAGCACCTGTTCGACCTGCACGGCGTCGGCGTGGATCTCCGGAAGGTCGTCGGCGAGTTCGTGGATCAGGCTCACCCCGCGGCGGTGAGCATCGTGCGTGACCAGCTTGAGCGTCTCCAGGAGCACCCCGTTCAGGTCGAGCGGCACCCGCCGGACCTCCCGACGGCCGACAAGGGCGCGAACCCGCTTGATCACCGCGCTGGCACGGAGGTCGTCGCGGCGGATGTCGGAAAGGATCTGCCTCACCTCGCCGAGCGACGGTGCCGGCTGCTCCAGCAGCATTTCGGCGGCGTCGGTGTTGCTGAGTATGGCACCCAGCGGTTGGTTGACCTCGTGCGCGATGGACGCGGTCATTTCACCGAGCATGGCAAGACGCGATGTGTGGGTGAGTTGCCGGCGAGCCTCCTCCCCCTCGCGATGTTCGGTCACGTCCTTGGCCACCACGACATAGCACGGTTCGTCGTGCAAAGTGATCAGCTCGGTCGAGAGGCTTAACCAACGGGTGCGTCCGTCGGGCGTGCGGAGAACCTGTTCGTAGTCCTGCAACGGTTTGCCGGATTCGAGGAACTGGTGAAAGCGGTTTTCCGTATCGCCGTCGATCAGCATCCCTGTCTCGATCGGCGTGCGGCCCACGGCATCCGCTCGAGGGACGCCGGTGGTCGCTTCCCACCCGGGATTGACATCGACGATCCGGCCGTCCGACTGGCGGATGATGCTGATGGCCGCAGGACTGCCGCGAAAGACGCCTGAAAAGCGGGCCTCGGAGAGACGGAGTTCCTTTTCCGCCCTCTTCTGCCGGGTGCGGGCGACGACGAGCCCGGCAATCATCAGGCCCTGCAAGGCCACGACGCTGATCGTGACGATGACCAGCGCACGATGCTGCTCCCACAGGGTCGGGGCGCGGAAACGCAGCTCGGCGCCGGCAGGCATGGACTTGATCCCCAGCGTTTCACCTGACGGTCGTCGAGGATCAGCCGGGTTGGATTGGGTGGCAGGATGCCGATGCTCTCCGGCTTTTCGCCTGAAATCACCCGCCGGATCAATTTTCCGAGGACGACGCCTTCTTCCTCAAAGGGCGACGCGCTGACGCCGAGAACCCCGGAGCCGACATATGTGTCGTAGGGGCCCATCACCGGCACCGCCGCTGCCGTGGCGATCTCCTTGGCGACACGGGCGGGGGTGTAGGTTTCCCCGGTGGGGCCTTGGAAATAGGTGAGATAAACCACCGTGGTCTCTTGGGAGAGTTGACCGAGGCGGAACTTGAGCTCTTCCAAAGGCAGCTCCGGGAAATCGGTGACTTTCACGCGATCGCCGAACGGCGCGCATTGACGGAGGGCGATATCCCGCCAGCTCCGGTCGAAATCCGAGGCCCCGTGAACCAACAGAATCTCCCGCATCTGAGGGCGCATGGCGATCAGCGCTTCGACCGTGGGCGCCACCGTGAGCTCCATCGGCAGGCCGGCGACCCCCGGCAAGCCGCTTGTTTGCTCCAACCTCTCACGACTAACCCCGCCGAAGACGAGAGGAGCACCTGGAAAAAGCGAGTCCCTCCGCGCGAGAAAGAAATTCAGCGCCTGCGGTCCGAGAGCGACCAGCACGTGGGGCGGCATGTCCCGATAGCGCCTTTTCAGGTATTCCTCCATCGCCTCCTCGCGTTCCGGACCACCGAGACGGATGGAATCGAGGAACTCGCCAAAGAAGGTGACGCTCGATTGGTTGCCCTGCGGATCGAGAGCCCGACGGATCCCCTCATCGTAGCGCTGGTTCGCCGGCAGCAGCCGGTCGTTGGAAAAGAGCATGAGGACGCGGGGTGACTCCTCCCCCCACGCCATGGCGGCCGCAGCGGCCAGGACGGCGAGCCCCCGGAGCAAGAAACGAACGGCGGCGGAGCAACCCTCCCCTCGCCAGCCGGATACGGCCAACCCGAGTAAGGTGACAATGCTCATACCGGAGCTTTCCCGTTTCCTGAATCCGAACCCGCAGGCCGGTTCCCTGTCATCGGAAGCAGATCGCCTTCCGCCGTCGCTGCGTCGCGGAACAGGAGCAGGACGATCAGGGTCATGTGGTTGCCGCGTGTGAAGGCGAGCAGAGCGCCGTGGTGTGGGAGTCTTATAGCGCATCCAGCCCACCGCCAACTCGTCGATCTACGGCGTTTCAATCGGCCCGCCATTACAACCGATCTGGGCTGCCGCCGGCAGGAGCCTGCCGGCGGCGAGGCAAGTCGCGATCATGCTGAGAAGCGCGAGCCTTTACGGCGATGGCCGCGACGGGAGCGAATTGCGTTTTCATCGTTCGATTCGTTTTTTGGGTAAGTGGGGAGGACGAAGGGATGTTTCAAAATCTGCCGACGGACTGGAATCCAACTTCATCGCCCTCCGGTCGCTTGTGGATCAAGGGTCCATGAAGCAACCCGGGCTGGGCGCGGCGGCCAGCGTGAGCGCAAGGGATTTGATTTTCATCGAGAGTGTTGGATCGGAGCGTTTCGGAGCGTTCAGTGTCAGAGCGTAGACAAAAGCAGTTTCGCGGTAAAGCGGACGATCTTCGCTGGCCCGCCGCACTGACGTAATATCATGTTCCTAATTTGCTCTGAGCTGCACTGCGCCGAAACTGACCAGCTGGGAAAGCCTCGCACGCTGGAGGCACAATGCTTTAGCGGCAGGCCTCCCTTCAGCTTGCCTATCGGCGTTCAACTTGGCAACGGGATGAGATTTGTAACCTGCAGATTCGTTTTTCCGTGAATCCCCGAACAACCTCAACGACGACGCCTTGTTCTCAGCTTCTTGAAAGGATTGGAGCAAACTCATGAAGAACCCAGCACTGCAGCACCGCCGCATCACTGCTGGCAGGTTTCGCCACCCATCTCCTCGCGAAGGGAGACAGTTTTCTTTGCAATCCTGGCTACTGCGAGAGTTGTCGCCCCGGCGCGCACCGAGGCATTCCGCCCGATACCGCCACCAGCCACATCGGTTTTCGTATTGCGCGGGACTTGCCATGAATGCGCTTTAAATCCGTTCTTGGATCAGGCCTCCATCGCAAAATCATGCGCTACATCCGCCACTACAAAAAGGCAGCCTTCCCTTCAAGTGGACCTACAAGAACACTGATCGAAGAATCCGATAAGTCGTTCACTCTTATCTGTTACACTGCACTAAGCTAAAAATCACTGATTCTGACTTACAGCAGGTTATGAAAGCATGGGCAGTTTGCCCGCAAACCTCAAGGCTGCGATCATGTCGATCGTTGGCTCGGATTGTAATCTCGGCCCCTCAGATAAACCCCTCGGCAATGTGCAAGTCGGATACTTAACTCTTTCGCCAAACGGCACGACGCACCCGAGAGCCGAAAGCACGATTTCCAGGCTAGATACCGTGGCTCTGGCGTTTTCGCAGGTGCGTAATTAGCGTCCCGCCGGCCGCTCGTTGATCCAATCCGGTAGCAATGTGCTGCACTAGGTCTGCCGCGAGTTGTTTCCACGCCGAAATACGGAGAAGAGGTGTATTTGTCGTCCGAATTCCTAAGAGCACATCCAACGCTGCGCGGCGATTTCCCTCCGGCAATCTTTCCATCAGCCGCACCTTATGCGGGGTATGTATGTTACAAGAACGCCGGCCGCGGGAGCAGGCCACGTAAGCTCCTTTGGCGGTTAAGCGTTCGGCCGCCACAACGACGTGATCCGCCGTCCATCCTTGGACCTTGTGCGATGTGACGACGTATCCGTGGCACCATTGTCGAAACTCCTGAGGAACACATATCTCCTCCCTGGTATGAAGTGTGCCGTCCGGCGCGATGCTCGAAATCGTTAGCACTTGTCCATTGATGAGACCGAGTCGTTTGTCGTTCGCGCGAATGAGTACCTTGTCACCTGGAGCGACTTCAATCTGCCGCGAGCAAGCGACATCGAACGAATCAGCGCGGCGCAAATCGAGTGCTATTTCTTTCCTAGAAGGAAGCGCCACGACGACCTTCTTTTTATCGACGCGCACGACGGCTGCGGAAGTGGCGGAGCGATCGACCGCAGGGGCAAAGGTTACTACCTGTCCCGGTTCATAGCGCTGCCAATCCCGCTTTTGCTGACTGGTCCAGCGGAGCGACTCATGGACTGTGAGGCGCGTTCCTTCGGCGGGAAGCATGCCTCGTTCTTTCAGGCCGTTGCGGATGGACTCGGTAAATCGATGGTTCTCGTCCCAAGTGAACGACACGGCCAGGCAGCGATCCAAGTTGCGTCCCTGCTCCGTGAGCCTTAAAAAATCCGCCGCCGCGTGGTCCAAGTAATTCGACTGTCCTTCCTTGATCCAATTAAGTCGGTCCAGCCCTTCCAGACCGTCACGGACATTGCCGGCGGCCATTTGCGTCACGGCAGCACGATAATCGGCGGGAATCTGCCGATGAATTTCCTGGACCTGGCAACGTCCAAGTGTGCTGTGCGCTTCGAGGACACGCAGAAAGTCACCGGCTTCCACGGAAACATGTTGGCGCACGTCGCCTACTAGCAGCACGCGCATATCGTGCTTATGTGCCAACCGGAGCAACTCCGCTCCCTGCCGGTTAGACTTCAATCCTGCTTCATCGCAGATCACGACCGCATTTTGCAACCCGCCCCAACTTTCCGCCTTGTGCAAGAAATCCTCGACGGTCGTCGCTTGGGTAAATCCTTCGTTTCGCAAGACCCGCGCCGCTGATGCTGTCGGCGTGATGGCAAAAACGGTGTGACCGGCCTCACTCAACCCGCGTTGCACTTCCTTCAACGTCGTGGTCTTTCCGGCTCCCGCCACGCCACGAAAGCTGAACACCCGATCTTGTGTGCAGAGAATCGAGGCAAGGGCCTGCTTTTGTTCTTTGGACAGATGCCCAGCCGAAACAAAACTGGGATTCAGCGCCTTGCAGGTGTTCTTGGTGGCATTTACATATTTTACGGCCCGCTGCTCCAACTCCAAGCCTTGCCGCGTGCAGCATTCTGAGAGCAGCCGGTTTTCTGGCGAATCGGTCAGGCGAATCAGCCCGGCCTCCCCATTTGAGGCGATCTGTTTCAGTCTTTCCAGATCCAGTGATCCCAGAGACTGATTGAGAGCTTCGGCCAGAATTTCGTGTTCGCGAATGACGCTGTTTCGGTCAAAGAGATGCGAGATACTGGCTCGAAGAGCCTTAGGCTCTTGACCAATTTGAATCGGCACAGTCTGCGATTCCGCTTGGCAACGAAGGCCCTGCAATTGCCTACATTCCTCAGGTGACAATTGCGAACGCTGGAGGGCAAGAACTTCGGCAGTGGCAATCTCCTTTAAGTCTGCTGGCCGGGTTTGTCGCGTAATCAGTGCGATTTCCTTCACCGTGGGCTTCCGTCCCTGCTTTTCTTCGAATTTCTCGATCTGACGCTCGATTTCCTCGCGTCGCTTGGAAAAGCGCTCGCAGAGCGAATCAGATACTCCCTCGATCTCAAAGCCAGTGATTTCGCCATTTGTCGCACGTGCCGGATGGCATAGCCCAGTTGCTGGACGTGACGAGCCATCTCGTTCTGATAGACCTTGCCCGCATATCGGACGGCTTTGACCATCTCGTATTCATTTAGCGCGTACCATTTCCCGGTCTGGTCGCGTGTGGCGTTGGCGATCACAAAATGGGTATGCAACTGCGGGTCAAGAGCCCGGCTGGTGTCGTGGGTAAATGCCGCGGCACAGATGTTGCCCGTCGCTTCAGACTGGCGCTTTAACGGCGTATTCCTTTGCCGTGAGGCGAACCCTTCGAGTTCCGAGAGAGCACTGCGCGCTGCCCGTTCGTGCGCGATCCTGAGTCGCCTGTCTCCGCCGAGCGTCGCCAGGATCGAGATCGATTTTTGGGCCGAGCACTGGAAGTCAAGGAATGCCACCCGGTTTGAAACGGGCTTCATGGTGAGGCGAAAATTGGCGACCTCCTGAGCTGTGCCAGATCGGCATTTCTTTGCCCGGAACGCCTCAGCCGCCTCGGCAAGCGTGGGCTGACGTGTTTCCTTGGTCCGGGCTGTCAGCCGTTCGCCCGTGCCAAGGCGCAGGTTGACCCTCAACGCTTCAAAGTCTTCCGAGCGCACTTCGCCGGAAAGACCGAGCGATTCCGCACCCGTTCCGACCCACTCGCCAGTCACCCGCTCACCCTTAGCATAGTAATGTTGGCCGAAAGATGATTCGCCAGATACGTGGAACCGTTGCGGATTTTGGCCGAGGTAAACATCGAGCCGCTTGACTTCTACGTATTGTCGAATAGCGTGCATAGCACGTCAAGCCATACTTACATGAAGGTCATGCCGCAGGCGCTCGCTCAAAACATCTCCAATGAAGAGAGACGCAATATGTCAAAGCGTAGTTTTGATCTCGTGACCGACTCGAATGCTTCTCGAATGGCATCCGATGCCCATTTCAAGGGGTTCGAGTCGCCAATGCGAAACGCCAGAGCGCCATTCGAACTTCTTCGAATGCGCTCGAACGCTCTCGAAAGAATGGGCGAGGCACTCATGCCTAAACCGCCGCCAGCTTCGACGCGCAATCCGGCCTTCCAGTCCAAACTGGAGCCCTACCGGGAGTTCATCCGCGAGTGTCGTGCCAAGCGCTGGAGCTATCCTCGCATTGCGGTGGCCATGCGGGAGATCCATGGCTTGAGCGTTGCTCCGAGCACCATCTTTTCTTTCGTCAAAGCTCGCGCCAAGCGGCGCCGCCTCTATGCGCTGCCGCCCTCGGACGAACCGAGAGACGTTCAACCCGTCCAGGTCACTTCCAGAGCGCGGGAGTTTTTCAGCTCGCCCGATCCCAAACCCCATGAAGACAAGCGAAGACCCTACAACATCTGAAATCCTCCATCGTCTCGTCGTTCCGATCCAGACGCGTGGCAATCTTGGAAAGTCCACCGAGGCGATCGCACGCTGCGAGTGGATGACCGAACGCAGTGTCACGTGGAGGGGCTATGATCTCGACGCCTTCAACCGCACATTGAGCACGACCTATTCGGAACATGTTGTCTTTGTCGAACCAGGGCCCGAACCGGAAGGAGAGCTCATCAAGATCTTTCGGGGGCTGGCCCAAGGCGAGGTGACCGTGATCGATCCGAGCGCCCACATGAACAGAACTATCCTGCGGGCCATGGAAATGGTTCGCTTGACGCAGTTGTGCGAAGCCGTCGCCGTGCGCGTCACCGTTCTGATCTATCCAGTGGATGAGGTCTCCGACATGGACGACATCGCGCAAACTGTCGAAGTGCTGAGGGATTCCGTGGATTGGGTGATCGTTCGCAATCCGATCAAAATCCCGACTACCAAATTTTTCCAAGGCTCGGAACTGGAAGCTCAGTTGGTGGACTGCGGGGCGGCCCGTCTGGAAATCCCGGCGCTACTTTCCGACACGCGCAATCACCTGCGTTCGCGGGAAATCCAGATCGGACGCGGGCTTTCCCCCGCAGAGGCCCTCAAGAACGAAGCGGTTCAATTGGACATGGCCCACTGCATTGTCCTCGAACAGTGGCTTGCCGATTTGTTCAGCCGCTTCGATGCCATCGCCGGTCATTTGATTCCGACCGCTAAGGCGAAGGCGCTGAAGCCTGCCGCCTCGCAACCCTCTTTGCCTAGACGCCGGACTTCCGGCGTCAACATGGAGAACATCCGATGAACGAGGAGGACGAATGGCCCTACTGGAAGGCAGCCATTTCGTGCCTGCCCACGCGGGAGATGCGCGATGCCGCATGGGAATTTTTCGTGCGGCATCTGGCGCAGAATCCCAAAATGGCCGACACCTTCAGCGGGGTAATTCTGGTCATGCAGGCCAACGGGCTTTACATGCTCAAGGTGCCCAAGCTCGTCAACGACGAGGCCCTTGTCCCGCTGGGCAGGGAAGTTTCCCGTCTTCGCGACGAGATGGCCGAGACGGTCAGCCGCCACGCAGAAGTCACGAAAGATACCTTCGCGGTTTGCGAGAAAACCCGGCAAGTTGCGGAGGCCGCGGCCATGGCCGCAAAGGAACTCGACGGTGCAATCCGCGACGGCTGGCGCGAAGTGAATACTGAAAAGTTGGCGGCGCGGATTCAGGGGGAACTGGAAACCGCCGTCCTGCGTCCGCTCGCCGCGCAATGCGGCCGAGTGGAGGAAATGACGCCAGCCCTCAAGGACGCCGCCGATCAGTTGGAGGAGTCCGCACGCAAACTCCGCGCCTTTCATTTCAAGGGCATCCTTGGCGTTATGCTGGCCGCCTGCCTTGCCGTCATGGGCGGCGGTTTCGCGTACGGCTGGTGGAAACTCTCCCGCCATTATGACCGCATGGTGAACGCCGCACTGAAGCGCATCCTATCGGTCCAAGCCGATAACCAAGAGGCTTTCACCTGGCTGATTAAACTGAACGCGCCCATCCGCGTTGTGCCGGTGACCGACAGCCGCAGGCAGGTGATTCCTGGCAAGTTTGCCTTGGTCATGGAACACGCCGAAGACGTGGGCATCGAGGACACTCCCGACGGAAAGCGGGTGGCGATCTACTTCGAAAAGGCTCCTTACTGACTCCAGCGCGCCGGGCAGCGGCAACAAAGCGGGGCGAGGCGCCACTCTGTTGTCATCAGCCTCTTCGTTCCAAAGGCGATAGCGCGGCACGATCCGCCATCGTCGCAATTATCGCTTTCACCAGGACCTTTTTATTCATTCTTGCAGGTCTTTTGCCCCTTAAGGCGAACCTCACCATCCATTCGGATCAAGAATAGGGATCTCCGGTTTGAACCAGAACCGGAGTTACCGTCACTTTGGCTCGAACACATCTGCAAGCTGATGGGTCCCCGAAGTCGCCGATGCGGAGCTCATCGGTGAAAAATACTAGGCTTGGCTCGTAGGAAAAAGGGAAGCGTTCCGTGAGGGTGGCGTTTCCATGTCCAGCCTCGCTCCCGTGTGCAAACGATTACGACCCGAGATAATGCTTGGTTTCCATCGAAAGTGGTCTTTTCCCGCAGCTCTTTCATCTGTCCGGTCTAGGCTGGACATTATTATAAATGGCGTGCTTCGCACGTCTTTATGCTTGATCTGACTTTTCGGAACGCTAAGTTTCTTCCACATGGACTCGAAACCCAAAAAGAAACCAAGGAAGCGTATTACCCTCGTCTTGCGAGTGGAACTGATCGACCGCGTTCTGGAAAAGGCAAATCTCTTGCAGCAAGGACCGAACAATTTTGTCAACCTTTGCGTGGAAGGCATTCTTGACGCGATGGACGCGCCGCAAACGGGCTATGACATTCCCATTCTGGCACTTTACAATCAGGTCAAGGGTCGGACCCTTCTCAACTCCAAGGCCGTGATGACTCTTGTGGGGGCTTTCGTGCCGGAAGTTTACGACATCGACGCCCAAGAGCAGAAACTCCTGATGGAGCTTGTCAACAAGCACGAAGGCCGTCTGACGTCAGAGGTTTTCAAGGGCTACCGAAAACTGGCCCAGCGCATGAACATGGAACGAATAGCCCATGAAAAGGAACTCAAGAAGCTCCAGAACAAGGCATGAGCAGGTCCCGGAGGGCCCAATGAATATCCCTTCCACTCCAGAGGACCGACTGATTGATTTCAAGGAAACCGCCCACTTGCTGGGCGACATTTCCGAGCGGTCGGTGCGCCGTTTGATTGCCAGCGGCGAATTGCCGCAGCCCGTCAAGGTGCTGAGCGCGCCAAGGCTCTACCATTCCGAAGTAAAGGGGTATTTGGAGCGTTTGAAAAACAATCGTCCCTCCCGGCAACGCTAGGGTTTATGCGCCTCGGCGGGCGACTTGTTTCACGAAAAAGATTGCATTAACTGTGAACCATGATATGATTCACATACTCATGAAAACCGCCACTGTTCGCGATTTACGCACCCGCTTTCCCGTGGTGGAAGGCTGGCTGGCCGAAGGGGAATCTGTCGCTATCACCAAGTCCGGCAAGCGCATTGCCATGCTGACCAAGGCCGATCCCGTCCCGGAAGTTTCTCCGCGTTCCGCTTTCGCCAAACGCTTCGGCACTCCGCTACCCCGGCCCCGCAAGCCCACCAAGATTGCGCAAACCTTGATCGAGGATCGCGGCGAATGACCTATTGCGACTCATCCTTTCTGGCCTCGCTCTACGTGCCCACGGACGTTTTCAATCCGCAGGCCCGCAAGGAAGCGGCCAAATTCACCGACGCAATTCCTTATACGCTGTTGGGCGAACTCGAACTTTTGACTGCGCTCCGGCGCGGCCTGGGAGATGCGTCCCTCGATCAATCCGCCCATGACGCCGTTCTACGCGACCTCGACACCGACGAAGCCGACGGATTGCTCGAACGCGCCGCCCTCAATCAAATCAAGCTCTACGAAAAGGCTCGCGAGCTTTCCAAGAAGCACACGTCCGCGCTGGCCTGCCGCTCACTCGACATTCTGCATGTGGCGTCCGCCCTTGTCCTCGGGGCCAAGAAATTCGCCAGCTTTGACCACCGCCAGCGCAAGCTTGTCGCCGCCGTGAGCCTCCCGCTCGTGCCGCTTTCCATCGCCAATTAAAATCCTCACGCTCTCACATCCCATGATTCTCACCGTCTTTCGTCCCAAGCGAATCAAGAACGGCAAAATCCGCATCGGTCGTTCCTATCGCGGCAGGTACCGCCTCGATGGAGAAGAGAAGATCACAGACATTCCTCTTCACACGACAGACAGGCGCGTGGCTCAACAGCGCATTGAGCAAATCGTGAAGGAGAAGCAAATGGAGGCCGTCGGCCTACTTGCTCCGCATGCCACCCGCGCGGCCTCGCAAACGCCGCTTGGAAGGCATCTCTCCGACTTCGTAGCCGATCTGCAAGCCGTGGGCCGTGACGGGCAATACATCTACGAGTTGGGAAACCGTGTCCGCCGCCTCATGCGCGAATGCGGATGGAGTCGGATCAAGGACGTTACCTCGGATTCATTTCAGGTATGGCGGGCCAAGCAGTCTCTCGCCCCCAAGACCGTGAACGAATACCTCACTTCCATAACGTCGCTTCTCAACTGGATGGAGAAGCACGAGCGCATTGAACGCAGCCCTTTGCGGCATGTGGAGAAGGTGCAGACGAACGGAAAGCAGGCACGTCCGCGACGCGCGTTCACACGCGATGAAATTCCCCGACTGCTTGCCGTGGCTGGTCCGCGCAAGGTGATCTATCTGACGGCGGTCCATACCGGCCTTCGCCGCAAGGAACTCAAATTGATGGAAACGGACGACCTGCATTTGGATGCGGAGCAGCCTTTCGTGAACGTCCGCCCCTCGACCACCAAGAACCACAAGCAAGCCGTCATCGCCTTACATCCTGATGTCGTGGCAGAGTTGCGCAAGCTGCCTCTCTTGCCGGGCAAGGTCTTTGCTCACGGCCTGCCGAAAATGGAAACCTTCAAGCGCGATCTTCGCCGCGCCGGAATTGCATTCATCGACGCCAAGGGCAGGAGGGCGGATTTTCATTCGCTGCGTCACACGCTTGGAACCAACCTCGCGTTGGCTGGCACAGCCCCGCGTGTCGCCATGGAAGCCATGCGTCACAGCGACATCCGGCTGACCACGAAAACCTATACCGATACGGGTTTGCTGCCTGTATCCGATGCCGTCGCAAAGTTGCCTTCTTTCCTCGGCTCTCCGGAAAAAGACTCACAAATAGACTCACAAACTTTGTTCCGGGAGGGTCAAGCCTTGTCCATCCCTGTCATCAACTCGACAAATGGGAGCAAAAGGAAAGTTTATGAAAATCAGGAGCTTACAGGAGTCGTGTCCGGCCCTGTCACGACTGGACAGGAAAGTGAAAAATGGTGCGCGATACAGGGTTCGAACCTGTGACCCCTACCGTGTCAAGGTAGTGCTCTACCACTGAGCTAACCGCGCTATGCCGTCCGAGAAGAAGCCGGAAGCTCACAAAGACTACAAAGGCTGTTTTCGCGAGGCAACTTTTTTTGGGACGGGCAACCTGCCGTCATCCGGGGCCAAGGCTTTCTCCGTTGGTTTGAATCACCTCGCGATACCAATACGCAGAATCCTTCAAGGTCCGCTTCTGCGTTTCGAAATCCACATGGATGAGCCCGAAACGGTGTTTGTAGCCTTCGGCCCATTCAAAGTTGTCCATGATCGACCACTGGAAGTAGCCGCGCACGTCCACGCCCTCGCTGATCGCTTTCTCCAGCGCGCGAAGATGGCGGTGGAGATAATCGATACGGGCGCCATCATGGACCCCGCCATCCAACGCAACCCAATCGCAATTCGACATGCCGTTCTCGGTGATGACGATCGGAAGCTTGTAGCGTTCCGCCATGAATTTAGGCCCCCAGTAAAGGACGTCTGGCGTAACCTTCCACAAGAAGAGCGTGTGGGGATAGCCCGGAGCAAGTTTGGGATGGACCGGGTCGCCATCGGGCCCGGCCTTGGTGGGAACGCCCGTGTAGGAATTGAAACCATAGAAATCCAGCGGCTGGCACATGGTTTCCAGATCGGACGCCGGGAACTTAGGCACAGCACTTCCGAAAGCGCGTAGACCGTCTTCGGGATAATGTCCGAGGATCACAGGGTCGGCATACCAGCAGTTGTTCCATCCATCCGCGACTCGCATCGTGGCCCGCCGGCCGGCTTCGACATCCTCAGGTTTGTCAGAAACGGGATAATAAAACCATCCCACCGGCGCCCAGCCGACGAGGGGCTTCTTCTTCGCTCGCGCCCTGATTGACTTGACTGCCATGCCATGCGCGAGGAGCGCATGATGAGTCGCAAGCAAGACCTCGTGAAGGCCCAACTTCAGACCCGGAGCGTGCTCGCCGATAGAATGCCCCAAATACAGAAAGCATTGCGGCTCGTTCAGCGTGATCCAATGCGCTACGCGATCTGAAATCCGGTCCACGACTGCTTCGACATAGTCAGCGAACCACTTTGGGCTGTCCGGATTCAACCACCCTCCCCGCAGAAAGAGCTCATAAGGATAGTCCCCGCTATATCAAATCCGGCCGACGCTGCCGGGTTAATTCGATCGCACGTTGTCTGCGCCAAGCTTCGATTGCCGCATGGTTTCCCGAAAGCAAAACCTCCGGCACTTTCCAGCCGTCGAAATCTTCAGGCCGAGTGTAGTGGGGATGATCGAGAAGTCCCGTTGAGAAGGAATCCTGCGCCGCGCTTCCGGCATCACCCAGCACGCCGGAAATGAGACGAACTACGGCATCCGCAAAGACCAGCGCCGCCAAGGCGCCGTTGGTGAGGACGTAATCGCCAATCGAGATTTCATCGTCCACAAGATGATCCGCCACGCGCTGGTCCACGCCTTCGTAATGGCCGCAGATGATAATCACGTGGCTCTCCCGGGAATAGGCTTCCGCGATCCGTTGATCGAAGCGTCGTCCTTGCGGGCTCATTAGGACTACCCGTGTCCCCTCGCCGCGCAGAGCGTCGAGCGCGCGGGCGATCGGCTCGATCTTCATGACCATGCCCGGGCCGCCGCCGTATGGTGCATCGTCTGTCGTGCGATGCTTATCCGTCGCCCAGGTCCGCAAGTCCATCGCTTCAAGAGTGGCGAGACCTTTTTCTTGCGCGCGTTTGAGCATGCTTTCCCCGAGCACGCCCTCGCAAATGCGGGGAAAAATCGTGAGAATTTGGATTTTCAAAGTATTCCATAAGAGAAGGCATTACCGCCGAGGCAAGCAAGTGTCCAAAGTTCGCACGCAACAAAAAAGACCTCCCGCGCGTCCTCGCCGCAGCTTCAGAGGGCGGGTAGTTGGTCTCATCCTCAAGGCTGCTGTGGTGGTCGTTCTTCTTTGGGCGGTCATCACACTCTTCTTCTACGCGTGGTCACTGACGTTCGATTTGAAAACAATCAGCGACATGCCGCAGCGCTCGGCCGTCTACGACAAGGACGGGAAATTCTACAGCCGTCTGGCCGGTGAGAACCGGGTGGTCGTCCCCTTCGACAAAATTTCCAATGACTTTGTGAATGCTCTCCTGGCGCGCGAGGATACGCGCTTTTACTATCATCACGGAATCGATCCCGTCGGTATCGCGCGCGCCGTTGTCCGCAACTTCGTTGCCGGCGGCTTTCGCGAGGGTGCCAGCACTCTTACCCAGCAGCTCGCTCGCAACAGTTTCCCGCTGGGCGGCAAGAATCTCGTTCGCAAGATGATCGAAGCCGCGCTCGCTTATCGAATCGAGACCGAGTTGACCAAGGAAGAGATTCTGGAGGCCTACATGAACCGCATCTACTTCGGCAGCGGCTACTATGGGGTCGAAACAGCCAGTCAGGCATATTTCGGCAAGCCGGCTTCGCTGATGAACCTTCCCGAAGCCGCCATGCTAGCCGGGCTCATTCGAAGTCCGAACCGCTTTTCCCCATTCAACAACCTGAAGAAGGCCGTCCGCGAGAGAAACGCCGTCCTGAAGCGAATGCGCAAGCTCGATTTCATCAGCGAAAATCAGATGGCCTCCGCCATGGCATCCACGCCAAAGATCGCGGTGAAGCGGCGGGCATCGCCCCAGGAAAACTGGGCGATGGATTCCGTTATCCGCGAGCTCGATCTCGTGATCGACCGCGATCAACTCGACAATGGGGGTTTAAGAATCTACACGACGATCGACGGCGCGCTGCAGAGCGTCGCCGAGGAGAGCCTTCAGCGCCGGCTTCAGCAAGTCGAATCCTCGCCCGGATTTCCCCACAGGCCAATGAAGGCGTATGCGCCCGGAGATTTGCAGGGTGAAGATGCCATGCCATACCTCGAGGGCGCTGCCATCGCTATCGATAGCCACACGGGTGGAATCCGGGCCATTGCCGGGGGCAGAGACTATGATCGCAGCAAGTTCAACCGCGCGCTGCTTGGCCGCCGGCAGATTGGATCTTCGGTGAAGCCTTTTGTCTACGCCAAGGCGTTCGAGAACGGCCTGCGCCCAGGCGATCTCGTGGACGACAACCGGCTGCGCCCTGACGAGCTTCCAACCGCCTATGGCAAGTATGATCCGTCCAATTCGGACAACACCTATCGGGGGGAACTCCCCGCGGGCGACGGGCTCGTGCTCTCGCGCAACACCATGAGTGTGCGCATTGGCGTCTGGGCGGGACTCGATTCAATCCGGGAGAGCATCCTCCGCTCCGGCTTGTCGCAGAATCCTCCCTACTATCCCTCGCTCTGTCTGGGAGCATTTGAATCCACTTTGAAGGATCTGACGGCCTCGTACAGCGTGTTTGCCAATGGCGGCGTCAAGTTGCAGCCCTACCTCATCGAGAGCATCGCCGACCCGGATGGAGAGACGATCTATAGGGCTACGCACGGCAAGCTCAGCATCGTGGAGCCCGAGGCGGCTAAAGTGACCGCTTCCCTGATGCACGAAGTTCTCACGCGTGGCACCGGGGCCAAGGCTCGGCAACTTGGACTCCGTCACCTGGCCGCCGGAAAAACTGGAACAACCAACGACTATCAGGACGCGTGGTTCGTCGGATTCGACGACAAACTTGTCTGTGGCGTGTGGGTGGGTTTCGACCAACCAAAACGAATTATGCCAGGGGGAACGGGCGGTGAACTGGCCCTTCCGATCTGGGTGGATATCGTCGAATCGAAACGCGCGCCGAAAACGTACTAGACTCAGGGTCGCCGCATGTCCCGCTGAGGCACGTAGGAGTTTCTGATCACATCGTAAATGCGCTGCGCCGGGAGGACCTTGTTGGTAACATAATCCAGGTTCCCGTCCCTGCCGATGATGGCAATCGTAAATCTCTCGCCACTCGCATAGTCGAAACCAACGCGAGGACCATCCGCAGCGAAAGCGAAGGGAATGTTCGACCTGATGCGCCCTGGCTCTCCCGTGAAAGCCGCGATAAATACGACCTTGTCCGTCGCGTAGCGCTCGTACATCTTCCGGAGTTGTCCCGCCTGCGACCGGAACGACCAGTCGCGCGGTGTCGGGGCGATCACCACGATCACCGGCTGGCCCTTGAGCGCAGCCAAGCTTTTTTGCCGTCCCGAGGAGTCGATCCAGTTCACATTTGGGGCGGGCCGCACAACGACGGCGGGAAGTGTGGTAGCGACAACGAGGAGAAGGAAAAAGCAGATCTTGATCGGCGAGGCCGCGTGCGACAGCAAAGGGTTTTTAGGGCAGGCTCTCATCAGATTTTCATTAATTCCGCTTCCTTCGACTCGAGATTCTTATCCACGGAGGCAACATATTTGTCAGTTAACTTCTGAATTTCCGCTTCTGCATCACGCAGCTCGTCCTCGGTCAACTCGCCGGCCTTCTGCATTTTCTTGGCGGCATCCATCGCGTCGCGACGGCACGAACGCACGCGCACGCGACATTCCTCGGCGAGATGTTTGACGGTTTTAGCCAGGTCGCGGCGGCGTTCCTCCGAGAGCTCGGGAATGGGAATGCGGATGAGCTTGCCCTCGACCGCGGGCATGATTCCGAGCTTGGATTCCTTGATGGCGCGCTCGATATCCTTCACCGTGGACGCGTCGAAGGGCTGAATAACGAGCAGCCGCGGCTCGGGAGCCGAAATGAGTGCCAGCTGCTTCAGTTTCATTGAAGTCTCGTAAGCCTGGACGTCGAGATTTTCCACGAGAGCCGGTGATGCCTTGCCGGTGCGGATCGCGGCGAACTCGTGCACCATGAAATCGACAGCCTTCTCCATGCCTTCCTCGGCCTCAAAAAGTGCCTCGTCCAAACTCATCTGCGCTTACGGCTTCTCTGATACCAGGGTGCCCACCTTCTCTCCACGCAGAGCGAGGGGGATGTTGTCGGGCCTGGTCATGTCGAAAACGATGATGGGCATCTTGTTGTCCATGCAAAGGCTAAAGGCCGTGGAATCCATCACTTGCAAGCGCTTCGCCAGGGCCTCGCTGTAGGTCAGGTGCTCGTATCTCACGGCATCGGGAAACTTCACCGGATCCTTGTCGTAGATGCCGTCCACCTTTGTTGCTTTGAGGATCACCTCGGCGCCGATCTCGTTTGCCCGCAAGGCGGCGGTCGTGTCGGTCGAGAAGAAGGGATTGCCGGTGCCGGCAACGAAAATGACGACATGGCCGACCTGCAGGTGGCGGGTGGCCCGCCGCAGGATGAACGGCTCGGCCACGTTGTTCATTTCGATGGCTGTTTGCACGCGCACGGTCAGTCCGAGATCCTCGAGGGCGCTCATGAGCGCGAGGCCGTTTATGACCGTTGCCAGCATGCCCATATAGTCGGCTGTCGCACGGTTCATCCCTCCATGGGACGCAGTCAGCCCGCGCCAAATGTTGCCTCCCCCAATGACGATGGCGAGTTCTATCTCGAGCTTCTTGACCTCGGCAATCTGCTTCGCGAGCTCCTGCACGATCTGAGGCGAAATATTTTCCCGGGCACCCTTTTCGCGAAGAGCTTCGCCACTGAGCTTCAGGACGACACGTTTGTAGTGATTGTTAGCCATGGGATTCCGAGCGGGCCATCAAATCCTATCCGCAACGCCGTGAAAAGGGAAAATCTTTAGTCGGTTCTTCCAAGCCGCACTCCCGAAGCGATCGGGTGCCCGCGCAAGAAATCGGCCGCAGTCAGGCGCTTACCGCCTGCGACCTGAATCTCCGTAAGGGAAATGCCGCCCGTTCCCGCCGCGATACGAATGCCGCGATCGTCAGCCGTCGCGACGGTCCCGGGCGGTCCGTCAAATCCATCCCAGATTTGGATGCGATGAACTTTCAAGACCACCCGCGCGCCGCCCATCGGCAGATACGTGTAGGCGCCGGGCCATGGCGCCATCGCGCGAACTCGCCTTTCGATTTTTTCGGCCGGTTCGTCCCAGGCGATTTCGCCGTCTTGGTGCGTAAGCTTTGGCGCATACGTTGCCAATGAGTCATTCTGTTTCTCGCGCGCCACGGCGCCGCGTTCGAAAAGATCGAGGCATTCCAGCAGTGCGTTCGGCGCGAGCTGAGCGAGGCGATCATGCAGATCTCGGGCTGTTTCATCCGCGCCGATGGGAGTGGCAACTTTGAAGAGGATGTCGCCCGTGTCGAGGCCTTCATCCATTTGCATGATCGTGATTCCTGTTTCGCTGTCCCCTTCCAGTATTGAGGCCTGCACAGGCGAAGCGCCGCGGTGCCGCGGCAGCAGCGAAGCATGAATATTGAGGCACCCGAAGCGTGGCAGCGACAGAATGGCTTTTGGCAAGATTTGACCGTAGGCCGCGACGACGATCACGTCGGGCTCCAGCCTGGCGAGTTCGGAAAGCACGACGGCCGACCGGATCTTTTCGGGTTGAAAGACGGGCAGACCAAGCTCTTGCGCCGCAGCCTTGACCGGCGGTGGCCGGAGTTTGAGATCCCGCCCCGCCGGGCGGTCCGGTTGAGTGAAAACGGCCTTGACTTCATGACGACCACTCGTCGCGAGCGCCTTTAACGAGGGAACCCCAATTTCCCCGGTCCCAAGAAAGACAACGCGCATGAGCGGGGGAGCGCTGCCTCCAAGGAACCGGCCTAGATGACGATCAGTCCGGAGGATTCGTCCCGCTGTCTCGCCCCCTGCTGAACCTCACGCTGACCGAGCGATTCCGCGCAACCGGTGCACAGATAGTCATAAATCTCTTTTCCGGGGAGAACGAGCAAAAGGCGTTCGCGCACGGGCATGGCGCAGCCGCACTTGCGGCAGTAAAGCGAAGAGGCTCGAAGATTCTCGAACTGGCGCATCGAATTCTATGGAATGAAATCGGTTTCGTTTTCGCGGCCGCCCGCGATATGGGAAACAATTGTGTTTAGAACCGTTATCGGTGGTTCGGCCGCATCAATATTCACGATAAGATCATTGCTATAGTGGTCAAGTAACGGCTTGGATTCCCTTTGATAGGTATCCAGCCTCTGGCGTATCACCTCTTCGTTCGCATCATCGAGGCGATTGTCCTTGATTGCCCGCTTTTTCAGTCGCGCGACGATCTTGTTACGGTCCGGGCAGCTCAGGTGAAAAACCTTCTTCACTTCGATAAAGGGATCCATCAATTCCGCCTGGCTAACGTTGCGCGGAATGCCGTCGAGCACCAGATAGTCGACGTCTGGCTGGAACTGCTGTGAATCCACGTAGCGCTCGATGCTTACACGCCAGAGTTCGACGGTCATCTCATCGGGAACCAGCTGACCCTTGCTCGAGAATTCAAGAAACGCCTTGCCAAGCGAGGTGCGGGTATCGATTGAGCGGAAGACATCCCCGCATGCGCAATGAAAGAAACTTGGGATCGTTCCCAGCGTCCGGCCCTGGGTTCCTTTGCCACTGCCAGGGGCCCCGAAGATGAGGTAGGTTCGGTATTTGATTGGCACAACGGCCATTCTCTTTAGCTGCGCCTCGAGAAGATTCAATTCCTAACTCCAGCACTCCGTGTCACCTGCGGCGACCGCCCAAACCTGAAAGTTGCCATTGACCCCCCAAACCTCTTCCGCAATCGTTTCCCCACAGATCGTGTCTCACAACGAAGAATACGTCGTCGAAATCCTCCGCGAGGTTGGACTATTGGGCCAGGGCCAGATCGAGCAGGCCCGCGCCAGGGCGGGCGCGGGGAGCGTTTTGAGGGAACTCATCGAGGAAGAAATCATCAGCGAGGAGGATGTCGTCCGAACACTTGCCGCGCAAAATGGCATGGAGTTCATCGACCTTGGCGCCGTTGCGCCGCCTCCGGACGTCTTACAAGCGCTGGATGCCGATATCGCCAGGCGCTACCACGCCGTCCCCGTTGCGATGCGCGACGGCACCCTCGTTGTGGCAATCGGGGACCCGATGGACATGGAAACCGCGGACGCTATCTCGTTCGTTCTCAACCGCGACATAGAGTTCGTTTGCGCCACTCCCAACTCCATCAAGAAGTCGATCACCGATTTCTACGATCCGGAAAACCACGCCGGCTCAAACGGTTCCGAAGATGTGCTGCTTAGAACCGAAGGAGGCGAGGGAGAAGTCACCGCGGGCGACGCCCCCATTATCAAGATGGTTTCGATGCTCCTGCTCGAGGCTTACAATCATCGCGCCAGCGACATTCACCTCGAACCGCTCGAAAAGAAATTTCGTGTCCGTTTCCGCATCGACGGCGTTCTCCAGGAGATGCCGAGTCCGCCAAAGAAGCTGCATTCCGCCATCACGAGCAGGCTCAAGATCATGTCGGGATCAATGAGCATCGCCGAGAAGCGCATTCCCCAGGACGGCCGAATTCAGATCAAGCTTGGCAAGAAGTCCATCGATCTCCGGGTTTCGAGCATCCCGACGATCCATGGCGAGAGCATCGTCATGCGTATCCTCGACAAAACCTCGCTCGCCATGGGGCTGTCGGATCTCGGCTTTCTCTCCGACGATCAGCTCAGGTTCGAGCAGCTCATCAGCATGCCCGACGGCATTCTCCTGGTCACCGGTCCTACGGGCTCGGGCAAGACGACGACCCTTTACAGTGCGCTGCACTACCTCAACAAGCCGGACCGCAAAATCATTACCGTTGAGGATCCTGTGGAATATCAGCTTAGCGGAATTAACCAGGTCCCCGTCAATTCCAGCATTGGAATGACGTTTCCCGCAGCGTTGCGCTCGATCCTGCGACAGGCTCCGAACATCATAATGATCGGCGAGATCCGGGATTTGGAAACCGCCAGCATCGCCATCAACGCGAGCCTCACCGGACACCTCGTCCTTTCAACACTGCACACCAACGATGCCCCGGGGGCCATTGCGCGCCTCATCGATATCGGTATCAAACCGTTCCTGGTCTCAAGCTCCGTTCGCGCCGCCCTCGCCCAACGCCTCGTGCGGCGCCTCTGCTCGAAATGCAAAGAGCCCGGCGAGCTCACCATGTATGAAGCCAGAGGCTTGCGCATCGAAGCCAACCAGATCTCGGAAGGTTCCGTCAAGCGGGCGCTTGGCTGCGAAAGCTGCCGCGGGAAGGGCTTCAAAGGACGCCTTGGAATCTTCGAGCTGTTTATGGTTGACGACGAGGTGCGCCACATGATCATCAACGCCGCCACCACCATCCAGCTTCGAAGCAAAGCCCGTGAGCTCGGTATGCGGACGCTTCGCGAGGACGGAGTCCGCAAAGTGCTCGCCGGAATGACCACCGCCGAGGAAGTCCTGACGACTACAATGACTGACGCCGAGTAGCATGGATCCCAAGCAAATCGCAGAAATCTTTGTGCAGGCAGGCTGGATCAGCTCCGACCAGGGCCATGCCTTTTCCCAGGAAGCCGCCACGACCGGCAAGCCGATTGAAAATGTGATGGTGGATCATGAGATCGTCACCGAGGACCAATTTTTCGCGCTCATAGCCGAGTCGCTAGGCACGCAGGCGGTCGACCTCAGCCGGTTCGACGGAGCGCCGCACACGCTGCACCTTGTACCAGCCGGCCTCGCCCGCTTGCACGGAGCCCTCCCCGTCGGCCATGCGGACAACACAATTTACGTGGCATTGGTTGATCCACTCAACCCTCAGATCGCCGAAGATCTCCGGTTCGCCCTGGGGCGCGAAGTCGAGGTGGTCGTCGCGCCGTCATCGAAGGTCCGCGAGTTGATTTCGCAGTACTACGGCGCCGAAGCCGCGACGGTGGAGGACGTTCTTGCCCAGCTTGGGGAAAACACCGAAGTGACGCTGGACGATGTCGGCGACGACCAATTCAACGCGCAAGTCGCCGCGCAGGAAGCCAACGCGGCTCCGATCATCCGCTTCGTTGACCTCATCCTCGACAAGGCGGTTTCCGCACGCGCAAGCGATATCCATTTCGAGCCCTTCGAGACAGAATTCAAGATCCGCTACAGGGTGGATGGCGCCCTCTACGAGATGGATCCCCCTCCCCGCCATCTCGCCCTTCCCATTATTTCTCGCGTTAAGGTCATCGCGAACCTGAACATTGCCGAGCGCCGGCTGCCCCAGGACGGCCGTATCTTGCGCGTCGTCAATGGCAACCCAATCGATCTTCGGGTGTCAACCCTCCCCACGGCCTTCGGCGAAAGTGTGGTGCTGCGCGTGCTGGATCGATCAAGCGCGAATCTCGACCTCGAAAATCTCGGAATGCCCGAATACATTTACGATTACATTCTTGAGGTTATCGAGAAGCCGAACGGTATCTTCATCGTCACGGGACCGACCGGCTCCGGAAAAACGACCACCCTTTACGCCTGCCTGCGGAAGATCAACACACTTGAATCGAAATTGCTCACCGCAGAAGACCCGGTGGAATACGAGATCGACGGGATTATTCAGGTGCCGGTCAACGAGGGAATCGGACTTACCTTCGGACGCCTTCTCCGCGCCTTCCTGCGGCAGGACCCCGATCGCATTCTGGTGGGAGAAACGCGTGACACCGAAACGGCCCAGATTGCCATCCAGGCGTCCCTTACCGGCCACCTCGTTTTCACAACCCTTCACACCAACGACTCGACAGGCGCCGTTACCCGTCTCATCGACATGGGAGTCGAGCCATTCCTGATTTCCGCCTCCCTCGAATGCGTCCTCGCTCAGCGCCTGATTCGCAGAATATGCTCCGATTGCCGCGCACCATACGAACCCACGGAATCCGTCCTTCGATCCCTGGGCCTGACGCCGCATGATATCGGAGACAAAAATTTCTTCTACGGCCGCGGTTGCCAAACATGCAATCAGATCGGGTACAAAGGGCGCCAGGGAATCTACGAACTCCTGAAGGTAACCGATCCTCTCCGTGACTTGATCAACAACCGCGCCCCCACGGTCGTGATAAGGCAGAAGGCGATAGAACTCGGAATGACCACTTTGCGCGAAGATGGCCTGCGGTCAATCTACGATGGCATGACGACCATCGAGGAAGTCGTCAAATATACCTGAGGCACGGGGAGCACCTTTCAACCCAGCTCAACGCTTAACTCGCCAGTCGCAAAGCGACTTCTTTGGCGAAATAAGTGAGAATAATATCCGCGCCGGCGCGTTTGATTGCCAGCAGGGCTTCATCGCGCGTTCGGTGGTAATCGAGCCAACCGAGTTTCGCGGCGGCATGGATCTGGGCGTATTCGCCGCTCACCTGGTAAGCGGCCACAGGGAGGTCCGTCGCCTCCCTCACCGCGCGGATGACATCGAGGTAGGGCCCGGCCGGCTTGACCATGACGATGTCGGCGCCCTCATCCTCGTCGAGCGCTACTTCGCGGAGGGCTTCACGGACGTTCGAGGGGTGCATCTGATAGTTGGCCTTGCTGATGGAATCCTGTCCGATCTTGCTCCCGACGGCATCGCGAAACGGGCCATAATATGCCGACGCGTACTTGGCGGCATAGGACAAAATGATCGTCTTTTGGTATCCCTCTTCATCGAGAGCCCCGCGGATGGCTGCCACACGACCGTCCATCATGTCCGATGGCGCGACGATGTCAGCGCCCGCCTGAGCCTCCTTGACTGCAAGATGACGTAGGATTGCGACGGTGTCGTCGTTATCCACGCTGCCGTCCACGGCGAGCACGCCGTCGTGTCCGTGCGTGGTGTAAGGATCGAGGGCAACATCAGTCATGACGGCCAACTCTGGTAGCTCCTGCTTGATTCGCCTCACCGCGCGATAGAGCAGATTGTCCTCCGAGAGGCCATGGGTGCCCCGCGCATCCTTCAATCCGGATGCAATCGAGGGGAAAATCGCGACAGCGAGAATTCCCGAGGCAAATGCGTCTTCGCATTCTCTAAGAAGGGAATCGATCGAGTGGCGAAAAACGCCCGGCATGGACGAAACCTCCGACGCTCTGGCTCTCGTCGTGAACGAACAAGGGATAAATTAAGTCCGCTGCGGAGAGGTGCGTCTCCGCAACGAGCCGTCGGATCGCATTCGACTGGCGCAGGCGTCGGGGCCGGATGGGTAGATGAAGGCTCATGAATCGTCAAAAGCTACGGGACACAATAAACAGAGGTGCCGCCGAAACCAATCGCGAACCCTGCGAACAGCCTCCGAAGTGAATTCAGGGGACGTTCTTGCGTGGATTTGCCCGGAAGAGCGAGAGCGGGGCGACCGCCGATTATGCTTTCGTCGAGAGCCTCCACGGGTAAGAATCACCTTGCTCGACAGCTCCGATTAACTCATCTTCTGCGGCCCTCTTAGAGACCCTATCGTCCAGTGGCCTAGGACACCGCCCTTTCACGGCGGTAACACGGGTTCGAATCCCGTTAGGGTCGCCACTCTGTAAAACGCCGTATAACCGCATGAATACAGCCTCTGTAGCCATTTTCCAATCATGCACAGGGATGCACGGAAAAGCACCTGAAGGTCCGTTTTATTGGCACTTACTGGCACTTTATTGGCACTCAATTGGCACTAAAAACGGAATTCAGAATCTGAAACGAACGAGTCACAAATCTCGCGTCGACAATCACGCCCCGCCCGGTGATTGCGAGGACGAATGATCTGCGCATAAATCCGCAATTGACTTGCAAGCAGATGCATATCGTGAAATATCACGATATGAACCGGATGACGTTGATCGAGCGTAGAGGAAGCGAGAGCGGTCCTCGAAAGACTGGCTGACCTTGCTTAAATCGGCGCCGCCTGAGCGCGACCGATTTGTTTCCCACCTGTATCAATCCCGAAGAGAGTATCGCCGAACCTGCGATTTGGGAAATCCCGCAAACAAATCGAGAGTGCGCCATCACCGGTTTCTGAATTGCGACGGAGCCAGTCAGGCTGTCAAACCGGCGAACCTGAAGAAGTCACGGATGGTCACGATGAGATCGCCGTCTTTTGGATCGCCGTCGGGATTGGGCAGCTTCACGCCCTTGCTTGGATCCCAGACCCGGCGGCGCTGCAGGTAAGAATCCGGATCGTTAAATAGCTGCCCGATGATCGTCTCGCACACAATGCGACTGCCGAGTTCGCCCAGCGAGTTGCCGTTAGCGCGCACCTCGGCCTCCTTGAGCACGTAATACCAGAGAGGCGTCCTCTCGACAAAACCGTTGTCCTCCAGAACCTGGTTCAGCGGGCCGCTGTTACCGAGGCGCAACTCGTTTGCGCTCAAAGGAGCGACACCCATCGCCGCCGCGACGCTCTGCCCTGTCGGGATACTCAAGTGGTAGCCGCGCAAGAGATTGCGCCGAGCCAGGCGTTTCAAAATTGCGATGGTGTCGGGGGAAGCGATGGGTCATTGCCCTGGTTCACCATGTTCCTAAGTGGAGGTGCCAGGCGTGTGTCGATCTTGCGTGCAAAGTGGTCGGGAACCGAGCTGCCCTTGTCAACGAAGCGATCCCACTCGATGATCCAGTTGAAGGGCAGCACGTCGGTGCCACCGCCAAACGGCGGGGATCCGTTGCCAGTGAACAGGAACAGCAGGTTGAAGGAAGCGTTCGAGATCACGTTGCCAGGCCGTCCAAAGTTGCGGTTATGATCGTAGGCGGCGCGGACCATGGTGTGGCCAAAGCGGTAGGCAGCGACGGAAAACTCCAGAGGCATGTACGGCTCATAGTTGCGCGGCGCGTAGTGCTTCGGCCCTCCGAGGAGAATCTTATCGGCGATTCCGGCGAGTGTCACCGTCTTAAGAAAGTCGTTGACGACGAGCCACTGGTAATGCCAGCGGGTTAGTTGCCGGGCTCGCTCGAATAGCTGGACATCGCTCCTCTTGCGGCCTGGGTAATCGTTGGGTTCATTGGCCTGGAGCCAGTCCACGACGGCGTTGTGGAAGCGCAGGAAAGCGATGTGCAACTGTGCGACAATGAGGTTCTCGTCGTTGCGTGCGTCTGCGATGAATGCGAGCTGTCTAAAATTTGGTTTGTTGCGAAGGTTCTCGGAAAAGTCCTCTTCCTTTACTACACCTTCGCCAATAAGCGTACCGATACGCGGCAGATCCCGCAGGTCGTCTCCCTCGGGCGGAATGGGAACGCCGCGTATGGGAGGATTGCTGGGATCAGGAAGGGGATCGGGGTTTTTCGCAACTTTCCCTACCCTGAGTTTGATGCCGTCGTACATTCTGCCGGCCTTGGTCGGTTTGCTTGGATTAAACGTCGGCCCATCCCCGTAGACGCTGTCCAGGTTGAGCGTCGGCTGCCGCAGATTCTTCAGGTTCTTCACGACGAATGCCGGGTCGAGCGGCGCGAGGTCTGCCTTGGTAATGTTACTGACCTCCGCATCGCGGTCCGTGTTCGCGGTTAAGTCATGATCGATGAACTGGCCCCAATAAGTGTAGACCGGTGGAATCGTCGAATTTCCCGTCGACTGCAGAGGGCCTTCTCCCGGCGCTAGCGAATCCTCCACCATCGCATCGCCGAGGGCCTTGAGACCCGCGACGACGGCAGCGATCTTGGCCGGATCGTCAGCCGGCAGATGCGCCGCCGGGTCAGTTGCGAGTTCTGGAAAGAGATAGTCAAACCGCGTCTCGAACAGGTACTCCTCGGGTTCGACTACTGCGTCCTTCAACGGGGTATATTCTCTCGCGTCGCGGCCAACTCGACTGCAGGCGGAGACGTATCCTCGGTAATATGTGCGCCATGTCTAATATCCATCAACACTTGCGCGCTTCGTTCTTTTTGGTCGCTCATCGCTTGCATTCTCTTCGAAAGAGAACGTGTGTGGCAAACAAGTGGGGACGAGCAAGTTTTGAGAGATGACGAGGCGGGTGTAGCTAAAGGCAAGCGGCGAGCGGCCTGGTGAAGGAGTCCGGCCACCGAAGAGAATTCACGCCCTTCATGATACTATGACCCCCAAGCTCAAGGCGTCGCCTGGTCGCGGTTCGTGAAAGACTGGTTCTTTTGCGCAGTCATAATGGCGTTCGCCGTTGGCCTTCCCTATCTCACACTTTTGACGATACGCGAGGAACGGCGTACACGTGCGCAAATGCCACAGGTCCCGCTTTCGCCAGCGCCACCGGTTCAACGAACTCTGCTCTTTTCAAACGGCGCGGGGCTCCTGCCGCCTTCGAGCATCGAGCAGGATGAAGCGGCGCAAGCCCAAGCGACGTCCGAGCTTCCGGAGTTTCTGGACCTTAGTCCCGAAGAGTTCGCTCTCTATTTCGATGCTTACGAAAAGCGCCGCGCCGCCCTCCTTGGCTTGAAGCCGGGCGAGCCGGTGCCACCGCTCAACTCAAAAGCCCACAGGAGAATTGAGCCGTGAGCAACACCGCCCCAGGCGGACTGCAGCAGTATGGCAGTTGGAGAAGTCGATGCTCCCAGGAACCAGAACCGCGAATTCCAGGACGGTTAGTACCGGCGTTGACAGCCTCGGCTTCGATGCCGCAAAGTGATCGAGCAAGGCTTCCCGCTCCGTGTCGAGGTCGATGACGACCTTGGCAAAGGCTTCGAAGAATGGAGTCGCGGCTTCTGGGCGGCGCGTTGTCAAATGGCTGCGGCAGGTATCAAAAAGCTCCGCGCTTGGGCTTTAGCTCAGCCACAATGACAAATCACTGACAACCGACCAGCTGGCGAGTGTCACCGCGAAACGATATGTCAAGAGTCGTTGAGAATTGACCGACTTTTGGTCGTCTAAAATTGACCCGGGCGCAGGGAGTGAGAGGCATGATGGGATTTAACTAAGTGTATTTGAGTGGTTGTGAGTTTTTGTCGAGGCGGAGGAGGATCTCGTAGCTGCCAAACTCGGGCTCGACAGGCTCGATGTGTCCGCAAAGGTGCGACCGGAGAAGCCAAAGCCGGGCAGATGCATGTATTTCTGGGTCGAGAGGAAATGGCGCACGATCGGTTCCGAGTCTCCTACGTGCAGGTCCCAGGCTTTTTTGAATACTTTCGTCTCGTCGACGGTCATTCGCATGTTCTGGCGAAGATGTTCAGCCCACGTGGATACCAGGTATTCCAGATGGAACAAGCCCGGGCCGATCCAGACTTTCGTCGAGCCGGCACTGGAACGCGCCGTTCCGCCGACATGTCGCCTGAACTTCCTGCATCAAAATTCGAAACTGCTCTCGATCCTTGCTGGCGATGGCGTATTCGATCGTTATTCTGATCGGCCCGTCGTCGTCTTTAGGGACGACGGTGAAATCGTGCAGGTGATCGAGCGGCGCTGCTTCGACGCTGGCTTCGGTGGCGAAGTTGATTGAAAATCGATGCCCGAGAGCCAACCCGGCGAGGGCAACAGCAGCCGCAGCAGCAAAAGTCAGATCGAGACCGGCATGTGCTACTCCCGTCCCCCATACGATTGCCCCAACCGCCATGGTGCCTTGTCCTAACACGATCTGGAACGAGTTCATTCGTCCGCGCACCCATCCGGGCATCACGCGCTGTCCAGCCACCCAAATCTCGGATCCCGCCATCGCCCAAGCCACGCCGGCAAGTGTCGCGCATACTATCAAAGCAGGCACTTGGCGGATGAACGCCATCGCGAGCAGCACGACGGCCACTATCGCCATGGCGATCGAAGTGATTGCATTCGCCGAGACCCGCGGCCTGAGGTAGGGCAGGGCCATCACCGCTCCTGCCAGTGACCCGACACCCACGCTCGTAAAGACAAGGCCGAGTTGGCCAGCGGAAAGTTGTAATTCTCTGAGCGCGATCACGGGCAAGAGCGCTGGGACGATCGAGATAACAAGCGAAAAGAGGATGTTACGGAACAGAATGATCTTCATGCGCCGCGAGTTACGAGCGTAGCGCAGCGAACTGATGAACGATTCCGTGAAGTTTTCGCGCAGCCCGGTCGACTGTATTTGGCGCGGTCTCCACTGCAATATGACAAGAGCGACAACTAGAAACGTCAGCGCATTAACCGAAATGAGCAGCGGTGCGCGAAGCAGCGGCAGCAGGAAACCGCCGAGAGCGGGACCCACGATTCCGGAGAGGTTTAATTGCACTCCTCCCAGCGTGACTGCGGAGGACAGCTCTTCTTTACTAACGATGTCCGGGACAATGGCTCCCCAAACCGGGGCGCCAAACGCAAGCCCAATCCCGAGCGCGAAGATGCAAGCAAGCAAAGAGTTGGCATTGACCACTCGTGTCCATGCGCCAAGAGCAAGGAGCGCGGCGCATGCTCCCTGCCATAGCACGGCACTCACGATCACGAAGCGCCGGTTCACGATGTCAGCGACAGCGCCGGCTGGCAGCGTGAACAGGAAGAATGGCGCGGAGGCAGCGGTTGCCATGAGGGAGAGCGAAAGCGACGAAGCGCCAAGATCATGCATCAACCACGTCGCAGCCATGTCTTGGGCCGAGACGACCGTGCCCGACAACACGCTCGCCAGCCACAAGCGGCAAAACACCGGGTTTCGAAGCGCAAACCAGGTCGAGGTTGATTTCATCTCATCGCGAGCGGCATGAAAGGAGGCAGTCGCTCTTCTTGACCGCATCAATAATTGCGATCTTCATGGAAAGGTGATGCTAGGGCCAGGGAGGTCCATGGATAGTGACGAGTGAGATCCTGGCGGCGATAATCGGTCGTCTCGAGAGATGGATGGGACGACGACATAATAGGCGCGGCTGACCATTGTTGAGCATCGTGTTCCCGAAAGCCCCGCTGCCGCTCGCAACCAACTCAGCTCTGCGGCACTCGCAATGAAAACCAGGTTTCCGATAGCCTAAGTTGTGCTGTGCAGATTATTTGCCTAAGTACACTGGCAATTGTTTGAGATCGATCGGTCAAGAAAAGTTGATTGTTTGCGCCGACAGCCTGAGGATCATCATTTCTGGTCGCTCATAATGCTTGCAGTGACCGCTGCGGCTTTCCTGCTGGTGGTTTGGGTGGCCACGAAGGCGCTCTTTTTCTTCCTCCAAGAATCTCCAATCCCTTGAAAACCGATTGGCAAAGGCATGTCCTTGCGTCGAGCGGCTATCTCGAGCTGGGAATGTTAAACGATGCGGCGCTGGTCCTTGAGGAGATTGCTCCCGAGGACAAGATCCGCAACGAGGTCCTGGGAGCCCGTGTTGACATCTACATGGCGGCCAAGAAGTGGGATATGGCCGCAGCGGTTGCCAGCCACCTTGTGAAGGTTGAGCCTCAAAACGCAACCTGGTGGATCAGTCTCGCCTATGCACTTAGACGCACCGAAAGCGTTGAGAAGGCGGAAGCCATTCTGCTTCGGGCGCAAGCCATTCATCCCAAGGTTGCCATGATCGCTTTCAACCTTGCCTGCTATGCGAGCGTCGCGGGCCGCATGGAAGAGGCGAAAGAGCGCCTGCAGAATGCCATCGAACTTGATAAGGACATTCGTGGATTGGCGCTCGACGATGAAGATCTGAACCCCTTATGGGATTGGATCGCTAGCTTTGTAGTAGTCGGCAGGGCTTTATCCTCAAACGGCATCCCTCCGCTCGCATTGAAATCGGAGGGAGGGCGGGGAGACGCGTGGGTTTCAAGCACCGGCCGATCCCCTCTTCACAAGGAAGTCTTCAACTCGGTCGAGGTTTTCGAAACGCCCAAACTCCCCCGACCAATCGGGCCTTTCATAAACTAGCAAGCAGCCGTAGTCAGCGGCCCACAGGTCAGTGGATGGCGATCTTCGGAGACAGAGGCCAAGGGTCTTTGCTTTGTTGCCCAACTCCCTCTCTGATCTCGTCGGGGGTTGCCATATTGAAACGCTCGTCCCGTTCCAGGTTTCTACAAGCCGCCATCGATCATCGATCGGGGGTCAACTTGAAAGCTTGAAACGCAATATTCGGCACGCGACTACGGCGAGTATGGTATTGTAATCATGGCAAAGCCTTCTAGCAGTCCAGGCAGCAATCAAAGCGCATCGAGCATTGTTGAACAAACGACACCCGCCGCAGAATACCACAAAGAAACGGAGGAAGAAACACAGGCGGCTGTCGCCAGAATTAAGCAGCATATCTCCACCGGCAAGGCAAGGGCTCAAAAGCAAGCCCTGGACAAGAATAAATCTGCAAAGACCAATACTGCCGCCATAACCGAGGGTGAAGCGCAAAAATCGTTGGTTGAAACCTTTTCCCGTGCTTACTCGTCGGCAAGCCAAGACGAACAAGCAGCGTTGCGAGTCTGGATCATTCATCCCCAAAAGAAACCCCGCGTCGATATCGCAAAAGCTCGGAGATTCGAGAAGGACAGTGTCGAAGCACGGAATCGGCGTATCCTTGAGTTTCCACTCTCGATGAGCCACAGAGAGACAGCCAAGACCCTACAGGCCGAGGGCTATTTTAGTCTGATTGTTCGGCTAAATTTATGAAATCATCACGGCAATCGCAGTTCTCGTCGCAATCGTCAGCATTTGTGGATGCACTACCTATGGATACAAAACACGAAGCGGTGCGACCTCGTATCCTCCAGTTCCGTTTCAAAGTGTTGAGATTTTAGATAAAGCTCCTGAAAAGCCATATAAAATTATTGGTATGGTTTCCGTTCTCGGTGGAGCTCATTTTTTGACTTCAGACACAGATGTCTATCGAAAGTTACAGAAGTCTGCTGCTGCATTAGGTGCCGATGCCGTTATTACCTCTTTAGCAGAAGATGGATTCTATAATCGAGGCGAAGGCAAAGCTATCAAATATCAGTAAGGCCAACCCTGAAGTTTCGTTCAACCATGCGCTGCAGCGAACTGCTCCCGCCGTCTGATCTGGGCCCAGCGAACGGGACCCTGATCAACGAGTCTGAACTGCCGTCGCGGTTTCGCCTCGAGGAACTCGAGCCACAATCGGCTCGTCACCAAGGGCATCTTTTCATCTTTGTGACTGAGAAGGGGCAGTTGCCGGAGCCGGATCGAGTGAACTACGAAGCAGTCACTCCGCATCCGAGCGAAACCGCATTCGTCCTTGCGAGACGTGCCGCCGATCCGACCTACCGCTATCTTGGTATCGCTCGACAGACCGAGGATCATGGAGTGTGGTCTATTCCTGACGTCGACCACGCGACCTGGCGTGACTACGGAAGCGGGCGCGACGTCTCTTTAAAAGCAAGAAAGGGAGTGTTCCCCGTCAAGGCGTCTAGAGTGACTTTTGAGCCCCAGCAAACTCAGCCCCTCAGATGAGACTCAATCCCGCCTGGCTTTCGTAGCAACCGGCAACATCGGGGCTACGACGCCACCCATGAGCTCAAAATGCGGCGGCACCCTAATAATCTTACACCTTCGAGCAAGAGACCCAAACCAATGAAAAAACACCTGACTATTTTGTTAAGCATCCTCTTGGCGTTGACGGTGTGTGCGACCCGAGCCGATACCACCGTGAAAATCCTGCACCTTCAGGAAACCCCGAAGTATCTGGAGGTCTGGAAGCAAATCGGCGCTGACTTTGAAAAACAGAATCCGGGCGTCAAGATCGACTGGCAGTTCCTGGAAAACGAAGCTTTCAAGGCCAAGCTGCCCACGACGCTGCAATCCAAGGAGCGGCCGGATCTCTTTTTCGAGTTGGGCTGGCGGGGTCTTCTACGAGCAAGCCCGGGCCGGTGTGCTCCGCGACATTACCTCGTTCATTGAGGGCGAATGGGCAGCCACCTTGAGCCCCGCCGGCGTGAGGGCCTTCACCTGCGAGGGCAAGGTCTATGGGGCGCCGATGAAGACCGTGCTCGAGATCTTGTGGTTTAACAAGGCGCTCCTTGAGAAGGCCAAGGTGGATCCCGCCAGCCTTGCCACCTGGAGTGGCTTTATCGACGCCGTGAAAAAATGCAAAGCGGCCGGCATCCACGCCTCTGGCCACCGGGGGCGGCGACAAGTGGCCGCTGCACTTCTTCTGGACGATGCTGGCGTTGCGAATCGGTGGCAAGGAGGCATTTGAAGCGGCCTATAGTCGTGAGGGCGAGGGCTTCGATAGCCCAACGTTTGTGAAGGCCGGTGAAATGTTCAAAGAGTTGATCGACCTGCAGCCTTTCCAGCCGGGCTTCCTGGGGGCAAAGTATCCGGACGCTGCCGGCTATTTCGGCGACGGCAAGGCCGCCATGTACTTCATGGGCGATTTCCTCTACGCGGCGCAACAAAAAGCCAGCACGAGCGGCAAGGGCGTCCCTGATGACCAGCTCGACTTCGTTGCGTTCCCCGCCGTCGAAGGAGGCAAGGGCAACGAGGACGTCCTGGGTGCCGTCGAAGGCTGGCTGGTCGCCAAGGGCGCGCCCGATGAGGCGATCAAGTTTCTGCGCTTCTTCCTAAACAAGGAAAACCAGACCAGGATGGCTGCCGCTGGCATTCACGTCCCGCTGACCCTGGGAGCAGAGGCCGCCTTGGAGAATCCGTACTTCCGCCGGGTTGCCGAGGCCCTCAACAAGGCGCCTTATCTTCAGATCGTCTACGATCAATTTCTCGGTGCCAAAGTGGGCCGGGTCGTTAACGACATCTCCGCGGATCTTGCTGCCGGCGCGACCACTCCCGAAGAAGCGGCCAAGACCGTCGAAGAAGCGTGGCAATCCGAGCAGTGAGCAAAGCGGCTCTCGAGGCACCTGAGGAAATCGGCCTGCGCTAAGAACACGGCCATGTCCAGCGTTACAACGGCAACTTCTGTGGCGGGCGGCAACGGGTCGTTGGCCGTAGGCACCCGCAAGAGAGCTTTAACGAGTGTTCGCGTCCATTTGGAAGGCTTCGCTTCTCACTCTCCCTTCTCCATCACTATCTTGCTGCCCTTATTTCTGCCGTGCATCTCATCATACGCCTCCTCAAGCATGCTACAGAAGCCCGGTGTTATAAGGCCAAACGACCATTTCTCCACGTCATCGCAGTAGATTCGAAACTCTTTATCACCTTCAATCCGCATGAGTATGCTATTGGGGAGTTCCTCATAATCTCCAAAGCGTTTGAGCGCCTCAAATTCGCTTCTGCTCACTGCCCTTGCTTCGAAGTGCTTGCCCTCGTAATGCCAACGTGTCCAGTCGAACTTATTGAACTCGTCGTCTGTCAAGTCGTGCTCGTCATCCATAAGGTTATTCTCCCATCGGCAGCGCCCGGTTGCTTTGTTGCCGGACTATCAGATAAACAAGACTTCCCTCCCGGCGCTCCAAGTCTCCGTTATCGCGCAAGCGGTAGCCTGGACGGCCAACAAGGGCGTCAAACTCCGCCTCCGGTAGGACAATTACCCTTTCGGCAGAAGCTTTGCCTGCCTGGTTTACCACGGCGATCTGATTCATGACCTCGGGCCGCGCAAACCGCGCCGGGTGCAGGCGTTCTAATGCCCAAGCTGTGCCTTGCCACCCTTGCTCTCCTGCCTCGATACGCCCCAGGCGCAGAAGCAGCCGTTGCGCTGTCGCCCTTTCTATCGCTTCGGAAAACTCCGGGTCCTTGCGCCACTCAGTCATCGTATCGGGCGGATACCGGCAAGAAGGCCTGCTTCCCGGTCCGTTAACCCGATGGCGACAGCCTCCGCGATCCTGGCGACCATTTCCGGCGTGCGCTTGGTAGGCCGCCCTTCACCCACACGCCCGCGTTTGCTCTTCTTGCCTTCCAAATCCATTGTTCCACTTTCGCACAAAAGAAAGGTCATTTTCCAGCAGAGGATGCCTGGCGCAGCGCTGTAGTGTGGCTTGCGCTTCGGCTCCGCCCGGAAGCTTTGAAGCCGCACGAATAAGGCCGTCCCGAGTGGCAGGTTGGGGTCGCCAACGGATACAGGCGACGAGGCTCACGCGACCCCATCACCGGAAAGGTCATCATGGCCGTTTTACGTGCTGCTCGACCTCGGCACGTGGATCGAGTCGTCGATTGCAAGAGTGGCGCTGGCAGCCAAATCGACAGCATTGGACGACTGCTCTCATGGCGAGAATCATTTCTGCCACAGGCGCGAGGCTCACGCGACCCCATCACCGGAAAGGTCATCATCGCCGTTCTCGTGCTGCTGACCTCGGCACGTGGATCGAGTCGTCGATTGCAAGAGTGGCGCTGGCAGCCAAATCAACAGCATTGGACGACTGCTCTCATGGCGAGAATCATTTCTGCCACAGGAGCACAGAGATCACGCGCGTCGATGCGGAGTGGGCCGATCGCCTGAGGCGGTTCGCACCAATATCGGTGCGTCACTGCCAATGCTACGGTTTCGCCCCGCGGCGCAGCGATTTTCTCAACTGATGACCTCTCTTTTTGCTGAACCTTCAGGACACTACCCGCCCAAAGAGATGCCCACTCCGGAAGCGCACGCACGCGAACAGATCGACGCCATGCTCCTGGTCTGCGGGTGGGTTGTGCAGGACTTCTCCGCGCTAAACCTCGGACTCGGCCGGGGGATCGCTTTCGCGAAGTCCTGCTCAAGTCCGGGCGTTGCGACTACTTGCTGCTCGTAGATCGCAAACCGCTCGGAGTCAGGTCCGCAGATTGCAGATGGGTCTTGTGATGTTTTCCTGAGTTCCTGATTTCCTCATTTCAGTCTCATTCTTATCTCCCTTTGGTATTAGTGGAGGAGGGCGATACTGGGGGACAGGCGGGAGCTGCGCCAGGCGGGATACAGGCCACTGATCACCCCGACAACGACGGCGATGGCGACGGAAGTGAGCAGAAGCTTGGGGCTCAGGTCCGGTTCGAGCAGTCCATGCAAGTGGGTGGTCAGCCCCAGGATGGTGAGTCCCGCGGCACCCAAGGCGACCCCCGTGATCCCGCCAAGCAGCCCGAGCAGGGCGGATTCGCAAAGCACCATGGTAACAATGCGCTGTTTTTTCCATCCCACGGCCAGAAGAATGCCGATCTCGTGGGTGCGCTCGAACACGGTCATGAGCATGGTGTTCATGACGCCTAGGACGCCCACGATGATGGCCAGTAGCGCGGTGCTCCAGCTCATGGCCCGGGCGATTTGAAATCCCTGGCTGGTTCCCACCACGTCGCTGGCTTCCATGGCGCGGCCTGCGGGGAATATGTCCTTCACCCGCTCGCGCAGCCGGGCCACCTCGTCCTTCGTGGTCTTGGGAGTGAGGCGGATGTCCACAAAGTTGACCTTGCCTTCGTTGGCGGTGATTTCCTGAAGGACGCGAAGGGAGAGGATGATGGCTCCGTTCTCGACCACGGCCTGGCCGTCCACGATTCCCACCACGGCCAATTCATCGGCCTCGATTTGCACCGTATCGCCGACCTTCTTGTTCAGTCCCTCGGCGGCCATGCGGCCGAGCACAACGGCGCGTTCGCTGGCGTCCTTAGGCATCCGCCCCTCCAGGACCCGAAGTTTATCCCAGGTAAAGCCGCCCCACTCGCGCCCGGACACCATGATCATCGGCGCATCCTCGACGCTAAGCATGAGCATGAGAACGGAGGTGGTTTCCTTCACATTCGGAAGTCCCGCCACCCTGGTCTGGAGGGACTCGTCGAAGACCTTGGGCAAGAGTCCGCCGCTCATGTTGCTCACGAGCATATCAATTCCGATCACGTCCAATTGCCGGCCGATGCTCTTTTCATAACCCCAGGCCATGCCGACGAGGGCCACGACCGCAGCAATGCCGATGGAAATGCCCAGCAGGGTCAGACCCGTGCGCACCGGACGCCGGATGAGGCCACGGATCACGATGGTGAAAAAAGACATGTCAGCGGGATGTTTGCGTGGCCGGGACGGGTGCCTCGACGATCCGTCCGTCCTTCATTCGGACGGTGCGGGCGGCCAGCGCTGCGATAGTCAAGTCATGCGTCACGAGGATCAAGGTGGTGCCCAACTCCTTGTGCAGGCGCAGGAGAAGCTCCACGACATGGGCGGCATTTTCGCTGTCGAGGTTGCCGGTGGGCTCATCGGCAAGCAGGACGGAGGGGCGATTGGCGAGGCTGCGGGCGACGGCGACGCGTTGTCTCTCACCGCCGGAGAGTTCGGAGGGAAAGTGCTTCAAGCGATGCTCCAACCCAACGTCCTTGAGGAGTTCCAGCGCCCGGCCCGCGCGCTCACTTCGGGACAGTCCTCCCTCGAACATGGGAATCTGGACGTTCTCAACCACCGTGAAGGTGGGAAGAAGGTGAAACGCCTGAAAAATAAACCCAATTTCCCGGGCGCGGTATTCGGAAGGATCCGGCAGGTTCGCGATGGATTTTCCGCGATAGGTCAACGTGCCCGAGCTGGGTCGGTCCAGGGAACCCAGGAGTTGGAGAAACGTAGTTTTTCCACAGCCACTTGGCCCGACGACGGCCACGAATTCTCCTTCGCGGACATGAAAATCAACGCCACGCAGCGCGGCGACGCTGCCGCCATCAAAACTTTTTGTCAGACCGCGTGCTTCATAAACCAAGGCTTCAGAGTCGGGCGAACCCTTTTCCATCATGGTTAAAGCGCTATGGGGTTGCGCCGGCTGATTTCCCCGCCGTGGAGTCGGGCCAGTGGCTCCACCACACGCGGATCGGAAAGCTGGGAGAGGAGGTGCCCGATGGCGCTCCGATAATTGGGGAATGGCGTGATTTCGCTGCATATGCTATTTACAATCCGGCGAGGTCGCCGTCCGGCGCGGCGCGAAAAGTAACACAAATCCCCGGCTCCTCAAGGAGTCTTGTCGCTGACCGTTCGATTTCCCCAACCCAATCCTTTTCTCATTTGAGGCCCGCGAGCGCCTCGCGTCCGCGCCGTTTGACTTCGGAATCGCCCTTGTCCACGTTCGGCATGGCGAGTCCCTTTTCCAGGCGTGCCCGAGCCTCGGCGTTCCGGCCCCTGTGGATTTGATTGGGGGCTGTGCGCCCCCAAGCCCCGCACCGCTCGGCGCGGCAGGCGTTCGGGGGGAACTAAGGATCAACGCCACAAGGTGGCAAATAAACGAAAACCAAAACACTAAGAAACCCGCACATCGCGATGATCTTCTCATCGAAGCCTTCAAAACGCTTCTGCCCTTTGGCAATTAGCGCAGTTAAAAAAGCGGGTTGTGGAGAGAGCGCTGGCCGGGGAACTGACCCATCACCTTTATTGGACGGTTCTTCACCAACTGCGCTGGAGCGGCACACAGCTTTACCGTGGCGACGGGCAACCCTTCATATAGACCACCACATCATAGATGTGACCCGAGCCGACCAAACGCGGCACATCAAAACCTGCGGTAGCCAACAGCGCCGACAGGTTCTCCCGATGCCGGTAGTCAAACCTCCTGCCGAAGAGTTCCAGAATGCGCGTGCTGGCGTGGGGCCGGTAAGTATTGACGATCAGCACTCCATCGGCCGCGGTGATTTGACCCAGCCGGGCGGCGAGATGTTCGGACTGGACAACCTCCTCCAGTTGGGGCAAACGGAGACTTTGCTCCGTCGTCTGGCATGTGAAGCCCGGAAGATAGTCGAGAATTCCGACCGCCGTGACGACATGGTACTTTGCCTCCTCCATCGTGCCCGACGCCGCTGGTTCAACAAAAAGGTCTTCCGTTCCGACGGAGATGCCACCCGCGGTTTCCGCGGTCGTGACATTGTTTCGGGTGGAACTCAGTTTCGCCAACAATCGTTGGGTTTTATCAACACTTGACCTGTCCCGATCCGTAATCCGGACGGTCATTCGGGCCGGGTCATAGCCCTCGTTGACCAGTCGGTCATAGGCTAGGATCATGCTCAGACCCGTTCCCGCGGCGACGGCTTTCATTCGAATGGATACTCCATTTTCCAAGCGGGACCGGGCCGATTCATACGTCGCCTGTGTCTCCCGCACGAATCGCAACTGCACATCTTTTCCTTGGACAGAGTGCATGAGCAACCGATCCCATAGATTGCTCATGCCCAGGATCTCGGGCGAAATCATCATGTAGGGACCGTTCATGGGATCACCGCCCTCCATCAAGGCCTCCGTGTCTCTTGTCGATGAATTGAGTAACGCTTGGGCATAGGGATGCCCCGTCCGCTCGAGGATCGGGTTACGGTAGAAGCCTCTCCCGCCGCTTTGGTCATCTGTTTTCTCGTAGGTCGTGGTCCATTTCAAGACGCGATGGCTGAGCCGGGAAAACAACCTCTGGAACAGTCCGGCCGGCGCACCGGATGCGACACCGAAGAGCGCGCGGCTGAGGCTCGCGATGATAGCCTTCGACAATTCGACCTCGCCGTCCGAGTAGAGGGCCGCGACCGCATCCATGGGCCTGATGGGGAATTTTACCGTGGCAGACCGAAGCCGAAGGTCCA
>CAWASQ010000072.1:0-11706 GCA_963784465.1 uncultured Verrucomicrobiae bacterium
ACTCCACGACATAGTTGGCAACAGCGGTCTGTCCTCCCGCTTTCGCGGTGATTGTCCACGTCCCGCGTTCCAAGGGGATCAATGTTTGCTCCAGCCTTCGGCCGTTGAGGAACCATTGGCATTCGGGCCACGAACTTTGAAGCGGGAGCATTTGCTGGGATTTGGACATGGCCGCGTTGTAGCAGAATGTTGCGCCATCCTTCGGAAATAGGATTCGAAGCGGCATCGTGCGCACCGTCGCGCCGAGTCTGTTTTGAGGTCCGGCGCACCACGCAAGATATTCTGCCGGCAACTGCAGGACCCCGTTCACGTACACGGTCGACGCGGATTCCATTGGCTCGGTTTGCGGGAGGAACCACTCGCGGACAATGGGTTCCCCGGGTCGCGGAAGCATGCCGGTCTCGGCAGCGATCTCGACCGCGTGCAGCGTCGCACCTTCCTCCAGTTGAGGCCAGGGCCGGTCCCCGGCGGCATAAAGCGACCTCATCACCGCCGCCCAAAGAGGCGCCGCGGAGTGGACAGCGAGAGCCTCGTTCATCGGCCGTCCATCGAGATTGCCGGCCCACACTGCCACGGTGTGGTCCTTGTTGAATCCCACGCACCAGCCATCGCGAAAGCCTGAACTCGTGCCCGTTTTCACAGCGGTGCGTTCCGGGAGGTCCAGCGGGGAGGAGGCACCGAAGCCCGCCAGCCTCGCCCGGTTGTCGCACAGGATATCCGCAATAATCGCACAAGCTTCCTTCGAAGCCAGGCGCCGGCTCTCTATGGGATCCTTCGGCGCGAGCCTGGGAATCCAGACCTCTCCGCCTCGCGCAAGGCCTGCGTAGGCCCCGGCGAGTTCCAACAGGCGAACAGGAGCATTTCCAAGAATAAGACCCGCCCCATATTCGTCGAACGACCCGGGAAAGTTCAGGCCCCAGCTCTTGAGGTACTCAAACGTCTCCCGGGCGCCGATCTGCGACAGAGCGAAGACTGCGGGCACATTCAGCGAGCTCCCGAGAGCCTCACGCACCCGCACCGGACCGAGGTAGCGTTTCGAATAGTTCTGCGGATCGTAGTCCCGATATTCCGCGGAGATTGCGTCCGGAGTGTCCGGCAGCAGCGATCCCGCAGTCAGCTTTCGTTGATCGATCGCCAAAAGGTAGAGAAAGGGCTTCAAAGCGGAGCCGCAACTGCGCGATTCCATTGCGCTATTGAGACCGGAATGCCTCAGACGCCCGGCGCAGGCCAGAGCGCGCACGAGTCCGGTGGAATTTTCGATGACAACGATTGCCGCTTCACCGACTCCAAGTCCGGCCGCGGCCGAGAGGTGGTCGCGCAATAAACGCATAGCAAGCTTTTGCGAATCGAGGTCAAGCGAAGTGGCTATTTTACCGCGTACTGTGTCGTCGACGAGATGACGCTGCTGCAGAAGCGCGATGAATTGCGGCGCCTCGTTTGGAGGCGTATGTCTTGCCACCTGCGGAGGGTTCTTCAGGAGCGATTCCATGGCGGCTCCAGACGGAAGCGATCCCGCTGAGGCGAGACGCCGGACGTTTTGGCGGTAACGGGCAATCGCCGCGTCCGAATTGCTCCAAGGATTCAGCCGCGAGGGGGACTGTGGCAACCCGGCCAGAAAAATTGCTTCGGAAAGCGAGAGATCGCACGCGGACTTTCCAAAATAGGCGCGTGCCGCGGCCTGAGGACCGATACGCCGATTGCCATAGTCGAGTCGATTCAAATAGGCTTCCAGGATCCTCTCCTTATTCCAACTCCGCTCGAGCTTTAGCGCTGCCAGCGCCTCGTGAATCTTCCCGGAGAGTGACTTTTCGGTGCGCCCTGAGGAAGCCTTGATGAGCTGCTGGGTAATGGTTGATGCACCGGAAACGACGCGCCCGCGCTGCACGTTCCTAAGGATAGCGCCCGCTATCGCACGAAAATCGACGCCGCGGTGTCTCCGGTAACGCGAATCTTCGATACCGATAGTCACGGCTGGCAGCCACTCTCCCATGTCTCTTAGTTTGATTGGATAGGTTTCCCTCGCGAGGGATGTCGGCAAAACGGCGATGGCTCTTCCTCGCATGTCCGTGACGATGGGAGTCGCAGACGGAAGCTGATCCAAGCTGGCGGGCAGACGGACGCCGCGTATCGAGCTTTCGATCACGGCGGCGAGAAGGACGCCGGCCGCTAGCAAGGCGACCAAGATCCATTGAGCTCTCCGCGCTGCGCGCTTGAAAAAGCCGGCGAGCAAAATGGCTGCGCAGCGGATTATTCGGAGAGGACGTTGCATTCGCTTGAGGCCGACCGGCCATAGAAACCGCTATCATACATGGGCGAAATCTGCGTCGCCGGCCAGATGAACGATCCCGCGGCGGTTGCCCGGGCGAGAACGCTGTAGCCGCGCGCGCCTGAAGGCATTTCGTCAAAGTAGAGATTGGTCTGCTGGTCACGCATTTCGCTGTGCGACAGGGCCGCCGTTTCAGGACCGGATTCGGCCGGCAGCGAATAGTATTTGCCGAAGAGGGCGAGATTCGGATTCACGATCTCAAGCCCTGCTGGAATCATATCCTCCAAGGCCATATAGCTCTGGGGCCTCTCGGAGGAAAAGCGATAGGAAATCAGTATCTGATCGCCGAGCCGAAAAGGGGCGCCAACGCTCCCATCGCGGGAGGCCTCAGTGAGGTTCTTCACGACCCGGTCGATCTGGATGCCTTGTGAGACGGGCAATGTCTGTCTCTCCGGTGTGCGATATTCCGCCTTCAAGACAAAGCTGCCTCCGGGTTTTAGACCCTCAACGGCAAAACTCGCCAGTCTTGCGAGGTCTTGCCTGCCCCAGCTTGCGGAGCTTGCATTCGCAGAAAGCATCGCGGGTTTGGGAGTAGTCCCTTTGATCGATGCCACGGAAAGCGTCTTCATCATCGCCTTGAAGGCAACGAGCAGCCAAAAGTTCTCCTGCGTGGAAAGACTGGCCGAGGACTCGGCGAGTCGAAGCAGGCGATCGCGAGACGCTGCAGGGACCTGGGCCGGCTCGACAATAAGCCTGGCCCACGTGCAAAGAGCCTCCGTCCGCGCGCCGGAGGAAAAGGTCTCGGGGTTAAACTCGATCCGGCTGAAATCCTTTGGAAGCTCGTTCACCAGGATGCGCTGCTTATCCGCCTCGATCCCAAGGTTGTTCATCGCAATGGCCAGCATCGCCCTGCCTTCGCCGGTGAGTTTATCGCGGTGAAGGAAAAGCTCTTCCGCCGCGGAGGTGACACCTTTCATCGTTTCCTGACCTGAAATCGAAACGACGAAGAGAGCAAACGCCCGAAGCGTTGGCGGCAAACCGCTCGTCTTTCCCGCAACCATACTCTCCAGGGCATCCGAAAGTTCCGAAGAGAGCCGCTCCGGAATATCAAAGCCCGCCTCTTCGGCCTGGTTGACGCACCAACCGGCCTGGATGGTCACAAAATCGTTCGGCTGGGTGCTGCCCGACCAATAGGGGAGGCGCCCGTCGGCGAGAAGGCTCGCCTCGAACTCGCGCAACGTCTCCTGGATAACGCGCTGGTAGGCAGCCTTCCGGGCTTGCGAATCGGGCAGGTACTCGAGAAGCCCTCCCAGGAACGTGTATCCCAGAAGGCGAGAGGCTTTTTGCTCGAAGCAGCCGTGCGGGTATTCAAGCAGGAAGGGCAGGCCCATGAGCTTGTTCAGCCAAGGCGTGGTTGAGACCGCCAACGTGAAAACACCGCGTCCCTTGCTCCACGCGGCAGGAATGAGATCTCTTCCCGAAAGCCTGGCGCTCGTCACTGAGCCGGAAACGGATTCCTTCCTAAGAATTACCGGCTCTGCCACCGGAAGCATTATCTCAACCGAATCGGAAAGCCGGGAGGTGGACGCCGCGTCGAATCTAACGCTCGCGGGACCTGTCGACTTTGCACGCGCTTTGAAACGGACCACGGCGGGAGAGTCGCGTTTGGCGAGAATCTCCTGTTCGGAGTCGCCGATCAATTCCAGGCCTCCGCCGGTGGTGCAGCGGACGCGCAATCTTTCGCTTTCGGACACCTTCTGTCGCGCCACGGCCCTCAATTCAACCTCGTCGCCCTCCCGTACAAAGCGCGGAAGAGCCGGCTCTATCAGGAGCTTCTTGCTGACGGCGAAAGTCGCGTCACCCGAACCGAACTGGTCGTTTCCTTGTCTGGCCGACAGCGATCACACGAAAACGCGTGAGATTGTCGGGCGCTTCGCAGTCAAATTTGGCGATCCCCTTCGCGTCGGTCCGCACGCTCGGACGCCAGAGTATGAGCGGCTTGAATTCCTTCCGCGTGAACGTGACGTTTCCGAACTCCTGCGGCGCCCGCGTCGCCCGCAACGAAGCCCTTCATGGTCAGCCAGGAAGGGACGATCTTATCCACGTAGGCCTTCAACGCCGAATAGGTGACTACCGCGAAGTTCCGCGCCGGGAAAGAACTCCGCCAGCATCTGCGGAAGCCTCCATCCTCCAAGTGTGAGAATCGAATCGTCAACCGCGTAGATCGCGAGATCAGCACCAGCCACGGGACGGCCGGCGGCTGTGACGGTCACTTCGCCGGAGATCTTTTCGCGCGGTTCATACTCTGAGCGGGTCGTTTTTACCGACACGTCTAGCGCGCGTCCGGGAGCTTGAACGTCTATCTGATCGTAGCCGTACATCTCGCCCGCGAGCTGGTCCGAGCCGCCCGGACGCAGCACGTAAACGGAAACGAAGACATTGGGTTCGTATTCGGGTTTGACAGGAATTTCGATGCGGCTGGTGTTGCCTTGAATCGGAACGGTAAAGGTGTCGAGAATCCTGTCGGTTTCCACGCTCACCCAGGCGATGCCACCGGTCGGCGACAGAACGTTGAGGACGGCTTTCTCACCGACGATCCACGGTTTCGCATTCTCCCTCCCTTTGACCGAAAACACCGTCGCCGCTGTGTCCGATTCCACCGGCACTTCGCATTCTTCGTCTCCCTCGAGGTAGGCTTGTTCACTCACCGGAAAGCCCGGTGCTCCCGCCACGCGGCGAGACGAGCGCCACATAGCGTCCCGGGCTGGCCGGCTTAAACTCTGAGGGAATCTTCAGTCACTTGCTCCGTCGCTCGACAAGCTCGTATTGGTCGAAATTCCGGTAGCGATAAACATCCGGCGCGAGGCGTTCCTTCACCGATTTGGTTTGCACTGGAAGAGTTCGACGTCCACAGCTTCGGGGCCGGCGCAAATTGCTCCTCCGCGTTCCAAAGAAACTCGATCTCGCCGTCCGGCCGTCGCCGCGCTTGACGCCCAGCAACACGGGCGCCATCGCGACGTTCTGCGTCGTTCCCCCTGTCATCGTCTGCCCGTCCGGTCCGGTGACATCGACCTTCCAAATGACGCTGCAATGCGCGCGATTGCCGGGATCCTTGAAAGGCGCGTCGCACCGCAGGGTGGCGTGGCCGGCGCCGTCGAGAGCGGCTTCGCCGGAGACTTCCGCCGAGTAACCGGGCGCGTTGCGTGTTCGGAATAGAGATCAATGCGCGTCCATTCCTCCCCGTAGTATTCGCCGTCAGTTGAATCACTGACCCACGTGACCGTCCATTGGACGCGGCCACCGGCATTTGGCGCCCCGTGGAAATACTGCGACTGCACAGTGATTACGGATTCCGCGGGCTTCTGCGCATCCACTTTCGCAAACGACGGAAAATGGAGGATTTCGGAATTCTTGAATCTGGAATTGGGCGGGCGAACCCGCAGGCAGCCCTCCGATCAACGCCTTCACGACGAAATCTCCGACAGGCGCATTCTCGCGGAGGCACTCCAGCTCCCGCTCCACCCCCCTCGCGGTCGACCTTGCTTTCGCCGCTGGCAAGCAGCTCGCCCGCGTAGTCCCGCTCGATCGTCCATTTCACGGCGCGCCCGATCGGGATCTTCAGAGAACCGCCCTGTTCTTCGCGGACGAATCCCTTGAATTGAATCGACTGACCCGGCCTGTAGAGCGGGCGATCCGTCAGGGTGTAGGCGCGAAGCGAGGCGGAGCGCGGGCGCTCAACGTGCCTCCCGAAAATTGATCCGAGAGAGCAAGGGGCTGAATCGTATTTTCGCACGAGAAGTACTGCGCTCCCGCAATGGCGAACATGTCGAATACTGCCAGCCCGTCTGCAGCGGTCATCGCATCCGCGATTTTCTTGAGGTCCTTGTCGAGGACGAAACTGTCGATTTTGCCAACGGTTTTCCGTCTGTCAGTCGCGCCGCGCGGACGATGGATTGGGCTCTTGTAACTTTTCTCGTCAGGGCGACCTCGCCGAAATAGATCACCGCGCGATTGCCGATGATTCTGCCCTCGGAATCCCTTCCTGTAACTTCCAGCAGTGCCGGGCCGGCAAGCGCTGATGGATCCTCGGGCTTCCAGGCTATCTCTCGCAGGACCTCCGCGTCCCCGGCGGCCGCAACGTTTCCTGAGGCTAGAACCTGAAGCCCAAGGGCGGAAATGAGCGGCTCTGAGGATTCCCGCTGAAAAATTCCCTGTTTCGTCCAAACAGGATCACCCTCCGCATCTCTCAAGATCCTGGTGAACTCCGCGTTCCCGGTCGAGGACTCCAGCCAGTTTTTCCAGGGGGATGGCGGCCAGTCTCCACTCGAGCTCAGTCGTATTGACATGGTAGAAGGCGAAGTTGAGCCCAAGAACTGAACGTTGGCGAATCTGTCTTTCGGGGAACAGAATCGCGCCATGTTTTGGGCGGAAGCTGCGCACCCCATTTTTCCTGCATGGAAAGCCCGTAGCCAGCGACTCCCTGGACTTGATTCGACACAGTGACGACATACCGGGCGTTCGGGTCGAAATCTCCCTCCGCAATCAGGGAGGGTCCAACCATGCGAATGCGAAGGTTGGAAACGGGCGGCGAAATTTCCAAGGCGTCCTTCGGCAGAACTATGTCGCTCAGCAGCTGGTCAAACTTCACCTCGATATGCGGAGCTTCGAGCGGGAAGATTACGCGCGGCGACGTAGTCGACCTTAGCGGACGCGTAACGCCGAGCGGGAAAACCTGGGGATAGGGGAGCGAGCGTCCGCCGTGGGCGTCGCAGACTCCATCGACCACCAGATCATAGCGGCGGCCGACGGGAAGCGGCTTCAACGGCCGGGCACGCAATGCGGTAATTTCTTCCTCCGTGTCTTCCGATCGCGTCAAGGACAGCTACGTTCGCCATCTCGCCCTCCGGGACGTTGAGCAAAATTTCGGCGGGAAACTTCTCCCGGCTGGCCCGATCCTGAAACCAGACACCACTGGCTGCGTCGGAAAGCCGAACGGGATAGTTGAACCCGAGCGGGATTTGAGGACGTCGCATTAAGACTGCTGCGCTCGCCATAGCCTTCTTCGATGACGCGCAGCATCGGGGAGCGACCATCTCGAAGCCCCAGTCATCAGCTTGTAGCGGATTGCCCGTGACATCTTGAGCCTCTTGCTTCAAGCGAAAGCGATACGATTGGCCGGGAATCAGCGGGCCCCTTACGCTCAACTCGCCTTGCGACTGCGTGCGCCAGATGAAGGTGGCATCCAGGGAGGGCCAAATATCAATCGGCGATTCCAGGTCCTCGGCGTCGATCTTGTCCGGCGTTACCATCGCCGTCGGGAACGTGATCGTAAGTATTACGCCAGTGCGCAGGACTTCCTCGACCCCATCGACGCTTAGAGTGTTTGCATTAGAATTGTTGACGAATGGGCGCTTATCGTTTTCGGCCGGTGAGGTCCGCTCCGCCGGCGGCGGCGCTGAGGTTGACTCATTTTCAGAAGCGTCCAACGACCAAAGCGTTGAAAGCGCCGGAAGAGACATGGTAGGCATTTCATCGCGCCACTCCCTGATCGAGCTGTTCCGCGCGAGAAAGATCATCCTGGGCATCCGCGTAGCGGTCCAGCCGCTGGAGGATGGCCGCACGCTGCCGGTAGTAGCGCGCCTCTGGCTTTGCCTTGATCGCCCGATTGGAATACTCGAGAGCCAAATCAAACTGCGAAGCGCGCGCGGTTCCCCTCGGCAAGCTCGTTCAACGCCCGGCCCAACACCTCTGGAGGCGCCTTCGCTGCCTGCAAATCCCGCAGCTCGGCGGCTGCTTCATCGACACGGCCAAGGCTCACGAGATCGAAGACTGCGCCCGAGCAGCGCGCTACCGGAATCGACGGCCAGGGCGGCTTTCGCGTCGCGCATCGCGAGCCGGTATTGCTGCGCCTCGCGCAGCTCCGGGCTGCGGCGCGAGAAGAGCAGAGGAATCTGGGATTCTTCGACAACTGACATCGAGTCGGTAGACAGCATCCAGCGCTTGGCGAGAAGGAACCGGCTTGGACACGTCCACCTCGAGCTTCTCGAGCGCGTCGCGGGCCGACAGCGGCCGGCTTGATTTGCGGCTTCCGCGAAGAGGACCTGCGCCGCAACGGATTTCGGGTTGAGACGCAGGGCGGCTTCCGCATCCTCCAGCGCCCGACCACTGGCAAAGCCAGTCGACAAATACCAATAAGCCCTCGACACACGGGCAGCCGGATCATCCGGCCGGCCCGCGAGAATTGCGCTCGCGGCATCGATCCCGGTGAGCGCAGCCGCAGTCGAAAGAAGCGCGGTTGTTCACGACCGCTTCGGCCTCCGGATTCAGCTTTTCCGCCGCTGAGAAATCCTTCAGCGCTCGGGAAAAATCCTGCAACGTCCTGTGCGCAAGGGCGCGCGATACCAGCAGACCCGCGTCGCTCTGCACTCCCGGAGTCTGGCTGAGAAGATCAACCACCTTTTCCGCCTCGCCCATATCGCCCAGATAGCCCGCAGTTGCCGCGTGATTTCGAGATCATCCGGATTTCGTGCCAAGCACTCCTCCAAGAGGGCGACGGCTTCGTTTTCTTCTGATCCCGCTCGAAAAGCACCGCCGCGAGGACGCTCGCACGAACGGCTTCCGGCGCATCCTTCCACTCGCGCAGGGTCGTCTCAGCCATATCGTAGTCCTCAACGGAGAGCCAAAGATCGGCGAGTTGCTCGCGGAGCTCGCTGTCTCCTGGCTCCTGGTCGGAGAATGCGCCGGATCAGTTCGATTTGAGCGTAGGTGTCTTCGTCCTTCCCAGCCAGGGCAAGTTGGTCACGCAAGGAAAGGCCAAGAGCAGCGTGAGCTAACCAGCAACGCTATCGAAAGCAGAAGCGAAAGAGTGGGGTGAAACACTTTCATTGAAACGAGATACGCGATCTCTTAATCAATCTTGCAGCCCGCACACTTAGCGAGCCCAAAGACGGCCAGACCCTGGTGTGCGAGAAGGAACGGGGCGAGCGCGGCCGGCAGCTAAGACGCCGAGCCCTCCTCACTCAACTGAAGAAGACGCGGGTTGTCCGCGAAATGACCTGATCCGAAAGGCCGGCGTTCTTTGCAGGGACTCGCCGAACGAGGGAATGGAGCCAGTCCCGCCGAGGAAACCACCTCGGTGCCAAATTGCAGGACGCCCCCACGAACAGGATCTTTCTTGATGATCTGGACGCGCTGGCCAGCAACCTCAAGCCGCCAGTCGTTTCTCTTCGCCATGGGTACAAATCCCTTGAGAACCTCCAGCCGCGTTCCTGGTAGCTGGAGACCCTGACCAATGAGGTAGCGCGTCAAGTCTATGTTATCCCGGCCAGCCGCCAGCAGACTTAGGATGTTATCGGTCTTGACCGACTCAGCCAAATCGAGCGGCGAACCATGCTTGAGGAACTTCGTGGAAAAGCCGGCATGGGGCCAAAAAGCAGGGATCTCTTTTCCATCGATTACTCGCACCATCGAGGTGGGGCACGAACATCGGCGGCGAGCCCACCGCAGCCTTGCCGTAGACTTTCGCGTTGTGCCGGTCGACCAGTTCCGCCTTATCACAACGCAGCCACTGCCCGCTCACCGGAAAACCGCCGAAGCCCTTCGCCTCGGGAATGCCAAGACTCTGCAGAAAGGGGCAACGCCCCACCGCCCACCCCCAAGGAACACGAACTTCGCGTTGATCGTCCGCTTTGCCCCGTCGCTCTTGTTTTGAACGTGAACTTGATCAACTCGCGCCACTTCTTGGAAGGGATGCGGCGCAACTCGTGGGCGGAAACGTCGATCGCCTCCACGGCGTCGCCCTCGGTCTGCACTTCTTCGTCCACCTGCTTGGCCCGCCCAAAAGGCGTTGCGACCGTCAAGGTGGGAGCAGCCGGCATTGCGCGCATCCACGTCCTTCGGCCACTTTCAGCGTCTTCCGGGATGACTTTTACCGGACGATTCGTTTGGCGACCTTTTCGACTTCCAAGACCGCGTTTTGAGGTGTTTCGCCGCCGCTAAGCACTTTATTCACACTTTGGAAAAATTCGGTTGAAAGCTGATTGTATCAGGCGCCAGTGACCGTTGAAGGACAGCAACCGGATTCGTCAGAACGTCCACATTCTTAAGCCACGCATTCTTTGCGAGGACATCCGGATCACTATACAGGGCAGGGAGGGTCGGCAGCAGACCCAGTCCGACCGCGCGTTTCTTCTGCTGTTCTTCTGAAACGAGATAACGAACCAGATCGGCCGCGGCGTCGGGAGCCTTTGAGTAGGCCGAGACCATCAACTGCCAACCCCCGAGGCAGGCCGCGTTCTTGCCGTTCTCGCCGCCCTTGGGCACATCCGTAACGTCAAACTTCCCGGCAATTGCGCTCTTCGGATCATGGCCCAGAGGATAGGCATATGGCCAGTTGCGCATGAAGGCCGCGTTGCCAATCTGAAAAATATTCCGCGCTTCTTCTTCGCCGTAGGTCGTGACACCCTTAGGCGAGATCGTTCCTACCCAACCTTTCGCCATCTCAAGCGCCTTGATGGCATCCGGATTGTTGATTGTGACCTTTTTATCTGGTTCAACGATGGTGCCACCGTTAAAGGTGTAAATCCATTCAATAAAATTACAGGTCCCAGATTCGCTCGCTTTGCCCTGGAAGACGAAGCCTTGAAAATCCGCGTTGCCGGCCGCACGTTCACCTTCCTGGATCTTTTTCGCCATCTCGGTGAGTTCTTGCCAAGTTTTCGGTGGCTCCTTGTAGCCATATTTTTCAAGAAGATCCGTGCGATAATAGAGTATTCCAGCGTCAATGAACCACGGGATCGAAGCCAGTTTGCCGCCAACGGTGTTGTTCTCGATGCTGCGCGGCAAAAACTTTTTGATGTCGTCCTCTTTGAAATACTTCTTTAGGTCAACGGAATGCGGGGCGAGGATGCCCTGCCAGATGACGTCTACCATGTAGACATCGACATCGGGACTTTTCGCCGCCCAGTACTGTTGAAAATTCTGGAGTCTTGTTGAAGCGTCTTGGGGCACGCTGATGTATTCGATTTTGTTTCCGGTCTTCTTGGCCCATTCTTCAGCTGCAGCTCGCGTTGAACGCCCTAATTCACCAACCTCAGTCTCGCCGGCAAACCGGACTAAGGCGCCCTGGCCGAAGACAGCCGGAGAAATAAAGGAGGCTAAGAAGAAGGAACAAATCCACGGAACAAGACGTTGTTTCAGGGGCCTAAGGGGATTCGATTGAGATCTCATTGGGACAACGGGGATGCTCATAGTCGAAGTTTATCTTTGACCGTCTCTGATGTCAGCGAGAATAATGATATTCTTTGTCCGGCTCACCTTTCAATGCCGAGTCGATGATGGAGAGCATAAAAAACCGGGTGCTCAAGCGCGCCTCGGGGCTCGGTCTCGAGGTAAGCGACCGGCATCCACGGATTGCACGGCCAGATGTTTTCCCCCTGCGA
>CAWASQ010000073.1:0-7609 GCA_963784465.1 uncultured Verrucomicrobiae bacterium
AACAGGACTGTGGCTTGGGTTCAAGCGGTCGCGCTGGCTGTAGGAAAGGGCTAAAATCGCTCGCCAACCTTTTCGCAGGAAAATCCAAGCGGGCATCCCTGGCGGGTTCCGCCTTCATTTGGCGCGGGCGTTTGCAGGCAGCTTGCCGGTAGGTCCGGGGCGTTGGTGCAAATCTGATAGATATCCGGGTCCATGGTGGTCAGTGGAGTCCCGTACAGGACACAAGGGGAATTCATCAGGAGCGACATTGCGGCAGGCAGAATAACGGCGAAGCGAGAGCGAGGGCACGGTCCTGTGTTATGTTCAAGTCATGGAGGCGACCGAGCAAGCGTATAGAGCCTTTCAGCGGCAGGTGGACAGGGTTTGCACGCTCATTTTGTTCGGGCGTCCGGAGTGCGAGATCGAGAACGCGAGGATCGAACTGCGTAGCGAGGCGAAGCGGCTCTTTCCAGACAAGGCTCAACTTTACGAGATCATTTACGAGAGCCGCTTCCGCCGGCTCTGGGAGCAGTTTTGCAAGCAAGGAAGCGATTCACGATGACGATGCAGGAACACAACGAGGAGGTTCGTTTTCAATCGGCGAAGTGACGCTCGCGGGCACGCTCGGTAGGCCGGAGCGTGCACTTGGGATTGTGCTTTTCGCGCACGGCAGCGGGAGTAGTCGGCACAGCCCGCGCAACCGATTCGTCGCCGAGACGCTGCGCAAGGCCGGACTCGGCATGCCACTTTTTGCCATGCTCACCAGAGACGAGGAGGCCGAAGATCTAGTGACAGGTCGCATGCGTTTTGACACTCCGTTTCTCGCCGGGCCGGCTCCTCGGCGCAACCGACTGGCTTGCGCAAAGCCCAGCCACGCAAGGACTGCGGATCCGATACTTCGGATCGAGCGATAGCATTTCGCGACCAGGGGCACTGTAGGCCAACTGTTCGGGATAAATTGTCGGATGCCACCAACCGGGGCACCATCACTTTGTCGAATACTCGGCGTTCGTTACGTTAAGGCCAACCATGAAAACATTCGAAAACAAGACTGTCCTCATCACTGGAGGCGCCTCCGGCATCGGCAAAGCCACCGCCATCGCGTTTGGCAAAGAAGGCGCAAATGTGGTCGTCTCCGGCCGCCGCGTCGCTGAGGGAGAGCAGGTCGCCCGGGAAATCACTTCAGCCGGTGGAAGTGCCTTGTATGTGCAGGCCGATGTCGGCCGGGAGGATGACATTGTTGCGCTCGTCGAAAAGACCGTCGGCGCCTTCGGGGCGCTGCACGTCGCGTTCAACAACGCCGGCACCGAGGGCCAGTTCGGCCTGCTCATCACCGAGCAGACGGTCGAGCACTACCATCAGGTCTGCGACGTCAACATCCGCGGCGTGTTGCTGTTGATGAAGCACGAGATCCCGGCCATGCTTCGGTCCGGTGGTGGAGCCATCGTGAATAACTCCTCCATCGGTGGGCACATCGGCTTTCCTGGCGCGTCAGCTTACGTCGCCAGCAAGTTCGCCGTGATCGGCCTCACCAAGACGGCTGCGCTGGAATTCGCCCAGCAGGGCATCCGCGTCAACAGTGTCTCTCCCGGCACGATCCAAACGGAAATGTTCGACCGGGCCTTCGGCGAAGGCGAAACCGAGGTGAAGAGAACGATGGCGGCACAAAACCCGGTTGGCCGCATCGGCACGCCGGAGGAAATCGCAAGCGCAGTGCTCTGGCTCAGTTCACCCGGTGCGGCGTTCACAACGGGCCAGGACATCATCGTAGACGGAGGCTACACCGCACGATAGCCGAAAATAATCGGTCAGGCTGAGACGCCATGGCGCTCGCTATGATTAGTGTATGGGAATCGGTCATCGCGATCGCACGTTTGCGAAAAACAGATCGCGATGGCGGTGCTTCCGGTTCATTCCGACCATGCTGGCGGTGATTGCAGAAGGAACGAGAACGCACTGCAACCCCTCTCGGAAAACCACAATTCCTTGAAGCCCGATTTGGCAAAAGCACGTTCTTGCCTCCAGTGGCTATCTCGAATTGGGAATGTTCGACGATGCGGCGTTGGTCCTCGAAGAGATTGCGCCCGAGGACAAGAACCGCAATGAGGTGCTAGGCGCCCGCGTTAACCTCTACATGGTAGCCGAAGTGGGACATGACCGCGGCTGTTGCCACCCACCTTGTAAAGGTTGATCCTCAAACCGCTGGCAGCGTTGCGGGTCTGGATGCGGGACATCGTTCTTCCCCGAAACTAACGCCGCAACGATCTCGCAAAGTCGTGGAGAAGTGGGAAGGAGGAACCTCGCCGGCTATGGCGAGGCTTTCGTGACACCCAATCCTGGTGAATTGCCAGGGGGCAAAGAGTTCATGTGCTTCGTAAACAACACGATTTGCCATATTCACAGTCAGACAGCGCCTCGCGGAAGGCGGGCATCTTTAGCCCCTGAGCCTCTCGGCGAATCGTCGCGAAGCGAGGGTATCTCCGCGGCCCATTCTTCCAACTCGCTCGGCTTCGCTCTCAATGAATGAGCTACGCCACACCAAGGCTCAGTGCGACGAACTCACGGTCGCCATCGCAAAGCCAGTCAATGAAGGCTCGGTTAGGTTCACTGAGATTCAGCTCACCTTCAGCCGTATAGTCAAAGAGGTCCTGCACCGCACGGCTGTCCTCTACGTGCAACAAAAATGTCGCGGCGATAACGCACGCTCCAAACCTGCGGAATTTCAGCGTTTCACACTTATCCCAAACTGCCGGACTTTTCGCGCCTCCTATTATTGCTGTGCGCCGCACAACCGGATTGCAAGGCAGATTCGGCAGAGTTTTTGACCAAACCCCAGACGGATCGGGCTGCGAACTTTTACTAAAGGAGACATCATCATGGCCAAACTTGTCAAAGTCATCGAAGTGCTGGCGCAGTCCGACAAAAGCTGGGAAGATGCCGCGCAGCAGGCGGTCGGGGAAGCGTCGAACACGCTCCGCAACATCCGCTCGGTTTACGTAAAAAGAATTCGAAGCGGCAGTCGAGAACGGTAAAATCACCCAATACCGCATCAACGCGAAAATCTCGTTCGGCCTCGAATAATCCAGAGAGGGCGGGAGCTATGCCAGACCGATGGCTGGAGGGAATCGCCCGGCTGACCTTTGCCTCCTCTTGCCGCTTCAAGCTGGTCCTTTGGCATTTTTTCTCGGGCAGCGGCATCCCGACCGGCACGGCGATGGCGGACGTTCTCTCATTGTTCGCGTCTCTCCAAGCGTAGCGCTAAGCGGGGCGTCCTGGTATCGGCAAGAGCCCATCGTAATTTGGAAAGTCGAGCCAGTCGACTATATGTTGCCTTTCGCATGCGCAAAGAAGTCGAAATTGTCAACAAGCTCGGGTTACACGCACGACCGGCGGCGCTGTTTGTCCGGAGCGTGATCAGGTTCAAGAGCACAATTACGATTTGGAAAGGCGAGGACAATTTCTCGGCGGCCAGCTTACTGGAAGTGCTTACTGCCAACCTGGATTGCGGCGCACGAGTCATCCTCGAGGCGGTCGGGCCTGATGAGCAGGAGGCACTTAATGAGCTTGAAGCGTTGCTGCCGCGTTTTCGTGATGAAGAAGACACCGCTTAGGGAAACTGAGCTTCTCGTGGGGCGATTGCAATTTGTAGTCATTGGTAAGCCTTTCGTACGTGGGCCACACTTGGCGGGTTGGTGCGGTGGCATTGAAATAGCACGTGCCAGATGGCCACCCGAGCGGGCAATGGGGGAGCCAGTCTGTTGAGGGTACCCTTACCCAGGGGATTCCTTTGCCTTATCTGGACAAGGCTAAAGAGATCTCCGTGAGGATTCAACGAGAGGGGTGGGGCGCGGGTTCTTCGGCGGAGCTCAACCATCCCGCCCGACGGAGGAGCCGAACGAGACGCGGGTTATCCGCAGAAAGGGGCGGCAGCCAAAGTCCCAGCTTCTCGCGGTTCCACCAAGTGTTCTGTCCGTTTTCAGGCTTGGCGAAGGAGTATCGATACAGCACCGCTCGAATATGGCGCGGAGGATGATCCGGGAAGGGATTCGAAGCGAATAGGCCAAGCACGTTTGAGTCGTTGTGAAGAAGCTTCCAGATCAGGTGAAAGACCCACGGGTATTCGCCGGGAGAACTCATCGCGGCAAACCACATCTGCCAATCGAGCCGCAATTGATAAGGTGCCACCTGTGGAGGCATCTTAGCCGGATCGACAGGCAGACCTTTGAAAGAATACTCTTTCCATTCGGCTGTGTTGTCGGGCACCTCAGCGTCGGTCCCCTCGAATACAACGTTCAACCGTTCCTGTCCGACAGAGCCAAACGCCCCATACGTATTGACCAAATTCAGCGGTTCGAACGAAGTGTTCATTATCTGCTGCCTCGAAAACATATTCGCAACGGGATTAATGCTGAGGAATGCCACAACTCCGGCAACCGCGTAAGCCACCGCCTCCTGTGGGCGGCACGGGCGAGCAGTAGCGATAGCCTCTTCGGCGCGGCGGGCCAGAGCGCGCGGAACGATCTTCGCCCACACTGCGTCATCGAAACAGGCCAGCGCCGGGACGATTGTCAGCCAATTGAGGAAAGAGAGATTCCCGCTCGCAATCAGCGTGCCCTGAAAAAGAACAATCAGGCCGCCAGCGGCACGCCTCATCATCCGCGGACCGAAGACGAACCATGGCGCGACAAGCTCCGCCAGGTGATTGAAAACCACTCCGGCGCGCAGGAGCCCTCTCGGCAGGAAATGAAACCAGCGGCTCAGTGGATTTGGCAACGGCTGAGTCTCGAAATGGTAGTCCAGCGCTGTCAGATCCCGCCAGCACGGGTCCCCCCGAATCTTGATCAACCCGGCTCCCAACATGATTCGGAAGATCAGCCAGCGAAATAGCCATAGCACGATGAGAGGCGGCGCACGCCGCGGAAACGGACGTCCATCCAGCAGCGGACAAAGAAAAATCGCCAGGAATCCCGTCTCCAACAACTGCACTTCCCACCCGTAGCCGTACCAATCTTGTCCGACATGAACAAAAGACATGTAGAGCAGCCACAGCGTCGCCAGCACCAGGGCATTGGCCCAGCCGCATAGCACGACTAAGGACAGCGCTACACCAACCCACGCCGTCACCAGTAGGGCAGTGTCCGAGTGATTCAACCAAAACAGTGAAGGCAGCCGCAAGAAGCCCGCTTGCGTCGATCCGAGCGATTGGCGAACATGTGCCAGGAACTGCCCGATTGGCAACAGGCCGTTAGCCCCGATCAATGACACGATCTGTTTCACCGCCGTGAGGAAGGCCACCAGATAAACGAGCCCAAGCAGCCGCAGGATCACAAATCTCGTGAGCCAGTAGGTGCATCGCGCGACCGGTGAAATATCCTTCGTGCTCAAGTCCATCACCTCGCCATTCGAAATCTACTCGCCGCACTTCTCATTTCCAGCGTCTCCCCACCGTTGCACTTAAACCGATTTCGCTTTCAGCACTCCATCCATTTGGCCGGAGGTTGCCCGATGAGGGAGAAAGGCGATAAGCCCAAACCTGAACCCAAATGGGCAAAGGGAGTCCCTGGTTAAGGGTACACTCACCGAGCGAATTCGCGGCGACGCACAAGTATAGCGGGTTCGCCGCGCCCACGCCGGAACCATTCTGTGCAGGTTGCTGGCCCAACTGCAGGCCCGCGAGCAAGACAAATTCGCGGCTCACCTCTACCGGTCGCGCCACGGAATACCGATCAGCCTGCGAACGCGCCCTCAGAGGATTTTGCGGATCACTCTTCTGATGTGGTAACGAGCTCGCTGAAGTCCCCTTCAACGGGTTGAATCCCTTATCTCTGGCCCTGCTTGTGACGCGCCGCTGTGGTTTCTTTGCATAGCTAGCATAAGAATAGCGCTTCGTGGTTTTCTTGACTTGGCTCTTGTCTCCAACCGGCGCTTTCCTCACCGCTGCTTTCTTGTCTTCACTCCCAGCGACTGCGGACGGGTAATCCGACGCTAAGGCCGCCGAAAACTGGCCCCCTTCCTTGCCGCTCCAGGAATCGTCCTTAACGGCGGTCCCTCCATCCCAGATGCTGTCCGCATGTAGCCACCTTTTCGCACCGATTATGCCCGGATCTGCCGCCACGGCTTCCGCAAAGGACAAGCGAGGCAAGGCCAAGGACCGGAAAGGTTCATCCGACGCATCGGGGTAGGACCGGTCGGGCATTTCCTCGGCAAGCGATTGGTTCGAACTAGCGGAATCCACTGCTCGCACGATACCGCTCCTTTCCATCGCAGGTTCGGACCGTGGGGGAGGGTCACTGTTCCAATAATAACCCAGGGCGAGCACCACGCCCATCGCGGAGGCGCCAAAGATCGCAGCGCGAAGAGGCCACGGTGCTCCAATCAATTGGCGACCGATGTTTAGAGGCAGCGCGATCCTCGCAACGAGAGCTTCCCGCCGTTCGACCACGGCCAGGCACTGCTCGATTTCGCGTTGCAACTCCATCACTCTGGCTGGGCGTTGCGAGAACTCTTTTCGCAGCATCCGCCTGAGCAGGCGACGAATTCGTCTCGGAAAAGGCTTGAGCTTTTCCCAAGGGGGCTCACCGCCGAGCTGCTGCGTGAAAGCGCTGGTCGGCGAGTCGGTAAATGGCTCTTTATCTGTAAGCAGATTCCAGACCCTGCAGCCGCATGGCGCCTCGCTACCAGGGCGCCGCGCCAAATCGCTGGTCGGCGAGCCGGTAAACGGCGCTTCGCCTGTAAGGAGATACCAGAGCGTGCAGCCAAGAGAGTATATATCGGACCTTGCGTCCATGTTGTCCGCCTCGATTCGCGCAGGACTCCTAGACTGCGAGGTGCCGAGAGACCCCGGCGGCGTTGTGCGGTCAGAGTCGTGGGCTAGTAGCACCGACCGAACAAGGCTAAAATCGATGAGCTTCACAAACGGCCAAACCCCTTCTCCCGCATCGTCCGCGATCGTGATGTTCGCCGGTTTGATGTCACCATGCACAAGCTGCTGCTTTGCCGCAGCCACGAGGGCTCTAGAAACCTGCCATGTGATGAGCAAAGCCGGGCCAAGGGGCATTGGACCATAGCGCGCCACATACGACTCTGTTGTCTGACCTTCGATGAACTCCATTGCATAGAAGAACTGCTCCTCGTCCTTCCCGAGGTGATAAACCGACGCAATGTTGCTGTGCCGCAGACCAGCGGCCGCGCGAGCTTCCCGCAAGAACCCATCTCGGTTGGCTTCGTCAGCCAAGGAAATCCGAGTCGATTACTCTCAGAGCAACCGGACGATGCAGATCCGTATCGAGAGCCTTGTAGGCGACGCCGATTGCACTACGTCCTAGTTCCCAAAGAGAGCCATCATCGCGCTGCAGCACGCGGTAGTGTCCGAATGTAACCTTGTCACCCATACGTCTTATGCTCATGGAATTCGCAGTTAATCGGCGAAAACTCAAGCCCTTACAGTTTCTGATTTTGATCGGGCGTGAGTCAATGCCGTTATCCGATACCCTGCATCTGCGCCGGATGCCGAATTAACTGCGAAGGGACTCTCCATCAGCTCGAGCGCTGTATTCGTTCCGGCACCGCTGGGCGGGGTGTTGTTTCGGACGGTGCTGGGAGGCTGGGGAGTATCTGGGGTCAGATCTTC
>CAWASQ010000074.1:0-77147 GCA_963784465.1 uncultured Verrucomicrobiae bacterium
CGCCTCCCCGCCAGAGATCGCAATCTCATCGCAGCCTTGGTGAACATCACAAAGGAACGAACACTTACAAAGCGCTGACATGCTCGACGTGAAGGCCGCATGGGTCGTGCTCGGGCTGGTTGTCGCGATCACTCTGGTCTGGCGTTGGGCGTCGTGGCCCTGTCCTGCTTGGCTCGTGCCGCTGCTCGAGAACCCATATGTTGAGGCCATGGCTGGAGCGAAGACAATTCTCGCGAGGGCCGGCATCCGGCCCGGCATGCGCGTGCTGGACGCGGGATGTGGGCCTGGAAGGCTAACGGTGCCGGCATCCATGATGGTGGGGCCCTCCGGTCAGATCGTTGCGGTCGACATTCAACGGCGCATGCTTCAGATGCTCAGAGGCCGCGTCCAAGAGAAGGGGCTGACCAACGTCGAGCTCGTCCTCGCGGGGCTTGGGGAGGGGAAACTCGCCGCCAACAAGTTTGACATCGCTCTGCTTGTCACCGTTTTGGGAGAGATCCCGGATAAACTAGCAGCCTTGCGAGAAATCTACCAGTGTCTTCAGCCAGGCGGTATTCTCTCGATCACGGAAGTGCTCCCCGACCCGCACTATCAGGGCTTATCGCGTGTCCGCAGGCTCGTGGCGGAGTCAGGCTTCCGCGAGCTGGCGATCTTCCAGGGATGCCTGTCCTACACGCTGAACGTCAGCAAGCCTGCGCCTGTCCCACATAAACTCTGAAAAGAACCTGGACCCATCCCATGTTCAGCTTGTTCGTCCCAGACCCGGGTCAATTCTAAAACGACCGATGGAGGCTTTGTCAACGCCCGACAGATTCTCCACGAGCTCTTCGGCTGGTTCGCCAGTCAGGTAGGTTGGAATAGCCAGCAGAGCGATAATGATGAAGAGGCCCAAGCTAGTTTTTTTAACTCTTCACTCTTCCTTAGTAGCGCCCAGCCAAGCAGCGCCAAGCCGAAAGCCATTCTGGGCACGGGAATGTGATTCAGCATCAAATGCAAATGGGCGGAATTCATGGATGGTGGTTTTCGTTAGCGGTAGTTTGACTCTATTGGCATCCCACCTTTGGCATCCGGACGCTCAGCATGCGGAGGCCGTTGAGGCACACAAGTACGGTGCTGCCTTCGTGAGCAACAACCCCGATCGGCAGCATCAAACTGAATCCGAGCGCAGAGACGATGAGCACAATGATTACGGCCAGCGCGAATGTAAGATTCTGGTAAATGACCCGCCGGGCGTGCCGGCTGAGGGCAAGAGTGAAGACTATGTTTTGCAGGTTGTCGCTCATGAGAGCGACGTCGGCTGTCTCCATCGCAACGTCTGTGCCGGCTGCCCCCATGGCTATGCCGACCGTCGCCGTGGCCAGCGCTGGGGCGTCGTTCACGCCGTCACCGACCATCGCGACAGGGCCGATTTCTTTCAACTCTCTAATCACGCGAACCTTGTCTTCGGGAAGCAAGTCGGCATGAAATTCGTCAACGCCCGCCTGCTTGGCGATTGCTTGGGCAACACGTATGTTGTCGCCCGTTAGCATGACGACGCGCTCGATACCGTTCGTTTTCAACTGCTGGACTACGGAGGCCGCGTCGGCGCGCAATACATCAGCGATGGCGATGGCCCCGAGGATTCGAGCACTGCCGGCGCTTTCGTCGATGTCGCCGACGATCACGGATGTCTTTCCCTCATGTTGCAAGACGGCCATCCGCAAGGCGAAACCTTCCGGGATGGCCATGTTCTGTGCGGCGAAATAGCGTGCGTTGCCGACGGCGATCCGCCGACCGTTCACGAGGCCGCTCGCACCTTTGCCGGAAATCGACTGAAAGGCGGCGCACTCCGCCAGCGCCAACCCGCGTTGCTGGCCTTCGGTGACGATCGCTTGAGCGAGCGGATGCTCGGACTTGGCTTCGACGGCTGCAGCCAGTTGCAGCAACTCGAGTGCGGCTGCATCGGGATTACTGCGGAAGCTCACAACGCGGCCATCGACGATCACGTCCGTGACTCGCGGCTTCCCCTCCGTGAGCGTCCCGGTCTTATCAAAGGCCACTACCTTGACAGTGGCGGCGCGTTCAAGATGGACGCCGCCTTTAAACAAAACCCCGCGCCGCGCCGCACCGCCGATCGCGGAGAGCAATAGACGCCGGCGTACTGATGATCAGGGCGCATGGCGACGCCACCACCATCACGGTCATGGCGCGATAGAACGCGGCCTGAAAAGGTTCCTTCAGGAAGAGGATCGGAACGACGATTAGCCCAATTGTAAAGAGGATAACACCGGCTGCGTAGAACTGTTCGGCGCGATCGAGAAATCGCTGCGTCTCGGCTTTCTCTGTCTGTGCTTCCTCGACCATGCGCACCAGCTTTTCGATGGTGGAATCCTTCGCGAGCTTTGTGACGCGGACCTCCAGTCCACCGGTCTGATTGATTGTTCCAGCGAACACAGAATCTCCAACCTTTTTAGACACCGGCATAGACTCACCGGTCAGCGACGACTGATCGATGGCGCTTGCTCCCTCGATGATGATGCTGTCGAGAGCGATGCTTTCACCGGGTCGCACAACGAGAACATCGCCAACGACGAGCTCTGCCACCGGGACCAGCACCGTGCCGCCATTACGACGCGCGAGAGCTTTCTCGGGGCGAAGTTTCATAAGCGACTTCGAGCCGCTCGCCGGTAGTCCAGTACGCCAGCCATTGGCGAACCGTTTCCGGCTTGAACTCCGCTTCTACGCGATAGGGCTTGACCGGCGCGCCTGTTTCCCTGATCCGCTCAACCACTTGTGCCTCGGAGAGGCGCGCGTCATCAAAAGTCACGGTCATAACACCGCCAAGAAACGTCGCTCGTGCACGCCGGATGCCGTTGATCTTCTGTGCTTTCTTCTCCAGCTTCTGCTCCGCCGCGCCTGAGGCGCGCCCGCCGAGGCGCAAGATCGTCCTGCAATACTCCTGATGCCCGAGCGGAGCGAGTCTCTCGGCGACTTGTCGTACTCCTTCCTCAGAAATCACGCGGGGGTCGAAGTCGATCATCACCGCGTGGTTGGCGGAGTCGATTTCGCTTCGCACGACGCCTGGTTCGTCTCGCAACGGGACCGGCAAGAGGTTGGCGTCTGATTTGCGGTGCTCGTTCATGACTGCCAAGTGGGCTCCTCATCGGATCTAATACGACGGATTTCCTTAAATGCTCTGCAAGCGTTGGCGAGGTTTAACCTTTTGTTGTGCTTGGGCAAGGCGTCGGGAGGCTTGGCATTCCGTGGACGGGTTCAGACAATATAGAACGTGATAAGACAGCCTCGACTCTGAAAATGATGCAAAGCGTTTCGGCCTCTGAAACGTTGTAAGACTCCCGACCTACACCAGAGCCGCTGCCCACCAATCTGCGCAACCAATTTAAGGTCAGCATTTGCCAAACTTTGGTTAGCTGTTCTCAGATTAGAATTTAGGTTTGCGTTGTCAGGTGCCAGTGGCCTCGACGCACATTTGAGTAAGCATGAAAGCAACACACCTATTAGCAACCCTGATCGCTGCAACTTTGCCCCTAACCGCTATTCTTGCCGAGGATACTAGTCAGACCGAAACAAGCGACCAGAAGCAAGAACAGAGCTCTGACACCATGGGCATGAAAGGCAAAATGATGTCCAACTGGAAGGAGCAGGATGCCGAGCTCGACAAACTCGTCGCCGAAATGAATAGCGCACCTGCCGACAAAAAACTCGACGCTGTCGCGGCCGTTTTGACCAAGCTGGTCGAACAACGCAAGGCGATGCACGAGCAGATGCGGAAGATGATGGCGGCCAACGAGAAGGAGGGAATGGGCATGTGCCGGATGATGATGGGTATGGACAAAGAAGGCGACCACTCACAACATCACTGACTGAGCGATTTTGATCGCAGAAAGCTCCGATCTGCTAACATCAGACGACGATCTGTCATAGGCGGTCCTGAACGAAGCAGCTATCGTCGCAAAACCGAGGCTTTGACTTACTCGAGCAATGCAACATGCGTTACAAGCTACTTGGTAAGAGCGGGCTGCGCGTCTCGGGGCTGTGTCTGGGGACCATGACCTTCGCCGAAGTGGGACGTCAGTACGTTTACGGCGAGACTTTCAAACGAATCGACAATCACCGCACCGGCCGATCGGGGGAGGCGGCATGAAAGCGATCCGTTTCGACGAGTGCGGCGATTACAGCAAGTTGCGTCTCGTTGAGGTGCCCGAACCGGAGCGCGCGAACCACCGCGAGATGCTTGTCGAAATCACCGCGGCCGGAATCAACCCGATCGACAACGCGATCCGATGGGGGTGGATTCAGTTCGCAAAGGGACCTCCGCTTGTGCCCGGCGTCGAAGGAGTTGGACGGGTAGTTGAGCCTGGGGCATCGGAGCTGCCGGTAGGAACTAGGGTGATGTTTACCGGCCGCTACGGAGTGTTTGAAGACGGTACCTGGCGGGAGCGTGTTTGGGTTGCGCCCGAAGCGGCAATTCCTGTCCCCGACAATCTCACCGACGCAGAGGCGGCCGCCGTGCCCGTCGCTTACCAGACTGCGCAACACGCCCTGATGGCAGGCGGGTTTCGCCCGGGACAGACTGTGTTAGCACCGGCCATCGGAAGCGCGGTCGGAAACGCGGCGGTGCAACTGGCGCGCGCACAGGGCGCGGCCCGGGTCATTACCACGGCCGGATCCGCTGAAAAAGCACGCCGCGCCTTTGAACTGGGATACCAGGATGTCATTGATCTTTCTGCCGGGGATTTGCGAGACGGCGTGCAGCAAATTACCGGTGGGGCTGGCATTGACCTCGTTGTTGATGTGCTTGGCGGTGATTTCACGCGCGATGCAGTGAGTCTTCTCGGACGGAATGGGGCCGTGGTGTTGGTAGGGCTGGTGACAGGGATGGAATCTACCATTAATCTTGTCAATTTGCTGACCAAGAGCGGTCGCCTCATCGGCTGGCAATTCTTCAACCAACTCGAGGACTCGCCGCAGTCGTTCACGGAATCCTACAGAACCTTTGTGCCACTGATTGTTAGTGGCAAGATCGTGCCGCGTGTGGCGCGCACATTTCCGCTTGCGGAAGCGCCCGAAGCACAACGTTTTCAGGCCGAGACCCGTCCGTTCGGAAAAGTTGTATTAACGTTGCCGTGACGATGATTCGACGCGCCGTACAGAATTCGATCAATGATCTCTCGTGTGCGGCCCTGGTGTTGACGATTCTCGTCTTAGGTAGCGCCGCACCTGCCCAGGACTTGGAGCAATACCGCTCCGCAGTCGCGACGCAGCAGCAAAATCGCTTTAATGAGAACGCCATCAGGAGCTTTGTTTATCATGTGTTTGCTCTCTACGACAAACATGAGGACGTCAGCAAATTTCTTCCACTCCTGAGCGATGACGGTCTGGAAATGCAATTTCCCGAAACCACCCTTCGCTCGAAAGAGGATTTCAAGAAATGGTATGCGGGCATCGGTGACAACATTCGGTCCAACACGCATCAGTTGGAGAGGCTTGACGCGAAGATTCTTGGAAACGGGAAATACGAAGTGGACCTGGTTGTCCTCTGGCAGGCGCTCACCAAAGAGAATGAATACATCAAGTTTCGGGCGCACCAGACCTGGCTCTTACGTGACGCCGAGGAAGACTCTCCCTGGCCGCAAATCGTCCGCTACATCGTCGAGGAAGCGAAGGAGTGAAAACCGAATGTAGTTAAGGCTGATCACTCAGCCACTCGTTTGCAAAGGCGACGGCTTGGTTCACCCGATTCTCATCGTCGTAGAGTTCGATGTGGTTGGTCGTCGGAATCTCCCGATAGGCCTTCCGGGTCGAGAGCGCGTCGTAGAATTGCCTGGCATTTTCCGGTGTACAGTAGGCATCGATGGTCCCATGGACGATGAGCGTGGGCGCTTTAATCCGGCTCGCGCCGGCCATAGAGTCGAAGGTAAGGAGATCGGCAAGACTCATCAGGGCAAACCGGTTCGTATAGTTGGGAGAAGCGCCGCGTGCGGTTCCATAGTAGGCAAACGGTTCATTTTCCGTCCCGGGCTGTTGCCTCATCGCGCAACCGATCTTCGCGTCGTCTGAAACCATCGCGATTGTGGCGATCTTGCCGGTCTTTTCATACTCCGCCCACTGAGCCTTGGCTGCGGCTACCTGCTCCTCGAATCTGTCTCCGATCATCGCTCGCTTTTGCCCTACGTCATCGTAGTAGGCCGCGATACCGACAAACCGGTGAATCGCAGGGTCGGTCTCCACCACTTTTGCCGCAACCCCGCCACCCCCACAGATCCCGATCACCGAGATCCGAGCAACATCCACATAGGGTAGCGACCTCAGGTACCTGATCGCACTTCTCAAATCCTCAACCTTCCTGGAGGGCGACTCGAGATCACGCGGTTTGCCATCGCTCTCACCTTGGTATCTGGGATCAAAGGAGATAGTGGCATATCCCAGTGCGGCGAGTTTGCGCGCATACACGCCGGTGACTTGGTCCTTCAGGCCGGACATCGGGCCCATAAACGCGACCGCGGGGAGTTTCACTTTTGACGTAGGATCGAAGCCAGGGGGTGTGAACAGAAAGGCTACAACTTTCTCCCCTTCGCTAAGAAACGTGACTTTGTTAGCGGCGGAGAAATCGCGCGCGACGAAGGTCGCGCCCTGGGCGCGTGATGGCGTCAGGGCGACAGCGATCATCAGCAAGCACACGATCATCTTGCAGGAGTGGCTTTTCATATCGCCGGGGTTGTCAACTGTAACCAAAATTCCGCATGCCGACCATCTGAAAATCTCGAGCATGATGCTTCACCCGGACGTGCTGGATGCGGCATTGGGCGAGGCGGGGTTGGCGCGCTGCCTCTCACGGCCACGAAGCTGTTCGTCGATTGCCTGATCCAGCCCATGGCGTAGCGAGCGGCGAATCCGCTGAGATGGCCAATCAAGTTTCGCTACCCATCGACAGCGCAACCGCAGAGGGTTGCTTGTTAGCGTGGCTTGGCAGTAATGCCGAAAACCGGACGATCCACGGTTGGCTATTAAGATCAGATGTACGAGCCAGACTATCCTAGCCACGCCTGATGCGATCGCTATCGCGCCAGGTAGGCATTGTTGACGAAGATTGTCTGGGCGGAGAGCCATTGTGATGCCGGCGATGCCAGGAACGCAATCGTTCCAACAATGTCGTCGACGGTTGCGAGTCGACCAGACACGTGCCCCTTCCTGATGTACTCCACCGTCTCCGGTGTCTCCTGGCTGTGGAAGAATGGCGTATCGACGGCATTTCACGGTGAGCAGCATTCTCGGCGTCCGAGAGGCCGTCATGGCTGGCGCGGGGCTGAACACAGGGCCGCTGTGGCTGTACGCGGATGCCATCGAGTGCGGCGAGCTCATACGCGTATTGCCGGCTTGGAACCCGCCGAGGTATCCGGTTCACGCCCTCATGTTACCAGGCCGATATCGACCTGCGAAAACCAACAGCGCGCTCGCCGTGCTGCGAGAAAGGGTTCCTTAGCTGCCGGGAGTCATTGGTTGAGCAGCGGACCAACTTTAAATGAGCCGACGAACTTCAGTGTAGCCGCCAAGGTCATTCGCGCGACACGCATGGCGAGTCGAATGGCTGCCGTACGGAAAATCAGGAACGTGTGGCGTTGGGTTGAGCGGTGAGTTTTCGCGCCAGTTCGTCGGCTTCGACTGCGATCTCGAGGGAAGTAAGGCCGTTTTCCTCGGAGACGAGCCGCTGGTGCTGCTGGTCCCCGACCGAGCGGATTTGGTCGGCGAGCAGCGCGCGCACGATGCGGCCGTAGAGCTCCTGCTTCGACATGCCGGCGCCGCCGAGGATACGGAAGCGACCGTCGGCGAGAAATGATTTATGGCGGGCGAGGATGTGCCGCTCGCCGCCCTCGTAACGCGCAACCTCTTCGACTTCCGCGTCCGGCACGAGCGAGCGGACGGCGTCCAGGTCGGCGTAGTTTGCGAGCAGATCGATCTCGATACGCGTCGGCACCCATTCGAAGAGCCGGATCGTCCCGCGCTCGCAGATGATGCGCGCCTCCTGCGATTCCATGCGGCTGGACTGATGGAAACCGTGGTAGAAATTCGCGAGCAGCGCCCTGCCATAGCGGACGGTGCAATGGACCTGGTCGATGATGCCGCCGGGCGGCCGCTCCGACTGCTGCGCCGCCACGACTTCCCCCGGCCCAAACCACATGCGGAAGAGATCGAAGAAATGGACGCCGTGCTCGATGAAAATACCGCCGCTGACCTCCGGCTTCCAAAACCAGTGCCCGGGCCGAGCGGAGTGTCGCCGGCGTAGTTTTCAAAGAACGCATGCAGCGGCGCGCCGAGGAGGCCGGCTTCGAGGATGTGGGCAACGGCTTGGTTCAGCGGATCGTAGCGCATGATGAGATTTACAGCGAGAAAACGGCGCGCCGTTCGCGCGGCTTCGATCATGCGGCGCGCGTCTGCGACTGTGGTGGCGAGCGGCTTTTCACAGAGCACATGCTTGCCTGCGTCGAGCGCGGCGAGGGCGAGTTCTCGGTGCGTCGAGGGCGGCGTCGCGATGTGGATGATCTGCACGTCGTCCCGCGCGGCGAGTGCGTGGATGTCCGCGCACACCGGCACGGCAAATTCCTCGCCCACCTTGCGCGCGGTCTCCGGGACCATGTCTGCCACGGCGGCTGCGCGCAACTCCGGCATCGCGGCAAACTCGCGCAGGCAAAAGCGCCCAAACGCGCCGCAGCCGAGTAGTCCCACCCCGAGCTTCGCGTCCGGCATCATCGGATTCGAACGCCCAATGTTTCAGTCGATGGTTTCATTATCGTCGTTTCGTACATTTGAGTTTCTATGTTCGAACGTCAAATCGTCAGGGTGCGGCACGGTCGCCTAGCTAGCCACGTTCAACACGAAGCCAGGGCCGTGGACCGCGTGTCGGTGCGCGTCAACTTGTCCAGCTCGAAGAGCCAGCCCATGCGTCAGGCCACGGGCGCTGCGGCTTTCACCTCGGCGCTCGCGCCTGCAGCATAGGTCTCGAAGTTTTTGTTGAAGAGGCCGGCGAGTTTTTTTGCGGTGGCATCGTAGGTGGCTTTGTCGGCCCAGCTTTCACGCGGGCGCAGGATTTCCGACGGCACGCCAGGGACGTCGGTGACGATGTCGAAGCCGAACACCGGGTCGCGCTCCGTCTTGGCGCTCGCAAGCGCGCCGCTGTGGATCGCGTCGATGATCGCACGCGTGCTTTTCAGGCTGATGCGCTTGCCGGTCCCGTAAGCGCCACCGGCCCAGCCCGTGTTCACCAGCCAGACGCGCGCATTGTGCTTGCGCATCTTCTCGGCGAGCAATTCGGCGTATTTGCTCGGATGCCAGACGAGGAACGGCCCGCCGAAGCAAGGCGAAAACGTGGCCTGCGGCTCGGTCACGCCCATCTCGGTGCCGGCGACCTTGGCCGTGTAACCGCTAATGAAGTGATACATGGCATGCGCCGGCGAGAGCGCGCTGACCGGCGGCAGCACGCCGAAGGCGTCGCACGTGAGGAAGATCACGTCGGTCGGGTGCCCCGCGCTGCAGGGGATCTTCGCGTTTTGGATGAACTCGATGGGGTATGCCCCGCGCGTGTTTTGGGTGATGCTGGTGTCGGTGTAATCGACGTCGTGATCTTCATCGAGCACCACGTTCTCGAGCACCGCGCCGAAGCGCAGCGCCTGGAAGATGTCCGGCTCGCTCTCGGGAGCGAGGTTGATTGCCTTCGCGTAGCAGCCGCCCTCGATGTTGAAGATGCCGTCCTCGCTCCAGCAGTGCTCGTCGTCGCCGATGAGATGCCGCTTCGGATCGGCCGAGAGCGTCGTTTTCCCCGTGCCGCTGAGGCCGAAGAGCAGCGAGGATGCGCCGGTCTCTTTGTCCGCTGTGGCCGAGCAGTGCATCGAGAGCACGCCGCGCTTCGGCGCGAAGTAGTTTGCGACGGTGAAAACGCCTTTCTTCATCTCGCCCGCGTATTCGGTGCCCAGGATGACGAGTTCCTTGTCCTCGAGGCTGAGGTCGATGCTCGTCGCCGAGCCCATGCCGGTCGTGAGGCGATTGGCCGGGAATGCTCCCGCGTTGTAGATGACGAAATCAGGCGTGCCGAAGCTCGCGAGTTCCTCGCGCGTCGGGCGAATGAGCATCGTGTGCATGAAAAGCGCGTGATACGGCCGCGAGCAGATGACGCGGACCTTGATGCGATACTTCGGGTCCCAGCCCGCGAAGCCGTCGAAACAGTAGAGCCGCTCGCGTGTGTTGAGATAGTCGAGGGCGCGCTGGCGGTTGATTTGGAACGTGTGCTCGTCGAAAGGGATGTTCACCGGCCCCCACCAGATGTCGTTCTCTGATGCGGGGTTCTTGACGACGCGCTTGTCTTTCGGCGAGCGCCCCGTCTTCACGCCGGAGTAGGCGACAAGCGCCCCGTTCTCGGCGATGCTCGCGTCTTTCTCGAAACGAATCGCGTGTTCATAAAGCGCGCTCGGAGGGAGATTGTGTTGGACCTGGGTGACGGTGAGGCCGTGGACGCTGAGGTCGAATGATTCGGGGTTCATGGTGTTCGTGGTCGGTGGAGTTGAATTATGCATGATGAGCCTAACGCGGCGAGCCGGCTATCGGACCAAGCTCCTGCATCGCGGAGAGCCGGAGTGGAGAGGACCCCAATGAACCGGCAAAGATTTCGGGAGCCAAGGCGACGCAGGCTTTCGAGTTTGTCGTTCGGATGGCCTCATACTCAAAGAATCCATTGGTCGAGAGCGCTTCGGTTATTCGCTTTGTGGTCGGCAATCTACGTTTGTCCATCCGGACGACTACGCAGGAATTGCCGGAAGCTTGCCCGATCTTGCGCACCGATCGCTAGTTCACGCTGAGATTGCCGCGTATTCAACGATGCGCAATCCCGGCAGAAAGCCGCCTGTCGGCCAGTTATCTTACTCTGCCAGCGCGAAACCGGCCCTCGTACGACCGGGAACTTTCCGCACCGTCTACGAGGCACGGTCGCCTGAGTTCGCGTTCAAAGCACGCGACGAGGCCGAAGACAACAAATGCGACAGCCCAGGCGCGATCAAAATTAAACCGGCTGCGCAGATGCGCATCCAATATCGCCGATCGTCACGACTAGGATCGCGAGAGTATGGACAATGCGACAGCTGCGAGCCAAGGGTGGGTCGGGAGCCAAGATTCCAGCTCCTGACGCGGTAATGATCGCGCCATTTCCAGGTGCGACTCTTCGGAAAGCACGTCCAACACGACGAGACCGGCACGAGCATGAGCCCGGCTCCGTGCGCAGAGGCCATCAAGAACGACCATAGCGTGAGATCGCGAAAGCCCACGCGCATCCCTACCCATCGCGGATGTCTCGTGCGAACAAGTCGATAGATGCCAAACCCGATGAGCACTGCCGCCGCGACCCAGCGCAACACCTCATAGGAGATGCTGGCACGGATGACTACGACGAGGGCAACAACCAAGCCTACAGAGAGCGCATGCCCGACAGCAATCGGCGGCAGAGCGCTCCAAACCGCTGAACGCCGCTGTTCCTGCAGCCCAAGCGCCACTGCGAAAAGCCAACCCATCCCGGGATTGATGCCGTGGAAAGCGCCCAATCCGAGTAGCGCCAGCCACGGCCATGCTTCCTTCACGGATAGCAGAAAGAGTCGGATGAAGAGTCGCCGCCCTCGAGCCGGATCTGATGAATGCGGTAATCGTCCGACTGCATGAGAAATTTCTTATCGAATTCCATGCCGCCATCTGGCCCGGCATCGAGTTTCACCATCCAGCTTCCGACGCCCGCCGGATAGAATTGTTCGTCCCATGCGACGTAGAGGGAATTGGTGAAATACACGCGCTTGCCGTCCCGACTGACTTCAACCATTTGTGGACCACCACGCAGCGGCTTGTCGGGTTCGGCAGGATGTGGCGCCTGTCGAACAATCCCGCCGATGTGAACCGAGGCCGTTTTCTTTGGATGGAAAGGGTCGGATACATCGTACTGGATAAATTCCCCTGTACCCCAACAGGAGACGTAGAGAAACCGATCGTCCAACGAGAGATCGATGTCGGTGACCAGAGGAGGCACCGCTTTGAAACCTTGAAGCAATGGGGGGAGCTTTTCGGGATCAGCCGGCTCGGCTGGGATCTCAATGACTTTCCGTACTTGCCATGATCCGTTCTGTCTGTGCCAGAGCCAAATCGAGCCGCTAAGATCCTTCGTCGAGAGGACGACACCCGCGAATCCATATGTCTTCGTTGGATCATGCGCAGGCCGCATTTCGAGGACCATCTGGTACTCTTTGCCTAGATCAAGCGCCTGGACATGGCGCCTCTTGCGCAGATCCCAGACGTGCATCTGATGACCGTATCGGCCTTGCAAAAGGTCCTCAGGCACAACGCCGTCCTCGACCTGTCGTGGGGTGCCCCATTCACTGGATAGCAGAGTGTCTTGAGTGATATGCCACCAAAAATCATAGCCCAAATATTGCGGGCCGCGGTCCATCTCCCATTTTCCCAGAACCTCAAAGGTGAAGTGGTCCAGAAGGAAAATGCCAGCAGGTCCGTCCCCGTCGGGAGCACCCAGCGCACTGACATAGATTCCCTCCGGACCGCAATGGACTGTGTGGGGACGCGAGTAACCCGTCCGTGCGGCGATCTGCTCAGGCTCGATAACCTTTACGATCGACGGGTTCCGAGGATCGGGCTTGATATCCAGGATGTAGATTCGCGAAGAGCGGATACCCGGCACCACCAAGTAGCGTCGCTCGATATGCGGATGGGGTGCGTATGGGCACAGCGCCGAACTGCATGCATTCCAGCCGAAGTGATGCAATTCGTCACCGGCATTCGTAAGGACAGTTTGCCCCACGCGTTTGCCATAGCTGGCCGATGTGGGGTCGACATCAACAACCAGCATTGCGTCGTTGAGCTTCCTGCCGGGTGGATTCAGCGCCGCGACATAGGCCAGCTTCTCGGCTGGTGCCTGCATTGCCAAGCGGGGTGAGGGATAAAATGTGGGGTCAGGTTTGAGGAGCGCCATGATCTTTACTGGGGGGTTTTCCAACGTACTTTGCATCCTGATTTCTGCAACGCTTACGCGCGCGAGAGAGAGGCACACGCCGATGCGCTAGTGGATGGAGAGCCAACGCCAATCTCATAAAGATCGATAGCACACTTGACGCACATATTCAATTAGTATATTGAACAATTGAGTATGTCGGAGGCAAAGCGCGTTTTCAAGAATCAGCTCTACGAACAGTTTGCGCGGATCGGCAAGGCACTGGGGCATCAGCACCGCATCGAGTTGATCGATCTGCTGGCGCAGGCCGAGCGGAGCGTGGAGGACCTGGCCTTAGAACTGGGCCTTCCCGTAGCCAATGTTTCGCAGCATCTTCAAGTCTTGAAGACGGCTCGGATGGTGGAGGTTCGCCGGGAGGGTTTGCGAAAATTTTATCGGTTAGCAGACGGGAGCGTTTTCGAGATCTGGCGGGCCATCCGGACTTTCGGCGAGGAGCAATTGGCGGAAGTGGATCGGATCGTGAATTCCTTCTTCAGTGAACGCGAGAAGTTGGAACCGCTCAGCGCGCAGCAATTGAGGCAACGGCTCGAGGAAGGCGATGTCGTGGTGTTGGATGTGCGACCTGAGAATGAGTTCAAGGCTGGGCACATCGAAGGCGCGGTCTCGATTCCGATCCCTGACTTGAAGCGACGCCTGAAGGAGCTGCCGCGGAAGCGGGAAATCGTTGCCTATTGCAGAGGCCCTTACTGCGTTTACGCCCGCGAGGCCGTTAGGGAGCTGAGCGCCCGCGGCTTCTCGGCGCGGCGTCTTGAGGTCGGCCTGCCGGACTGGAAGGCGCTGGGTCTGCCGGTCACTGTTACGAGGTAAATACTATGAATAACGAGAAGAGAAGTATTGATCCCGAGACGCTACGACGCTGGATGGACGAAGGTCGCGAAGTTACCGTTCTCGATATCCGCAAAGCCGCGGACCGGGCCGAATGGTCGATTCCAGGCAGCGTGCATTTTGACGCATATGATGCGCTCAAGGCGAACGATCCTGCGGCGCTGGCGAATGTGTCACTGCCAGGCGGCGTGCCGGTCGTCACGGTGTGCGGCCTGGGAAAGACTGCACAAGTTGCGGCAGAGCACCTGGCGGCACGGGGAATGGAAGCCATGGCGTTGGAAGGCGGCATGAAGGCATGGAGCGGCGCCTGGAATCACGCGGAAGTGGCGCTTTCGGACGGCGCACGGATCATTCAGCTGCGTCGCACGGGCAAAGGCTGCCTCTCCTATCTTATCGGCTCCGAAGGGGCGGCGGCGGTGATTGACGCTTCCCTGGACCCCAGGTCTATCTTGAATCCGCCGAAAGTCATGGCTGGAAAATCACGAATGTCGTGGAAACCCACGTTCATGCCGATCATCTGTCGCGCTCGCGTCTGCTGGCGCGGGAAAGCGACGCGGAACTCCACTTGCCACAGCAAAACCGCGTTTCTTTCCCGTTTACGGCGATCCGCGATGGAGACGCGATTCCGGTCGGATTCCTCTCTCTTCAGGCGCTGCGAACGCCGGGCCACACGCTTGAGAGCACATGTTACCTGCTGGGAAGAACGCGAAAGCCAGATCGGGAGCAACGCGTCGATGTGACCGCGAACGGAAAACCTCAGGTTTTTGAAGGACCGGTCCTTTTCACCGGTGACACGCTATTCCCCGGTGGAATTGGACGGCCGGATCTGGGCGCGGATCAGGCGGGCGCTCGGGAGCGCGCAGCGATGCTCTATCAATCGCTTCAACGGTTGTTGAAACTTGAACCACAGAGTCTGGTTCTGGCAGGTCACCATTCGGAGCCGATTGCTTTCGATGGCAAGCTGATCGCGGCGACGCTCGGCGATATTGCCGCGAAGCTGCCGATTCTCTCGGAGCCGGAGACCTCCTTTGTGGCCCGGGTCCTTGCGCGCATACCGGCAACGCCGCCCAACTATCTCAAGATCGTTAAGCTCAACGAAGCGGGTGCCTTTCCGGATGAAGATCCGAACGATCTGGAAGCCGGAGCCAACCGCTGTGCCGTCTCGTAAGATTCGGGTGGCAGCTGGAAAGGAGGCGACCGGCGATCCTGCTCAAGGACCGGAAGTCCGCTTCGGCCTCAGGGCCAACCTGGGGCAGTTCGGGCTGCTCATGCTGATCAACGCATTCGTCGGCGGCATGGTCGGGATCGAAAGAACGGTCGTGCCGCTCATCGGGTCGGAGGAATTCGGCATCGCGTCGACGACGCTCATCGTCTCCTTCATCGTCAGCTTCGGCGTAATCAAGGCTATTGCCAATCTCGTCTCAGGCCATCTCGCAGATGCCTGGGGTAGAAAGCGTGTTCTCATTCTCGGGATGGCTGGTCGGCATCCCGGTTCCGTTCATGATCATCTGGGCCCCGAGTTGGGAATGGGTCATCGCGGCCAATGCGTTGCTGGGCATTAACCAAGGGCTTGCCTGGTCGATGACCGTGATCATGAAGGTCGATCTTGTGGGGCCCAAATCACGGGGCCTGGCCGTCGGCCTCAATGAGTTCGCGGGCTATCTTGCGGTCGGGGTGACGGCTTTCCTAACCGGTTACCTCGCCTCACAGTACGGGCTGCGTCCCGCACCGATCTATCTGGGGATCGGGTACGCGCTCCTGGGCGCCTTGCTTTCAATCCTGCTCGTCCGCGACACGCGCGACCATGTCCGGGTGGAGGCCACTGCGCATTCGCAGCAATCCGCTCCGATCAGCTTCCGAGACATCTTTCTACTCACGACCTTCCGGGACCGCAACCTGTTCGCCGCCTCCCAGGCGGGCCTCGTCAACAATCTCAACGATGGGATGAGCTGGGGAATTTTCCCCCTGTTCTTCGCCTCTCTCGGCCTCGGGGTCGAACGCATCGGCATCCTCAAGGCGATCTATCCCGCGACGTGGGGCATTCTGCAGATTGCCACGGGCCTATTGAGCGATCGCTGGGGGCGGAAAGGCCTCATTGTCGTCGGCATGTGGACACAGGCGGTCGGCCTGTTTCTCACGGCAGCCACGCGCCAGTTCGGATGGTGGCTCGTTGGCGCACTTCTTCTCGGGTTGGGCACGGCGATGGTCTACCCGAGTCTGATCGCGGCCGTCTCGGACGCGTCGCATCCGACATGGCGCGCCCGCTCGCTCAGCGTCTATCGGTTCTGGCGGGATCTCGGCTACGCGATTGGCGCACTCTCTGCAGGTCTCGTCGCCGATATTTTCGGACTTTCATGGGCGATCGCATCAGTTGCCGCCCTCACGTTCCTTTCGGGTGCCATTGTCGCTTTGGTCATGCAAGAGCAGGCAAGCGCTGGTGCTCGGCAGACTGGAGTGGCAGAGCAAGGGCCTTCTCGGGCCGAGAGCGGGACCTCGAAAATAAAGTCATGAGATAATCGATTATGAAGACTCTTTTTATCCTCAACGATCCGCCCTACGGCACGGAGCGATGCTACAACGCCCTGCGCCTTGTTCATGCGCTACTCAGGAACGACCCGCAGACCGAGGTCACCGTCTTCCTGATGGCGGATGCGGTGGTGGCCGCCCACAAGGGGCAGAAGACGCCGGACGGCTACTACAATATGGAACGTATGCTGAAGCGCGTGGTCGCTGGCAAAGGTGTCGTTCTGCTTATGCAGTAATCCGCGGTGGCGCCATCGGCAAACCAGTCATTCATTCCGAAGACCTCGCGACCGATTTGGTCTGGATCGACATCCGCTGCTACGGCCTCGACGACGCCGGAAAATTCGTGGCCTGGAATCGCGCCCGTTCTCCTTCCCCCGTCCTAGTGTATGGCTAGTCGGATACCATAGCAATTCGGTCGGCGTCACCCCGGCAGTATGGACGCGGATGAGCAGTTCCCCGCGGCCCGGCTGAGGCACCGGGGCTGTGCCCGCGATCAAAGCGGGAGCATCGGAGGAATCGTTAAAGCGCATGACTCTCATCGTTCTCATGGTGGTTCTGTTTTGCGTTGAGGGTCAGGCGTTCCCGCGAGGTCAGCGAAAAGGGCACATCCGGCGTAGACTACCTTTTCAGAAAGAACAAGATTGACTCGCTGCGTGGAGAGGCCTCGCGAGTTTCGAGGCGATTCAGACTGTCGAGGAGCTTTTCGTTCCCGGCCACAAGCCGAAGAAGGTGACAATTTTCCCCGGTTGCACCTACTGTCACCCGCGGGTAGCCATGCGCACCCGACTCTGAGCGAAGCGGTTTTGGAGGCGGTTCACGTCGCCCACGGCACCGCGATTCACCTCTGGTAGCGAATCCGGCGCGGGTTCCGCAAACCGCTCTACATGGCTATCATCGCATCCTGGCAATTCGCGGCGGATTTCAAAGCAAATGCGCGTTCCTGGAATTTACCCCTGATCCGCCCCGGCGCAGGTTCCCTGCCCTGTGGCTACTATTGTAACGGCGTCGATGCTATCGAAGCGACGGCAGTTGCGCCTATTTTTAGGGGGCTTGCCGACGACGACGCCCGCTCAGCAAATAGATCGCGGCACGCAACTCGAGCAAAGGATCACCAGAGGGCTCAATTCCGTCGACACGCGGTATGGGATCGAAAATGATTTTCTTCTGCTCACGCGCGTTCTCCGCGACCGGAGCTGTCAGAGCGATCCTGCCGAGATTGATCAAGGGCCGCTCCTCCGGCCAGTGAACCGTCGCGTCGTCTACGATATCGGCGGCGTTTGCCACCTGCACGCGAACCTGAAAGCTTATCGGGCCTTTCGCGATTCTTTCTGTCAGTTCATCAAAAAGATATTCCTTCTCTGTTCAACAACCTCCACAAGCCGGCACGCTTAGAGACTCGCCATCTCTAGACACTGCGTTCTCATCGTAAGCATCCCTCGATGTAAATGCGGTTCTCTCGAGCTACCCGGGTCGGATCGCCTGGAGTTGTATCCTGCTCAACGACCAGCCAGCCGTCATACTCATAATCCTTGAGTGCTTGAATCACCGCCGGAATATTCACAATCCCGTTCCCAAGCCTCGCGAAGATAAAAGCTTTGAGAGCATTGTGGAAACTCCATCCCTCTTGAAGAGCGCGCTGCAAGATCTCCCCGTCGACGTCCTTGATATGGACATAGCCCACTCGCCCGCCGTATTTCTCCAGCATCCTCAGAGTGTCGCCGCCCCCATACGTGAGGTGTCCGCAATCGAGGCACCACCCAACAAGCGACGCATCTGTTACATCGAGCAATCGACATGTTTCCTCCGGTATTCTGGAACGTCCGGACTATTCCAATTAACAGGCGCTGTGGCAAGTTTCATGCAAATACGGTGCGCTGTTTTTTGGTAACCCTCTCGTAATTCTCCCGCGTCTGCCGCGTCTTGTCGATCGCGCTAACCTTCGCCACAGGCACATCGCACCAAGTCCCCAGCGGGGGCATCCGCTTTTCAGGATCGACGGGAATTACCACTACGGAAACACCCTTCCTCTGCTTTGCCTCCTTAAGGGCGGCAGTGATTTCGGCCGCAGTCTGGATTAAAATTGCGTGAGCCCCCATAGCTTCGGCGTGCTTGACGAAATCGATCGGAACATATTCGCCATGAAGCATTCCGGTCTTCGCGTCTCGGAACCGCAACTCATTCCCGAAGTCGGAGACTCCACAGATTCGCTGCAGTCCGAGAATACACTGATATCCATGATTATCGATGACCACGATCGTCAGCGTGAGCGCTTCGACTACCGCGGTAACTATTTCTGAGTTCATCATCAGATAGGTGCCGTCGCCGATCATCACGACCACATCTCTTTCGGGTTCGGCCATTTCACGCCGATGCCGCCCGGAATCTCGTAGCCCATGCAGGAAAAGCCATATTCAAGGTGATAAGCCTTGGGTTCGTCTGGACGCCACAGTCGCAGCAATTCGCCGGGCATATTTCCTGCGGCACAGACAACGGTGGCCTTTCCACCAACGGCCTCATTAATCAAGCCGATAGCCTCTATTTCAGCCACATTGTTGCCGAGAGCTTGCTTGCATCCATCGGCGTCACATTGATTCCAATGAATCGCACCGCAGGGTTTTCAAATTGTTCTCGAGGCTGTTGTGAAATCGGTTAAACGTGTGCCTAAAGCGATGATTAAATCCGTCTCCTTGGCGAGTTGATTGGCCGAAACCGCTCGCCAAACCCGATGTTTCTCAGAGCCGATTCGAGTTGGGCTTTCATCGACGAGTCATTTGTCCGCTGGCACATCGGCCATGGTCTCTCGGCATTCGCCTACTTGGCTCAGGCGAACGGATACTTTCGACGCCTCGAGCAAAATACGTTGGACAAAGTCCCGGCCGACGCTCGCGTTCGAATTCTTTTTGATCACCAGGAAAATCGCGACCGCTTCCAGCGAATACGCCGCCTCCAGCAAGAATACAGGTCCTCCGTAGGACAGATAGTGATCGGCTATCTGATCAGCCAACCACTTCCTGTATTTGCATTGGTAGGTCCAAAAACATTAACCGATTTAAAGGACTGCATCGCTTGCGCTGACACCCAACTCTCGAAGGAGGACATCCACTATCTCGAACATGGAGAAGTGGAAAGGACTTGAGCCCCGCGGGAGGCGGACGACTCCCTTAAGAACGCCGCAAACGGACTGATTGCCTCCGCGTGATCTGCGAGGCAAGACGGACTTCCAAAGCCTCCTGCGCACCTTCGACGGCGGTCTTTTGAACGCCCTTGCCATACGGATAGAATCGCGAGCGGCGCCGATCCCGGTATTGACGAGCACCGCATCGGCACCCGTTTCAATGGCTCGGCCGCGTGACTCGGCGCACCGATGCAAGCGTCATTGGCAATGATGCGATGGACATAGGCGTTGTGGTAGATCGGGAAGGACCCTGAACCTCGTGATGTGGCGACATTGATTCGGCGTTGCCCTCGCCCTTCGGGTTGACCTTTTCGGTCAGTCTCTCTCGCTTCGCTCGACTCGAACCGCGCTCTCATCCTATTTCATCCGCAGATCCATTGCGGACTTGCTCCTGATGTAGGATTGACTCAGCTACCGAAAACATTAAGAGACGTTCTCGGAAAGAGGGTCTGCTTCTAACTGCTCAGGACAATATCCTCACCATTTTTCCGGCCCTCAATATCGACCATGATATAATCCGCAGAGGTTTGGATATTCTAAAAATGAGCATCTAATCCGTGCGGTAGGGGCACTCGTTCCAGTTGCCTTTGCACTATGTACGAATGACTAAGATTAAAGAATCTGAGAGTCGTCAGTGGCTCGTTTCAGTTCTTCCAACTCTTTCAGGCGGATCGCCGCAGCGCCCCGGATCGGAAAATGCATCAGATAAACTCTCGCGCCGCCGATCTCCGTCTGCCAGCCCCAATCACATTTTCGCCTGTTGTAAAACGTGTTGAACGTGACCTTCCCGATGAAGCAAACCACTTTCGGCCTGCAGGTCCGAATGATTCGTAACGCTCGTCTTACACCTTCCCTCTCCTCCCCCGAAAAATCGAGTGGATGCCGCTTCATCTGCGCAGGAAGCGCACTTCGGCCCGGAGACGTTCAGCCTCGTTCACCAGGTCGAGAATCATTTTAATGCCGGGCAGGTTAATGCCGCAGACATTGCGCAGATATTCGATGCGCCGCAGGATACGGATAGCCTCGTCGTTAAAATAGTATCCGCCGCCCTCCGGGTCCACCACCGGCGAAACAAGGCCGAGCTTGCAATAAACGAGAACCATCCGGCGCGACACATCCACGAGGTGCGCCGTTGCTTCGATGGTGTAAACCGTCTGCGGATCGGGTTCGAAAAGCTGTAGAGCGTATTGGGGCTCTGATATCGAGTCATCCCCTGTATTCATGGTGTCCTCCTAACCGAGGTTAAGAAACGCAGTTTTGGTCAGTTCGCGTTCAAAGTGATTGTTGCAGGAATTGGAGAATGGCAGGTGCGGACAGCGCTCCGGATTGCCGCGACACTTCGCGTCCGGCTTTAAACAACACCAGCGTAGGAATGGCGCGAATGCCAAAGCGCGAGCCGACGTCGGGCAGTTCGTCGGTGTTCACTTTGGCCACGAGCCAGCGGCCGCGGCCGTCGGCCGCCACCTTCACCAGTTCGGGCGCGACCATCTTACAGGGACCACACCACAGCGCCCAAAAATCCACGAGCACGGGCAGGGCGGACCGAGCGATGAGCGAGTCGAACTTCGCCGCGCCCGGCACTTCGACCGGCTCAGTCGGCGGGGGTATTTCCGTGCGGCACTTGCTGCAGCGAAAAACGGAGCCGAGGCGCTCGTAGATCAGCCGGTTGCGCTGGCCACACTGCGGACAAGCCCGCACTATGCCGCGGTCGTCGGGTTCGATCGTTTTCATAGCCATCTCTTGCTGAATTTAGAATGAGCCTGGCATTTCATTACGCTACTCTATTAGAGGTGGAGTGCGAGCAGCCGCCGCATGCGCCTCGCGCTTGTAGATGGCCGCATGACCGGAACCAATCAGTGCAGTTTAGGGCGAAATTGAAGAGCGTCGCCTCATCATGAAACGTGGCTCTATCGGTAATCATGTTTGAAATGCATCAGGATGGCTGCCGCGGGTTGAATCGGGATGCGCGGCTGAGTTGCTCCCAAAGGGCGCGTTCTTCCTCGCTGACCCGCTGTGGCACTTGCACATTGGCGATAACATAGAGATCGCCGCGCTCGCCACTTTTGCCTTTTGGCAAACCCTGCCCGCGCACACGCAGTTGCTGGCCATTGTTGGTGCCGGGCGGAATGCGTACTTTCACCCGACCCCCGAGCGTGGGGACTGTCACGTTGGTCCCGAGCACGGCTTCCCACGGCGCGAGGTCCAAATCGTAATAGAGATCTACGTCGCGGGGGCGGAAATCCGGATGCGCAGCCAAGCGCACTCGCAGGTAAAGGTCGCCGGCCGCGCCCCCTCCAGCGCCTTGGCCCCCCTTGCCGCGAACGCGGACGGCCTGACCTTCCCGCACGCCGGCGGGGATGTGGACTCGAATAGTGTCCGTTTCGGTCTGGCCGGTGCGGGGGTTCACGCGCTGAAGAGAGACGGTGCGCGTAGAACCGTGCATGACTTCGTCCAGCGTAACCAAAATGTCGCCTTCGATGTCCGCGCCCCGCAGGGCGAATTCTTGTTCGCCCTCCGCGCCGCGCTGGCCCCCACGGAACATGCCTTCCGTGCCGCCGTAGCGCCCGCCGCGGCCGAAAAACTGTTCGAAGAAGTCGCTGAAACCGGTGCTGCCTCCGAAATGGAATTCATACTCTTGTGAGCCGTCGGGGCTGGTCCACGAGCCACCCTGCCAATCGGGTGGCGGTTCAAAGCCGGCACCTTGCTGCCAGCCGGCGCCGAGCTGGTCGTATTTTTTCCGCTTCTCCGGATCGCTGAGGACTTCGTAGGCTTCGTTGATTTCTTTGAACTTTTCTTCGGCGGCACTCTTGTCCTTCGCCACGTCGGGGTGATATTGGCGGGCCAGCTTGCGAAACGCCTTCTTGATGTCGTCGTCGCTGGCGTCGCGCGGCACGCCGAGGGTTGTGTAGTAATCTCTAAATTCAACCGGCATGATCCGGGTTTACATCTCCTTCAACGACTCTTCAACAAACTGCACGCGCCACAGCCGAGGCGACTCCTCTTTCGGGTTCCAAAAAGGATGGAACCACGCTACCCGAAGCTTACATTTAACCGTAAAGCGGTGACGATCAATCCGCAACAGCCTGTCGATCAAAAGAAGCTCAAACAGTGCTGAAATCAAGGTTATCAACGCGGTGGGCAAGTATATCAACGGCGACAAACGCATTGAGGATAAGATAAAAGTCGTTTTCCTTCCAAACTATCGCGTCTCTCTTGCCCAACGCATTGTGCCCGAAGCCGATCTTTCCGAACAAATTTCCACTGCAGGCAAGGAGGCCTCAGGAACAGGGAACATGAAACTTGCTCTCAACGGAGCCCTGACCATTGGGACGCTGGACGGTGCAAACGTCGAGATCAAGGAGGAGTCGGTGAAGACAACATCTTCATCTTCGGAATGACCGTCGAAGAAGTCGCCGAACTGTCTAAGAAAGGTTACAACCCGCAGACATATTTAGAAAAGAACCCGGAATTGCGCGCCGTCATGGACTGGGTGGGATTGAACTACTTCACTCCCGATGAGCCACCCGGCGTCCTGACAATGCTCCGCGACAACCTTTGCTATAGCGATCCGTTCCTCTGTTTGCCGGACTTCGAGTCTTACAGCGATTGCCAGAAAAGAGTGGACGCCGCCTTTCGCGACAAATCGCGCTGGTCGAAAAAGGCCATTCCAAACACGGCACGAATGGGAAAATTCTCAAGCGACCGCACCATTAAGGAATACGCGCGCGATATCTGGAAGGTCGAGCCGGTCCCTATTTGACGGGAGAGTGGTCTTCCTGCTTCGCGCCGCCCGAATCGCCGTATCGGTGCCGGAAATTCGTCGTTTCCGGAGAATGAGAACGCGGTTCGCGCCAAGCGCAGCGAGACAGACGAACCAATCCTCCCTCTTAGCCGGAGAATCCGTATACTGCAACAGCATGGCAGGCTGAGCCCGCGAGCACGAAGAGGTGCCATACAAAATGAGAGTAGGGCAATCGCTTTGCGCTGTAGAACCACACGCCTGAAGTATAAATTACTCCTCCGGCAACAATCAATCCGTTGGCGGCCGGCGTCACACTTCTAAGGAAGCCCGAAACGAAAAAGAGGCCAACCCATCCCATTCCGATATAGAGGGCATTTGAAATGCGCGTGCGATCGAGTCCTCCGCACAGCACGAATCCCACTCCGGTCAAAGCCAGCAGCCACTCAAGAGCGAAGAGAAAAATTCCCCCGTGGGCGCGAAGAGGTCCGAGCGCGAACGGTGTATAAGTCCCCGCGATAAGAGCGAAGATTGCGATATGGTCAAGAACGCGCGCTACCTCCTTCGCCCGTTCCGAAACAAGGCTGTGATAGACTGTGGAAGTCAAAAACATAACGAATAAAGCGGCGGCGAAGATCCATTGTCCTGCGGTTGCATCCCCACGCCACAGCAGTGCAAGCGCGAACCCAAAAGCCGCCATCATGCCGAATAAGGCGCTCCAGGTGTTGGCCCGCTCCTCAAAGGGAGTTTGAGCGTTCAGCCCCAGACTTGCGGGGCTCCAGCGCCGGTTTCAAGGTGAGTGGGGCCGGACCAAGGGCCATCGCTGCTGATGCGGCCGGTCGAGCCTTCATCGCAAAAAGAGCTTGACCTTCTCGGGAGTGGATTTCACCGCCGTAGGCAATCGCACAACACGGGAGATGGAAAGGACTTTTTTTCCGTCGGGCAAATCGCGGACCCGGATAATTTCACTTCAACTGCGATCACGCACTTCGGGGGTTACGGTGTCCGTTCGGACAATGAAACCGGTCGAATGCCAGGAATGGCAGTCGAAAACCCAGGAGCCGAAGGGGAAGGTCGATCCTCGTCTCACTGAGCAATCATTCCTCGGCGCGAACAATCGGTCATCGAGGCTGCGACTTACTCGCGTAAGGCGTAAATTAGGTTGAACAGAAAACCAGGTTTCGCCCTCTGACTCTTTATGAGCAATACGCGTCGTGACAGCGAGCAGCAGCGACTAAGCCTCGCGCTGAGTTCGGCAGGGATGGGAACTTGGGATTGGAAAGTAGCCACTGATGTGATCGGGTGGGATGAAGGTATGCATGCCCTTTTTGGATTGGCTCCCGGGACCTTCAAGGGCAGCTATGAGGACTTCTTGGGTTTGATCCACCGCGAAGATCGCGAGAGGATTCGTGGGGAATTCGCGCGCGCCATTACAGCGCGCGCGGCTGTGGATACGGAATTTCGAGTGTCGTGGCCGTCGGACGGAAGCGCTCATGTGGTTAGGATTCGTTCACGGGTCTACAACGGCGAAAATTCGAAGAACCTTCGAATCGTAGGTGTAGCCTGGGACATCACCGAGCGACGCCAAACGGAACTCGCCTTGGCCAAACAGCGGAGTTTGCTGACTACCCTGATGGAAAATCTGCCATATCACATCTACTTTAAGGACCTCGATTGCCGCTTCATTGCGGTTAGCCGGGCTCTGGCCGAAGTGCACGGCAGAAAGGATCCCGCCGAACTGATCGGCTTGACGGATCGAGACTTGTTCTCCAGCGAACACGCGGAGGGAGCCTTGGCGGATGAGCTCGAAATAATCCGCACTGGCAAACCGATCGTCGACTACGAGGAAAAAGAGACGTGGCCCGATCGCGAAGACACCTGGGTTTCGACGACCAAGATGCCGCTGCGCGATGCGCAGGGCAATCTCATCGGAACCTTCGGCATTTCGCGTGACATCACGGAGAAAAAACGCGCCGCTGAGAAACTCCTTCGGCTTACGGAAGAGCTTCGCGCGAAAAACGAGTCTCTTGAACAGGATCTGGAGATGGCGCGCGAACTTCAGAGCGCCCTGCTGCCGCAGCGTTTCCCGAATTTTCCCCATGACGCCAGCGAGCAGGATAGCGCCGTGCGTTTTTACCCCTTTTTCAGGCCGTCGATGATCGTAAGCGGCGACTTTTTCGACGTGCTTGATATCGCGGATGATAAGGCTGGCTTGTTCATCTGCGATGTGATGGGGCACGGCGTGCGGGCTGCGCTGGTGGCGGCTATCGTGCGCTCTGTGGTTAGCGAACTCCGTCCGCTTTGGACAAGGCCGGGGGACCTTTTGTTCGCGATAAATCGCGCATTGGTGGGGGCCTTTAAGAATACCGATATCACGCTTTTTGCCTCCGCGTTCTATGTGGTAGCCGATCTTTCCAAGGGCCAGTTGCGCTACGCCGGTGCGGGTCATCCGAGCCCGCTACATTTCGCGTGCGCAGCGAATGGTTCCGCAGCGACAGCATCGCCGCTCACGGGGGCACGGCCGGGTCCGGCACTCGGTCTCTTCCCGGGAGCGAAGTACGAGACCAGCCGTCGCAAGCTCTCGCCGCGCGACGTCGTACTGCTATTCACTGATGGTTTGTTTGAGGTCGAAGGCTCCGGAGGCCAATTGTACGACTATGAAAAGCTCTTGAAAGCGGTCGGCGACCGAACCGTGCTTCCGGTGGCAGAGCTCTGCCGCAGCCTTGTCGACGAAGTTCAGCAGTTCTCAGCCACTCAGAGTTTCGATGATGACGTCTGCCTCGTCGCGATGGATATTGATCGCTTGAAGCCTCTTTGAGTTCCCGACTTCGTTGAAGTCAGACAGCGCTCGACCGCGGATATCGAATGCCGATTGCAGCGCAGCCTAACTCGTCAGCGGTCCGCACTGCGGCGGTGAGATGGGTGTCCATCGAGCGGGTGAATGGAAATCGAATTCTCGCGACGCCTTTTGGCACCGTGATCTGCCATTCACGCTTTCGCCCAACTCTTGCGCTTTGGACGGGCGGCACAAGTGGCGTTGATCGGAGCATGGGCATGAAGAGGCTTCTTCCGACGACCTCCCTGCGTTGAGCAGATGGCGCATCACGTGGCTCTGGCAACCCCGGCGTCCAAGCTCCGCGGTCGCAGTGTCCGAGCTTTCCTGGCTGGATTAGAGGTCGGAAACGCGAATGCAACGCGCATCGCAATCTCCGAAGCGGCCACGATATTCGAACCTCAGGCTGCCTTGGCCGAAAAAGCCCGCGGTCGCGCGGCCCGCTACGACGGCCAGACCTCCATGGCGAGATCGGCGACGCGCCGAAGCTCAGACCGCCCGGCGCCACTCGCGACGTGGACCGACATCCCTTGCGCCACGGTGGAGACAAACAAAGCCAACGCGGCAGGATCCTCGGTCGCGGGCAAATCGCCCTCCTTTCTCGCTCGGATGAATCGCTTTCTCAACGCCTCGACGGCAGCGCGGCGCCGCGCAGCCATTTCCTGGCACACCGCTTCGGTCCTCGTTCCTCCCACGAGGATCCCGTTTACCCCGAGACAGCCAGGCGGATGGCTGGAATCGCTCAACAGATCGACGGTCCCATAAAGGATCCTCGCGGCCACCTCCCTGGCGGTCGGCGCCTCGAGCGCATCGCAAACGTGCGCTGCAGGCCCATGTCCATAACGATCCAGCACCTTGCGGAACAGCTCCTCCTTGTTCCCAAACGCCGCATACAGACTCGGCCGGTTGATCCCCATCGCCTGCGTGAGATCCGACAGCGAGGCGCCTTGATACCCCTTCCGCCAGAAAACGCGCATGGCGCTCTCCAGCGCCTGATCCGTGTCGAATGCGCGAGGCCGTCCAGGCCTTCCCCGCCGAGCTTTGGATTTCATACCGATAAATACATAAATCACTTGACGCGCCGTGTCCAGTGCGCTGATACTTACCGAACGATACATAAATATGAATACTAAAAGCAAACTCGGCGGCAAGGTCGCCATCGTCACAGGGGCATCAAAGGGCATCGGGGCAGGCATCACGAAGCAGCTCGCCGCGGGAGGCGCCTCGGTCGTGGTGAACTACGCCTCGAGCCGCGAAGGAGCGGACCGGGTCGTCGACGAGATCAAGAAACAGGGCGGTACGGCGACGGCGCTCCGGGCGGATCTCGCCAACAAGGCCGACATTGAGCGCCTATTCGGAGAGACAATAAAGGAATTCGGCCGGATCGACATCCTCGTCAACAACGCCGGAGTTTACGAGTTCGGGTCGCTCGATGAGGTGACCGAGGAGCATTTTCACCGTCAGTTCAACGTGAACGTGCTAGGCCTGATCCTCGCTACGCAGCAAGCCGCCCGGCACTTCGGGCCGGAGGGCGGCAGTATCATCAACATTGGTTCGGTGACCGGCACGTCCGCACCCCCGACGACTTCGGTCTATAGTGCAACCAAGGCCGCAGTGAACGCTGTGACCAGATCGCTCGCCAGCGAACTGGGACCACGCGGCGTTCGCGTCAACGCAGTGAACCCCGGCATGGTCGAAACTGAAGGGGTTCACGCCGCAGGTTTTGCGGAAAGCGATTTTCGGAAAAGCGTGGAGTCGCAGACGCCGCTCGGACGCATCGGTCAACCGGCAGATATCGCCCCAATCGTGGCGTTCCTGGCGTCATCCGACGCCTCCTGGATCACGGGCGAAACCTATCACGTCTCGGGCGGCTTCCGTTGATTCTTCCGCGTTTGGGAAGACCAACGATGACGAAACTTACAGAGCAGTCTTAAAGCGCAAGCCGCGCTCCGGCGACCTGAGCACGCGGAAACTCATTTGAGGATTGCTTGATATCTTTCTCGCCAGTCAATATCGGGCTTTCCGACTTACGATAGCCAGTCAGCGCACGATGGAGAGCGCGGAAAGTCTGATGATGGGCGGGACGCGGCACGGTTAGGCGAAACGCCGACGAAAGAGCGAACGGCCATGAGTGAAAAGATCGATGCCGTCAACTTGCGGGACTTGGAAGAGCGCGCACGAAAGTCGCTGTCCCAAATGGCTTACGACTTCTACGCGAGTGGCGCCAACGACGAAATCACCCTGCGCGAGAACCGGGCAGCCTATGAGCGAATCCTGTTGCTTCCGCGCGTGCTCGTCGATGTGAGCGTCAGGGATATGAGCACCACCGTTTTGGGCGAACGTGTCTCGATGCCGATCTTGATTGCTCCTACGGCGCTTCAAGGCCTTGCACACCCGGAGGGAGAAATCGCTACAACCAGGGCGGCCGGCGCCGCCAAGACCCTCACAACCCTGGCGACCCTCTCGAACACCTCGATCGAGGAGGCCATGGCGGTGGCTACCGGGCCCGCCTGGTTCCAGCTTTACGTGTTTAGGGATCGGGCGATCAGCGCCTCGCTGGTGCAGCGCGCCGAAGCCGCCGGTTGCAAGGCGGTCGTGTTGACCGTTGACGTACCGATGCCGGGACAGCGTGAACGTGACGTTCGCAATCGCTTGACGCTGCCGGATCATCTGTCGCTGAAAAATCTCGTGCAGGCAGGGTGCCACGAGTTTCCCAAGAACGTTGGCGCTGACTCCGGTATGGCAGTCTATGTCGCCTCGCTCTTTGATCCAGCATTGACCTGGAAAGACATCGAGTGGCTTGCGGGAGTGACGAAGCTGCCGGTACTGGTGAAGGGCATCCTGCGCGCCGATGACGCTCGGCGTGCGGTCAACCACGGCGCGGCTGGGATCATTGTGTCGAACCATGGTGCGCGACAGCTGGACACGACTCCGGCAACCATTTCGGTCTTACCGGAGGTTGTCGACGCGGTGGCAGGCGCGGTCGAAGTCTACGTTGATGGGGGGATCCGGCGCGGGACCGACGTGCTCAAAGCGATGGCTTATGGCGCTCGGGCGGTATTGGTAGGGCGCCCAATACTTTGGGGACTGGCGGTCGGTGGAGAAGCTGGGGTCAAGTACGTTCTGGAAATGCTGCGTCAGGAGTTCGATCTGGCCATGGCGCTGTCGGGGTGCCCACGGCTCTCTGCCATCTCCAGAGATCTTGTCCGTCCCTTGTAGTCAGGCCGGTTTCATGAAGACCTGCCAGATGACCGGCATCGCGAAGAATGACAAGGGCAAAGCTGTCTGTGACCCGCCGAAGTTCAAGTTTGTCGGCCTCGAGAAGGAACGCCCGCGAAGGCTTCTACTGGGACAACAGGCACGGGAACGCGCTGGCGGGGCCAAAATGATGATCGGCGTGATGATTGGAAAGAAACTGAGCGGTTCTCATAGGAAGTCTCCGCATCGGCGGCGAATCTATCACTTGGCAACAATTTCCTTCAAGACCTGAAGTCCTTTCAGTGACAGACGAGAAAAAAACCTTCTCTCATGACATCCCTTTGGGGGCCAACTCCAAAAATGAGCATTTGAAGCAAGCGGGCCGAAGGCTTCGTCTCGCGCACGTTCGGATTTTTCAGCGCCATTGACGAATCCGCGCGCGTGCTCGACTGCGCGCACACTGAGGCGCGCAGCGTTCCGCGCGGCATCGGCCTCGTAAAACTTATGGGACGCCATGCCGGCTTTATCACAGCGGGCGCGACGATCGCCAGCCAGGACGTGAACTTTGCGCTTATTCCCGAAGTTCCATTTTCACTCGACGCACGTTGTCGCGCGCCATGCCGCCCATACCGCAATGGCTGGCAAAACCGGCCTCGTGATCGGCTTCCTCCACGATCGTTTCATCCACGTCCCCATCGAATTCCTGGCCGCGCACACGAAGCGCCTCGACCCCGCCAGCGGCTGGTGGCGCTCGGTCTTCGCCACGACCGGCCAACCGGAGCGCTTCGCATGGGCTCACGACTCGCTGACAACGGCAATGTCCGCCCAGCGACGGCAGGACACTCGATCAGCCAGGCAGACTGGCCTATGCCCGCTGCGTTCGGTGCCAAAGGGACTCGTGCCAGTGGGACGCGGCGAGCTGAAGCTCCGCTTGCAACCAATGGTCGAGCGCACGTCCTTCCGATTTGCCTTCCTGCTCCCAAATGAAATAGGCGCACACCGCGATTTCATCGTGAGTTGGTCCAGAACGAGTGTCAGACATATGCATTTTTGCCGGTAAACGTAACAGGTGCCAGGTATTCGAAGATCTTTCGGCGTTCAGGCTTCGTTTCGCAAGCGTTCATCACGCCGCTTTCTCGGAATTTGACCAATCACTCCACTCCGTATTCCTGGGCGGGAATTCGAAACTCGCCCAGAACCCTCGCGAGAGCAGGAACTATTGCCTTCTTCGTCATCCATTTTCCATTCGACTCTCTTTTCAGAGTCGGGTTCAGCGCGCGATGGAGAGGCGATCAACTTCACTACTAGGTCGATAACGAATTCAAAGTGAATTGACCATGGTACATGGGAACCAAACCTCGCTTTTTGAAGGAGCGCGAGATGTCGATACCGCCTTGCGCTATTGCGCGAATCGTTCCGAACAGGGAGGAAACCTCTCCGGCTGCATCGCACGTGACCTTGAGGCGAACCTCAGAGCGCCAAACTGGAAGAACCAGGCGGTAACGGGCGGGTAAAATCTGCCGAAGCTCTCTTGAAGTAGTAACAAAAAACTGTCGCCCTTGGACGTCTGAGTGGACCGCACACTGCGATCACTGCCTTCGCTATTGGGCGTCCCCACGGGCACGATGCCAATCAGCCGGCCAAAAGGATGACGAGAACCTGCGCGACAGTGATGCGAAGAAGCATGGTCAGGGGGTACACGGAGGCATAGGAGATCGCGGGCGCGTGCGAACCCACGATCGTGTTGGCGAAGGCGAGCGCCGGGGGGTCTGTCATGCTCCCAGCCTGCAAACCAAGAATGGTCATATAATTGAGCTTGAGAATCGCCCTGCCGAACAATCCCGCTGCGAGGACCGGCACGATTGTGATCATTGCGCCGCAGACCAGCCAAAGCAGACCACTTGGCGAGAGGAGCGTGCTGACAAACTGGGAACCGGCCTTCAGCCCAACACACGCCAGAAACAGGATGATACCGAGCTCGCGGAAGGCATAGTTGACATTGCCGGGCATATACCAAACGAGCTGTCCGATATTGCCTACACGCGCGAGAAGGATCGCGATCACCAGCGGGCCTCCCGCGAGACCCAGCCGGACGGCTACGGGGAGACCGGGCAAAGCTATCGGAAGCGAGCCGGCAATGATGCCCAGCACGATGCCAAAAAAGACGGGAATGAAGTTCGTCTCATTGAGTTGCTTGGGCGAGTTTCCAAGCTCCGCAGCGACCTGCTCGAGCGTGGCCGCGTCGCCGACGATAACCAATACGTCGCCGAACTGCAGCTGCACATCGGAGGTGGCCATCATTTCAACACCCCCGCGCTGTAGCCTTGTGACCGACACTCCATATTTGGCCTCGAATCCAAGCTGTCGCACGGTCCTGCCGAGCACGGGCTTATTCGTCACGATGACGCGCTTGAAAGTGACATCGCCCGGCGCCTTCATCAGATCCTCGTCACTGCGGGCTCCGACGATGCGCTGAAAGCTCTCAAGATGCGGCGCCGTTCCCACAGCCAGCAGCGTGTCACCCGTGTGGACTAGAGACGCGCCGGTGGCGACGCGCACATCGGCCTCGCCGCGTCGCTTCAAGCGGGACACGGTGACCTCGGTTTCATGCAGGCCAGGAATTTCATCGACTCGCAAGCCGTCGAGATTTGGATTGTCGACTCGCAGGTTTGCGCGCTCGATCGGCTGGCCACCCGAGCGTTGCGATTCTTCAAATTGTGCGGCTTCGCTGCTTACATCGATACGAAACAGAACGCGTATCAGAATCATGCTTACGATTATCCCCACGATACCGAGCGGGTAGGCAACGGCATATGAGAGAGCGGGAAGGCCCGAGATCGCTTCGTCCACTTTCATCCCAAGGAGCGTTTGCTGGGCTGCGCCGAGCGACGGTGTGTTGGTTGTTGCTCCGGCAAACAGCCCTGCCGCCGCGCCGAAAGGAATTCCGAAGAACTTGGCGAAGATCGCCGTCAGAATTCCACCCCCGATAACGATTCCAGCCGCAAGCCCGTTCAGCGCCAATCCCTTATCCCTCAGCGAGGCAAAGAAGCCGGGACCAATCTGCAGGCCGATGGTAAAGACGAAAAGAATGAGCCCAAACTCTCGCAAAAACTCCAGGGTGTGATGCTCCAGGTGAAAACCGAAATGCCCAAAGATAAGTCCTGCAAACAGAACCCCGGTCACGCCCACGCCGATGCCGCGAACCTTGAGAGTGGCGAAGCCCAGCCCAACAACGGCTACCAGCGAGATCAAGAGTATCGAATAGGCAACCGGATTGGCAGAGGCATAGTTCTCAAGCCAGTTCATCACGATCTGTGCTTTTAGCAGATCGTGCGGCCAAGCGCCAGAAAGGAACCACACCTCACCCGAAATTTCCTCCGTGCTCGCGGGACGGTCCCATCCGCGCGGTTTCGGGAAATGGCCGCGCATACAGAGGCAGAACCCGTCCCTGATCGACGCGAATATTCGCCTCGCGTTTGTTCCAAACGTCCAAAAGACTCTTCGAGGGCAGGCAGCCGACCAGGCCAGGATGCATGACGGCAGCGAATTCGGCACAAGGGATATGGCCCCGAGGAGGCATAGGGTCGTGAAAATCCATACGAATTGCTCCACCCAAATGAAGGCAGTTTCTTGCGCTCTTTTAGTCTGCTCGATGACAAACGCCTCATCGATCATTCTTGCGACCGAGGCCGACATTCTCTCAAAAGTTTCTGCACAATTGCCGATGTTGGGCTAGGCTTCGCCTCCGCTATGAACTTCCGCTTTGCGCCTCTCTTGCCGATTGCGTTCGTCTGGCTCTCCAGTCTCCTAATCGTCGGATGCATGACGATCAGTGGGCCGCCAAATCCCGCAGGCGTCGTTCAAATCTGGGTCGAACCCTCAGGTGTTCGCGTGCTGCGTAACGGGGAAACCGTTTCCTTCATTAAGCCGAAGTATCGGAATGTTGAGCGCTGGAGATTTGCCTTGAACGAGACAGCCATTGTCATCAAGTCACGAGGCCGGAGAGAATCCCCAGCGATCGTCCAGCTCTTCGACATCGAGTCGGGCGCGCTTAAAGCGGAATTGATGACGTTTGAGCTTTACAGCGGACAACCGGCCTGGGCGCGCGGATTCGAAGATTAATGTTTCGTAACAGCGCGGTCGGCAAGGGACTCATACTTTGCGACAAACCATGAGCCCATCTGCGACAGTTAGCAAAACGCATTCGACGCGCGGATCGCTGCAAAGCTTTTTGTTCAAGGCATCGATGGCCAATGCGGACTCATCCTTCGGTTCCACGACCCGCCCGCGCTGAAGCATGTTGTCGAAGACGATCAGGCCATTGGACCGAAGGCGGGGAAGGGTCAGTTCGTAATAGAGATCGTAGCCAGGCTTGTCCGCGTCGATGAAGGCAAAGTCAAACGCGGGCTTTGCCGGCAGCGCCTCAAGTTCCGCCTGCCCGCCCCGAAGGGAAAGCTTGATCTTGTCCTCCACGCCGGCGCGCTTCCAATAGCGGCGTCCAATTGCGGTCCAGTCGGCGTTGACGTCGATGCAAAGGAGGCGTCCCTCCGGACCAAGGCCCCGTGCGATACAAATCGCACTGTAGCCAGTAAACGTTCCGATCTCAACGGCGGAGCGCACACCCAAGGCAGCCACAAGCAACGTCAGGAAAGACCCCTGTTCACGGCTGACGAGCATTTCGCTTAAGGAACCAAGCTTCTCGGTCTCGGCTCTCAGATCATCCAGCACGGGATCGTGCGACCTGCTCCGGTGGGCCGCAACATACCGGCAAAGATCTTCATCCAGCGGAATAAATTTTAAGGATGGCGAGGCTTGGCTGAGACGCCTCGGACAATTCGACCTGGCCGGCGGCGTTATCGGACCTTTCTCTCATCGTGCAGCTGGTTTTTCCGTTTCTATCATCTCGCGCGCAAATCACGACCGTCTGGACAGTCGCTACGGAGTCGGTAGGTCGAGCCGAATTTCCGGCGACTCGCTGGCAGTCACGCTGGCAGCTCGATCTGCACCTTCACGCTTTGCGGCGGCATCTTGGAAGCAAAGTCGAAGGCTGCGATGGATTCCTCGAATCCAAATTTATCGGTGATGAGCGGTTTGACGTCGATCTTGCCCGCGCCCATGAGCGCCAGCGCTCTCGGAAAAACGTGCGCGTAGCGGAATACGTTCTCAATACGCGCTTCCTTCACCTGCGCCACAACGATATCGAGCGAGACTTGGGAGGTCGGCATGCCGATAAACACCACGCAACCGCCCGGGCAAAGCGAATCGAAGACGCCCTGTATCGCGCGTGGATTTCCACTGGCCTCGAAGACAATGTCGGCTCCCCACCCTTCCGTGGCCGCGCCCACCACTTCGGCGATGTTTTTCTCGCGCACGTCGACCGGGGTGATGCCAGGATACTTTCCCGCCAATTCAAGTTTTTGAGGCTGCACATCTGTGATGAACACCTTGCTGCAGCCGCCCGCCAGCGCGGCGAGAGCGGTGACCATGCCTATCGGCCCAGCACCGACCACCACCGCAACATCGCCGGCCCGTACGCGCGCCTTGTTGACGCCATGCATTCCGACGGCTAGCGGCTCGACCATCGCGCCTTCAGCAAAGGAAACATTGTCGGGAAGCTTGAAGGTGAACGCGGCGGGATGAACAACAGTCGGCCGCAGGATTCCATGCACAGGCGGCGTTGCCCAAAAGCGCACAGCAGGATCGAGATTATACATCCCAAGTCTTGATGCGCGACTGTTGGCATCCGGAATCCCCGGCTCCATGCAAACGCGATCGCCGGACTTCAGATTGGCGACTTTTGATCCCACTTCCACGACGACGCCCGCGGCTTCATGGCCGAGAATCATTGGTTCGCGCACAACGAACGGCCCGATCGCGCCATGCTGATAGTAGTGCACATCGCTTCCACAGACGCCGACGGCACGCAGAGCGATGCGAACATCGTGCGATCCTACCGGCTCCTCGATGGGAAAATCCCGAAGCGACAATTTGTGTTTTTCTTCAAGGACAAGGGCTTTCATAGGTCGATTTTTGAGGGGTTGACTCAAAGTAGTGCACGTCACCGAGGAGCCGCAAGAGCATAGAGCAACAATCTCAAGCCCCGAAGCACTCGAGTCTTTTTGCTCCCGGAAGGCAAATCATGTTGACTTCGCAACGCCGCTTGAGAGCCTGATGGAAAATCCCCCTTGGGCGATTCCCCCTGCCAGCGTGCCAGCCCTGCGCGGATCTCGGCATGCCAGGAGGACTGTCCTTCGCGGTTGTAAAAACCCCAAACCATTACTTCGATGAATGAGAATCAAGGAAAACTCAGTGGCAAAGTCGCATTGATCACCGGAGCGAGCGCAGGAATTGGCCAGGCATGCGCGCGTGCTTTGGCAGCCGAGGGAGCGAAGCTGGTGCTTACCGCGCGCCGCCGGGAGCGGTTGGAAGCCCTCACAGCGGAAGCTCAAAAATTGGGCAGCGACGCCTCCATCGTCATCGGCGATGCGCGCGAAGAGGAGACCGCTCGAAAGGCGGTTGCCGCAGCCAAGGACACTTTTGGAAGCCTGGATATTCTGATAAACAACACGGGTGTCGGAAACTACAAGAACCTCGTCGATACCAGCGCCGAGGAATACGACGAAATGATGGATACAAACGTTCGTTCAACGTTTCTCTTCACTCGCCACGCCGTGCCATTGATGCTGTCGCAGGGATCAGGCACCATCCTGATGATTTCCTCGATGGCAGGCGTCTACGGCTTTGGCGGAGAGGCCGTCTATTGCATGACAAAGTTCGCCCAGGTGGGTTTCGCCCAAGCCCTGGACAAGGAACTTCGCGCAAGCGGGATAAAGGTTGGCGCGATCTGCCCGGGCGGAGTGAAGACCGAGTTCGCATTGGGGAAAGGGCGCACCGAGCAGAGCGTAGCCCAGTCCGACATGCTGGATCCCGAGGACGTTGCGGCTGCGGTCCTCCTCGCATGCACGCAGTCTGCAAAATCGCGCATCATCCAGATTCAGATGCGCACGATGGCCGAAGCACTCGCCTAGTCTCCCAGAACGGCGGCGACCGAAAGCTACGGCGAGGCCGTCTTCTCGCTGATCAGACGCAGAATCGGTGCTTCGTCTTCCTCGATACCGGGATAACGGCCCACATCGGGATTCACGAAGAAATTATCGTGCAGGTCGTCGTTGGCGGTCGAAACCTCGCCAATGACGCATTCATCGGAAAGCGGACAGAATTCATGATAAACGCCGGGAACCAGCGTTACGCGCCACCCGGCTTCCAGTTCGATGATCGCGCCGGAGGTAACCTCCCGCGCCTCGTGATTCACGGGAATGCGCAGCAATCTGGCCTGCGCTCTTCGCCGGTTCGCCTGCCCACACTTGCACGGCAAGCTTGCCCCAACGGCTGATGATATCCTCTTTCTTCTTCTTGTGCGCATGCGCGGGAGTGGTCATGCCTTTTTGCGCGTACATGAGCTTTTCACAATACTCCGGTTCCTCGGCCAGGTTCACGAGAACAAGCCCAAAGCGCCTCCAGTTACCCAAACCAAAATCGGTGATATCCCAGCGCGCGTTCGGAGGCAAAGCCCAACCGTGATCGCGATAGCAGCGTGTGGCCGACCGAATTAGTGAATTAATCTCGCTACGCTTCATAAGAGATCGCTCGCCCACTTCGATGAGCTCGTCTTTCCGCATGAGACTCGCAGGGCGGCGGCGAAGAGTTCGTGACTTCGCACGGCTTCATCCGGTGTGACGCAGCCGAACGTGCCACCGAGTTTTCCGGCACGCTCGGCCAAGAATGCAGCCCACATTTGCAGGAAGCAATCCGGAAAACCCGGCTCGAAAATTCCACCCGTGATGGTCTGAAATGCCGTCTGGAAGCCCAGGTCGGTGCGCTGCCAGACCTGTTCTTTCCCGCGTTGGAACGTCCACAACGTCTTTGGCTCTTTCGTGCTGAACTTCACGCCGCCCTCGGTCCCAAGCACCTCGATAAACCATGTATCCGTCTCGCCGGGAGCCAGTCGCTTCATTTCGAACCGGAGCGGGACTTCGATTCCTTCCGACACCACCTCGGTATGCAAGAGGGCATTATCCCATGTGTCGCACGGGGCCATCCCGCCTTTTCCGTCCGGTCGCTCGTGAAAAATCTTTTGCAACTGTGCGTAGACGCGGCGCGGTTGCCAACCGAGTCGGAAGGGAATATGGACCGTGTGCATGCCCAGATCGCCCATGACACCGATCTCGCCACACGTCCTGACCTGACGCTTCCAATTAGCGGGCTTGGTCGGGTCGAGATCGCTGCTGTGGTGAAATCCGGAATGGATTTCAAGCAGCTTGCCAAGGCCGCCCGCGCGCGCCAACTGATAAGCGCGCTGCGCTCCCGGGAAAAATGGAAATTCCGAGCTGCAGCGGACGAAACACCCGGAGGATTTGGCCGCATCGGCAATAGCGCGAGCTGCCTTTAGGTCGATGCCAAACGGCTTCTCGGCAAGGAGGTCCTTGCCCGCCTTCAACACATCGAGATAGATCTTCTCATGCAGATTGTGCGGAACGGCGACGTAAACAACGTCGACGTCGGAACTGGCCAAGAGCTCGGAATAGTCGGCTGTGACCAGCTTGACCGTCGGTATCTGCCGGAACCACTCGCGCTGCTTTTCGACCAGGTCGCAAACCGCCGTCAACTCCGCCCTGACGGGGAAATTTTCCAGCACGAACCAGCGCCCAAGAGCGCTGGCGACTTCGCGCCCCATCAAACCGCCGCCGATGATGCCAATTCTTGCCCGGGGTCATGTCGATTCTACTTCAGGAATTTGGCCGCATCTCCCGCAGCGGCTCCATCATGCACAATTGCCATGAGGGCTTTCGTCATGCCTGCGGGGTTTTCGTGCTGAATAACATTGCGACCGTAGACAATCCCCGCAGCTCCTTGCCGCACCAAAGCCTCCGTGCGCTCGAGGATTTCCTGATCCGGCGCCTTCCCTCCGCCCCGCACGAGTAGCGGAATGCCGCCCGCGATCTCAATCACCTTGTGGTAAACGCCCACGTCGTCAGTCGGGTCCGCCTTGATGATATCCGCCCCCAGCTCGACCGCCTGCCGAACGAGAGGAATGATTTTCAACGGATCGCCGTCCACCATGTATCCGCCGGCGCTCGCGTTGGGCTGGAAGACGAGCGGCTCGATCATCAGGGGCATCCCGTAGCGATCGCAGTCGGGCTTGATCTTAAGAATGTTCTGGATGCATTGGTCGGTCACTTCGGGCTCGTCCGGAATGCGGAAGAGATTCACGACAACGCAAGCTGCGTCCAGGCGAAGCGCCTGTTCGACCGGCTGTTCGATCATGCGGCTGAAGAGCGACCGCGGCAGGTCCCTGCCATAGACATTCGCCACGTCAGTGCGCAGGACGAGGGACGGCTTATGTCGCCCCGGAAGCGACTGCAAGAATCGAGCTTGACCGACCGTCAGTTGAATGGCGTCGGGGCCGGCCTCTACCAGCGCCTTAACTGCGCCGGCAAGGTCTTCGATGCCGGCAAGAAAGCCATACTCGTTGAAAAATCCATGATCGACGGCGACGTCGAAACAGCGATTGGATTTTTCGTTGAACAGACGGTTTAGACGGTACGATTTCATGGGAGGCTATTTCGAGTTCAGGCGAACGGGGCAATGACACCAACGTAGCGATATCATTGAACGAAACACGCACCAATTCAATTACGCGCAACGGGCGTCCGCCTTTCGGCGATGGATGTTTGCCAATCACACGACCTTCCAGCCCATGTGGAGCACGCAGAAAGCAATCTGTCGCCGCTTGAAACTTTCGGGTTGCGCTATCCTCGAATACCGTTCAAAGGTTGAAATCCCGCAAAGACCTGATCATGAATAAGAACCCCCTCTTCACAGAAAGGCCGTCACCCGGATCCAGATTTCGAAATCTTCATGTTGCCTCGTGGAACACGCTTCTTGGCGGCGATCGTGTTCCTACTTGTTATCGCGCTTTCGCCATTGTCTGGCAGTTCAGAGTTGCACTTTAGCCTGGGACGCCAGTTCCGGCTGCCACCGGCTATAGACTGCGCTACGGAACAACAAGCGGAAATCTAGGCCAGCCTATTGACGTTGGCAATACAACAACCAGGACGGTCTCGAATCTGAACGACGCAACGACATACTACTTCACGGTATCGCCTACATTGACAATAATGGCGCAGGGTCGAGAGCCAGCCCTCGAATCAGGTTTCCTACACGACGCCCGGCCCTACTGGTTCCGGCTACGTTTTGACGGTATACAGGGGCACTGGCGATGGAACCTATGCCGCAGGCACTTCCGTCCCGGTGAGTGCCAACGCGCCTAACGCCGGTGAGCGATTCAATGTTTGGACCGGAGACACAGAGATTCTTCCGTCCCAGGACCTGGATAATGCCTCCACGACAGCGTTGATGCCCTCGATGAACGTGACAATTACTGCGACCTACACGGCGGCCTCGGTGAGCATCTGGAGGAATACCGACGTCCCCCAGAACGCGGACTCTGGGGATGATAGATCCGTGGAGCTTGGAGTGAAGTTTCGCTCCGATGTTGCCGGAAAGATAACCGGCATTCGTTTCTACAAGGCTTCCACCAATACTGGCACGCATGTTGGAAATCTGTGGACGAGCTCAGGCACGCTACTCGCGACAGCTACGTTTACAGGCGAAACAGGCTCAGGATGGCAGCAGGTCAACTTTGCGACGCCGGTGCCGATCACTGCAAACACGGTTTACGTGGCTTCATACCACTGCGATTCCGGTCACTACAGCGCTGATCTCAATTACTTTTCATCCACCTCTGGCGAAGACAATCCCCCATTGCATGCCCTTCCGAGCACCTCGTCTAATGGCAACGGCGTATACGCTTACGGGGTCAACGGCAACTTTCCCAACCAGTCGTGGAATTCTTGCAACTACTGGGTCGATGTGGTTTTCCAGCAATAGGATTAGATCCCAAAAAAGCGCCCGGATACCTCATACGAGGTTAAGGGTTAAGGGTCAGGCGTAACCTGATTCGAGATCGGTTCCGATTGTAAGGGACGCCCCCAACGGTCACCCTGCAGCGCCCACAGGGTTCAGAAAACCAGGGGTCCGGCGGCGGCTGCGATAACCAACGCGGCATTTTGTAGCTTTTCAAAGGTTCTAAGGGCATTTGGAGGGATCGTAGCTGATTCGGCACGTGTCCTCGGCTACGGTCCATTCGCAATTCGGGAGACTCGCTGCTCCACGATTTGGCAATCCTTGTCACATTTTCTTTGCTGGATGTGGGCGGGGCGCGAATGCTTTGCTGAAGCGGGCTCCTGGTCGGGCGACTCGCAGATGTTTGACAGAAACGGAGTCGCGAAAAGCGCCCGCTTATCAGCAACCTGCTGGCAATGGAATCCCCCGTCAACGAGAACCCCGAGCCCTCCCTCTTAAGCACGCGGGCAACGACCACCCAATCCCGGAATGCCTGTCCATTTTCGCGCATCAAAATCCTAAGTGCATTCATCTCGATTTTCATTTTGCCGCCTCTCCTTAGCGAGGCGGCTCAGAGCGTCACGCTGGCTTGGGACGCCAATTCGGAGTCCAATATTGCAGGATATTCCTGCGATACGGCACGACCAGCGGAAGGCCTAGTCAGCGTATCAATGTTGGAAAGAATACGCGCGCTACGGTCCCAAACCTGGCGGATGGCACCACATATTATTTCACCGTTACGGCACGCAATACTCACGGGCTCGAAAGCCCGCCGTCTAGTGAGGTTTCTTACCTGACGCCTCCGCTGGGAGCACATAGATTGACGGTCATCAATGGGACAGGCAGCGGATACTACACGGAGGGAACGCTGGTTCGAGTTAGGGCCAATCAGCCGGAGAAAGGTCAGCGCTTCGAACGCTGGATAGGAGATTACCAGATTCTTCTTGACCCTCCCAACACTATGAGGACGCGGGCCCTGATGCTATTCAGGGATTTGACGATCCAAGCTGTTTATAGTTCGGCGACTGGCAGCGACAAGATTCGCTACTACCCGCGGCCGGGGTTCGCAGCACGTATGAGAGGCGGCGTCTTCGAAGGAAGCAACGGAGATCCAATGACGGAGCCATACACTCCGATCTACTCGATTTCGGCCAGGCCGCTCGAGACATGGTCGGAAGTCAGCGTGAACCTGGCAAACTTCCGCTACCTGCGCTATCGCGGACCGAATGGCTCCTACGGAAACGTATCAGAGATCGAGTTCTACAAGGGCGGCGCCAAACTGAATGGCGCCGGTTATGGAACCCCTGGTTCGTGGAACAATGACGGCAACACGTTCGTTAAGGCGATCGACGGGAATGTAAGCACGTTTTTCGATGCTCCGGCGGATACCGCATATGTTGGCATCGACACCGGGAGCGGCGGATCTTCACAGCTAACGAGCATCTGGCAGAGCACGGATGTTCCCCAAGTCGCGGACTCCGGGCCAGATGAGCCCGTGGAGCTTGGAGTGAAGTTCCGCTCCGATGTTGCCGGAAGGATAACCGGCGTTCGTTTCTACAAGGCTTCCGCCAATACTGGCAGGCATGTCGGAAATCTGTGGACCAGCTCAGGCACGCTGCTGGCGACAGCTACCTTTAACGGCGAAACAACCTCAGGATGGCAGCAGGTGAATTTCGCAACGCCAGTGCTGATAAATGCAAACACAGTTTACGTCGCCTCATATCACTGTGATTCCGGTCACTACAGCGCCGATCTCAACTACTTTTCAGCCACCTCCGGCGAAAACAATCCCCCACTTCACGCCGTTCCGAGCACCTCGTCTAATCGGAACGGCGTCTACGCCTACGGAGACAACAGCGTCTTTCCCAGCCAATCGTGGAATTCCTGTAACTACTGGGTAGATGTGGTTTTCCAACAGTAGGATCGCCACTCCTAAAAACGTTCCGCTGCGCACTTTGTGAGGGGGATGAGTAGGTTTCACCAGAGCAGCACATTGCGCTTAGCGTTTCTTGTAACTGCAGTCGTTTCCAGGCGCCGGAGGCGTCAGCAGCCTTCCAGAGCTTACTGTCGTCGGCCCTGAAAAACTCTCAGGTGATTCTTTGTAGCGGGAGGTAGAAGTTTTGGGTAGGCAGCGAGCATAGGAGGCGAAGCCAAAAAAGGGTGAACAGCCGCATCCATTTGCGGAAGTTCCATGCGGCCGCGGCCAGCATCAGATTGAGTTGATCGCCTTGGAAGCCTTTGAGGAAGCAGCGCAAGAGCCGAAAGTCATGCTTGAGATGGCTAATGACAGGTTCAATAGCCGCACGGCGACGAAAACGTTTTCGCATCGCCGCACTCTTTGCTCGCGATTGTGCTCTGGGAGCTCTTCCGGGCACCAGGACCTCCGTGCCATCAACGAATTTGCGGCCGCGGTAGCCGCGATCCACGATGGCGCGAGCGGCTCGGGTGTCCGTAATGGCTTCGGCCTGGTCAAGCACTTCAGGCAAGGGTGTGAGCATCGTAGAGGTTCCTTTCATGGGCTACGGCTGCCACAATGACGCCGTGGGTCTTGGTCATAGCCACGGAGGCTTTGGTTCCAAAGGCAGTGCCACAGAAGAAGTCAGGGTGAACCTCGGAAACTTCCGCTACTTGCGTTATCGGGGACCCAACGGTTCCTACGGAAATGTGGCGGAGATCGAATTCCATCGCAATGGGGTCAAGGTGACCGGGACTGGCTATGGAACGCCGGGTTCATGGAACGGCAACGGGAATACGCTTTCCGATGGCCCTCGATGGCAATGTTCAAACTCGATTCGACGGACCGACGGCTAACGGGGTCTACGTGGGCATCGACACCGCATCGAGGGCAATCGATTCGCTCGCTCGCAAGTAGCCTGAATACGTTGTCATTCGCCCGCCAATCGCTTACATCAGCCGCGGTTCGAAGCGGACGACGCCAGACTTCGGCGACCTAAAAAGCCAGTTCAGCGACAAATCATGACGGGCACGCGGTGAGGCGCAGAAGTTCGTCGAGAGCGTTCTTCGGCGCTAGCAGGGGATGCTGGCTGTATCCTCCAATGAGAATGATGTCGCATTCCGCTTTCGCCGCAGCATCGCGAATCGCCGTCGCGATCGGCCCGTTTGCCTCAAACGGCTCGGCATCAACTCCGTGCTTGCGCAGGTGTCGCCGGGCAACAGCCACGGTCTTGCGCATGGCTTTCTGATCGCCCTCGAGGGTCGCGAACAAAACCAGCGACATCTTATGCCGTTTCGCCAGATACGTGGCGACGTATAGCGCCTCCTTGGCCTTCGGACTGCCATCGTAGACAAGCAACGCGCGTTTGAGTTCGCGCGCCGGCCCGGGCACAAGAAGGACAGGGCGTGAACAGTGTTGAAGGATGTCGTGCACGCTCGCTTCGTTCGACGGCGTCCGATCGATCACGACGATATCGCTCCATCGGGCGCGATCGGACACGCATTCAGCGAGATCGCCCACGTCAACGGCAAGGCGTCCCGGAATGCCTGCGGCGTGGCAGGTGCGATTAAAAGCAACTCTCAGTGACCGCACTCGCTCGCAATCGACTTGGTCTGCGGAAGATACCAGATGAAGACCGTGAATTATCGCACCTTCGAGCCGCGCGATTTGGAGAGCGAGATCCAATCCATTCAAAGCCTCTGCGCCTTCGTCCACCGCAACCAGAAGATCTATAAACATCGAACCATCTTCCCGAGCCGCGACGCGCTCACGTCGCCAGTCGCCGACAGGCGGGCCGGCGTCGAGCACCGGCGGAATGACTGTCTCAAAGATTTTCTTTCCGAATCGCGTGAGCACTCGATCCGGTTCCTTGCTGTGCTTCGCGGCGAAATCTGCGGCGGCGGTCTCCGTGCGGACTCTCCCAGTGGAGCTGTTTCTCGAGCTCCGCGCGATGCCTCAAGATCCAGAGATAGAGATCGGCATGCGTGCGGTTGGGAAACTCGGAAAGGATTTCCCCTTTCCGAATGATCTCGACGACAGGCAGAAAAACGGTGTCGTACCAGTGCGTCACTGCCTCCTCGAAAGGAACGTCCCGCTTTTGATCGAGTCCCATGAAATAGTGATGCACTTCGATGTGCTTGATCAAATCCGCATACGCTCCCGGCGAAGTGACGGTGATGTCGGCGCCCGGCCGGAGAAAATCGAGCCGGGTGCATTCAAGGAAATCAGCGAGTTCGGATTTCAGGATGAGGTCATTCGGCTCGAAACTCCGGCGAAAGCGGCACCCTCGTATGGACGTGCGTGACGTACGCCTCAATGTGCGTCTGACCACTCTGTCGCGCAACCGACACGCGGTGATTGCCATCGTTTACAAAGTAGGCATCCCCAATCTGAAAGAGCTCGACAGGGCGGCAAGCCCGCGCTCTCATTGGCGAGAAACTCGACTTGGGCCCACCGCTCCTTGTCGCTGTCGCGCCGCGGCAGAAAATCGCGCGTAAAGTCGTCGTATCGCCCAACGCTTCCGACGATGGAGTCCAGCGGCACATCCTTCAGAACGCGCCGATTTCCGCGAACGCCGCGCACCTTCTGACGCACATCCTCAAACGAGAGAAGGTCCGCCGACTTCCCGGTCACCGAGCGAACAATCTTCTCCAGGTCGGCACGTTGGCGCGCTCGCTGAAAGTCGTCTTTAGCTGATTCCTTCGTTTGTGGCATAGCACTATGCTCTACAGACCGCCTAGTCCCCCAAGAGTTTCCGGTAGCGATTCAGCGCACCTCTTGGCGAACCGAGTCCAGACTCGCCGTTTGCGGTGAACAGGCCTGTGGCAGCGCAAATGCTGATGTGGAAAGGCTAGGACAAAGCCGGTCCGACCGCAACTGGAAATTCCCGATGCCCCGGTTCCAAGCCGGCTGCCAATTCAGAAATTTCTGGCATTTGCTTTCGTATCGACAGATGCTGAGTTACGCTCATGAAGGCGCAGCAACTTCGCATTTACGCGATAGCTGATATTCATTCGCCCGACAGCTTTCGCATGCCGCAGCTGTCTCCCGAGTCGTACGATCTTGTGCTCACGCTCGGCGATATCAATGACGACACACTCGATTACATCGCCTACATGACGCATGGCATTCCCTGGCTGGGCGTGCCCGGGAATCACGACCCGCGATCAAGTAGTCGCCTTTGAGAGCCTGCACGCGCGCTCCGTCTTATTTAGGGGCCTGCGCCTGGGCGGGTGCGGAGGCGGACCAAGCTATAAGAAGGATACCCCGAACCACTTCACAGAGCGCCAGGTCGCCAAGTTTTTGCGCAAAATGCCCGTCGTCGACTTGTTCATCTCCCACGCGCCGCCACCAAGTGCGGCATTGGATGGCGGGCTGGTTTCGCCCACGGACTACATTCATCGTGGATTTGACGCCTTCGATTCTTATCTGCATACCGCCAAGCCGCGGTATTGGTTGCACGGTCATCTGAGCCGCCGCTATTGCTGCTCGGTTGGAGAAACCAAGGTGATGGGGATCTGCTGGCGCCCAGCCTTTGATCCTGGATTTTCCCGGAGTCAGACCTGAGCCCGCCGCGGCGGTCCAGTCCGAATCACGATCCGGAAGGTTTTGGGCCGATCTTTTGTTGCTGCGCCGTCGCGGCGTTCGGTAGCGACAGATAAAGAGCCTGAGATTGAGCACCGTTCTGGGGGTGCTTGTTGCCAAGCATATACGCCGAGCCATTTTCGGTGACGATTCCGCCCGGGAATCTCGCGACGACAACAGACGTCCGAACGAACGCACCATCCGGAAACTTCTGGTGGTTTCGGATCGATCCCACGCAACGAAGCCCGGCATCGCTTTTGTGGAGCATCCAGTTTTCCATTATGATGGGTCTTGCGGCCATGAGCTGTCGAAAGGGGGATTTGGCAGCAGCCCGGATTAGATTCGAAGATAACAAAGACTGCAAGTTCGAATTCCCGCCGGCGGAATCGAACCCTCCATTCGAAGTCTCCTCACCCGTGGCGAGAATCCGTCATTTTCTTTTCATTTCCTTAAAGCGCCGTCTTGCACCCAGCGCCAGGTACGTTACACATCTCCCGCCCTATGAGTAGATTGGAAGGCAAGGTGCTCGTCGCCCAAGGCGGTGGCCCGACCGCCGTAATTAATCAGAGCGTCGTCGGAGTTACGCTGGAAGCGCGGAAATTCACGCAGGTAAAGGCCGTCTATGGCGCCATTCATGGCGTCCAGGGAATCGTCAAGGAGGAATTCCTGGACCTGACGCGAGAGACCACGCACAACCTGGAGCGGGTGGCTCAGACGCCCTCGTCTGCGCTTCTTTCGACGCGCGACAAACCCGACCAGGAGTATTGCGCGCGAATGTTCAAGGTGATGCGAAAGCATGACATCCGCTATTTCTTCTACGTGGGAGGAAACGACTCCTCCGACACCGTGCAAATCGTCAACCAGCAGGCGGAGGAAGCAGGCTATGATTTTCGTGCGATTCATATTCCAAAGACGATCGACAATGACCTCCTCCTTAACGACCACTGTCCGGGGTTTGGTTCGGCCGCGCGATTCGTGACCCAGGCATTCATTGGACTGAATCTCGACAATCGAGCGCTCTCCGGGGTGTTGATCGGGGTGGTCATGGGACGCCACGCCGGGTTCCTCACTGCGTCGTCCAGCCTTGCGCGAAAATATGTCGACGAAGGACCGCATCTCATCTACCTGCCCGAGCGACCCTTTTCGACGGAACGTTTCCTCGCCGATGTCGATCGCATCTATAGCGAGTACGGGCTGTGCACAGTGGCGGTCTCGGAGGGAATCCAGGATGACAAGGGAACCCCCATTGCGGTAACTCTTTCAGGCGCCGCGGAGCGCGACGCCCACGGCAACGTGCAGCTTTCCGGAACCGGGGTCGTCGGCGACTTGCTGGCCGCGCAGGTCAAATCGAAACTCAAGATCAAACGCGTTCGCGCCGACACCTTCGGCTACTTGCAGAGATCGTTCCTGGGGGTCGTATCCGACCGGGATGCTCACGAAGCACGGGAGGTGGGCGAGATCGCGGTGCAGTACGCTATGTGGGACAATGTCGACGGATCGGTGGTCATTCGCCGTCCGGTGCTTAACTACAGCGTTTCCTACGATCTTGTTCCCTTGAAAGACATCGCCGGCAAGACCCGCGTAATGGCTGATGAGTTCATCAATGCCGAAGACGATGGAGTCACGACGGCCTTTTTCAATTACTGCCGGCCGCTGATCGGCTCCAGCGTGCCGGAACCCCATCGCCTGCGAGCCCCGCGCGTCCCCCTGTTGCCGGATTAGATCTTGCTTCGTCCCGCCGAAGCATCCGACGGAATGGCAGACCGGCTCTTCGACCTACAAGGAATCACTGCGGTGGTGATCGGGGGAACGGGAGTCCTCGGTGGAGCGCTGGCCGAGGCCCTGGCGGCGGCGGGCGCGGCCGTAGCCGTCGCCGGACGAAACGAGGAGCGAGGCAATGCGCGCTGCGAAAAACTTCGCAGCAGCGGCGCGAAAGCCGAGTTTTTTCCAGTTGACGCCTCGTCGCGCGAAAGCGTCCGCGCACTGCGGGAATCGATCACCTCCAAGCTGGGAGCAGCCGCCGTGCTGGTGAATGCCGCGGAGGCAACGACCCGCGCGTGACCGTGACACCGGAAAATTCCTTTCGAAAAGATTTCGGTGGAGAGCTGGTCGTCGTGTTTCGAACTCAACGTCACGGCGAGCATCCTGTTCCCGTGCCAGGAATTCGGGCCGGCGATGTGTGCAGCTGGCAAGGGAAGCATCGTAAACATTGCAAGCGTCGCGGGGCACTTGCCCTTGTCGCGCGTGGTCGCCTATTCGGCCGCAAAAGCGGCGGCCTTGAATCTCACCATGTTTCTCGCTCGCGAGTGGGGACGCTACGGCGTGCGCGTCAATTCCATCACACCCGGATTTTTCCCGGCGATTCAGAACCGGCGCCTCCTTTTCGGGGAGGACGGATCGCCGACCCGCGCGAGCGACCGCCATTCTCGACCACACGCCGATCGGGCGTTTCGGAGAGCCGAAAGAACTGGCGGGCGCGGTCGTTTTCCTGGCATGCGACGCTGCGAGCGGCTTCGTCACTGGTGCAGATATCCGTGTGGACGGCGGGTTCCTTTGTCAGACGATCTGATTCCCGGGTAGCCGGCAACGTCTCGTTGCGTGACTTTTCGTCATCTCCGCGAGAACACGCTGACCCTGGCTGTCTCGTCACCTCGCGACTTATTCCGCCGTCCGAACTCCCACCTCGTCCAAATGCTGCAACATCTCAGCAGGGTCCTTATAAACACGATAAGCGCCGGCCTTTTCGAGTTCTTCCGTCCCGTAGCCCCCGGAGAGCAAGCCAACACCGAGGGCGCGCGCGCGCCTGGCGGCGAGTAAATCCCAGACGCTGTCACCGACCACCACCGAGGCGCTAATATCCACGCCCAATCGGTCCGCGGCTGCCAGGAAAAGATCGGGATCCGGTTTGGCGTACTGAACCTGGTCTCTTGTAATTACGACGACTTTGCCGGGATCCACACCGAGAATCTTCAAGGCAGGTCCCGCACTTTCCATGCGTCCGCTTGTAGCGACTGCCCACGGGACTTTCCGTTTCGAGAGATAATCAAGGAGTTCGCGTGCGCCGGGCAGAGGGCGCACCTGGGCCACCAGACGCGCATAGGCCTCCGCGTGCAGTCGCTGCAATTGCGCGGCCTCCTGCTTGGACAACTTATGACCTGTCTCGCGGAGCAGAGCGTTCACGAAGAGACCACCGCTCATTCCTATTCGCCGGTGAATGCGCCAAACCGATAATTCGATGCCGGCCTTTTCAAGCGCTTCGCGCCAGGCCAACACATGCTGGTAAACGCTGTCCATCAGCGTTCCATCCAAGTCGAACAGAAACGCGGGGAAGTTTGCGGCGGAGTTGGATCTTTGCGAGTGTTTTGCGCTCATTTTTTGATTTTGAGAATAACGCAAGCCGCCTTCGCGCGGAAAGGAGCATTCAACAGATGTCGCGGCCCATTTGCTGGAACAGCGCAAGTCTCGTCGCCGTGGAATCGCTGACACGCCCACTCATCGACACCTCTTCCAGGTGTCCGCGAGCATCCGCGCCGTTGTCCACACCCATTCCCGCAATGCTGTTTCATTCCTCCAGGCTGGCAAAGCGATCCCTTGCCTCGGAACGACCCTCGGAGACTACTTCTATGACGAGGTTCCGGTCACGCGACCAATGGCACCCGAAGAAATGCGAAACGCCTACGAATGGGAGACGGGCAACGTCATTGTCGAAAGGTTAGGATCTCGATCCCAATCAACTCAGCGCAGTTCCGGTGCGCGGACACGGACCGTTCTCGTGGAGGTCGCCAAGGACGCTTAGACAAGTTAGAACGCGGGACATATTTGTTGGTCCGGACAATATCCGGAGCTATTTCAAGGAATGCTCCGCGATATTCGGCTGCGCGATTTTCGTTGTTTCGCTCAACTCGTCTTCGAGCCGTCGGCGAGTCTGAATTTCATCGCTGGCGCGAACGCGCAGGGAAAGACGTCACTGCTCGAAGCGGCGTGCGTGCTGCTTCGACTCCAGTCTCCGCGCTCAAGTTCTTTGGCTGAAGCGGTTCGCTTCGGCCGGCCCGGCTTCGGTCTCGACGGTCACTGGAACGAAAGCCACCTGCACGTAAAATACACCGACGCGTTGAAGTCGTTCGACCTGGATTCCAAGACGCAGGTGCGCTCCACAGACTATCTGGCCGTCGCGCGGGTCTCATGGATTTCCAACGACGACATGCACCTCGTGCGAGGACCGGGAGCTCATCGCCGCCGGTATCTCGATTTTCTGGGCGCGCAAGTTATCCCAAATTACCTCCGTTCGCTTCGCGCCTATGAACGCGCTCTGCGCTCGCGCAACGCGCTGCTCAAGGAGAACCGGCCTTGGCGAGAGATCGAAGCCTTCGACATTCCTTTGGTCGAGGCGGGAAAAGCCCTCACCTCCATGCGCGCGGAACTTTGCGAAGACCTCCAGCAACGGATCGCCGAGGCTCTTCGTTTGATATCCGGCGGCTCGGAAGGGCTGCAAATTTCGTATCAGGCGGGAAGCCCGCCAGATTTTCTCGCCGCTCTTCGAACCAGCCGCGACGACGAGATCCGCCTGCGCACGACGGTCATCGGTCCGCATCGCGACGATATCGCAATCCTGCTGGGTGGCCGCCACGCTGCGTCGTTCGCTTCCGAAGGGCAGCAACGTTCGATTGTCCTCGCGATGAAACTCGGTCAGGCCCGAAGGCTTGAAGTGTCCTCCGCCAGTGCTCCCCTTTTTCTCATCGATGACATTTTTGGCGAACTCGATCCAGATCGCCGCAACAATTTGCTGCAAGCTCTTCCTGCCGCCGCTCAGAAGCTTGTCACAGCAACGAGTTTCGACTGGCTGCAGCCGATCGAAGACGCTGCTTGGTTCGTGCTTAGGGACGGCACGATAACGAAGAGCTGAAGGGTCATTCGTGCACGGTTCGGGCAGCACACGCGTCCGCGTCCCGCAGGACAGGCTCTCGATAATTTATCAGAAATTCTCGCTCAATGCGTTCGGCGCTGCACGGCCCTGAGGGGAGAAGGGACTCTTCCCCTTGTGGCGTGCGCCCGCAAAAACCCTTATTGCATAGGGCTTAGATTGGGAGTATCGCCCGCATTATGACCGACACCGAGGCTTTCGTTGCGCTGAACATGCTTCCGCACATCGGGCCCGTGCGTGTAAGAAAACTCTTGGAGGTGTTTGGTTCGCCGCGGCGGATCCTGGAGGCAGGACCAAGAGATCTGCGCGGGGTTCAAGGAATCGGCGACGACATCGCCGAGTCGATCGCCTCATGGAGAGTTCCATTCCGATCCGGCCGCGGAACGGGAGCGCGCGGGGAAGTTTGGCGCCGAGATCGTCACCCAGAGCGACTCCGTCGTATCCCGGCGCTGCTCAGAGAGATCCACGATCCTCCGATTGTGCTCTATGTCTGGGGGACACTAAGGGACTCGCCACGCTATCGGCGTCGTCGGCACGCGCAAACCGTCACACTATGCCGCCGAGTGCGCGAAGAAGCTCGCGTACCAGCTTGCCTATTCGGGCCTCACCGTCGTCAGCGGGCTCGCCAGAGGAATCGACACCGCGGCGCATCAAGCCGCGCTCGCGGCAAGCGGCAGGACGATAGCCGTTCTCGGCAGCGGGCTTGATCTACTTTACCCTGCTGAGAATCGCGAACTCGCGGAAAGGATATGCGTGCCTCCGGCGCGGTGATTACGGAATTCCCGATGGACGACCGCCGCAGACCGGCAGACTTTTCCGATGCGAAACCGGATCATCAGCGGACTCTCGGCCGGCCTGCTCGTCGTGGAAGCCGGCACGTCAAGCGGGGCATTGATCAGCGCGACCCAGGCCGCGGAACAGGGTCGTTCGATTTACGCGGTTCCAGGGCGAATCGACCATCCCGGAGCCATCGGCTCGAATCGCCTGATCCAGCAAGGCGCCAAGCTCGTTACGAGCGCCCAGGATATTCTCGACGATTTCGGACTGCTCTTTCCAAGAGTGCCGGCTCTCGAACGTCCTGCCCCGGAGTCTGAACCTCACGCCCTGGAGCGGTCCGTTCGCGAATCCATTGGTGACGACGAGACACCGATCGACACGATCATTTCCAAATGCGGGTTGCCAACCAACGAGGTCTCTTCTACGTTGCTCGCCCTTGAGATGCGGAAACTCGTCAAACAACTTCCCGGCGGCCGCTTCGTAAAGATTCAGTAACATGCCAAAAGCTCTCGTCATCGCTGAAAAGCCCAGCGTCGCAGCCGACCTGGCCCGCGCTCTCGGCAAAGTGCCGAAGAAGAACGACCTCTTCGAGAACGATGAATTCGTCATCACCTCGGCGATCGGCCACCTGGTCGAATTGTGTCTGCCGGGCGAGATGGACAAGAAGCGCGGCAAGTGGAGCTTCGCGAATCTGCCGATCATTCCTGATCACTTCGATCTCAAGCCCATCGAAAAGACGCAGGCCCGCTTCAACTCGATCAAGCGCCTGCTCAAGCGCGCGGATCGTCGACGAGGTCATCAACGCCTGCGACGCCGGCCGAGAGGGCGAATTGATATTTCATTATCTCATGAAGCTCGCGGGCAACAAAAAGCCCATTCGCCGCCTCTGGCTGCAGAGCATGACCTGCCGAGGCCATTCGCGAAGGCTTTGGCGCGCTCCGCGTCCGGCGCTGAAATGGCGCCGCTGGCCGACGCCGCCGTTTGTCGCAGCGAGAGCGACTGGCTCGTTGGTATCAATGGCACACGGGCGATGACCGCCTTCAATTCGAAGGGCGGAGGCTTTCAACTCACGCCGGTGGGCCGCGTTCAGACACCCACCCTCGCGATCCTCAGCGAGCGCGAAGTCGGTATCCGCAACTTTAAACCGCGCACCTATTTCGAGGTCTTCGGCGACTTTCGCGTGACGACGGCCTCCGGGTCCCCGGCGTCCGGCCAGGCACGAACTATCGCGGCCGATGGTTCGACGAGAAGTTCAGGAAGAACGGCGGCGAGGACGCGCGGGCCGAACGCATTTGGGAAAGGCAGCAAGCCGAGACGATCGCAGACAAATGCGCCGGCAAACGCGGCACCATAGAGGAGGAAAAGAAGCCATCCTCGCAGGTTTCGCCGCTCCTTTACGACCTCACGACGCTTCAGCGGGAAGCCAACTCACGGTTCTCCCTGAGCGCGCGCCGCACGCTGCAGATTGTGCAGGCCCTCTACGAGAGGCACAAGGTCTTGACGTATCCGCGCACGGATTCGCGTTATCTTCCCGAGGACTATCTTGGCAACGTCGAAAGCCGTGCTTACCAAGTTCGAAAACCCCGAGCTGGCGGCGCACGCGCGGAAGGCGCTTGCGCAGGGCTGGGTCAGGCCGAACAAGCGCATCTTCAACGACACCAAGGTGACCGATCACCACGCGATCATTCCCACGGGAGTCTCGACGAAGAATCTCGACGAGTTCGAGGCGAAGATTTTCGACATGGTCGCCCGGCGCTTCGTCGCCGTCTTCTATCCCGCCGCGCAATTCGAGATCACAACGCGGATCACCCGGGTCGAGGGCGAGGCTTTCAAGAGCGAAGGCAAGGTCATCGTCGATCCCGGCTGGCTGAGCGTCTACGGGAAACAGGCCGCCGGCCAGGATGAGCAGGCCCTTTGCCCCGTAGCCAGAGGCGAGTCCGCCGAAACGCAGAACATCGAAATCGTGGAGAGTCAAACCAAGCCGCCTGCCCGTTTCACGGAAGGGACGCTGCTCTCCGCAATGGAAGGCGCAGGAAAACTGGTCGACGACGAGGAGCTTCGCGAAGCGATGAGCCAGCGCGGTCTTGGAACACCCGCCACGCGCGCTCAGATCATCGAAGGCCTGCTCCTGGATGGTTACGTCAATCGGCAGGGTCGAGATCTCTTCGTCACACAAAAGGGACTTTCCCTAATCAACCTTCTCCGTGGCATCGGTATTCAGGCGCTTACCTCACCCGAGATGACGGGCGAGTGGGAGTTTAAACTCAAACAGATGGAGCATGGCGCAATGCCCCGTCCGGAATTCATGCAGGGGATCCGGCGCTTCACTGAGGATATCGTCTCCAAGGCGAAGAATTTTTCCGGGGACAGCGTCGATGGTCAGTTCGCCGACCTTGATGCCAGATGCCCGAAATGTGGTGTTGAGACCTTCAAGGAATCTTACAAGGCCTATCAGTGCAAAGGCTGCGGGCTTGTCCTTTGGAAAAGCATGGCCGGCCGCGAACTCGAGCGCGAAGAGGTCAAGACTCTGCTTGAAAGCGGAAACGTTGGACCGCTTGAAGGGTTCCGCAGCAAGCTCGGCCGACCGTTTTCCGCAACTGTCAAGCTCAACGGAGAATTCAAACAAGTCTTCGATTTTGGCGATTCTGCCCCCGAGAATGGCCAGATACCGGACTTTTCCACGCTGCCGGCAATCGCTCCCTGCCCGGTCTGCAAATCCGGCACGGTACATGACACCGGAAGCGCCTACCAATGCAGCAATACGGCAAAGTGCAAATTCCGCATGGGCAAAACGATCTGCCAAAGGGAAGTCCCGCGTGAACAGGTGATCAAGCTCATCGAGAACGGGAAGACCGACCTCATCTCCCATTTCATCTCAAAGAAGGGCAAACCGTTCTCGGCCTTCCTCAAGCTTGAAGGCGGCAAGGTCGGCTTTGAGTTCGAAGAGCGAAAGGCTGCCACGAAGAAGCCCCGCGCGAAGACGCGAGCGCCGCAAGCTGCCTAGTCGCCCTCACTGTTCCCGGAGCTAATCTGCGCGGCGACCTTCAAGCGCAGTCCGTTTAGCCGTATGAAGCCGGTCGCGTCGTCCTGGTTGTAGGCTTTGGTCGGATCGGCCTCCATGGTCGCGATGTGCGGATTGTACAGGCTGACCGGGCTCTTTCGTCCCGCCGCGATAATGTTGCCCTTGTAGAGCTTCAGCCGTACGGTGCCTGTCACGTTCTTCTGCGATTCCGTAACGAGCGCCTGGAGCGCCTCGCGCTCCGGCGCGAACCAAAACCCGTTGTAAACGAGCGCGCTGTACTGCGGAATGAGCGAGTCGCGCAGGTGCATGACTTCGCGATCCATCGTGAGAGATTCCATCTGTCGATGCGCAAAGTGCAGGATCGCGCCGCCCGGCGTCTCATAGACACCACGGCTCTTCATGCCGACGAAGCGATTCTCGACCATGTCGACGCGTCCGACTCCGTTGCGCCCGCCGAGATGGTTTAACACGCGCATGACCCAGGCCGGGCTAAGCTTGTCGTCCGCCGCTGCCGTCATAGCTAAGTGTGCCCAGAATCTCCCAGAGTTCCGCGATGCACGAGGCCTACGCAGTTTCCCTTCTCGAAAACCAGCTCCAGATAATCCGGCCGGTCGGGCGCGTCTTCCGGCGACACACTGAGCTTGTACATCTCCTTGTGCTCGGGCGCGGAGGCATCGAACCACGGGTCCTCGAGCATTCCGCTCTCAAAGCTGATGTGAAGAAGATTGCGGTCCATCGAATAGGGCTTCTTTGCGGAGGCCTGCACGGGAATCTTCTTCTTCTCGCAATACGCGATCATCTCGGAACGTCCCGGAAACTCCTCGCGAAAGCGCTCATCTCGCCACGGGGCGATCACCTCCAAGTCTGGCGCGAGCGCCGCGACCGTCAGTTCGAAGCGAACCTGGTCGTTGCCCTTGCCGGTCGCCCCGTGAGCCATCGCCTCCGCGCCCTCGGCCTTGTGCGATTTCCACCATGCGCTTGGCGATGAGCGGGCGCGCGATGCTCGTCCCCAGAAAGTATTGCCCCTCGTAGATCGCAGCCGCCTGCATCATCGGAAAAATGAAGTCCCGTGCGAACTCTTCGCGCAGATCGTCCACGTAACACTTGCTTGCTCCGGTCTCCGAGAGCTTTTTCCTCAAGCCCGTCGAGTTCCTCCTCCTGGCCAATGTCCGCGCAAAAGGCCACCACCTCCGCAGAATAGGTCTCCTTCAGCCAATTCAATATCACGGAGGTATCCAGTCCGCCGGAATAAGCGACGACGATTTTCATGGAACCGAAGTCTCGCGCAAAAATCGCGAAGGAGGCAAAGGATTTCACGAAATGGAGTCTTTCACCCTTGGCGACATCGTGATCCACTCGGCGCGCAAGTAATGTACGAACTCACACCCGTGGGCTGGGTTCTCGCCGTCCTCGCCGCAATTTGCATCGGCATGGCGAAAGCGGGTTTCGGCGGATTGGGAATGCTCGCTATCCTCATGATGGCCCGGGTGCTTCCCCCGCGGGAATCGACGGGGGCCATTCTTCCGATGCTGATTCTTGCAGATGTTTTCGCCATCAGCATCTACCACCAGCACGCCCGAGGGGGCCTGGTTCTGAAGATGATTCCTCCCGCCCTCGTCGGCATCGTCTGCGGGTGGCTGCTGATGCCGCACATTCCTTCGCAGCAGTTTGGACGACTCATCGGCTGGCTCACTGTTGCCTTGATTGCTTTGGTGCTCGTGCAGAAGCTTGCGCCGCGGCTGACTAATTTCGCCGTTGAGCATCCTGGGATTGCCTGGCCCTTCGGATGGCTGGCGGGCTCGACAACAATGATCGCCAACGCGGCCGGCCCGGTCATGACCATCTATCTGCTCGCGTGCCGGCTTCCCAAGTTCGAATTTGTTGGCACCGCGGCGTGGTTCTTCTTCGCCGTCAACCTGCTCAAGGTGCCATTCAGCGCCTCTCTGGGACTCATCAATGGCGCCAGCCTCATGTTGAATCTCTTTCTCGCGCCCTGTGTGGTCGCGGGAATTTTTGCCGGGCGCTGGCTGCTCGGCATGATCAATCAATCCGTTTTCGAATGGCTGATGATCGTATTCTCGCTGGCTCGGAGCACTGCGACTGATTCTTACGTAGCTTGCCGGCGAAGGGATCATGTTGCGGCTGCGGGACCGGCTATCCGTTGGCAGACTCAACGAGAACGCGATCTCCCTCCACCAGCGTAACACGCACCTTTGCGCCTCGATCGACGAACTCCCCGTCGGTCACCACATCCACGAGTGCGGCGCCGAATTCGGCCTTGCCCGCCGGTCGCAAGATCGTTCGCGCCACCCCGACTTCGCCCACTCTGACGCGGGGCTCAAAGAACGCCGGCGTGGTCTTCTCCAACGAGGGTCCCGAAGCGCTTTGAGTCGCGAGGATCAGCCGGTTAAAGAAGGGAAGGTTCGGGAAGAAATCGGGCGAGCGCGGAGACGGCGAACACGAAAAGCACCAGGGCGATCCCGAGATTGAGCAAAGGCCGCATCAGCATATCGAGCGAAAAATCGAAGGGCTGGCTTGGATAGAAATCGACCATCGCGAAAAGGAGCGCGCCAACCATCAGAGCCGTCCCCAGCAGGGCCAGAAGCATCACTCCGGGAAAAAAGAGCAGCTCTGCGAGCACGAGGAGCATCCCAAGAATAAACACCGCGATAACCTCGAAACCGGTGAGCCCCGCGATATAGTGACCGGCGAAAAACAACAGAAAGCAAACCGCAGAGAGAATTCCAGCAACACCAAAACCCGGCGACTTGAATTCCAAATAAGCACCGATCATGCCGCCCAACAGGAAGAGCGGCGCGAGCATCGTGATCCATTGCGCGATTTGCTCGAAACCGCTCGGCTCGATGCGCACTATGTCCTTCACCCTCAAACCCGCCTTTTCGCAAAGGTCGTCGATATTCGTGGCAATACCCGCCGCAAGCAGCGGCTTGCCATCGTATTCCTTCACGGCCTCCTGCGCGCTTAGCGTCAACAGCGTCCCCTTCGGATTGATCACCTTTTCTCCGATTTTTACCTCTTTCTCCTTGTTGATGAATGCCTCGGCCAGCTCCGGGTTATAGCCGTTTCTCTCAGCCGCACTGCGAAAGTAACCCGAAAAGTACGAAACGACCTTCGAGTTGATCGTTTCCTGCAGATCCTCTCCGCCTCCGCTGACCGGCGCCGCAGCGCCGATGGCGCTGACGGGAGCCATGTAAATGCGCTTTGTAGCAAGGGCAATCAGCGCGCCCGCGGATCCTGCGTTGGTGTCCACATAGGTTAATGTGGGAATGTTGGTTTTCATCAGCGCTCCGAGCATGTCCACAGAAGCCTTGAGGTTTCCCCCGTAGGTATCCATGTCGATGATCAGAGCCGAGGCTTCTGCCGCCTCGAGCTCTTCAGGATGCGCCTAAGGAAGTAAAACTGAGCCTGGGTGACTTCACCGGTCAGAGGAACCACCACGACCGATCCCTTCCGGATCTCCTGCTCTTGGGCCCGGACGCAAGGCAAACGTCAATGCCGACAACAGGAACGCCAGGAGAACTCGTGCCACAAACTAATCTCCCTCGCGCCAAATCGACCCGCAAGGTATTTTGGGCCTGTGCCCCGCATCTCCGAGGAAACCATCCAGCGAGTCGCCGAAGCCAGCGATATTGTCGAGGTCATCGGCTCCTATTTTCCGCTTAAGCGCGCCGGGACGAGCTGGCGGGCGCTGTGCCCGTTCCATCGCGAGAAGACGCCGTCCTTTCACGTCAATCCGCAGCGCCAAACTTATCACTGTTTCGGCTGCGGCGCCGGCGGGTCGATTTTTCGCTTCGTGATGGAATACGAGCACCTCGATTTTCCCTCGGCCGTTCATCGCCTCGCCCAGCGCTCCGGAGTTCCAGTTATCGAAGAGGCCGGGAAGCGCCGAGGAGGATCGCCGTCACGCGCTGCGCAAACGGTTGCTCGCATTGCATGCCGAGGCCGCGAGCTTGGTTTCATAACAACCTCCTCAAGACGCCTTCCGCGCAGGAAGCGCGCAATTACCTGAAAGCCAGAGAGATTTCGCCGGAAACTGCCAAATCCTGGCAGCTTGGCTATGCCCCGGATTCTCGGGACGCGCTGACGAACTTTCTTCGCGAGAAACATTTTTCGATCGAGGAAATCGCCCGAAGCGGGTTGGCTGCGGCCAGGGACGACGAGCGAAATTTCGAGACGGGCACTGCGCGATCGGCAGTTATTCGCCCGCTTTCGCAGGCGCATCATTTTTCCGATCCGCAATGACTACGGGGAAGTAATCGCCTTTAGCGGCCGCCTCCTCGATCCCGAGGCGAAAGCCGCGAAATACGTCAATTCGCCCGAAACACCGCTCTTCACCAAGGGGCGCGTGCTGTTCGGACTCGACAAATCCAAGCGTGCCCTCATCGAAGCGAACACCGCCATTGTCTGCGAAGGCCAGCTCGACCTCATCCGCGCTTTCGAGGCGGGAGTAAAAAATGTGATCGCGCCTCAAGGAACGGCTTTCACGCCGGAGCAGGCGCGCCTGCTTCGCAGGTTCGTCGAGACTGTCATTCTGTGCTTTGACTCTGACCACGCCGGCCAGGAGGCGGTCGAGCGATCGCTTCCGGCCCTTCTCGAGTGCGGTGTGGAGGTCCGCGTTGCATCACTGCCGGAAGGAGAGGATCCCGATTCCCTCATTCGCGGGCAGGGCGTGAGCCGTTTTCGCGAGTTAGTCGACAGTGCGCCCGGCTTTTTCGACTACGCGCTCCAGCGCCTTGGGAAGCAGGGCACGCTCAACGACCCGGCCGGAAAATCCTCTGCTGCTCGTCACCTCGGCCCTCTCGTTGCCGCGGTCAAGGATCCCGTTCTGCGCGAGGCCACGGTCAGCAGAATCTGCGCGCGGGTCGGCATCACGGAAAAGGCGTTCGCTGCCCACCTCAAGCCCGCTGCTCCGGCACCATCAGTCGAACTCACCGAAACTTCCAAAGCGATTCCGCTCCAGCTCAGCGAAGGCCTGCGGCAGCTTTGCCGCCTCGGGCTCATGCACGCCGAATCCCGCGCCTGGCTAAAGTCACAGCCTCAACTTCCATCCGAAGTTCTCGGAGAAGGCGTCAACCTTCTCGAAAAGATCCTCAACTCCCCGCTGCCGCTCGAGAAGCCGGCAGCCCGCGTGGCCTTTACTGCAGGGCTAAGCGCCCAAGAGGAGACCACGATCGCCCATCTAGACATGGACCGTATGCCTGAGGATCCTCTCCAATTGACCAAGGACGAGTGGGGCGGCCTGTCTTCCCAACACCTTCAAGAGCAGAGCAAGCAGGCGAAATCCCTGTTCGAAGAGCAAAAGCCAGCCCATCGGCAACAGACTGCGATTCACCTTCGAGTCCTCGAGGCCACGCTCGAAGCGGCCAGATCGCGGCTCAAGGATACCATGCTGGAAACCAGCGAGCGGAAGGGACTTGAAGAGGTCGTCGCAAACCTCACCAAACAAATTCTTGACCTCCGAGACTGACTGCACGAGCTTTAGCGGCTCTTCTCGAAGACCTAGGCTGCGTTGAAAACTTCCTACAAATCCGCCAAGTCGAGGCCCTATTCGGCCTTTTCTCAACCAAAGACAGTCAACCTCTCCAAAAGACCCGTTCCCAAGGTAAATGCGGCGGAACCGGCCAAGCGGGCTGCGATCAAGGCGTTTTCGTCAAGATCGGAAATCATTCTTAAGCCCCCCTCGCCTCCGGGAATGGATGGTGAATCCGGAGTCGTTCCAATCGGATTAAACCCGGCTTCTCACCACGACCTGCATAAGGCCCTGCAGGAGAAAGTACGCGACCTGATCAAGCTGGCAAAGGAACAAGGGTATGTCACCTACGATGATCTCGACGAGGTCTTACCCGAAAGCGTCAACGATCCAGACAGCATGGAATCGGTCATCACGCAGCTCCGGGCTGTGGAAATCGAAATTATCGATTCGTCCGACGTTGACCGCGTCAAAGAGGTCCGCAAAGAGGGCGACGAAGAGGAGGAAAAGGACGAGAAACCCGATAGCAAGCTCGACATTCTGGACGACCCGGTGCGCATGTATCTCAAGCAAATGGGCCAGGTTCCCCTGCTCACTCGGGAACAGGAGGTCGAGATCTCCAAGCGCATTGAGGAAGCTGAGATCAAGGTGCAGGAGATCCTTTACCAATTCGGTTTCATCGGACGCGCCCATCTCGACCTTGCTCAGAAGCTGATCGACATGCGCGAGCGTTTCGACCGGGTGATCCTCGACAAGAAGATCGAAAGCCGTGAGCGCTACATGAAAACGCTGCCGCGCCTTTGCCAGCAGGTGAAGAAGCAGGCGGAAACGGTGGCTTCGCTTTACCGGGACCGAATCTTCGGCCACAAGAACCCGTCTCCGCAGAGCCTGAGAACCTACGAACGAGCCCTCGCGACGCTCCAAAAGCTCTACCCGAAGTTCTATTTCAAGCAGAAGGTCGTCGAGGATTTCGTGGCGCTTGCCGACGAAAATATCCGGGTTCTCAACACCTTGACTCACGAGCGGGATCGCTCCGCCAAGCATGCGGACTCCAAAGTGCAGCGCCACCTTGGCCAGCAAATCCAGGAGACGCAGCTTCGAAGCTGGATGACCACCGAAGAACTGATCGAGAGGCACCGGGGGCTGAAGAGCTGGCACAGAAAGGCTCTCAAGGCGAAAACCGAAATGGTCGAAGCCAACCTTCGCCTGGTTATTTCCATCGCCAAAAAGTATACGAATCGCGGACTTTCGTTCCTGGACCTCATCCAGGAGGGAAACATGGGGCTGATGAAGGCCGTCGAGAAGTTCGAATACCGTCGAGGGTATAAGTTTTCGACCTATGCCACTTGGTGGATCCGGCAGGCGATTACCCGCTCGATCGCCGATCAGGCGCGCACCATCCGGATTCCCGTGCACATGATCGAAACGATCAACAAGCTCATCCGGGTGCAGAAGCAACTCGTGCAGGAATACGGGCGTGAGCCCTCCCCCGAGGAAATATCCGAGGAGATCCAGCTACCCGTCGAACGCGTCCGTGCCGTTCTCAAGATGGCTCAACAGCCGATTTCCCTGCAGGCGCCCGTCGGGGACTCCGACGACACAAGCTTCGGTGATTTTATCGAGGACAAGGGTGCGGAAAATCCCGCGGACCAGGCCGCGATCGTTTTGCTCAAGGACAAGATCAAGGACGTTCTCGACACCCTTACGGAACGCGAACGCCAGGTGCTCGAACAGCGCTTCGGCTTGGTCGATGGCTACAGCCGAACGCTCGAGGAAGTCGGGCGCCAGTTCAAAGTCACTCGCGAACGCATCCGACAAATTGAGGCGAAGGCTCTGCGCAAGATGCGTCACCCTACGCGGATTCGGCAGCTCGAAGGTTTCCTCGAGCCGCAGGATTGGTAACGCCCGTTTCTGGCGGACCTCTCGGCCTCCCGCGCCAACTCATTCGGCCCTTCGCCCTTCACAGCGTAATTGCGCGGTTAGGGCGCTCCCGCGCGACTTGGACAGGTATCCCTCCAAGGCTCGGCTTGCGCTTGTAACTCACCGCGCTAAATAATATCAATTATGAGCTGGGAAGCATTGACGCCGGAGAACCTTACGGGCTCGATGCTGGTTGCCCATCCCAGGCTGCTCGATCCGAACTTTCGCCGCACCATTCTCTTCCTCTCGCATCATAGCCCGGAGGACGGAGCGATCGGCCTGGTGCTGAATCGGCCACTGAATAAGACTTTTGGCGAGGTTGCCGTGCAGAGCATCTCCGAATGCTTCAGGAACATCGCCCTTTACTACGGCGGGCCGGTCTCGGTCGATCACCTCACGCTGGCCAGCTTGCAGTGGCGCACCAATCCCGCTTCTGTAGCCTTTCAGAGTTTCATGGGAAATATCGAAGACGTCCACATCGAGCCGCAGTGGCAAACCGGTCTGCGCGGATTCGTCGGCTACGCTGGCTGGAGCAAGGGCCAGCTCGAAGGAGAAATTGGACAGAAGGCATGGCTCGTGCTTCCGCCGGAACGCGACCTGATCGAAATGAAAGAGCCCGAAGGCGCCTGGCGACGCGTCATGCGAAATTCCGGGCCATTGATGAAACTGCTGGCTGAGGCTCCGGATGACCCGGAAATGAACTGAGCTGCCGCACGGGGCATATTCGATTCGGCAAACACGATCCTGACCGGGCGGCACGGACGCTCGATGCGCCGATGCCGCTGAGCCGCGCTCAACTCCTGCTCAACCCCTTTGTAACGGGCTCTAAAGACCTGCTACCACTTCCGTATTCGCCAGAGCCAGAAGATAAATCCCGCCGCCAAAGCCGCCACCACGTTGATGGCAATGAACGGCCAAATCGCCTCTTCCATCGGGAGTGGCAGGGCGACGTTCATCGAAAAAGCACTGATGACGAGGTTGGCAAGCATTATTGCCACGGTCCAGATGGTGAACTTCTTGATGAGCTGGTTCAGGTTGTGACTGACGATGGATGCCCGCGTCCCCATCAGGTTTCCAAGAACCTGGGTGTGGATATCCGCGCGGCGGTAACACTGCTGATTTTCGATGATGAGGTCATCGAGGACCGAGACCTGCTCGCTGTTGAAGCCGAGCTTCTCGGATAAAGTCTTCATTCTCTCAAGAAGCGCGCCATTCGAGGTGATCGAGTTGACGATGAAAACGAGGCTCTTTTCGAGCGCGAACATGTTCAGGAGATACTTGTTCTCCAGAGACGTATTGATCCTGCGCTCGAGGGAGTCGGACAGCATGTTGATTGCCTTGAGGTGCCCTTCGAAATGCATCGTCGCCTGATAGAGGAGGCGGAGGATGACATCGTGAATCGTCTTCACCGGAAAAGGGACTCGGCCCTCGAAAATCGACGAATCGTCCGCCATCACGATGACGAGATAGTTCTCGTAGAGGAAAACCCCGGTCGACGTCAGCTTCATCAGGAAGTTGTCGTCCGCGCAGAAGCTCTTTGGGCGCTTGAAGATGATCGCGGCATGATCGTGCTCGATCTCCAATCGCGAGAGCTCGTCGGGGTCGAGCGAGGACTGAAGGGTGTGGTAGTCAATGTTGTATTGCTCCTGCAGCTCGGTCTCGTCGTCGATGGTCGGCGATGTGTAGGTGATTATCTGCGCCTGATTGGGTTCGCAGGGGACCAAACGCCCAGCTTCGAGGCGATAAAAGCTGCGAACGCTGGAGGAGACCTTGCCCTCCTCGGGCAGAGCCCTCGGTGGCTCAACCAATTCGGGTGCCACCTCGGTCGCGCTGTCAGCAGAAGCCATGCCAGAGTATCCTCTAGTCCCAGAGTCTATCCAGTCCCCGCCGTATGCAATCGAAAAGTTCATCGATGTCCGCATGGGAAATTATCAATGGCGGGGCCAGGGCAATGAGGTCGCGAATGCCTCGCACCATGGCGCCCTCCTCGCGAATCAGCGACCAAGCCTTGAGGCCAAGCATGCTCGTCGGCGTAAGGGCATCGCGACCTTCGCGCGGGACAAGCTCGATGGCCCCAATGAGACCGCAACAGCGCACCTCTGCCACGGCAGGATGGCTTCTGATTGCGTCGATCTGGATCTGAAAGTAGGGAGCGAGGTCGTTCTTGACGCGCGCGATGAGGCCCAGCTTCTCGATCTCATTGAGGTTGGCAAGCGCAGCAGCAGCGCAAACCGGATGACCGCTATACGTGAAGCCATGGGAAAAATAGCCCCCGCTGAGCATGGCCTCGGCAATTTCGTCCGACAACATCGTCGCGCCGAGGGGCAGATAGCCGCTGGTGAGCCCCTTCGCCAGGCTGATAAGATCGGGATCCAGATTCCAAAGATTGCTGGCGAACCAATCTCCCACACGGCCGAAGGCGGTAATGACCTCGTCGGCGACGAACAGGATCTCGTTCTCGCGACAAAGCTGCCGCAGCGCGGCAAGGTAGCCTGGTGGAGGGATGATCACGCCGCCCGCACCCTGAATGGGTTCAGCAAAGAGCGCTGCAATGGTTTCCGCCCCCTCCTTCGCGATGATTTGGCGGGTCTTCTCAATACACCACACCCCGTAGGCCTGTGCACTCAGTTCCGTTCGGGCGCCATAGGCATAAGGCCCCGGGACATGGAGAAAATCGGCCAGAGGAAGATCAAACGGTTGCTGGCAATTCGGCAGACCGGTCATGCTTGCCGTGGCAAGCGTCACGCCGTGATAGGAGAACGTTCGCGAAAGGATCTTCTTCTTCTCCTGGCGTCCTTTCAGCTTCCAATAGGCTCGAATCACCTTGAGAGCTGTCTCGTTTGCCTCGGAGCCGGAGTTCGAGAAAATCGTGCGATTTACGCGGGCGGGCGCCCTCTCCGCCAGGAACTTCGCCACGCGGATCGGTGGCTCGGTCGTTGAATTGAAAAACGAGGGGTAATACGGCAGTCGCTCAAGCTGCTCACTCACCGCCTGCACGACGGCCTTCGAACTGTAGCCGATGTTGACGCACCACAATCCTGCGAGGCCATCCAAGATCCGTCTGCCGCTCTCATCGAAGAAATGACAGCCGTCTCCCTCCAGGACAATGTGCGTTCCGGACGCATGCATTTCCGCGTGATTCGTGAAAGGATGGAGATGAAAACTTCTGTCCTGCTCTTGAAGATTCAGGGCGAACGACTCTGCCATGGCAAGATTCTATCAGTCTCCGCGGGGAAACGCGAGAACGCGGGAGGCGGGCTCCGGGTTTTTACGCTTGACGGGGCGTTCTTGTGTGGGTTGATAGCGCGGCATTTGGAACGGGAGGAAAACTTGTGACAAGCGAATCGCTGGATGCGATTTTCCAGAACGTTATTTGGAATTTTTGCTATCTGAGCGTTCTACTCGGACTCTCAGCCTTCGGCGTCCATCGCTATTTCATCATCTACCTCTTCCTGAAAAACAGGCGCAAACAGAGCGAGCCGGCGCATACCTTCCGCGAGTTGCCCTTCGTCACCGTGCAACTGCCTGTCTTCAATGAATACTATGTCATTCGACGCCTCATCAAGGCGGCAGGCAGCCTCGACTACCCTCGAGAGAGGCTCCAGATTCAGATTCTTGACGATTCCCTCGATGAAACACGGGAGATCGCTGAAAGTGAAGCGGCGATCTTGCGTTCCCAGGGATTGGACGTCGAGTATCTCCATCGCGATAGTCGGGAGGGATTCAAGGCTGGAGCGCTCGCTGCCGGCTTGGAAAGAGCGAAGGGCGAGTTCATCTTTATCCTCGATGCGGATTTCGTTCCCGCGCCCGACACTCTAAAACGCACCATCCATCACTTTACCGACTCGAGGCTTGGTATGGTTCAGATGAGATGGGGTCACCTGAACCGGGACCATTCGCTGCTGACAACCGTGCAGTCTCTCTTTCTGGACGGCCATCTTCTGCTCGAACAGACCGCCCGCAGCCGCAGCGGTCGCTTTTTTAATTTCAATGGAACCGCAGGCATCTGGCGCAAGTCGTGCATTCGCGATTCCGGGGGCTGGCAGCATGACACGCTCACCGAGGATCTCGATCTTAGCTACCGCGCGCAGATGAAGGGCTGGCGATTCGTTTACCTCCCCGACATCGTCGTGCCCGGCGAACTTCCGGTCGATATCAACGGCTTCAAGTCCCAGCAGCATCGGTGGACGAAGGGATCGATCCAGACCTGCAAGAAACTTCTCCCCGGGATTTGGCGTTCGCGGCTCCCATTACTTATCAAGCTTGAGGCGACGGCTCATTTGACCGCAAACTTCGGCTACCTCCTGCTGGTGCTTCTTTGCGTGCTGATTCTCCCGCAATCCTACGCGACCCACGGCGCGCTCTACGCATGGCTAATCGACCTCCCGATATTCTTCGCCACTTCCGTTTCCATTTCGCTCTTCTACATCGTGGCCCAGACGCACCTTAACCCGCGGGGCTGGCTTCGAGAACTTTGGATGTTTCCCCTCACCCTCGCCTTGGCGACTGGAATGTCCGTCAACAATGCTCGCGGCGTCATCGAAGCCATTCTCAATCGGCGGTCTGAGTTTAGTCGCACCCCAAAATACGGCATTCAGGCCAGTCGCGCGCCGATGCGTCGCGTTCGCTACATGCCGCTCAAATCCTGGCTCCCTCTCATGGAGCTCGTGTTTGCGCTATATTTTGCCTTCTGCACGTGGAACGCCGCAAACATGGGGCACTGGCTCTCGGTGCCCTTCCTTACGATCTTCCTAGGCGGCTTCGCCTACGTCGCCCTGAAATCCGTCAGCTTCTGGATTCAGCAGGCCGCGGTGCTGAACCCTTCGCGTTCGGTTGGGTGAGCCTTAGCACCATAGTCGCCCTCATTGGCGTGGCAGCAATCTTTGCCGGCTGTGCAAAGGACACCCGGCATGTTGTTCTCATTAGCACTGCCGATCAGCAAATGATCGTGCTGCGAGACAACATCAAGATCGCGCGATACCCGGTCTCGACATCCAAGTTCGGAGTCGGAGACGCGCCAAACAGCAACGGCACGCCCGTCGGGCTTCTGAGAATACGCAAAAAAATCGGGAACCGTGCCCCGGCTGGCGCCGTCTTCAAATCGCGGCGCCCCACAGGAGAAATCCTGCCGGTCGATGCGCCGGGCCGCGATCCCATCGTCAGCCGCATCCTCTGGCTCGAAGGCCTCGAACCGCGAAACCGCAATGCCTTTGGCCGCTACATTTACATCCATGGGACACCTGAGGAGCGCAACATCGGGGTCGCCTCCAGCTACGGGTGTATCCGTATGCGTTCACTGGACGTTATCGCCCTCTACGACACGGTGGGAAGCGGCGCCCGTGTCCTCATCACGACTCTGCCCTTCAACGATCCAAATAATACTCTGGCCCCTGTCGAATAAACTCTTGCGCGCGTCAATAGAATGCGTAGCTTTCCGGATCAAACCGCGGGGTGGAGCAGCCTGGTAGCTCGTCAGGCTCATAACCTGAAGGTCGTAGGTTCGAATCCTACCCCCGCAACCACTTCAATACTCTGGAAGTGGTTATTCATCAGGATGCTACACTAGAAGGCTTTGATTCGCCCGATTTCATTGGTACTAAATTGTTCTCATTGGATCCTAGCGAAATTTAGTCACTATTTAGTCACCAGAAATTGCTGAAATCGCGACGGTCGAGTTTCGCAGATCCTTTTCCGGCGCATACGCCTCTTCGCTCTATTTGCGATTACGGACGGAGAGCGCAATGTTGATCTCGGCCTGGAGCCTGCGCAGTCCATCTTCCGACAACCGTGGTAGCAGGGAGGTGATGTCTCCAATAACGGTGCGCTCCGACGGCTTGGAGAGGTTCATTCTTCGCCACTCCTCGACCCAAGCGTCGATGATCTCCTTTTTGAGCCTTCTTTCACGCAGTGGGTGAGCTTCGCTCCAGTCCTGATACGCAGGGCTGGTATAGACGCTCTTCAGCTTGTCGAGGTAAGAGTGGCTCAATGTCGTATCTCGCGAGATGTCAGAGAATGTCTCCTTTACAGATTTGCCCTCGAGAAGGCCGTGGACCAACTCGCGGTAGTGAAGATTGGTCGCTTCGACGAGACCCATGAAGGCCCAGCCGTCACTCTCCAATTCTTTCGGAACATCCGAATAGGGATTGAAGGCCTCGGCGAGGTTCTTCTCGCTCTGATATTGCTCGATCTTGGGAATGACGACTTTTTGGCGATACTCGACGACAAAATCGGGCTCGTAGTCGGGGTCTTCTCTTTCGAGGGCGAGGATTCCCGCCGCGATCATTCGGTTCGCCAACTCGTTGGGTTTGACGTGAAAATATCTCGCCATGCGCCGGAGCTTTTCCGGCCAGCGTTCCACTCTCTCGCTTCCCTCCGACCCCTCTTGAACCTGAAAGACAACCTTTAAGTTTGCTTCTCGTGCCTGAAACGCTCTCTCGAACTCTTTGAGCTTTTGCTGGGCCTGGCGGTACTGGCCTTGCTGCAACGCGAGGGCCCGTCGAATGCTCGGACCGGGATGATTCGTCTTGAACGTCTTGCCCCGCCGCAACTTCCAAATGTTCACAAAGTCCCATTGGCGGGGCGGTACCATCCCGCCACACATTGAGTCCACGCTCCATGTTTTGCAGGGAATAGCCGACGCAGAGGCTGCAGAAGGTAGGAGTCGTTTGGCTGAGCCGAATAGCCCAGCGAATCGCATCGGGAGCGAGCTCAGCCCGCACATAGATCATCAGTTTGGATCTTTTTTTCATCTCCTCAGATGGAACGAAATAGAACGGAAGTGATCATGGAAAAGTATACGGCATATATACGGTTTACAATCTTTCTTTTTATGTTCCTATTGGTCTTATGCAGAGAGGGCAGCTCCCACCATCGCCGATCATCATCAAGGGGTGCAGACCCCTGGCGATCACAAAGGCGGAGTTTTTCCAAGCCTTGCGCTCTCCCCGCATCGGGCAATGCGCTCTCTACTGGACGCGCAGGGACAGCCCTTTGTCAAGATTTTGCGGCAGGGAGGACGGGGTTGCACGCTTCTGATCGATACCTTGAGCGCCGAGATCTTCACCGACGCAATGATCGCGGATCAGGCCACGCCGGCGACTGCGACCTCTGCCTTGACCGTCGCAGGTTTCAAGGCCTCTCTCGATCCATTCAGGCTCTCTGCGAATCGGCGTTGGCAAGTCCCTCGATCCCCTGGTCCGAGTGTCCAGGCACCTGCCGCGAGCTCATCCGATCCACCAGGATTTCCAATCTCAGCGCTCCTTTTCCTAGGCCAAAGAAGCGACACGGCCAACCTCCACGTTCACGTCGCAATCTGTCCGTGGCGCACCGAAAATGGCAGCTATGTGGGCTGCAGCACGTCGCGATCCAGCCAGTCCAGGCACAAGAAGCAGATGGACTGCATCAATCATGGTTCGAGGTCGAAAACTCGCATTGGCGGGAATTTCTCAGCTCCCCACAGAAATTGGAAGAGACGCTTTCCAAGCGTCTGGACGCCGACAAGTTGGTTTTTTCGCCAAGACTGAATCACCTGCAGATGAACGCGCTGCAGAACGCTCAAAATTCCGACTCATTCCGGCTGCAGCAGCTCTACCAGTCGATTCGCAACCTGGAGGCATCGCTAGCCAACAAACGGCGAGCAATCGGAGCGCAGCACAACTGTCGGTTTGTTTCCCGGATCCTGGGATATCGCCAATCGAGGGCGATGCAACTCGTCGCCAAACTTGGCACGACTGTTGAACGCCGTTCGGTTCGCGAACTTCAATCCCTTTTGTTCAAACTTAAGAGCCAATGCCGAACGCTTCATAAAAACTACTCCAAGATCCACGGATTCTCGTCTTATGCGCACCGAAGCGCTCAATATCAGCACCGCTCCTCCCTTTCTCTATGATTACCTATGCGAAGTTCTCGTCCCGTCCTCCAGCCAACAGGTTGCTCGGATGCTTGGTTTACAGTAATAGGGTGTATTGCATGGGCGCTCTCGTTCTTCGCCTGACGAGCGAAATCAGGGCGGTTTTTGGCCGTTCCAACAATCGAAAAGCAGGCTGGCACCGGAACGGTGACTTGGATCAGCCTATAGACATGAGTTTAAGCGAGATCATCGGCGAGCTCCCGCGTCTGAGCCATCAGGAACGGCGTGAGCTGTGCCGTCGTGTCATCGATTTGGAATCCGAATACGATGACATAATGCTTTGCGACCACATCGCCCGCGAAGGCTTCGCCGTGCTCGACAGAATGGAAGCGGAGCAAGAAGTCGGTGGCCAGAGCGCAACGCGGTGATGTCTAGCAGATCCACATGCGAGGTATCCGAAGTCTTGTGTTGCGGTGGGTTAATTTTTCTTCGTTCGGCTCCGGTTTCGGGTTCGCTCGCGAAACGGAAAAAATCGTACGTTTAGCTCGAGATTGTAATCGAAACCCATGTTCGGGACGCTTTTTTCGGGCTTCACGGCAGCCGAAAGGAGTTAAGTCCATAACTCGCATGCCATCGAGTTAAGCTTGTTGAGCTGGTACACAGGCGTGGAACCAGATCTGGCCAAAACCGCTGGAACAAATCAGTCGGCCAGGATCTCATCCATCCCCGAATTCAACGCAGCTCGACGGTCGGCCGGATCGCGGTCGCGCGCTCAGTCGATAATGACGACGACGCCCGTTGGCTCGCCCAGCGCCTCCACCGTTCGTTCGGCAGCTCGGTCGATGTGAACCCGAGGTTCCTCGGGTGGTTGCTGCTCGTTATAGGTGCCGGGCCCGTAGAACTGTCCATAGCGCAGCACAACGCCGCCCTCGGCGAGAACGGAACGCTCCAGTTCTGCGACAGCCTGGGCATCGGGCCCATCAGGTAATTGCCAGGCGACGCTTTGAGCCAGGATTTTCGGCGACCCGCTCCGCCGCGCGGCCTCGATCAGATTCCGGGTTCCCTCGGTTCGGATGCGAGCGTTCAGATCTGCGAGTTCACTGATCTGCGCCGCATCATCCGGCAGATCGGTCAGCTCGTTCAGCATGACGTCCGGTTTGAAGTCACGAACCGCCTGGATAAGTGCCTCCCGGTCGAAGACATCACAAAGAATCGGTTCGGCACCGAGGTGGCTCAGTAACTCCGTTTTGCTGGGCGAGCGCGTCAGGCCGCCGACTACGTGCCCGGCCTGAACCAACCGGGGAATCAGCCGCTGCCCAATCACGCCGGAGGCGCCGGCAAGAAATATTCTCATACCATCATTGTAGGCCTCGCCTCGTGACGATGGCAAGCGGCACATCCTCGTCGTGCTGGCCTCAGCGAGTGATCTCGGCAGGCCGCCGAACCAGCGGATCAGATTCGAATCAGGCACGAGCCCGTCAGCCCAATCGGCGTCCAACGTGACACCGTGGCCAGGCGGCCCGGCGAGGTCGTTGCTCGCGGTCGACCGATAGTCCGTCAAGTCGTAGATCGCGCCGAACACCTCCGGCCGCTGCATCCATCGAGGGAGGCATCGTTTCGCTCATCGACCAGGAGAATGTCATCGAGCGCATCCTGCGCCATCTCGGGCTCTCGCAAGAGGGATTACGCGTTCATTCCGGCACCGACCCGCGGGCGAAACGATCCTCGATCCGTGGCTCGACGACCCCTTCCCCGACTACGACACCGAACCGGTTGTGGCGTTCTCCGCCACCTGAAACGTCCGGCAGCGCCCAAGTGCGCCTCTCGCACCCCTTGTTCAGCGGCCCCCAGCCCTCCGGCGGGCGGGTGCGGGCGCGCCCCGCAACTCGAAGAAGCCCGTGTTTGACTTTCGGGCCCACTTTTGTCACTCTGCGCACATGGAAACGCACGCTTTCGGCTTCAGACTCCGGGCCAACGCCGCGGAGGGCCAAAAGCGATTTCCTATCAGTCATTCATGAAGACCTTTGAGCAGATCTACGTTGAGTCGGGCACGAATGCCACCATGACGGTGGGGTACAGCAACATAGTCGGGGAACTACGCGTGATGTCCAAGAAAATCGAACAGGGTGTTAACCAGCCATGGGCGTCGTTCGTCTACGACGGTGATACCGGCGTGCTCTCGCTGGGAGACCACCTGGCGGGAATTCCGGGCAAGATCGTGATAGGAGGCTCTTCATCGCAGAGCGTGATGCTGGATGCGGCGACGAACACGCTGGCGCTGGGCGGCCTCCATGCGGGCTACGGTACGGTGCGGCTCAAGAACCCGTCCGGTTCCCAGGCGGCGGTGATGAGCGCCGAATCGGCGACCCTGACGCTGGGCAAGCAGACGGCCCTCGCGAACCCCAATGACACTGCGAACGGGAAGATCGTGCTGAACCGGACCGATGGGTCGCAGACGGTGGTGCTCGATGGAGCGACGGGCAATCTGACGCTGGGCGGCGGCACGCAGGATGGCGATGTGACCATTAAGAGCGCGAATGGCGCCACGGCGATTACGATGGCGGGATCCGACGCAGTGATCACGGTGGGCGGGAACAGGTTGAACGGTGACATCAGGATCAAGGACAGTGCTGGCGCCACGGCGATTACGATGGCAGGATCCGACGCAGTGATCACGGTGGGCGGGAACGGGTTGAACGGTGACATCAGGATCAAGGACAGTGCTGGCGCCGAGACTGTCTACCTGGACGGGGAGAACGGGAATTTTACGCTGGGGGGCGGAACGAAGGACGGCGACTTGACCATCCGGACCTCCAGCGGAAAGCCGTCGATTGTACTGGCGGGCTCGGACGGCATCATCACGGTCGGCGGCGAGGGCGTCAACGGCGACATCTTCATTAAGAACAGCAATGATATCGAGACGATCAAGATCACGGGCTCCAACGGCGACATCGAGTTTCTGAACGCGGACGTGGCGGAGGAGTTTGAAGTACACGCGGAGGACACGGGCGGCGCGGTTCCGGGGACTGTGATGGTACTGGAAGACTCCGGTCGGCTGAAGCCGTGCTCGGAGGCGTACGAGCGCGCGCGTGGTGGGAATCATCGCGGGTGCCGGGCAGTTCCGTCCGGGCATCGTGCTCGACCGGAACGGCGGGAGAAACCGGCGGGCGGTTGCGCTCATGGGAAAGACGTACTGCTATGTGGATGCGGCCGCGGGCCCGATCAGAGTGGGCGACATGCTGACCACAAGTCCGCGCGCCGGCCATGCGATGCGGGCATCGGATCGGCAGAAGGCGTTTGGCGCCGTCATCGGGAAGGCGCTGCAGTCCTTGTCCGAGGGGATCGGGCTCATTCCAGTGCTGGTGAAACCGCAGTCGGAGCACAACCATGCCCATCAGCATCAAACGAGACGTCAAGCCGGCCTACTTGCTCGGCAGCCGGTTTTCGTTGAAGGACACGCCGCTCTTCATGCCGATTGGCGTCGGCGACCCGATCTACTTTCGCGACGTGCTTGGATCGTATGTGGACGCCGTACGGCCGAAGATCGCCGACGTGAACTGGGATCAGTTTCATTCGAATGGCAACTTTTCGTTTCCCAACTTCAGTCAAGACATCGCGCGTACGCTTTCGCTGAAATTCGATCTCGATTCCAGCCGTGTGGACGCGTTCAACGAGTTGTGGACGTTCGTGCGGAATGGACAGACGTACGAGAAAAAGAAGAAGGACGACGGAACCATCGAGGCCGACCTCGAGCAGGCTTACGAGATCACCGCGCGGCTGGCGGCCGGAGAACGGCCGCCGGAACGCACGTTTTCGCGGGTGGATACGGCGACCGAGGAGAAGATCGTCATCTTCTCGGATTTCCACATGACGGCGTTCGGCACGTCGGTTCCCGACTATTTCGAAGATTTCAATTACGACCTCTACCTCGATGTGCTCGATTACTACGCCGGACTGCAGTATTGCCTGGTGGAGAACGGGGATGTCGAGGATTGCCTGCTCTATCTGCCCGATCTGAACGAAGCCAAGGCGCGGACGAACGCGGCTCCGAAGGCCGTGGGGATCGGGGAGCTGGCATTGCCGATCCGGCAGAATGACTCCGCCTGGGACGCGTTCATGGCTCTGCGCTATACCAAGCGGCAGGACAGCCTGACCAAAATCTTCGATAAGTACGAGGAGTATTACGACAAGGTCCGGACGCTGTTTGTTGTCCGCAACACATCTACCAGGCGCGGTTATGTGCGGCTGACCGGCAACCACGATACCTACATCGACCAGAACCGCGAGCGGGATCTCAAGTCGCGGGTGGAGGACAAGCTGGGCATCGGCGTCTTCGATGCGCTCTGGATCAAGAGAAACGGGCAGATCGCCTACGTCGTCACGCACGGGCACCAATACGATGAATCGTGCATGCAGCATGGCGACATTCCGTTCGCCAAGAGCCTGGGTGAGGTGTACTCGGAGTGTGCGGGCTGGTGCAACCAGGGCGGTGATCGCATCTGGCGAGAGAGCGACAGCAAGCGGTGGTATGTCGGCACGACCTTCCTGAACGAGTTGACGGGATCGGAGCCGCTGGAGTATCCGCACGACGCGAGGGGAGACATGGTGCTAAATAACCTCCAGAACATCATGGCCAACACCAAGGCGTTTGTCGAAACGCTGATGAAGAAGCCGGTCGCGTGGGAGTATTTTGAAAACTTCAACGCTTTCAACGCGCTCACGCTGGAGGTGTGGACCGGCGATGAGACGTTCAAGCTGCGTCACATGGACGAAATCAAGCTGTGCGAACGGTACGAGGCAAAGTATCTGGCCCGCAATACCGGGAAGCCGATTCCCACGCTGGTCGTCGGGCACACGCACGAGCCGCGGCGACGCGCCACGTTCAGCGAAGGCACCACCGGGCACGTCGTCGAGTGCTACCTGAATTCCGGCGCCGCCGGACGCTTCGAGAATCTGATCTGGTGCGTGGAGATTGAGGGCAGCACGGATCGAATCGTGTCGTGGTCGAGGATCAACGGGAAGCTGACGCGCATCGCGTGGAAGAGCAACAAGAGCGTCCTGGAGCACGAATCGAAGACCGTGGTCGAGTGAGTCAGGGCCACAACACGGGGATGTCGCTGCGGACCAGCGCGGCTTCTACGTCATCGGGCATGAGGCGCGAGGCGTCGTATTCGGGGTTTTTGATGCTGAAACAATTCGAGCCAGAGACACTTGACCGGGCGGCGAGCTTCTTCACCGTGAACTGTCTCCGATGTCCGCGTCCCATCCATTCCAGCGGTCCCTAAGGGCGGGGCGATTCAGGCCGCAGAGGCTCAATGTCCGGTTTTCTTGACCGTTTGCGTTACTTAGCCCCCCAAACTGTGAACAGTTTGGCTGCAGGCAAGAAACTTCCTATTGGTGCTGAATCCGTGGAACACGTGGAACAGTTATTCATAATACTCTTATACTCAGCGTGTTACGATTTAGTTTCTTAGGAGGTGACGCAATAGCTCGTTCCATGGGAGCGGCAAGATGACACATTTTCTGCGCGGGCGAGACATTGCGCTGCTGGCATTCTCCCTTGCTTGCCCTGCAGCCCATGCATCAAACGATGACATCGCAGCTGCGCTGGCTGCGATTCCCGATGCGGTGGTATCTGCGCGCGCAGCGGATGGCGTGCCCACCTTCCTTAGCGGAGATCTGGCCAAGGTCGGCGAAGTGCCGAGTGACGTTGCCGAGGCTGAAAGAGCGTTGACGCCTCGTCTCGGATCGGTTCTCGCCGCGTTTCGACTACAACCATCGGATGTGAAGTTGCGCCGTATTCAGTCCGGGCAGGACGGCCAAATCCACTATCGTTATCGGCAGTTTGCGAGCGGCATCGAAGTTGTCGGCGGCGACTTGATTGTCCACGTTGACCGCCTGGGCACGGTGTATGCCGTCAATGGTGGCGCTCGCGGAGATCTGCCGCGTGACGCGACGCAGGACATCGCACCGGCACGTGCGTTTGCGCAAATCGCTGATGACGGTCGGTTCAGGGGACTTAACCCTGGATCCGCTCGTTTTGTTTATCTGATCACGGCGACTGGACGGCGCCACCGAGCCTATGAGATCCAGGTCAGTGGAATGCGCGGCCGGGACCCGGTGCGCGACATGGTCTACGTCGATGCTGTCTCAGGCAACATCGTTGCAGTTCACCCGCAAATACACTTCGCTGAAGATCGCAGGGTGTACTCAGTGAACAATGGCACGAGTCTTCCGGGCACCTTACGCAAGTCCGAAGGCCAGGTCCCGAATCCCGATCCAGAGGTCGAATCCGCGTACAACAATACCGGCGCGTTCTACGAGGCCCATTTCGGATTCTGGGGTCGTGACTCCTACGACAATCTTGGCGCTCCACTCGTGAGCTCGGTTCACTACTCCACTAACTACTGCAACGCGTTCTGGAACGGAGGACAATTGGTGTTTGGGGATGGTAACGGCACCTCGTGCCTGTCGTTTGCGGCCAGTGTGGATTACACGGCGCACGAGCTCACACACGCGGTGACAGAGCGCGAGTCAAACCTCATCTACTCAGGAGAGTCCGGCGCCATCAGCGAGTCGATGTCCGATATCTTCGGCGCCTTCGTCGAGGCTTGGGTGGATGGTGGTAAGTCCGGCGTGCTCGTTACCTCATCCGACACCTGGACTTTTGGCGAGAACGTTATCGCGCCAGCGATCCGCTATTTGAATGATCCCGCCGCCGACGGTGCGTCACACGATTTTTACTCCGAAAGCATCGGCAATCTCGATGTGCACTACAGCTCGGGTGTGGGCAATTTGGCGTTCTACCTCCTATCGCAGGGTGGCTTGCATCCGCGCGACAAGAGCACCGTCCGGGTAAACGGCATCGGCATGGAGGAGGCGATCCGCATTTTCTACGAGGCCAATGTCAATTTCCTGACATCGACCGCGGACTACAGAATGTTGCGCGAGGCAGCACTACAGGCAAGTGTGGCTCTCGGATACGACCGAGCCACAACCAGGTCTGTCGCCCGTGCCTTCGCGGCCGTGGGGATTTCCGGGACATCGGAGCCAGATATCGTGCTGTCGATCACCGGACTTGCCGACGACCATGTTGGACGGTTCCACTATCAAAGAATCGACGTCTTGGCTGGGCAGACATTGACCGCGGAGCTTGCTGGCGGCACGGGCGACGCCGATCTATATGTACGCGCCGGCTCGAGGCCCACGGCGAATACGTTCGATTGTCGGCCCTGGCGGAGCGGTAACAATGAGATCTGCAGCATCCTTGCGCCCGCGACCAGCGTTTATTGGATCGGGGTCCGCACCTTCGCCCCTTA
>CAWASQ010000075.1:0-115446 GCA_963784465.1 uncultured Verrucomicrobiae bacterium
GCTAGTTCCTGAAGAGGTTTGGCTCGCTCGCACATGTGCTACGCCGGGACCGAGAAAAACCGAAAACCCTGCGCTGCCTGATGTCGCCGAGCACTGCCGGTTTATCTGGCGTTCGGCGTCGTCTATATCCCGGACCAAGCTCCGCGGTTCAAAGGCTTTGCAGGAGCCGTCTAAAAAATACCACGCCCGCTTCGAGATCGGCGACGGATATCCATTCATCGGCCGTGTGGGCCTGCTCGATTGAACCCGGACCAAGCGCAACAGCCGGCGTGCCCGCGGCGGCAAATATTGCGGCATCGCAGAACCACGGCGCACCTGTGCAGCGCGCACCGCAGGATTCCAGCATGCCGATCATCGGATGGGCCGGGTCCGTCTTCAGCGGACCGGATGTCTTTATGCGCTCAATTTCAAGACCGCTGCAACTCTTTGCCAGGGAATCCAATATGGCCGAGAGGTCCTGGCCAGGAATTGTTCGGATGTCCACGAGCACCTCGCAAGCGTCCGGGACGATGTTGATCTTTGCTCCGCCGTGGATCGTACCAATGTTGAACGACGGCGCTCCCAGAGTCTGATCGATCTGGGAAGCGAAGTCAGCCTGAAGTTCGCGGCGCAGACATCGAGGGCATCCACCATTTTCTCGATCGCATTTTCGCCATTCTGCGGCGTGGAGGCGTGCGCGGCCCGACCGCGCGCGCGAAGCGTCAGCCACGACCGCGCCCTTATGGGTATTGACGATTTGCAGCCGCGTCGGCTCACCGACGATCGCGAAATCAAACTTCTCCCTTGCGGAAAGCGTTTTGGCGCCCTGCTGGCCCGCTTCCTCGCCCATCAATCCGGCAAACCAGATCTCGTGGGAGAGGCCTGGCATAGATGTCGCGGCATTCCCGCAAGGCGATAAGCATGGCGGCCATCGAGCCCTTGGTGTCCGACGCTCCGCGCCCCCAGACCTTGCCGTCGCTGCAGGTCCGCCGCAAAAGGATCGATGGTCATTCCGGCGACGCTCACGGTGTCCGTGTGAGGCGCAAAGAGCAAGCGCGGCTTTCCCTTTCCCTGAGATGGAAAGCGGCCGAGGACATTTGGCCGGCCAGGCAGGATCTCTTCGATGCTGGCCTCGGCGCCGCAGCCTTGGAGAAAGTCGGCGACGAAGCTGGCACATTCCTTTTCACCGGTGCGGGTGGTACCGGGATCGCCGTCGGGGTTGACGCTCGGAATTCGAATCAACTCTCGGAGCAGATCGGTGGCAGTCATCGTTTCTTTTGCTGCGAGGTACCAGTCTATGAATTTCGGGATCCCATCGGAGATTTTGACCTTCGGGTGATAGCCAAGCGACGCGCGAGCCTTGTCAATGTTGGCGCAAGTCAAAGGCATGTCACCCTGCTGCTCGGGAAGATGCTCGATGATCGCGTTCTTTCCGAGGGCGTTCTCGATGGAAGCAATGAGCTCGGAGAGCGTGGTGGTCTGATTTTCACCGAGATTGAAGATCTCAAATGGCGTCCTGCGATACTTGAGGGCGCCGACCACACCCTGGACGATATCGTCCACGTAGGTATAGTCGCGGCGCGTCGAGCCGTCGCCGTACTGCTGAATCGGCTGCCCGTGGAAGATGCGGTCGGTAAACTTATGAATGGCGAGGTCCGGACGCTGGGCGGGTCCGTAAACGGTAAAAAATCTCAATACGACCACGGAAAGGTCGTAGAGATGGGAATAATTTCCGCAGAGATGTTCGGCTGCAAGCTTGGTAGCGGCATACGGGCTCAAAGTCTGCGGGATCGCGAGATCCTCCGAAAATGGCACCTTGTTCGCGAGACCATAGACTGAGGAGCTCGAGGCAAGCACAAACTGGCCCACCTCGCCGGCGCGCGCTGCTTCCAGAAGGTTGTAGGTGCCAATGACATTCGTTTCGATATAGGCGCGCGGATTCAGCACCGAGGGTCGCACGCCTGCGCGGGCGGCGATATGGACGATAGATTCATATTTTCCGCGGACCACCACCTCCTTCGTTTTGTCGGCATCGCGGATGTCGCCCTCGATCACCTCGGCATTGCCGTCGAAAGCTCTGACATTCGCCCTCTTGATCGCAGGATCATAAAAATCATTGAAATCGTCGAGGGCGGCGACAGCGTTGCCGGCCTGCAAGAGCGCGCGAACAACATGGGAACCGATGAAGCCGGCACCGCCGGTGACAAGAATCTTCATCGGTCAAAGCTAATTGGCCTGCGGAAAAGGCGACAAGGAATTTCCACTCTTCGCCGGACCATTCCCTCCGCCGCAGCCAGATGTCCACCGGCCACAGCAGCAGCGCTGCGGCCAGGAGCCATGGCGCCAGCTCGTTTCGAGTGGTCGCCGGATGAAGACCCGGACGCAGGATTTCGTCCGGCTTCACGTCGAATTTACCGCCCAGTCAACGCGGAGAGTTCCTTCAAGAGTCGGTGTCCCATCCTTCATTACCTGGAATTCAGCGGGATAATCCGGCGTCCACGCCTGCGAGACCGGACGCCCCGCCTCGTCGCTTACGGCGACGACAGCGCCTCCGGTTTCCGGCGTCTCGAGCGTGGCACGATAGCGGCCGGGTGCTATCTGCTCGCCCGGCACGGTGACTGGTGCGCGCCCCTTGAGCCGCCAGAGAGACGGTGACATTGAGTCCATCGCGGAAAGTGCCCTCCGGAGTCACAGCTTCGGCGTCAACGATCAGGCTCCGTCTCCTTCGCGAATCTGCACGGACGAGATCGTTTCGTTCCGGCGGACGAACGAGCATCCGCGCGATCTGTCCCCAGAATTTCCCGTAGCCCGGCCAGCCCAGCCACTCCGCAGCCCAGCGCGCTTTCGCGTCGCTCGTGAAGGCGGCCACCTTGCCCAGTCCGTATCGCCAGTGGGCCAGGAGAGGGTCGCCCTTCTCGGTGGACAGAAGCAGTTCGGCGCCCGGTTTCAGCTTTGAGGTATTGAAGCCCAAGAGCAGCGGCGCCTCCTGCCAGTCGATGCCCGTGAACGCTTCGCCCGCGCCCGCAGGCTGTGGCAGGAAGGCATCCTCTCGAAGGCTGGATTCCGCGGCGCGCATCGTCTCAATGGTAAACAGACGCGGCAGCGTCGCCGCATCGGCCGTCAGGTAGAAACGGCCGCCGCCTTGCGCCGCGAGCTGGCGAAGAAACGCGGTGTCCTTGTCCTGTTCGGTTCCCAATGCGACCACGGAGACGGTGATTCGGCTGGCAAGCATTGCCGCCGCCAGATCGAAGGCTGATCCGCCTTTCCCGATCTTGGCTGTGCGGAGTTCGCCGGATTCCTTCTCCTCCGCGTCGGCGGCGTCCGAAAAAAGAATGACGTGCTTTATCTTTGCCTGGGCGTCGCGCAGGCGAGGAAACGCCTCCGCAAGCGAGGTGTAGATATAGATACCGCCGCCTCCCGCCGTGATACCCGCGATCCGCCTCGCACGCGCTTTGCCTGTCGCTGATCCTGCCGAGCGGCACAACTTCCTGCACGCGAGTGTCCACGGCGAACAGCCCGAACAGATCCTTCGGCTGCAGAACGTCCAAGGCGAGAGTGGCGCCCTCGTTGGCAAGGGCAATCTTGGTTTGCTCGCCGGCGGGAGCGGACATCGAACCGGAGCGGTCGAGGATGACAAGCAAGGCGACCACCGGCGTCTCTTCGCGCTCCTCGCGCTCGATGCTCACCGGGAGCAGACCCGCCACAGGCGTGCGAAAATATCCGCCCGCTCCGAAGCTCTCTTCGCCCCCAAGCATGAGGAACGCGCCGCCGAAATTCTTCACCCAAGTTTCCAGGGCTTTCATCTGACCATCAGAAAAGTCAGCCGCCGGCGCCTCGGAGAAGACAACCAAATCAAACGCTTCAAATTCCTCAATGTCCGCGGGCAACCCGCCTGGCGGACGCGTCTCCACATCAAAATCGGCGCCGCGCAGCGCTTCTGCCATCGGCTCCGCCTGCTGGGGATCCCTATCGATGACGAGCACCTTCGGCCTTCCGGCATGCACAAGCGGCGATTCGTTTTCGATTGTTGCCCGCTGTCGAATCGTCCGGCACGGCGACACTCGACCTCATAAAGGCCCATGCGTCCCTCGGCGCGCACGATTGGAAAAGGTGAGCTCTGAAAGACCCTCGGGCAGCGATTTCTGCATTTCGGAAACGAGCAGGTCGTTTTGATAGAGCCGCATCGACGCCGACTCTGTGGCGGCTGAGGAATAGATACGCACCTTCAACTCGAAAATCTCTCCTTCGCGAACCGCGCCGGGGGTTCCAACCGAAACCACTGCGGCGTCGGGTCCGGACGAGGAGCGCAAGGGGACCGTATCGATCTCGACATTTCGCAACTGCGCCGCAACTTCAAGGGGGTTCCGACCTGCTGTGGGAAGGCCATCGCTCAAGAGGACGATTCGCGACGGGCGGTCCGCCGGCATAAGCGTCGCGGCGAACTCCAAAGCCGCGGACAAATTGGTTGCCTCTTCACCTGGCAAGGGAACCGGCTCCGGGGAAGAACGCGCTCCGAAGGCCTTCACAACCAGGGGCTCGCGCGCAAACACGACCTCTGCGACACGCTCGGAATTATCCGCCGACAAGGTTTCAGCGAAGCGCTTGCTCTCGACTTGCGTCTCGATGCTCGCAGAGACGTCTCGAAGAAGAACGACAGCGGCCTCCGTGGTCTTGGTCAGCCACCGGGGACCGGCCAACGCCAGGCAGAGAAGGAAGAGTATCAGCGCGCGGAGAAGGGTGCAGATCGCCGCTTGCCGCGCACCCCAGCGTGCCAGCGAACGCCGTCCTCCGAGCCAGGAAAACAGAACTGCGGCGGGGATCAGCAGGAGAAAGGCCGGCCGGTCAAAGTCAAGCATAGCCGGGCGATCAGATCGCCACGGCCGCTTCTAGCTCTTTGCGCTCCGGCTCGGCGAGTTTCCTCGCCACTTCGTCAGCCAGGCGGCTGTGTCCCCTCTCAAACGCGAATTCGTAAGCCCTTTCCGCGCGCCGGGCGAACAGCGAAGCTTTTCGCTAAGGAAGCGTGATTCGCGCTCGACAGAGGCGCCCGCAAGGGGGATTTCAACAGCAAGCGGTTTTCTCCTCTGCGCCCCAACGAAAAACAGCGCGCCATCCTCGAACCGCGTAAGCCAGCCGAAATGAGCTTTGGGCAACCCCGGACCGCCATCGCTGATACAGTGCACCGCGAACGCCACGGGCGCCCCTTTGTCCCGACCAAGCGCCTCGAAACAGGCCGCAGGCAATCTGGCCTGCGCGTTTGTTGCTTCCTGCCCGGCGGACGGGCCGTTCAACTTGCGCCAGGCGAGCCAGGCTGTTGAGCGGATTCCACGGAGCAGCCGGGGAAACATGGTCCAAACGACTCCCAGAACAAGAATCGCGACGACGCATGCAACCAAAGGGTTCCAGAGCAAGAGACCCAAGCCACCCAGGACCAACGCATCCTCGCCGAGACTCAGGCCGATGTTCGAGAACGGCTCGGGGGAAACATTCGCCATCAATCGAGCGCCGGCCTTGGCCACGTGAGCGGTCAGCGCCACACCCCCCGCAAGCAGAGCCGCAATCACCTTGGCGGCGGGATCCGCCTCTCCCAGCGCCAGAACGGCCAGCAACGCCCCTCCGAGAGGCCGAATAAACGTATGCAGCGCGTCATTGGCACTGTCGATCCATGGCACCTTGTCCGCGAAGAACTCCAGCAGGTAAAGAGTTCCGGAGATCGCGATCACCCAAGGATCGCCCAGCACGGTCAGATCGTGAAGGCGGGCAGGCAGAATGACCCACCCAAATTGAACAGCCATTCCCGTGACGAAAACGGTTAGGTAAAGATTGATGCCCGCGAGGGTGGCCAGCCCAAGCGCGACGCTTAGTGTTTCCAGCACATCCATGCTGGGAATATTCCCCATGTCGCGACGAAGTCACGCGATTTCACGAGGGCAAAAAAGAACCCCCTCCGCCGAAGCGGAAGGGGTCCGAAATTCCTGAGTTGAGACAGCTACGGATCAGAACGAGAACGTCACCTTCGCCCCACCCCAAAACGTGCTCGGTTCGGTGCCGACAAGATCATTCCACTGGTAGCTGTAAGCGCCATATCCGTAGACGGTGATGATGTCGTTGATTTTGATCGGCAGCCCGATGCCGACCTCGATGTTGTTGGCGCCCGTGAAGAAGTCGAATCCACTCTCATTGTCCGCGGTTCTGGCGTTGAAATCGAAACTAGCTCCGAATCCAAACCACGGCTCCAGGGAAATTATCTCCTTGTAGATAGGAATGCCGGCGTCCAGGCGAGCAACCAGGAAGCTCGATGCTGTTTCGACAACGCCCGTTCCCTCCCGGAAATCGTCGAAATCGGGCCCGAGATTGAAGTAGTAGGCCAGCGAGGGAGTGAGAGTGATCCCTTTTGGCAGGTTGAAGGTGTAGGCCAGCGAGGCAGTCAGCTCGTTCTGATAGAGGACGCTATCAAGGTAGTAGTAAAAGATATACCCCACTCCGACCTCGAGGTCACCGAAGGCGTGAGTGTAGTTAACAATCCCGTCGAACTCCTTATAGTTGCGTGCTGCCAATGCCGAACGCCATCCATCCCCCAAGGGTAATGGTGTCATTCTCGGTAGGCATGAACGAGACGCTCAGCTGCGTCCAGTAGAGGCTGGAGCCGTATTTCTGTTCATTGCCATCCTGATCGAAGCGCAGCACATTCACACCGCGGAACATGTAAAGGCTGTCCCAGCCCGTGCTGAGCTCGGCCCCCCACCATTTGTGCGCTTCTTCCTCTTTCACCACGACCTTTTCTTGAACCGCTGTCGCATCGCCCGCGAGCAGCGACTTGGCGCTGAAGACACCGGTCATGGCAGCGGCCACGAGAATTCTCCGAACTAGTTTCATGTGATTTTGTCCCTTTGTTTTTGCTTGGTGCAGCCGTTCGACTCCATGCCCTTGGAGCCATCGCCCTCTCCGCGCTGAACGACGCAAGGCACCCTGGCTCAGCACATAACATGCCAAGACACCCGAACCCACTTACTTGCGAGCCAAAGCTTTTTTTGCCTTAGGCTTGAACGAATCGCGACAGCGGTTGTTGAAATTTTTCCCGCCGGGAGCTACGACGAGACAAGGTTGATATCCTCGGGCTGGATACGGCAGAAGACTTCCTCACCTTCGTGGAAATCGAACTCCTGTTGGCCATCGTTTGCCAGAAGCGCCTGCAACTCGAGGCCACCGGCGACGATAACGGTCAAGTCGTCGACGGCTCCCTTGAAGATTTCGACAGCAATGCGGCCGGGGAAAGTGTTCGGTCCGCCGGGCGATGCCCGATAAAGGCGGATCTTCTCCGGGCGCAGGGAAAGGAGGAGCTTTCCGGTCCCCGAAACTGGTCCGGCCTTCACATCAAGTTCCAGCCCGCCTTCAATGCGGCAATGAAGAAGCCCGGCCCGGCCTCCGAGCACCTCGGCCTCGACGATATTGGTTTCTCCGATGAACGTGGCAACGAAGCGGCTGGCAGGCCTGTAGTAGATTTCGTCCACCGTGCCGATTTGCTCAACGCGTCCGGCGCTCATTACCGCGACGCGGTCGCTCATGGTGAGAGCCTCCTCCTGATCATGGGTGACGAAGATGAAGGTGATGCCCAGACGCTTCTGCAATTGTTTGAGTTCGAGACGCATTTGCGTTCGCAACTTGGCGTCGAGCGCGCTGAGAGGCTCATCGAGCAGGAGGACTTTCGGCTCACAGACGATGGCACGCGCCAGAGCGACGCGCTGACGCTGGCCGCCGGAGAGCTGCGCCGGTTTGCGGCTCACGAAATCCTTTAGCGAGGTCATCTCGACGACGCGGTCGACCCGCTTCTTGATATCGGCCGCGGAGACCTTCTTCATCCGAAGCCCAAAGGAGATGTTCTCGTAGATCGAAAGGTGTGGAAACAGCGCATAGCTTTGGAACACCTGGTTGACGTCCCGCCGGTAGGGAGGATCAAAGGTGACATTCTTGCCGCCGATGAAGACCTCGCCGGTTGACGGCGTGTCGAAGCCGCTGATGAGCCGCAAGCATGTCGTCTTCCCGCACCCCGACGGGCCGAGGAAAGTCATGAATTCACCCTCGGCAATTTCGAAGGCGACTTCCTGCAACGCTGTAAAGCCGCCAAATCTTTTGCTGACGTTATGGAGTTCCACCATGGCGGCCATGTCTGAACATATTCCGCGGCGCCGACACACAGCGAGCGGAATTTCCCTGGAACAGACAAGCTCGACCCCGCCTAAGCCGACGATCAACCCGAAAGGTCAAATTTTCTTCGACAGCCTTTCCGCGAGACGCTCGAGCGCAGGAGATCGATCCATGGGATCGAGGCGCGCGTCGATCACACAGAACTGCTTGGCGTCCGCTTTAGCGGCGCCCAACGCCGCATCGAGCTCGTCTTCCGTATCTGCCACAAAGCCGCGGCCCGAGCCAAGCACCTCCGGAATTTTGGAGTACTCCCACTCGAGAATGTCGTTGTAAGGCCCGTCGTGAATCTGGCGTTCCGTACCATAGCCGGCGTTATTCAAGACGACGATGATGGGATTGAGCTTATGGCGGACGGCGGTGGCAATTTCCATCCCGGTCATTTGAAAGGCCCCGTCTCCCACGATGACCAGCGGACGAAGAGCCGGATTCGCCAGCTGGGCCCCAATCGCCGCGGGCACGGCGAAGCCCATCGAAGCGTAATAAGCGGGCCCCAGAAACTCGGTGCGCCGATGGATGAAGAGATCCGCCGCTCCAAAGAGCGCATCCCCCACGTCTGCCACGACAATCGTTTCGTCGCTCAGGAACGCATTGAGCCGCTGAAAAATCCGCTTCGCCGTCAGCTTCGCTCCCGGCTGGACCGAAAACTCAGGCCGCCCTTCCGGATGCGGATAATCCCCGGGCTCGCAATGCTTGAGATCGGCCGCAGCGAGACCGCGCATGAAGTCCTTGAAGCGCACATCCTCGAAGACATGATACCGTATCGACAACTTCTCGCTCGTCGCGCTGATCGAGCGGGCGGGGTCGAGGCGCGCCGTGTAAATGCCGAGATTGATGTCGGTCATAAACGTGCCAAGCATTACAACGCAGTCGCTCGATTCCACATAATCGCGAACATCTTCCCTCCCCATCGCTCCCTCGTATACGCCAAGATAAAGCGGATGCTGCTCGCTCATCACCGACTTGCCGAGGATGGTGGAAGCAAACGGAATATTCGCCTTCTCAAGCAATGCGAGAAGCAGTTCCTGCAAGCCGAAGCGATGGACCTCGACGTCCGCCAGGATAACCGGTTGCCGCGCGTGATTGATCATCCGAACGGCCTCATCGAGAGCTTCCGCGAGCGCCGCGGGGTCGCTCGTTTCGTGGATGCGGGCCGGCGCATGGTGCTTGATTCCGAAGCGCGTCACGATGTCGCGGGGAATCTCTATGTACACCGGACGTTTGAAACGCAGGGCAGCATGCAGCACGCGGTCAATTTCCTGAAAGGCCGTCTGGGGATCGCTGAGTACGGTTGAAGCCACGGTCAATTGGTCGAAGACTTTGCGCTGGGTGTCGAACTCGCGGACCTTATGATGGAGCAGGGGGTTTTTCTCGCGCTCTTTGATGCCCGGCGCGCCGCTGATAACCACGACTGGCGACTTTTCGGCGAACGCTCCGGCGGTCGGGTTGGCGACCTTAAGCCCGCCCACGCAGTAGGTCACGCAGACGACCCCCAGCCCGCGAATGCGCGCATAGGCGTCCGCCGCGAACCCCGCCCCCTGCTCATCGCACGTGGTGATCACCTCCAGCTCGCTGGCGACAAGCTGATCGTAGAAGCCAAGCACGTAATCGCCCGGTATCCCGAACACATGCCCCACACCGAGAGCGCGAAGACGCTCAATGAGGTAATCGCCGATCGTCGAGACCTGCTCAGAGCGAGGCTCAGGCGCGTCCATCTTCTTCAGCAGTCCTCACCCAATATTCCACTGGGTGAAGGGATGTTCTACGAGATTCGCGTTGTAGTATCGCGCGTCCTGGGACACCTCCTGACCGATCCAGGGCGGCAAGTCAAAAGGTTCATCCTCACGGGCAAGCTCGATTTCCGCAAGGATCAGCCCCTTGTTATCACCATGGAATTCATCCACCTCCCAACGCTTCCCGTGATACTCGACAACATAGCGAACCTTCTCGATTAGGGGGCGCAGACACAACGTCATCAAAGCCTCCGCGTCAGAGAGCGGGATCGGATACTCGAATTCCGGCCGCGTCGCGCCCTGCGAGACGCCCTTGATTGTGATGTAGGCGCGATCTCCGGCTTGCCGCACACGAACAACGCGCTCCGGATCGCGAGAGAGGTAGCCCTGGACGTAGGGACAACCCGGCGAACCGCCGCGCCACGTGTCGTCGGACACTAAAAACTTTCTCTCGATTTCGTTACCCATCTCCGCGCTACGTGTCGCAGTTGCAATACTGCAGCAACTTTCGCAGAATCAAAACCGGGCGGCAAGTCGTTCGAAAAGCATCGCCGTCCGGCACGCGCTGGCCAATCCGGCGAGCGCGATGTTAGCAGCGAGCCGTCCGGCCATGTTGACGTTGTAGCGGGGGAATGGGATCGTTTCTGCGGAGGTCAGTCGTTATGAAAGCAAAGTTGATCGCATTCGGCGAGATCGAGGTTCAGGAGCAGCGTTACGACTATGATGTGGTGATCGACGGGGGTAAGGTACAGAAAGCGCAAGAAGAGCCCCTCGAAGCAATATCGAGACGAGCACGGGCATACGCCTTTATCAATCAAGGAGGAAATTCCGTGGGGCGGCAGCCAGCTTATCGTGGGCACCGGCGCATACGGGCGTTTGCCGATCCTGCCGGAAATTCGACAGGAGGCGGAGCGGCGTGGCGTGAAACTCGTCGCCGTTCCGACGGAGGAGGCTTGCCGTCTTTTGCGGGATCTCAAACCCAAAGACGCCTATGCGATTCTTCATACGACGTGCTAACCGGACCCAACTCGAGTCTGCTCGCGGAAACCCCTGCGATTAGGAAATCTCCGCGGGCTGGAGACTAGATATGGATCGCATGACCGTGTGAGGCGTGAGCCGCCTCGTGAACGGATTCGCTCAAGGTCGGGTGCGCGTGGATGGTGGCAATAAGCTCGTCGCAGGTTGCCTCAAGAGTGATGGCTAGACCGAGTTCCGCGATCATCTCGGTTGCATCCGCGCCGATAATGTGCGCGCCCAGCACCTCGCCGTGCGGTTCGCCGATGAGGAGCTTGACGAATCCTTCTATTTCGCCGACGGCCAACGCCTTGCCGCTGGCCATGAAGGGAAACTTGCCGACGCTAAACTTGAGCCCCTTTTCCTTCGCCGCGCGTTCGGTAAGGCCAACACTGGCGACTTGCGGCTGACAATAGGTGCAGCCCGGGAAAACGGTGACCTTCTTGGGCTTCGCCACGCCGAACATGCCCTCGACGGCTTGAACAGCCTCGTAGCTGGCCACGTGGGCAAGCCATGGTGGCCCGATGATATCCCCGGCAGCGTAGACCCCCTTGACGTTCGTCTCGTAGTTGTCATTCGTCTTCAACCAACCCCTATCCGCCTCGAGCTTTACGCCCTGGGGGACCACCGGGCTGACGCCGATCGCAACAAGCGCGACGGAGGCTTCTATGGTTTCCGACGTCTTGCCCGAAACGGTCAGCTTCACGCCGTTCCCGGTTGCTTCCGCCTTCTCCACCTTCGTGCCCGCCAGGATCTTCATGCCCTGCTTGGCCAGGGATTTTTCCAGCGCGACGCTCACCTCCGTGTCTTCGATGGGAAGAATGTTCGGCAGCATTTCGATCACCGTGACTTTGGTTCCGAACGCATTGAAGAAATAGGCGAACTCGATGCCTATGGCGCCCGCACCGATGACGATGATGTCCTTCGGCTGTTCGGGCAACACCATCGCCTGCTTGCTGCCGATAACGCTTGTTCCGTTGAAGGGAAAACCCGGCATTTCGCGGCTGACAACACCTGTGGCCACCAGAATATTCGTGCCCTTGATCTCTCTCTTCTTGCCGTCCTTGTCCGTGACCTCAACCACGCCCGCCTTCGGGATCGCCGCGGTGCCGCGGACGTAATCGACTTTGTTTTTCTTGAAAAGCATCTCGATGCCGCCGGCGAGTTTGTCGGCGACTTTACGGCTGCGGCCGATGATCTTGTCCCAATCGAATTTCAGACCGTCCACCTTGAGCCCAAAGTCGTCGGCATGATGAGTCAGCATCTGAAAGACTTCGGCATTCTTGAGCAGCGACTTGGTGGGAATACAGCCCCAGTTAAGACAGGTGCCGCCCGCGCGATCCATCTCCACGCAAGCTACCTTTTTCCCGAGCTGCCCTGCACGAATCGCTCCCACGTATCCGGCGGGTCCGCCGCCAACGACAATTAGATCATAATCGGCCATAAGTCATTTTGGATGTTCGCACAGAATGAACAGAATTCGGCTTCGAGGGCAATGAATGAGTGAACGAGATGGAATTTGTCGAGCCGGTCGTCCTCCCTTGTCGGGTCGTGACCCAATTGAGGGTGCTCCGGGAAACTGACCGCTTCGACTCCTTGCATTCTTGCTGAAGGTTCAAGATAACTGCCGAGCGAATTCGACAATGAATAGGATTCTCCTCATCGCCGACCATCGAGAGACCGCATCTGGTGTTCCGCATCTCCTCGCTCAAATGCCTGAGGTTGAACTGCGCATCGAACGTCTCGTTGCAGGGGACTACCGAGTCGAGGAATCGGTGGTCTTCGAAAGAAAGACCGCCTCGGACTTCGCCACAGTCGCTCGTCACCGGCCACCTTTTCGAGCAAGCGGCGCGAATGGAGAGGTCCGAGCTTCGCCCGGCCTATATACTGGAAGGACAATCAGCCGATTGGACAGCACTCGGCGTGCGTCGTGAAGCGCTTCAGGGAGCGCTAATCACCCTGATGGTCATCTTCGATATCCCCGTCCTGCGCGCTGCGGACCGCCAGGAGACTGCACGGCTGATCCTCTACGCTGGACAGCAACTGGCCCGGCTGCGCGATCCGAACCACGCGCCCTATCGTCTGGCCAAGGCCAAGCGGAAGCGAACTCGGCAGACTGCGGTTGTTGCAGACCATTCCGGGCGTTGGCAGCGAGCGCGCCCGGCTTCTCCTTGACCATTTTGGGAGCATCCGTGCCTGCCTTGAGGCTCGGCCGGATGAATTGAAAAAGGTCGAGGGAATCGGCCCAAGAACAGCTCAAACCATTTGTGAAACGCTTCAAGAGGCTTCGCCGGTTTACTCGAGTCGCATGCTCTTCGAGGATCCAAACCGGATTAAATGAGTCTTGCTTCGTTACGCGTTTTGCAAAAGTTGACCCTTCGCCAAGTTGGCAGTGGAAAGTGCGTGAAAATTCCCTATCAGAGTTGCCGTGACTTCTACCGTGACAAGTGAACCGCACCTGCACGCCGTTGATCTCAAGCAATCCTTCCAGATAGGAAAGACGCGTATTGACGTTCTCAAGGACATCTCACTCCAGGTCGTCAGCGGCGAAACTGTCTTTCTCTGCGGCGCGTCAGGCGCGGGAAAGACGACCCTTCTTTACACGCTGGCAGGCCTTGAAAGGCCGAAGTCCGGCCGAGTGAGCTTTGAGGGAGCAGATATCTATTCGCTAAGCTCTGACCGCCTTGCGGAATTGCGCAACCGCCGCATGGGTTTTGTCTTTCAATCCTACTTCCTCCTTCCGGAGCTGACGGCCCTCGAGAACGTCGCGCTTCCCTCGATGATAGGTGGAAGGCCGAGGCACAGCCAGGCGACTAGTCTGCTGGAGCGAGTCGGTCTCAAGGACCGCTTGCAACACCTCCCCTCCGAATTGAGCGGCGGCGAGCAACAACGTGTGGCCATCGCGCGCTCGCTGATCAACGATCCTTCGATCCTCTATGCCGACGAGCCCACGGGGAACCTCGACTCTCACACCGGCGAGTCGATCATCGAGTTGCTGCTCGACGTCGCACGGCAGGACCGGCGCACCCTGGTCGTCGTCACCCACGACGAACATCTTGCCCAACGGGGAGACCGCGTGCTTCGTATCGAGGACGGCTGCCTCGCAGGATAAGAAGATTGCTGTGGGCGCGGCGAGACCCGCCTAGGTCACGATCGTTCGTTCTCCGCGCGCGATCCAGACACTGAGCAACGCGATATCCGCTGGGGTCACGCCGCTGATGCGCGCGGCCTGTCCCAATGTTTCCGGACGAATCCTTGCCAGCTTCTGCGTGGCCTCGACCCGCAGCCCGCTGATCGCGGCGTAGTCTACCCATGCCGGGATCGGCTTGCCCTCCTGCCGTGCGGTCTTTGCGATACGCTCTTGTTCGCGCCGGATATAACCCTCGTATTTCAGGTCGGTCTCCACGCCGTCCCAAATCTCCGAGGGAAATTTGTCAAAGATCGAACGGGGCAAATTCCTTGGGAGATTTTCCGGACGCTTGAGCCAGGTCTCCAGGGGAACGCCGTCGAATTCGCACTTCCCTCGCGAACGCCAAGAGCTCCTCGAAGCGTTTCGCTTTATCTTCAAATCGCGCCTTGCGCAGCGGGCAGACGAGCCCGGCTTCGATGCCCCGGGGTGTGAGTCGCAGATCGGCGTTGTCCTGTCGAAGGAGCAGCCGGTATTCGGCGCGGCTCGTAAACATTCGATATGGCTCCGGCGTGCCGCGAGTTACCAGGTCGTCGATCAGGACGCCGATGTAGGCTTCGATGGCGGGCCAGGGTAAAGGCCGGACGTCCGAGAGTCTTCAATGCCGCATTCGCTCCCGCAATCAGCCCCTGGGCCGCCGCCTCCTCGTAGCCCGAGGTGCCGTTGATCTGCCCGGCAAAATAAAGCGCGCCGATCCGCTTCGTCTCCAGGGTCGTGTGAAGCTGCGTGGGCGGGCAGTAGTCGTATTCCACGGCATAGCCGGGACGCAGGATCTCCGCGTTCTCGAGACCACGAATGCTTCGAATAAAGCGGTATTGCACGTCGAAAGGCAGGCTTGTGGAAACCCCGTTCACGTAGACCTCGTCGGTGTGACGCCCCTCCGGTTCCAGGAAGAGCTGGTGCGAATTCTTCTCCGCGAACTTCACGACCTTGTCCTCGATGCTCGGACAGTAGCGCGGCCCAACGCCCTCGATCACTCCGGCGAAAAGCGGAGACTTGTCAAGGTTCGCGCGGATGATCTCGTGAGTCGCCGCATTCGTGTGCGTGATCCAGCAGGGAATCTGCCTCACCCGCAAAGACGCCGTCCTTCCAAAAAGTTCAGGGTAAAGACTTCGTTTTCTGCCGGCTGGATTGTGTCCGCAAGATAGCTGAATAGCGGCGGCGGGTCGTCGCCATCCTGGCGTTCGCATTGGGAATAGTCGATGCTTTTTGCCAGGAGCCGGCAGGGCGTCCCGGTCTTGAAGCGTCCCACTTCGAAGCCCAGTTCGCGCAGGCAGTCGCTGAACGTCGAGACCGCGTCGCCCATGCGACCACCGATCTGATTGCGCAATCCGACGTGCAACAGGCCGCGCATGAATGTTCCGGTCGTCACCACGACGGCACGCGCGCGAAAACGCACTCCGAAACTGGTCTCCACGCCTGTCGCCGCGTCGTTATCCACGAGGAGCCGCGTCACGTTGCCCTGCTTCAGATCGAGGCGCGGTTGCCTCTCGAGGAGGGCCTTCATGCGAAACTGGTACGCCTTCTTGTCACATTGGGCGCGCGGCGCACGGACGCTCGGTCCCTTGCGCGCGTTCAACATTCGGAACTGGATTCCCGTGGCGTCGGTATTAAGTCCCATCACGCCTCCAAGAGCGTCGATTTCACGGACCATGTGGCCCTTGGCAAGCCCGCCGACCGCAGGATTGCACGACATCTGGCCGACGGTGTCGGCATTTTGAGTGAGCATCAAGGTTTCGCAGCCAAGCCGCGCGGCTGCCATCGCGGCCTCAATTCCGGCATGGCCTGCCCCAATGACGATCACGTCATAGGATTTCGGATAGTCGAACTGGCTCACTTCAGGAGGCGGGGCAGGATTTTCCGCCCGTCAGGAGCATTTCCACGTTGCGCAGGCTTCTAGCCTTCCCTTCTTCACACAATACGATTCGGCCATCATCGCCGAAAAAGTAATTCCCGCTTGGTAAAAAACAACTCCTTTGGAGCAACGCGCCGGATTGGTGGAATAGGGGAAATCCAAGTTGCGGCCTTAAGGGGGCCTTTCTTGCAGAGGCGTTGGGCTAACAGCCGGGCCGGCGGAGAAGAGCGAAATCCGGTACCCTCTCACCTGAAGAAGCATGAATGGGTCCCGAAATTCGGATTGTTCTCCAAATCGAAACGCCCCTCGTCGAGCTACGACGGGTTGAATGCCACAACGGCGGAAAACCACTCCATCCTCGCAAGCCACGCCCCGCGTGACTCGCTGATGACATCGGCCTGGTTGGGCCTAGCGGTTTCTGCCGCGCTCACCTTTTCTCCGCCGAACCCGAAGAATTGTAGCTCCGGCCCCCGCCTCAATGATAGCCTGGGAGGGCGCGAGGCCCTCCTTGATGGTTCCAAAGAGACCCGAACGAAGGTCAGACAGGGTTACCAATAGCCCTGCCAGAAGTGGCGCTGACTTGAGAAGGTTCCAATCTTCCGGGGAGAAGTTCGACGAGAGATTTGTGCTGCTCTCACTCATAGCGAGTTAATTGCGCACGCAAGACGGCCTCGCTGTCAAAGTCAATCATAAGGATTTTGACTGCCGGTGCTGGAATTTGTTCCTGTTTGGATCAAAAGATTGCACAGCCGGATTCCGGCAAAGCGCTTCTCTTTGGCTGGCATCTGAACTAAGATTCGTCTGATGATTGTGCTAATAAGTCCCGATGAGCTTACCGAACGCCTCAAACGTTCTCCTCGACCCATCTTAGTAGATGTGAGGCTCGAACACGATTATGCCTTCGCTCATCTTCCAGACGCCAGGAACAATTGCGTGTTCGAGGTCGCCTTCCTCGACCGCATGGCAGTCGTCGCGCCCGAAAAGGGCGCCGCAGTCTGTTTGTATGGGGCGACGGCGGACAGCTATGAGGCTCGCATGGCCGCAGAGAAACTGTCGCGCGCCGGCTATGTTGAGGTGCTCGAATTGCGTGAGGGCCTTGAGGGATGGAAAGCGGCCGGTTTGCCTCTCGACGTCGAGAACGAGCAGAAAACTTTCGATTCTGCGCCAACACCCAACGGCTGGCGAGAGATCGATCTCGCAGAAAGCCGCGTAGAGTGGCAGGGCCGCAATCTCCTGAACAAGCATTTCGGGCAAGTCGCATTGAAGGGCGGAAAGCTCCTTTTCGATGAAGGTCAGATTGTCGCAGGAGAGTTCCACTTGGATATGGGAATCATGACCTGCCGGGACCTCGAGGGAGATCCTTTGCACGACGTTCTTATCGCCCACTTAGTGAGCCACGATTTCTTCGACGTCGAGCTGTTTCCCGAAGCGCGATTCGCAATCCTCAAGACCGAGCGCATCGCCGGCGCCACCCCCGGCGCGCCAAATCTCGCCGTGCAAGGTGAGCTAACGCTAAAAGACGTGACACGACACGTTGAATTCGTGGCGACGGCAGGGTTCACCGCGGAGGGGAAGGCTGCCGCACAATCAGCCTTCGCAATTGACCGCACCCAGTGGAATGTGCTCTACGGTTCCGGAAAATATTTCCGAAATCTCGGCGGCCATCTCGTCAATGATCTGATCGAAATTCAGCTCCGCGTGGTCGAAAAATAGGGCGGAACCCATTTGGCCCATCCCGCCAAGCGAAAGACCGGCAATGTCACTTGACCGCAAGGAGTTCTTGGGATAGCTAAGTGGCTAGAAATCTTTCATCCATACCCCTGCGCCCAAAGTCGATCCAAAGTCTACAGGGCGAAAAGTCGGACGTCTGTGCCGAGGCTGGCTCGGGCGGTGGGCTTTTTGACTTAGGCGCTTTTTGAAGCGGAACGGAAGCGAAGAATTCCCAAACTTAGACACTTAGTAATATGAACGCTGTGGCAGAACCATTACCGAAGTCGATGCCAGCAGTCGTGGCGCACGGCCCGGGCGATTATCGCTTTGAGGATCGGCCGGTTCCCAAGCCGGGCCCAGGGGAGGTGGTAATCAAGGTAAGGAGCGCGGGCATCTGCGCGAGCGATATCAAGTGCTTTACGGGCGCACCAATGTTTTGGGGCGACGAGCACAGGACCGGATATTGCCAGCCTCCTGTAACACCGGGTCATGAATTCGTTGGCGAGGTTGTGGCGCTGGGCGAGGGGGCGGGAGAGCTATACAAGCTCGAGGTGGGAGATCATGCGATCAGCGAGCAGATCGTGCCGTGCAACCAATGCCGCTACTGCAAACGCGGGCAGTATTGGATGTGCGCGGTTCACGACATTTACGGCTTTCGGCAGCGGACGTTCGGTTCCTGGGCGCAATATATGCTCTTCCCCGCCGGCGCGTTGAACTACAAGGTTCCCAAATCGATCCTGCTCCATCACGCGGTCTTCATTGAGCCGCTGGCTTGTTCGATTCACGCTGTCGAGCGCGGCGACATTCAATATCAGGACACCGTCGTGATCGCAGGTTGCGGTCCGCTCGGGCTGGGAATGGTCGCTGCGGCCAGGATGAGGGGCGCTGCCTCGATCATCGCGCTTGACCTGAGCGACGATCGAATTGAAGTGGCCTTGCGATGCGGAGCGGATATCGGCATCAATCCGAAAAGCGAGGATGCTGTTCAGAAAGTGCGCGATCTCACCGACGGCTATGGCTGCGACGTGTACATCGAAGCGACGGGTCATCCCGCGGCCGTCGAACAAGGTCTTAATATGATTCGGAAGCTCGGCACGTTTGTCGAATTCAGCGTGATGCGCGAAAAAGTGACGGCGGACTGGACCATCATCGGCGATAGCAAGGAACTCAACGTTCACGGCGCACATCTCGGCCCCTATTGCTATCCGGTGGCCATTCGCATGATCGAACAAAACCTTCTTCCGATGGACGAGATCGTGACCCACAGGTTGCCGCTCAAGGACTATCAGAAGGGAATTGATATGGTCGTCAGCGGCCTTACGTCAGTCAAAGTCACTCTCGAACCCTAAATGAGCGGATCAGCGTCCGCACGCGGAGACATCGTGACGGCGCCGAACTCGAAGCGACTGAGCTTCGAACGAATTCTTTCTCGGAATTGATGTTGACAGTGGAAGCGCGCGGGCAGGGCTATTTTCGGCGGAGGGCAGATCCGTGGGATCGGCGAGCCATCCCATCAGGATGTGGAAGCCCCGGCCGATTTCGTGGAGCAGTCGTCGGACGATATCTGGGCGGCGTGCTGCTATGCGACAAGGCAGGCCCTGAAGCTGGCCGGCATCAAAGGTGACGCGGTCGCGGGAATCGGATTTGATGCGACCCGTTCGCTGGTGGCGCTCGACCCCGAAGTCCTGGCGCTGGAGCGGGAGCCCCGGGGCGTGCAGGTCAATGCGGTGTCGCCGACCGTTGTCCTCACCGAAATGGGCCGCGAGGCGTGGGCTGGAGTGCCCGGCGATGCGATGAAGCAGGAAATCCCCTTGCGCCGGTTCGCGATGCCCGAAGAGGTCGCCGCCGCTGCCGTATTTCTCGCAAGCGATGGCGCCGATATGATCACCGGCGCGAACCTGATCGTCGACGGAGGATATACGATCCACTGACCAACGCCCTCGCTTCAGGCCTTTTCGATGACTTCCCACGGAGAGGCGACTCGTCCTGCTTCCCAAGCTTCCCGAAGCTCCGATTCGGACATTTTCTCGCTGAGAGATTTCAGGGACGCTTCATGCTGGGCGGCTTCGTTTGCTGAAAGTTGGCCGCCAACGCTCTCGCGGGTGGCTTCTGCCGCTCCGAAGAGGCGGGCAGCGCGCTGGAGCTCGTTCGAGGCGAGCGCAAGATCGGCGTAGCAATCCAAAATATCGGGTAGAGTCCACCGATTGCCCAATTCGCGAGTGATTCGTGCCCACTCGGCGAGTGCGCTCTGGGCGCGCGAGAAATCCCTTTGCGCAATTGCAACCCGGGTGATGCCACCAAGGATGAGGCCGATAATCCAGCGATCGCCGAGGCGCTCGTATATCGCCACGCTTTCCTCCTTGAGCCGGCGCGCGACCTCAAGATCGCCGCGATCCATGGCGATGCTGCCAAGACCGCTCAGGCTGCCTGCCTCGACATAGGCGAGCTTGATCCTGCGCCCGCCAGCCAGCGCGCGCTGGAAACGCTTCTCGGCGCTTTCGGTATCCCCATCGCCGCGGTCCAAAAAACCGGTCAGCATCTCAGCGAGAATGGAACCCCTCTCGTCACCGGCCGCATCGTAGAGTTGCTGTGCGTCCGCATAAAACTTGCGGGATTCGCCATAGCGATCAGCGGCCCAGGCAAGGCGCCCCGCGGCGATTCGTGCATCCGCCTTGTACTTGAGCGCGACGTCTCCATCTGGGAGCGCCAACAGCCTCATGGCGACCTCCCATGCCTCCGCAAGGTTGCTGCGAATTTCTATGACGCGGTAAAGCGCACCGAACAGGCGCAACCCCGACTCGGTCTTCCGCGATTTTATGGCCCACTCCATGGCGAAGCGAAGATTGAAAAGTTCACTTTGGCAGCGGTCGAGCCATGTCTTTTGGTCCGGCCCCTCGAGATGCGGCGCGGCCTGCAGGGCGAAATCGAGAAAATATTTCAAATGTCTGTCGCGCAGAGCCGCGGCCTCACCGGAAGCCTCGAGCTTTTCGCGGGAATAGTGCCAGACCGACTCGATCATGGTGTAGCGGGTGTTCCCCGAGGCGTCGCGCTCGACGCTGATCAGTGACTTGTCCACGAGCTGCTCGAGCAGATCAAGCACTTCGAATTCCTCGATTCCATCCCCAGAGCAAACGGCCTCAAGCCCTTCGAGCGTGCGCCCGCCGCCGAAAACGCCCATCCTGCGAAAAGCGATGCGCTCCTGCTCCGAGAGCAAGTCGTGACTCCAATCGATGAGCGCCTGCAAAGTCTGCTGGTGGGGGAGGCCGTCGCGACTGCCGCCACGGAGAAGACGGAAACGGTCATCGAGGCGCGCGGCGATCTGGTCTGCACTCAACAACCTTACTCGCGCGGCCGCCAGCTCAATCGCGAGCGGAATTCCATCCAGGCGACTGCAAATTTCGGCCACTGCGGACGCATTATCGTCGGTGAGGACGAAGTCCGGGCTCACTGCGACGGCACGAGCAACAAAGAGTTTCACCGCTTCATACTCTGAGAGACGGCGAGCGAAGCCGGCTCCGCGGAAATCATCATCGCCAATCTCAAGCATTTGCAGGGGAGGAACGAAGAAAGTGGCTTCGCCGCTAATCCCGAGAGAATGCCTGCTGGTGGCAAGGATCTTCAGGCGGGGACACGATCGCAACAAGTCGGCACCCAGCATCGAAATCATCGCCAGCAGATGCTCGCAATTGTCGAAGAGTATCAGAATATTCTTGCCGCGCAGAAAGTTCACCAGCGTCGCGCGAAGCGCGCGTTCAGGTTCCTCACGGACACCAAGTGCCGCAGCGACAGCTTCCTCGACGCGTTCGGCCTCGGAAATCAGTGCCAGCTCGACCAGCCAGACGCCGTCGCGAAACTCCTGAATGACTTGCGCGCCGGTTTCGAGCGCGAGGCGAGTCTTGCCAGTCCCGCCGGTGCCCATCAACGTCATCAGCCGGGTGCTGCCCAGAAGGCGTTTGACGCCTTCAAGCTCTTTTTCACGCCCGACGAAGCTGGTCGTCTGCACAGGAAGATTGTTGGGCAACGCCTCCATGCTCCTTGGCGGCGGGAAGGACTCTTGCAAACCCGCGGCCACCGCTTGGAAGAGGTGCTCCGGGCGATCGAGGTTGCGCAGCCGATGGCTGCCGAGCGACTTGAAGGAAATCGCGTCCAATGGTTCATCTTCAAGCAACTCGACAGCGATCCGCGACAGCAGGATCTGACCGCCATGCGCCGCACCCTCGATACGTGATGCGCGATTCAGTGTGCTTCCAAAATAATCACCGTCCCGAAACTCCGCCGCGCCGACGTGAATTCCCATTCGGACCGGAAGCGATCCGATATCGCTCCAGTCCTCGGTCGCGAGCGCGCGCTGCGCGTCAATGGCCGCCTTCAGGGAATCGCCTGGCGCTTGAAACGCCGCGCACGACGAGTCGCCCACACGCTTAAATACTTGTCCGCCATTAGTTTCCACAGAGCTGCGGATCAATTCGTCGTGCCGGGCCAGGGCGGCGCCCATCTGCGCGGGAAATTTCTCCCAAAGCCGCGTGCTCCCCACGATATCCGTGAAGAGAAAGCTGACCGTTCCCGTGGGCGCCTCAGGCATATCCCGCAAATATGGAGCGGGGACTGCCTCCGTAAAGGGAATAGGGAGGTGACTCTACTGCGTCGCGACGTGTGCCAGATAAGCAGCGCCGATGATTCCGGCTTCATTGCGCATCTGCGCGGGAACGACGATGACTTCCGTCTTTGTCGTAAGAAAGGGAAAGAATTTTTCCGCCTTCTTGCTGATGCCTCCGCCGATAATGAACAAATCGGGCGAGAAGAGCTTCTCCATCTCGTTGAGAAACTCGCTGATCCGCTTGGCCCATTGTTTCCAGGAGAGCTTCTTGTCCACGCGAACCTTCTCCGAAGCACGCCTTTCAGCTGCCTTGCCCCTGATCATAAGGTGGCCAAATTCCGAGTTCGGGAGCAACTGGCCGTCCAGGAAAACCGCGGACCCAATGCCGGTGCCGAGCGTCACCAAAATGATGACCCCGTTGCGGTCCTTGCCCGCTCCAAAGCGCATCTCGGCGACTCCGGCGGCGTCGGCGTCGTTGACGACTGTGACCGGTCCACCAATATGCCGCGAGAAAAGCTCGCCCGCATTGGTGCCAATCCACGAGCGATCGACGTTGGCCGCGGTATAGGTAACGCCGTGTTTGACAACGGCGGGAAACGTAACGCCGGCGGGGCCGCTGTAATTGAAATGCGCGGCGACCTGTTTGACAACGTCTGCCACGGCATTCGGCACAGACGGCTGTGGGGTTTCTATCCGAAAGCGCTCCGCGGTGAGCTGGCCGGTTTCCACATCAACCGGGGCGCCTTTGATTCCGGTTCCGCCGATGTCGATTCCAAGAAGTGTCAAAGCGATTTATCCTCCTTACACTCCTTACAATCAGAACTCAGGCGCTTCGGCCAGAATTATCAGAGATGCCGATACCAGCCAAGTCGTGAGGGGGCGAGATTGGTATTGATCTGCTTGACCTCGGTATACGCCTCGTAGCCATAGGTACCCAGCTCGCGCCCAATGCCGCTCTGTTTGTAACCTCCCCAGGGAGCCTCATTGAAGGTTGGGTGGTAGGTGTTGATCCAGGTGATGCCCGCGCGCAGTCTGCGAATGAAGCGCCGCGCTTTTGCGCCGTCGCTGGTGAACACGCCTCCAGCCAGACCATAAACCGTGTCGTTCGCAAGCGCGGCGGCCTCCTCTTCGGTGTCGAAAAGCTGGACGACCAGGACTGGACCAAAGATCTCCTCGCGAACGATTTTCATGGAAGGACTTGTCCTCGCGAACACGGTCGGCTGCACGAAATTGCCCTTCGCGCGCTCGTCATCGTAGGCGCCGCCGCCGCACAAGAAGTTGCGCCCCTTCCGATTTGCCCGTTTCGATATAGTCGAGCACCTTTTTTTGATGCGCGCGGCTGATCAACGGCCCCATTTCGGTTTCCTCCTTCATGCCGTCGCCCACCACAATCCTGCCCGCTGCCTCGGCGAGGCGCGCGAGAAAGGAATCAGCCCATTTGCGATCCAGAATCAGACGTGATCCTGCGCTGCAGACCTCGCCCTGCCCGGCGTAGATTGCATACATTGCGTACTCGAGCGAGACGTCGGGGTCTGCATCGGCAAAAACGACGTTCGGATTCTTTCCCCCGAGTTCGAGCGAGATCTTCTTAAGGTTTCCAGCCGCCGCGATCATGACCTTCCGACCCGTGGCGGTCCCGCCCGTGAAAGCGATCTTGTCCACACGGTTGCTGGCCGCGAGCGAGGAGCCCGCCGGATCTCCCGCGCCGAGCACCAGCTGCGCGACTCCGGGAGGAAATCCAGCTTCGTCGATCAGCTCGAAAAGCCGCACAGCCGAAAGAGGAGTGAGCTCGGAGGGTTTGAGGATGCAGCAGTTTCCGGCGGCGAGGCCGGGCGCGAGCTTCCAAGCCGCCATGAGAAGCGGATAGTTCCATGGGATGATCTGACCGCACACGCCAATAGGTTCACGCACGGTCTCGGCGACAATGTTCGGGTCCCCTACTTCGTAAGTTTGGCCCTGCGGCTTGGTCGCCAGCCCAGCGTAGAAGCGAAAACAACCCGCCGCATCCGCCGCATCGAAGCGCGCTTCACGCAGCGGCTTGCCATTGTTGAGGGTGTCCAGGCGCGCGAGCTCTTCTGCATTGGACTCGATCAAATCGGCCAGCTTGAAAAGCTTGCCCGCGCGTTCTGCGGCCGGCGTCCACGGCCATGGCCCCTCGTCAAAAGCCAGACGAGCCGCGGTGATGGCGTCCTCGACATCAGAGGCCTCCGAATCCGCCGCCACCCCCAGAATCGAATTGTCCGCCGGGTTCAGGTATTCGCGGGTTCGGCCCGCCTTGGCCGGGACAAAGCGCCCGTTGACGTAATTAGGGAGGGCCACCGCCCAATTTAGCCCCGGATCACGGCCTCCACAATGCGGCGTCGATAATCGACCAAATGTGCATGATCCATCCCATCCAGATTAGCCAGAGAAGTGCGGCACTGACGAAGAATACGAGCGCCCGCAAGGGCCGTCCCTGGATCAACTGGCCGAGACCTGGGATAAAAAAGCTTGCGAGCGCCGCGATAACGTTTCCGGTGGATCCTTGTCCTACACTCATGTGGGAAGTCAAACACCGGCTGAGCGTGATGCAAACGAATTCAAAAGCGAGTGCACAATGCCGCCCGTAAGATATTCCGCCACATCATCAACGAATCGGAGAAAATCCACGGCCGCGGAGTGATCCGCCTGATCGGAAATCACACGGATGATGGCGGCCGGAATACCGCCCATCTCGTGGCACACCTGCGCGACCGCAGCGCCCTCCATCTCCGCGCAAAGCAAACCGGGTAGGACTTGGCGAAGCTCCGCAGCTCTTCGAGGATCTGCGAGGAACTGGTCCCCGCTAGCGATGAGGCCCCGCTAAACACGAGGTTGATCCATGCCGAATGCGGCCCGCTTCTCCGGTGCCACATCCTTTAAGAAATCCCCCTGCGTGTAGTGGATGGCGGCCCCGAAGGCCTCATCGCAAAGGCTCGCTTCAAAGAAAATCTTCCCCAGCAGAGGGATCTCGAATCGCTTGAAAGCCGGCAAAGGACTGGCGTCCATGTCGTGTTGAACGAGGCGCTCGGCCACGACGACGTCGCCGATGCGCAGGCTGGGGTCGATGGCGCCGGCGACACCTGTGAATACGATATGCGTAACGCCAAACCGCTCCACCAGAAGGAGCGTGGTGATCGAGGCCGAAACCTTTCCCACGCGCGAAAGCACCAGCACGACCTCCTGCCCGGCCCAAGTGCCTTCGTAAAAGATGCGCATTCCGACCTCGACGGTACGGCAGACGGTCATCGATCGCTCCATGAAAGCCACCTCATGGGGCATGGCTCCAAGAATTCCAAATTTCATCTTTGAGGACATGCCTTTGTAGAGGCACGTCAAGCTTTCCCCAATTGCGCTCTGAGCCGTGCGAACTGCTCCGCGACGTCCTGCCTCTCCATCGGCCGGTTCATGAGGTCCTCATAACTTTCCTCGATCACATGCTCGCCTCGAATCTCGAGGAGAAAGGGACTGGGACGACAATGCACCGGACTGCCAAATTTGCGCCGGCCGCAGCACCACGTGATGACGAGCGAACTCATGGCACGCGTGATACCGACATAAAGCAAGCGGCGTTCTTCATCGACAGTGCCCTCCGCCTTCGACCGCTCATGCGGAATCAAGCCGTCCTCGACCCCAACAAGGAAAACATGGGGAAATTCGAGCCCCTTGGCGGCATGAAGAGTGATCAGCGTCACGCCGCGAGCGGATTCCTCCCTGTCCTCCTCGCGTTCGCGATCGAGGCTCACCTCGTCCAGAAAACCTTGGAGTCCCCGAGCCGAGCCTTTCTGGTAGTCAGCCAGCGCGCGCAACATTTCCTTCACATTCTCCTCGCGGTTCAAGGATTCGTCGGGACTCTTGCACGAACGTTTGAGATCGTCCAAATACCCTCCTTCTTCCAAAAGCGACGAAACGATCCTCGCGTAATCTGAATCAGGGGTTCGAAGGCGAACGCGCGCAGCTTCGATCGTTTCGGCGAAGGCGCGCATGGCTTCCGCCGTTTTTCGCGAGCAGCTGTCCAGGCAATCGCGATGGCGCAGCGCCTCGAACAGGCTCAGCTTGCGCTCGACGCTGAACGCCAGCGCCAACTGGACGCTGGCCGGGCTGATTCCGCGCGGCGGGGTGTTGATGATGCGAAGAAGCGACGGATCATCCGACGGATTGAGAAGGACCGTGATGTAGGCGACAACGTCCTTGATCTCGCGCCTCTCGAAGAAGCTTTTCCCGCCGACAAGCCGATAGGGAATTTTGTTCTTTCGAAGGCTTTCCTCGAGCAGCCGGGACTGCGCGTTCATGCGGTAGGCGACGGCGAAGTGTTCCCAGGGGATATTCCTCTCCGCCCGATGAGCGGCGAGCTCCTGGATGACGAACTCGGCCTCCTTGCGATCGTCCGGCACGGATATCAACCGCACGGGTTCCCCGCCCTCTTTCGGACTCCAGAGATTCTTTCGTCGCCGGCGCGGATTGTTCGAGATGAGCCGATTGGCCGCGGCAAGAATGGCGTTGGTGCTGCGATAGTTTTGCTCGAGCCGAACGACGCGGGGATTCGGGAAGTGCTTTTCAAATTCCAGGATGTTCGAAACTTCTGCGCCGCGCCAGCCATAGATGCTCTGGTCGTCGTCGCCCACGACGCAGACATTTGGCGGCTTGCCGCTGGCAAGCCGGCTGACGAGCTCGAGCTGCAGACGGTTGGTATCCTGGAACTCGTCCACCATGAGGTGACGGACTTTCGCGCGCCATTTGTCAGCGACGTCATCCACCTCGGAAAGGAGTTGAACCGCCTTGGCGAGCAGATCGTCGAAGTCCATGGCATTCAAGGCGCGAAGTTCCTGCTCGTAGCGGCGACACACTGCGCCCGCGAGCGTCTCCTCGTGCGGTGGCGGCCAGCCGTTGTTTTTCGCCCTGCTGATGAGGTTCCCTGCGAGATGGGGATCGAGCTTTTCGTCGCGCGCGCAAACGCGCACAATGATCTTCTTGATAAGACCAAGCCGGTCACTTTCGTCGAGAATGCTGAAATTTGACTTGTAGCCGAGCCGATGGGCATCGGCCCGAAGCATTCTCAGGCACAACGCATGAAAGGTGCATGCGGTCACCTGCTTTGCCTGATCGGGGTCAACCATTCTCGCAATGCGATCCTTCATTTCCCGGGCGGCCTTGTTGGTGAATGTCACGGCCATGATCTTGGCCGGATCCTCGCCTTGCGCGATCAACCAGGCGATTCGCGCCGTGATCGTGCGCGTCTTGCCCGTGCCCGCACCGGCGAGAATCAACATCGGGCCACTCTCGTGCCGAACGGCTTCGATCTGCTCCTCATTCAGGTCGAAAAGTCGAAAGCGGCTCACGGCAATTCTCCCCGCGCAAATCTTCCAACCACCTCCGGGTAGAGCCGATGCTCGGCCTGCTGAATGCGCGCATGCAAACTCTCCAGGCGTGTCACCGGGGAGGATCGGAACCTCCGCCTGGGCAATGATCTCCCCGCTGTCCATGCCCTCGTCCACGAAATGCACCGTGCAGCCGGTGACCGTCTCGCCAGCCTCGAGGGCCTGGCGCCAGGCTTCGAGACCGCGAAATTTCGGCAGCAAGGACGGATGAATATTGATGATGCGCCTCGGAAAGGCCTCCAGCATGGGAGCCTTGAGCATGCGCATGTAGCCCGCCAGCACAACGAGCTCGACCCCCGAGACCGCGCAATTGCTCAACCAATGCCTCCTCGCTCTCAGTCGAAAGACGCGTCTTGAAACGCGATTCCTCGATCCATCCGGTGGCAATGACCGGCGTCGCGCGCCAGTCTCAAAATCCCGGCATCGACGACGTCCGAGCAAACGATAACGACGCGGGCATCGAGCCGGCCAGCCCGAATTGCCTCGTGAATGGCGCGGAAGTTCGATCCCTTGCCGGAGCCGAGCACACCGAGACGAAGTTTCTGCATTTCGGGTGGGGATAATGCGCCTGAATGCGTGGCATGCAAGCGATGCTTCCCGGCAATTTCCAGCGCCCACTGCTCACGCGAATGCAACTCAGATTGCGCTGAGGCCAGACACCCCTCGGCCCTCCACAGACTCGCTGCTTGGCGCCGCCGATTGAGGACCGGTGTCGACGCCGACGTAAACGCCGTTCTCCACGGGCCGTCGAAAAAGGAAATGGCGCTCCCATCCAACGCTTTCCCGAATGTGGCTCCGCTGCCATTCCAAGAACCAGGCGTTCCGTAGCCGGGTCCGGCCGCCTTGACTCCAGCGCGGTAGAACTCGATTTCCGAAACGTTTCCGTCGACCATTCGGTCCCCGATAGCGCAGATAGCGGTAACTGCCCAGACTCGCATCGGCCTCCGACCATGCCAGGGGAGGATTGCTGGTGATGGTGTAAATCGCCGTGTAGGGTCCTCCGACCGGGTCTCCGCTGGTTCCTTCAAAAACGCCCCCGATCATGCGTTCGGTAAAGCCCGACCGGGGATAATACCGGATCTTGTCGCCTCCGCCTGTGGGCGGGGGTGGCGTCGAACCAGAAGCTGTATCAATACCGGCCGTCGTGTTCGCCGTACGAAGCGCGGAGCCAGGAAGAAGGTGCCAAGTCCTCGTCCAGCGCGCAACTCGAAGGTTGCCCCGCGGGTGGAGAACGGTCGGCGCTCGGTAACCCGTATGCCGGCGGCGTAATTCCCGTCGATGCCCGTTGCGATGTCGAAGCGGAGTCGGTCGCGACGACCTCAACCTCCATTGAGGGCATCATCGCGCTGGTGGTTGAAGCCAACCAGTTGGACAATATTTCCTTGTCCCCGGTCCACCTGGAGAAGTATTGACCGGTAGCAGGATTCGCGCCAGCAAAAACCGCTGTATCGACGCGCTGTCCGCAACGTAGATCGTAGAGCTGGAGATGCGAGATCTCTCGCGATCCTTCCTGCACCGTTGAAGTAGCTGGAAGGACGGCCGGTTCTATGGCTCTGTCGAAGGTTTTGTCAGGCTCGTTATTCCCGAGCAGGCGTCCAGAAGCCGCTGCAGCGCACCTAGACCAAGCATCGATAGAATTCAAAATCCAGGGCATCCCGCTGCTGGGGACGGGAAAGCGCAACGCCCTGAGGTTGCCGGTATTGACGCTGACTTCCGTTCCAGCCGGGCGGAGGGATCGCCGAACGACGTAGAATGGAGGAACAAGGCGCCCGTTGCGGGATCGCTGTAAATCCCCTCAAACGGGCAGAACAGCGGGCGATCCCGACACGGTGCAGGAAAATAGCAGGATCTTGTCATTGACGGCGGCCCAATCGCAAGCTCGCCGTGAAGACGGCGCCAGGGGGCAACGTGAGCGTGGTGCTGGGCGGCCGACGTTTGCAGCTGCGATGTACCCGTCCAGGTTGAATGCCTGACCGACCGGCGGAATGTGCGCAGGGACGTTAACAACCGTCCCGGGATAGTTCCCGTTTCCGATGCCGAGCTTACCGCAGCGCGTAACGATCGAACACCGGGTGAAGTCACATCAAACGCTGCCGGTCTGTGTCTGGATATTGCGGTCGTGAACTTCTCCAAAGACAGTCGCAGACCAGTTGCCTCACGGAAGACATCCAGCAGCCGTGCGAGAATGCGGATGCATGGAGCGCTGAGAAGCATCGAAAGCGCCCGAGGGCAAATCCGCCGAACCCTCGACACCAAAGACGCGGCGCGGACTTGAAGGAGCCGATCAGAAGGCCCTCCTTCGTGTAGCGGTGAATGACCCTTCGCCGCGATCGGCACCTGTCGTATCGTCCCTGTTGGCGCCGACAAACACGCCAATGGCGGCCGGGTGTCGGCGCCATTCCGACTGACGCGGTCGGCAGGACGACGCCCGACTTCGGGCGCGTGGCAGCCAGGCGGGATGACGATGAAGTCGGCCCGTCAATGCCAACGGAGCACGTGGGCGCCAAGTGCAGGAGCGATCTCGGAGACGAAAACCAGCTTTGGCCGGCGTAGAGACGAGCGCACGTGAACCAATGCCGTCGCTCGGCGACGCGGCAAACCATCATGCAACTTGCACTTGATCGCTGCAGGCCAGAGCGCTGCGGCTCGGAAGCTCTCGCCCATTAGCATTTTCGGTCGGTCCACGGGGGAATGGGATTCCGCAACGAGATCAGAACTTATCGGAGCATGGACGTGAATTGCCGGCCTATCGAACGGCCAGGAGCGAGCCAGTCCGAGCCGCTGAAGCGGCCCAGATCCACCCCGCATCGTCCGCACCCAGCGAGGTTTCATGCCACTTCCAACCCGCAGGATGGCTGGGATTGGCAAGCAGGGTCGACCTCCCCGGGCCGCAACGCCGAGGTATATTGGAACTGGCCGTCACCCTGCGTGTCGTTCAGGACCAAAGATATTTGTTTTCATCGAGCCACGATTGCGCCCGGTGGACGCCGTCGGGGCTCGGCTTCGACCCGCCAGGCAGGAACCGAGCTGAAGCGGGGACCGCGCGTTGAATCCGCCGGAGCAATAAGTCTGTAGATAGCGACACCATCCCGGTTGGATAATAAAAGAAGTCGTTGCCATTCCACCGTATTGCACGCGGCGGCCCAAACGTCGTGGTATCGTAGTTGCCGAAATGCCGTCCGTCCGTATCCGTGCCTGCCGGACCTGGAAAGTCCAGCTCCCGGTCGACCGATTGAGCGTATAGATGTTTCTATATGCTGAGATAAGCTGGTCGGGATTTTCCTTCACGTAAGCTGCCTGGGAGGAAAACTCCAGGCACATTTGCTGCCAGAGTTGGCTGAAATTTGGCGCCAACTTCTGCAACCGTGATCCCTCTCCCATCCGGTCCGAAACAATCACGTTTCCCGAGGCATCCATGGCCATGCCGTTGATTTTAGCCAGGCGATTCGGCGAGCGATCGCCGGGACGCGCGCTTAGCCCGAAATTGGATGTCGGCGTCACCGAGGTGCCATTGGTATTTATCGTGAACTTTCGGATCCGTCCGATCCTATCGACAACGCAGAGGGTCGTGCCCTGAATAGCGAGCGCCCGAACCTCGCTCAGATTTGTAATCGGGGTGGCCAGGAGGCTTCCCGTTGCGCTGTAAACGCTCACGTTCTTATGATCGCGGCCTGCCCAGATTCTGCCATCCTGCGCCACCGCTACGCCGCAGGCTGCTCGCACCCCGGTGATCTGCTGCTGAAGGGCGCCTGAGACCTTGTCGTATCTGAGAACGCGTCCTCCGAGCGAGTCGGTCACATAGATGCTGCCGCCGCGCACCGCTACCGAGATGAGCGGCACCCTCATCACGTCAATGTCCGCGGCGGTTGCGTTCGCCGGATACTGTGCGCCTCCGTTGTAAACAGCGATACTCCGGCCCGCCGACGTGAAATTGACGACGCCCGCAGGACTTCCGGTTAACCCGATGCGGTAGATGGAAAACTTAATGTTTGTCCGGTCGTTGACGTCCGCGCCTCCGTATCCCGTGACGTAGGCGTACGAACCGTCGGGCTCGACCGCGATGCCCTTCAGCAACGCCTCGCCCACCGTGTGGCCGGTGGTGAAGAGCGCCTGACCGGTCGTCGCGGACCATTTCTTTACATCGTGGTGGGCCTCGTCCCAATCATGGACCGTATAAACGTGCCCCTGCGCATCGACCGCCACGCCCTCAACAAAGAAAGGAACATGTCCGAAGCTGGTGCGCGGTTGTCCCGTATTTCCAATCGTTCCAACGTTATTGTAGATGGAACGGTTTACCACTACCTTCCAAGTGTAAGCCCCCGCAGGGGCTGGACTCCCATTGCGGTCGAGGCCGTCCCAATTCGAAGTGTAGTTTCCCGCCGCGAGCATCCTCTTCGTCCACAGGACCCGCACCAATCGATTCTGCGAGTCGTAGATGCCCGCGCTCGTCGGGCCGGATTCCGACAAGGTCCACGAAAACCGATCGGAGCCCGCCTGAGCTCGGCCAGAGGGCAGATCTCCGATCACACAAAGCAAACACGCCGCCCACCGCATCCCCCAGGCATGAAGTCTGCCGACTGGCAATCCGGCCGCGCTCCCGGACGCCCCCACTGAATCCTTCGCCCCGCCGTCCGGAATTCCCTCCAGCAAAAGCTCGCTGCGATTTGCGCGTTCGCAGTTAGATCGTAAAGCCATTGAGATGCGAGATTTCTCTCGATCCTTCCTGACCTGAGAAAGGGGGGCCCGGTTTGGGTTTAGCCAAGGCTTTGTTTAGTCGACCTCAGCTAGCGTTAGACTAATCGTAAATAGAGAGGGGATTCAAATCGAAAGTTTCGAAACGGTCAAAATAGCGTCTGAACAGTCCTAATCTCGCGACGAAAGGCTTAGTGGCCGCAACACTCCACCAGTGATCCTACCGATTGATGCAGAAATATTGCCGCGGATCCGCTTAACTTTAAGCTAATAACGCTCGTGCACTTTTCATAATCACAAGGATGAAGAGCTAAGCCTGGACTTTCGCTTCGTCTCACCTCGCAAAGGATCCTGCTCGAACTTCCACTTATTTTTGACGTTGGCCAATCCGCTGAGTTAGCTAAATTTGTTTGCTTTCGTAAGTGCAACCTGGGTAGTTTTAACAAAGATCAATTTCAAGGTTCTCGAAGACGTGTCTGAGACAGCGTTGGCCGCGGCTTGTCGCGCAAAGGTAGATTTTTTGTTGACGTGGCCCGGCCACGGCCCCCGTGTTCCGGTTTCGGAAAGCGGCCCTCGTGTCGGAAAGCCTCGAGACGGTCGGGGATCTGGCTGGTCAAAGTTGGAGGCGAAGCTTCACAAGCGCCGTCTGCCATGCACAATTGCGCGAAGTCCCGCCTAAACTGAAATGTTCTCCGTTGCCACAGGAAGCCCGCCGCGGAATAGCCGGCCGCTTGTGTTAACCGTTGTTTTGGTTACGGCTTTTGGAAGAGCCATCGTGATTTATCGACGGTCCATTCGATGAAACCAGGGTCCGCTTCCTTGCAGCTCCTCGCGGACTATCTGGGCGTGCGTGCGCGGGAGGTGGACGCCGCGCTTGACAGGCTCTTGCCGAAGGCGTCGATCAAACCCGCGACGATACACCGCGCCATGCGCTACAGCCTGTTTGCGGGCGGCAAGAGGATGCGGCCAATCTTGTGCCTGGCGGCGGCTGAGTCGTGCGGAGGCGACATCGAGGATGCGCTGCCTCCGGCTTGCGCCGTGGAGTGTGTGCACACCTACTCGCTCATCCACGACGATTTGCCTTGCATGGACGACGATGATTTCCGGCGAGGACGACCTACCTCCCACAAGGTCTTTGGCGAAGCGGTGGCCGTGCTCGCCGGAGACGCTTTGCTGACCGCGGCCTTCGAGATTCTTGCAACCGTCCGGGAAACTCCCCGATACAAGCTCGGCGACTTTCTGAGGGAGCTCTCGTTCGCCGCGAGCAGTAGAAAGCTCATTGCCGGCCAGGTGGCCGACCTGGAGGGGGAGGGCAGGAAATCATCGCGCGCTGAGCTGCGATTCATCCACGAATGCAAGACGGCGGCGATGATCATTGCGAGTCGTCAAGCTCGGCGCCATGGCGGCAAATGCGAGCGTCCGGACATGATCACGGCACTCGGAAAGTTCGGACACTATCTCGGCCTCGCCTTTCAGGTGATTGACGACATCCTCGACATCACACAGACGAGCGAAAAGCTCGGCAAGAGCGCAGGAAAGGACGTTGCAGCGCAGAAGACGACCTATCCGGCCCTGATCGGCCTGGACGCGGCACGCAAGGAAGCACGACGCCTTACAGCAGCCGCCGGCAAGTCCCTTGAAGCGCTTGGCAGCCGGGCCGCACGGCTGCGTGAGATCGCCGGCTACCTGCTGGTAAGAGAGTATTAGTCGAGGCGCACGGGCTTCACCCTGCCACCCAGAGAGCAACAGCAAGGCTGACCGAGGAAAGCAAGGTGCTGAGGGCGATTGAGCCCGAGGCGAGTGCCTCATCGCCGCCCATCTGACGGGCCATGACAAATGCCGCCGCTGCGGTCGGGCACGAGGAAAGAACGAGAGCGATGCGCTGTTCAACGGGGCCGAGTCCGGCGAATCGCGACATGACAAACACGAGCGCCGGCAGCACGACGACTTTCAGAAGTGCCGCGGTTAGGATCCATGATCGCCGCCCGCGGAGTCTCGTAGTCGCAAGCGAGCCCCCGATGCACATGAGGGCGATGGGAACAGCTGCGGCGCCGAGCGATTGGAGCGCCCGCTGGAGAAACAAGGGCAAGGTCACTCCCAGCATGGGCACCAGCAAACCGAGTACGCCCGCGAGGAGCAGGGGATTGGTGGCAATCGCACGGGTCGCCTTCCTCCAATCGGCGCCGCTGGCGGAGTGGTTGCTCGTTTGAAGAACGATAACCGCAAGGATGTTGTAGAACGCCATCGTAAGCACCATAACAATCACGGCGGATCCCATGGCGCGACTTCCGCCGTCCGCCTGAGTCTCCGAAAAGCTGTAGGCCAGCACGGGAATGCCGATATAGGCGAGATTGCCACGAAACGCTGCCTGCATCAGCGTTCCCCGGACACCCACGGGCATCCTTGAAGCCAGGCTGGCGCCCAGCGCCGCCAGTGTAATGATGACTGTGCCGCCGAACAGCACGGCCAGAAGCCGCCACGTTTGAGCATCAGGCGCCGCAGCGCCGTTCGCAGACGTAAACAGGAGCGCGGGAAGGGCAATCCAAAAAGCCAGCTTGTTCAAGTCAGCCATGAACTCCGGGCCCAGGAAGCGGATGCGAGCAAGGCAAACCCCCAGGCCAATGAGCAAAACAAGCGGGGCGAGGGTTTCAACGACGAGCATGGATCATGGGGGCGGCGTGAATTGTGGCGCTGGAATATCCGTTATACAGGCGGCTGTGTCCCGTGTCAGCTGCCTGGACCATATTTACTCACACGCGGGCTTTCACCATTTGCATTGCAAACCAAAAATCTGAAAATACGCCCTGTGCTGCAACCCAGGACCATCCAGAAAATCGGGACCGAGCTCGCCATCGCCTGGCCGGACGGCCAGGAGACCTATATTCCGCTGGAAACGTTGCGAAGAGCGTGTCCCTGCGCCTCTTGCGGTGGCGAGCCGGACGTTCTCGGCCGGCTCATCAGGCCGGAAGTCCGCTATTCCGCGGCGAGCTTCGATCTCACAGGCTGGGAAACGGTCGGCGGCTACGGTTTGCAACCACGCTGGGCGGACGGACATCGCACCGGGATCTATACCTTCGCCTATCTGCAGCGACTTGGATCGGTCGCCTAGCCAGGCGCCTCAGGGCTTGAGCTCTTCTCCGGAAAGGGCATTGATGATGACGAACTTCTCCTGATGATACGTGGGATCGGAGCGGAACGAGAGACGCCCTTCGTAGCGACGCTCGATATCCACCAGGTGTTCCTCGTCCTCCGTGCGCAGGCGATTGAGCAGGTCGGGGTGAACGATCACCTTCACCTCGTGGACGGTATCCTGGTGCTTTCGCATGATGGAATGCAACGCGCGCTGAAGCTCGACGCTCATCGTCATGGGACTCTTGATGACTCCCTTGCCATTGCAGTGCGGGCAAGGCACAAACTGGGTGCTGGCCAGGCTCTCCGCAGCGCGCTGGCGGGTCATTTCCATCAGGCCGAGCTGGGAGATGGGCAGCACGTGCGTGCGGGCCTTGTCGCGCTTGAGACGATCCCTGACGCGCTGGTAGACGGTCTGCTGATCCTTGCGGCTCTTCATGTCGATGAAGTCGGCAATGATGATGCCGCCGACGTTGCGCAGGCGGAGCTGGCGGCAGATTTCATCCGCCGCCTCGAGATTCGTCTGCAGGATGGTCTTCTCGATGTCCTTGGCGCCCTTGTTCCGGCCGGTGTTGACGTCGATCGCGATGAGCGCCTCGGTCTCGTCGATAACGATGTATCCGCCGCACTGCAGCCAGACCTGGCGGTGAAAGGCGGCGTCGATTTGCGCCTGAACACCGAAGCAGTCGAAGACCGGCTGCGAACCGGTGTAGTGCTGGATGCGCTTCTTCGCCCGCGAAGAGATCTGACCGACGAGATCCTGAACCCGCTCCCACGCCCTGACGTCATCGATCATCACGGCGTCGATCTCATCGGTAAGGAAATCGCGCACCGTCCGCTCGATCAGGTCGGGCTCCTGAAAAAGGCAAACCGGAGACGGCAGTTCCTCAACGCCCTTCTGGATGTTCCTCCCATTGCTGGAGAAGAATGCTCAGGTCCCGGACGAAATACCGTGCGCGCTGGCCCTGGCCGACGGTGCGAATGATGACGCCCATTCCCTCGGGAATATCGAGTTCGCGAAGAATCCTCCGCAGCCGCTCTCGCTCCTTTGGGATCGTCAATCTTCCTGGATATCCCGCATTGGTCGTTGAAGGGCATGAGCACGAGATAGCGGCCCGCGAGGCTCACGTCGGTCGTAATGCGCGGTCCCTTGTTGCCTATCGGCCCCTTCTTTACCTGGACGAGGATGTCGGAACCCACCGGGTAGATCTTCGGCACATCCTTATGGGTGATCTTTTGCCCCTTCTTTTTTCCGACCTCCCGGGAAACGGCCTCGACGCCGCTGTCGAGCGCCGCAGGAATGGCGTCCCAGAATTGCAGGAAGGCATTCTTCTCGAAGCCGATATCTACGAACATCGCCTTGATGCCCTGTTCGATATTTCGAACCTTTCCTTTGTAGATGGCTCCGACAATGTTGCGGTCGGAATCGCGCTCGGTGGTGTATTCCTCGAGGCGATTGTTCTCAAGCAGCGCAACGCGCTTTTCGAGGCGCTCGCAGCTGACCATGAGCTTGATCCCCGTGTTCTTCTTTCCGAGGCCTAAAATTTTCTTTACGGTTTCTATCATCAAAAAATGTGGGTTGACCTCCGCGGAGGGAGGAAAATTGCTCTGAAAAAGGAGGCGTTCATCGGCGAGGACTGGAAGGGGATGAGGGAGCCCTTTGTTTCTCCCTTTTCTCTCTGTTGCCTCCTCGGAGGAAATTGAAAAACTTCTCAATTCCCGGAGGGTTTGCGCGCTCGTTCTACTCTGTTTTTGACTCTTCCGCCCTCGTCCGCTTCGTCGCGCACGTTGGGAGCGGCGGGTTTGTTCTCCTGAGCCGGGCGACGCGAGGGGGCGCTGCTGCCGCTCGTTTCGTCGTCGGCCGCGATCGTCGTGGACGGTTGGGATTTCGCGATCGAAGTCCACGCTCTCGACAAAGCTGAAATTGCCCTCGGCAGGGTCGAGCCAAGCCAATTGGGAACTCCTTGCCCTGGTCGAGAGCAAAGGTGTCCTCGAGAATCTTGGCGGCGATGGGCGCGGAGACGCCGCCGCCGGATTTCGCCCCTTGGACGATCACGCAGACGGCATATTTCGGCGCATCGTAGGGAGCGAACGTAAGGAACCAGGTATGATTATCCTTCACGCCGCTCCGCCAGAACTGGGCGGTGCCGGTCTTGCCGGCCACGGTGACGTCCTTGATGCGCGCCTTGCCGGCTGTGCCGCCGCTCTCGTTGACAACCTTGTTCATTCCTTGACGGACTTTTTCGATCATTTCCGCTGTCATGCCACCGTCGGTCAGGAGATTGGAGCGCACCTTGGCCGGTTCCTGAAGAAGAATTGTTCCGTCCTGCGCGACGACCTTGTCGATCATTCTCGGATAGTAGCAGGTTCCCCCGTTGGCCACGGCGGCGGTGACCATGACCATTTGCAGGGGAGTGGCAAGCACGTCACCCTGGCCGATGGCGGTATTCGCCGTGAGCCCTGAGCTCCAGCGCGCCTGGGGGTTGATGGCTGCCAGCCATTCCGGACCCGGCAGCACACCGGGAGCCTCGCCCGAGAGGGGAACTCCCGGACTTCTGACCGAGGCCAAGCATGTTCCCCGTCGCAACGATCTGGTCGATTCCCGCAGCGTTTCCATACTGGTAGAAGAAGGCGTTGCAGGAAACCTTGATTGCATTGGGAAGGCTGAGCGTACCATGGGTGCCCCCCTTGTCGGCGATCCAGCATCTCATGTATTTGTTTCCGTACTGGACGCCGCCGTAGCAGCTGAAGGAACGGTTGCCCACTCCCGCGCGCAGGCCGGCGAGCCCTATCGGAATCTTGTAGGTTGAGCCGGGAGCGTACGCGCTGATGGCGCGATTGAGAAGCGGGTCGGTTTCGTCTTTGTTCAGCGCCAGCCAATCCTTCGCGGCGATCGCGGGAATGAATTTGTTCGGATCGTAGGAGGGAACGGAGGCCATGGCCAGAATGTCGCCGTTGTTGGGATCCACAACGACGGCCGCCGCGCGACCCACGGCACGCAACGCCTGCTCGACGATATATTGGATGCGGGCGTCAATCGTCAGATAGACGTTCGCTCCCTGCTTGGGCTCGACCATCTCCGTTTCGCTTCGGATGATGGTTCCCTTGGCGTCGCGCTGAAGGATTTTCACGCCGGGAGTGCCCTTCAGGTAGTCGTTCATCGCAAGTTCGATCTGAGCCTTGCCCTCCATATCGGGATCGTAAAAATTGAACTTGTTGATGTCAGGAAGCTTGCTCAGGTCGCCGGGCATGCCGACATAACCCAGGAAGTGCGCGCCCAAGGCCCCGTAAAGATACTGACGCACGGGCTTCTTCGTGACGTTGACTCCGGGCACGCCAAGGTTGCGTTCCGATAGCAGCGCCATGGTCTCGAAGTCCATGTCCTGCATATAGTTGTATGGCACCTCGCTTCGGAGCCGGTAGTGGATCTGGAGGCGGTCGGCGTTGTAGTCCTGCGCCACGCCGAGTTCCTCGAGCCTGGGTATGATCTCTTCGGCGACGATGCGACGCACGTCGGCCTCCGTCATGTCCTTTTGCATGTTGCGCACAGTGCCGCGAAAGGTGTGCATGGGAACGCTTGCCATGGCTTTCGCCGGTAGGCGCGCACCATGTCCGGGAGAAAGAAATCCACGTCGAAGCTCGCGCGGTTCTGGACGAGGGGAATGCCGTTCCGGTCAAGGATGTCGCCCCGAACCGCCGGGATTCGAACCGTGATGCGCGAACCGGAGGCAACCTTGGCCGTGTATTCGGCGCCTCGGGCGATCTGCACGTACCAAAGCCGGAAGACAAGAGCCGAGATCGCCAAACAGGATGATGGCCCCGAGAAAATAGATGCGGTAGGGAATCTGTCCGCGCTTCATGGCTGATCGATCCTGTAGGCGCGCAGACGCGTGTGACCGCGCACGTAGGGCGCAAGCTTGACGACGGTCAGATGCACGAGCGGCGACAGCAGCGCCGCAAACAATCCCGGCGCGAACGATTCGCCAGGCCACGGTCTCATTGAAAAAGATGCCCTGCCGCCTGAAGCAGATCATGACGAATTGGAGAGCCAGAAAGACGCAGGTGCATATGGCGCTGAGCAAGACATGCAACCACCAGCGACCGCCAGCGAAATGCGGGCTGAAGACCGTGAGCAAAAAGCCCAAAAAACACAAAGACCACAATAGACCATCCGAGCGCAATTTCAACGTGGCCGTCGGTGACGTTCAGATAGGCCAGATCGGTCAGAAATCCCGTGTAGACCGCCATGAGGAGCATCGCCCAGAACGGCATGGCCAGCGCCCCATAGCAAAATAACATCGGCACCAGGAACACGCGCGCGCCGTGAAAAAAGCGCACGGGGGAATGAATTCCTGGATGATCAGAGCCAGAAAAATCGCCAGCGCGAGGGACAGCCAACCGACGGCGAGTTTCATTTCGCTCCGACCACCACGAAAACATCCTCCACGGAGGAGAGGTCGACCGCAGGTTCGACGATCGCCTGGCCGTCAAGCGGGCGAGCCTGGAAGCTTTTCACGGTCCCGAGGAAGATGCCCGATGGGAAGACGCCGGTCGAAGTTCCCTTGGCTGACGCCTTCGGTGTAGACCTTCTGTCCAGGCTGAAGATTGGCTTTCTTGCTCAGAAAATTGAGTTGCATTTCGTTGGGGGACCCTCCCTCACCCATGCGCCTGCCCGACAGAATTCCTCTTTCGTTGGAACCCTCGACCTTGGCGGCCACCTTGCAGCTTTCGTCGCTGATCAGGAGGACGATGGATTCGTTCTTCGACACCGTGGTGGTCTTACCGACAAGGCCAATGTCCGTGAGCACGGGCTGATCGGGTTCGAGGCCCTCTTCAAAGCCGCGGTTGATTTTCACGGTGCTCCACCATGTGGAGGCGTCACGAGAGACGATGCGCGCGGGCACCAGTTTGAAGATCGAACGCTTTCTATATTCGAGAGCGGAGCGGAGTTTGTTGTTCTCGGTTTCGAGATCCCTGAGAATCTGGTTCGTGGCACGGAGTTCCGTGTTCTCGATCTTGAGTCGCCGGTTTTCGTCTTCCAGCTCATCGAGCGTCTTGAGGCCTTTTCCCATGGCGCCGAGCTGTCGTTGGACGGCCGAGCCCGTCTTCAGGAAAGGCGAGACCGCGCTGAGAAATCCTGCCTGAAGTCTTCGCATGGTGCCGGAGCCGAACGATGAAAGGATGATGGCGCCAACAATGACCACGGCGACGAGGATGATGTTAAGCCGGCTCATCGAAACCGTTGGCTACATCCTCCTCAAAACGCCGCGTCTTGCCACGACCTCGGCGTCAGTGAGTGCTCGAGCTGCGATCCCGGGAAGCAACGGCCCTTAGAAAGCGCAACTCTTGAAGGGCCCGGCCGGTGCCTTCAGCCACAGCGCTGAGAGGATCCTCCGCCACATGCACGGCCAATCCGGTTTCTTCCTGCAAGAGCTTGTCGAGCCCCCTAAGGAGCGCACCGCCCCCTGCCAGCACGAGCCCCCTGTCCACGAGGTCGGCCGAGAGTTCAGGCGGGCAGCGTTCCAGGGTGATGCGAACCGAGTCAACGATGGTCGAGACGGGTTCCATCACCGCTTCGCGCACCTCCTGCGAGGAAATGGTGATGGTCTTCGGCAGACCCTGCGACCAGGTCGCGCCCCTTAACCTCCATGCTCAACTCCTTTTCCATCTTGTAGGCCGATCCGATCTTGATCTTGATATCTTCTGCCGTCCTCTCGCCGATCATCAGATTGTAGGCGCGCTTCATGTAGTTGATTATCGCCTCGTCGAGTTCGTCTCCCGCGACGCGCACGCTGCGGCTGAAGACGATCCCCGAAAGCGATATGAGCGCGACTTCCGTGGTGCCTCCGCCTACGTCGATGATCATGTTGCCCGCGGCGTCCTGCACGGGAAGTCCACACCCGATCGCCGCAGCCATCGGCTCTTCGATCAAGTAAACTTCGCGCGCTCCCGCGTGAGTCGCCGAGTCCTTGACAGCACGTTTTTCGACTTCCGTGATGCCGCTTGGGACGGCAATGACCACGCGCGGCCGCACCATTCGGCGGCGATTGTGCACCTTGCTGATGAAGTGCCGGAGCATGGCTTCGGTCACCTCGAAGTCCGCGATCACGCCGTCCTTGAGCGGGCGAATTGCCACGATGTTGCCCGGAGTGCGGCCGAGCATGCGTTTGGCCTCGTCGCCGACGGCGAGCACCTTGTTCGTGCCCTGCTGAACGGCGACCACGGAGGGCTCTCGCAGCACGATGCCGTGATCCTTGACGTAAACGAGGGTATTGGCGGTGCCAAGGTCGATGCCGATATCGTTCGAAAAAAACCCTAAGACATTGTCAAACATTGAAAGTATAGCGTTGGAGTTGGCATTCGCGGGGTCTCCATCGTCGCCGGAGGGTCCCAAGCCAAAGCCGGAAAGTTGGTGCCCCTGCGCAGCGCCGTCAAGCGTCGAAAACCGGCATCAGAGGAAAGAGGCCGTCTCGCGATGTCTCTGCCCCAAAGAGCTCACGCGAGGCATGCGTGGGTTTCTCAACAGCCTCCTAGATCGCCGCAGCGATTGCGTCGCCCATGCCCGCGGTGTCAACGCGGACTGTGCCTGGAGTGAAAATGTCCGCGGTTCGCAAACCGGCCGTGATGACCTGCCGGACAGCCGCTTCGATGGCCGTGGCCGCTTCTTCCTGTCCGCAGGAGAAACGCAGCATCATGGCGGCGGAAAGAATCTGCGCTATCGGATTGGCGATCCCCTTGCCGGCAATGTCCGGGGCGGAGCCGCCGCTTGGCTCGTACATTCCGAAGCGGGCCGCTCCGGAGAGCGCCTCGCCCAGGCTCGCGCTCGGCAGCATGCCGAGGGATCCGGTGAGCATGGCAACCTCATCGCTGAGGATATCGCCGAAGAGATTCTCGGCCAGAAGCACATCGAAGCTCTTTGGGTTCTTGATGACCTGCATCGCGGCGTTGTCCACGTAAAGGTGATTCAGGTTGATGTCCCGATAGTCTCTTGCCACCTCCTCGACTACGCGACGCCAGAGAACTCCGTTTTGGAGGACATTCGCCTTGTCGACGGAAGTGACCCTGCCCTTTCGCTTGCGCGCGGCCTCAAAGGCGACCTTGGCGATTCGCCGGATCTCACTTTCCCAATAGACCATGGTGTCCACGGCAAACTGCTCGCCGCCCTCCTGTTTGATGTATTTGGGCTCCCCAAAGTAGAGCCCGCCGGTGAGCTCGCGCACACAGAGGATATCGAAACCGCCCTCGACGATCCGAGGGTGGAGCGGCGAGGCGTGGGCGAGTTCCGGAAGACAAACGGCCGGACGCAGGTTCGCAAACAATCCGAAATATTTGCGAAGCGGAAGCAGCGCGGCGCGCTCGGGCTGCTCAACAGGCGGAAGGGATTCCCATTTCGGACCGCCGACGGCCCCGAAGAGGATCCCGTCGGCCTCTTCACAGGCCTTGAGCGTCTCCTCAGGAAGGGCCTTGCCGTGCGTGTCGATCGCGCTGCCGCCGATGGGCTTTTCGTTGAATTCGAGAGCGATGGAGAACTTCTGTTGAACCGCACGGAGCACCCGCAAGGCCTGAGCCATAACCTCCGGGCCGATGCCGTCGCCTGCCAGAACCGTGATCTTATAGGTGTTGCTCATCTTGCCGCATGCAAGCAGCCGATTCGCGCGCTGGCAAGCCGGGGCGTCTCAAGGCCTGCTTCCCGCGGCCCTCAGGCTGCGCGCGCGCCGGACAAAATCGGCAACGAGAACCCCCGATTTTTTCCCGGACTGCTCTCGACCCCGCTGGCCGCATCAACCGCGTAGGGGCGCGCGACTTCGATCGCTTCCCGGACATTGTCCGGCCCGAGTCCACCGGCCAGAATCACCCGCCTGGCCGGCTGCGCGGCGACGAACTCGCGCGTAAGATTCCAATCCAGACTCTGTGCCCGTGCCGCCGTAGGCACTTTCCGACCATGCGTCGAGCAGAAGATAGCGGGTGTCGTATCGCAGAGCCTGCTGCAGAGACTGCCGATCCCTGACACGAACAGCGCGTATCCAGGCGGGGAATCCGGCATGAGCGCAGAGCTCCGGGGTTTCGTCGCCATGGAATTGCACGGCTTCGAAGCATCGGGAATCGCGCAGCGCTTCAGAGTTCGCTCCTGCCGGAGTTGACCACCACCGCAACTCGGAAAGCGCGGCCTTCAAGTGCCGAAATCCAATCCCGGCTTTCCTCGAACAGAATCCGCCTCTTCGATCCGGAATAGAAATTAAAGCCGAGAGCGTCGGCGCCTGCGGCGATGGCCATTTCCGCATCCGCCGCGCTGGTAATACCGCAAATCTTTACTCGCACGGGTTCGCCCGGGCCAAGGAAGTTCATTCTGCGAGAACATCGAGTTCGGGGATGTCGCGCACAAGTTGAATCAATCCTTCCTGCCAGCGCTCGCGCACGGTACGCAAGTAGGGATCGTTCTCCTCAAACTTCATCCTATGACGCACCTCGAGGCTGTCCGCCTTGTAGGCGAACATCTCGAACGGGGTACCTACGGAAAGATTGCTCTTGGCCGTCGCGTCGAGCGAAAGAAGGCCAAACTTCACCGCCTCGCAAAGCGGTGTTTCATAGCTGAAACCGCGGTCAAGAATCGGTTTGCCGTACTTCAGCTCGCCAATCTGCAAAAATGGCGATTCGCGACTCGAATGGATGGCGTTTCCCTCGGGATAGATCTGGTAGATCTCCGGCGATTGTCCCGCAATCTGGCCGCCCAGGATAAAATTGCTGTTAAAGCTTATCCCCGCCCGGTCGAGCGCTTGGGCGTCGAGGCGCCACACCTCCCGAATTCGCTGCCCCAGGTAATGCACGGTTTCAAAGAGGTCGGCCTGATTGAGCAGGCAACTAAGGTTTGGATTCTCCTTCGCCTTTTCCAGATCGCGATTGACATAAGCCGTCACCGATTGAGTGACGGACAGGTTGCCGGAGGTCAGAAGACACAAAACCCGCTGACCCTTAACACCATAAACCCGCATCTTGGAATGCGTCGTGACGTTGTCCACGCCGGCGCTTGTCCGCGTGTCCGAGAGAAAGACGAGCCCTTCACGGCAATGCAGGCTCAGGCAATACGTCATTCGATCACCCGCGCGTTGGCCCGCTTCTCCGCCGCATGGTGAGTGATCACGTGAATCCTCCCGTCGCTGCCGCGGAAAAAGGAACTCAGTATCCAGCTGATAACACTGATGATGATCGCGCCAAAAAACGCGCTCCAGAAACCGGCGACGTGGAACGCCGGCACGATCTTCGAAACCAGCAGCAGCAGCAGCGCGTTGATGACGAAGATGAAAAAGTCCCATCGTCACAATGATAAACGGCAGGCTTAGAAGCAGCAGCACCGGGCGAACAAAGGCATTGATGATGCCGAGCAGAAGACACGCGCCCAGAAGCGCGCCCCAACCGTCGTAACTGATCCCCGGAATGATATGCGCCGCCACCAGGACTGCAATCGTCGTGACCAACCAGCGAATGACGAACGCAGCCATGGAAAGAAACGTATTTTGCCCGAAAAATTTTTGAAGATTTATTTTGCAAAGCCTGCCGGTCGCGACGGTAGTCTAGGGCCCAAGGAGTCGAGATAATGTCGAAAAAGAAGAACGACGAACCCGCAAAATCGAAATCAAAGAAATCACCCAAAAAGTCTTCCGCCGAGATCACGGTCGACGGCGTAGCCGCCGCGCCCGTGCAATCGCTGGCCCCACCGAAACAGCGCAGCGCAGTCGACGGGAAGAAAAGAACCGCCGCCCGGTTTGAGCTTTCCAGCGACGATATCGCTCGCAGGGCCTACTACATCTCCGAACGCCGGCGAAATCTCAATCTGGCGGGAGACGAACTGGGCGATTGGGTTGAGGCTGAGAGGCAGCTCCGAAAAGAGGGACGTCAAAAATCCTCCTGAGGCGCCGGCCTTCGGCGCCCCCGCGGGTCCTCGCCAGACCCGCTGTCCTCAAAACTTTTCTCTTGCCTGGCGGTCTGGGTTCTTTACCTTCCGGGACCCCCGCATGATATTGGGTTGGAGTGCGCGGAGCGCCCTCCTTGCTTCCCAATCGCGGGAGGAACCCAATCATGTTCGCACGGCAAACAGAAGCAGGCTCTAGCGCACGACTCGGTGAGTCGCTGCTTCGCTCCCGTTTGCGGTGAACACAACCTGCTTCTGAAATGCCCGCCACGCTTGAGGCTAAAGCCCAATCCGCCAATCCCAACTCTCCCGACCGCGCCTTCCCGCTCGAGCGGACGCGCAATATCGGAATCGCCGCACATATCGACGCGGGCAAGACGACCCTGACCGAACGTATTCTGTTCTACACGGGCATGATCCACAAGATCGGCGAGGTCCACGAGGGAACGACCGTCACGGACTGGATGGAGCAGGAGCGCGAACGGGGCATCACCATCACGTCGGCAGCCACTACCTGTTCATGGGTGCAACGGAAGGAGGAGGGCGTTTACAAGACCTTTGAAGGCGTCAAACAGCGGGTAAACATCATCGATACACCCGGACACGTCGATTTCACGGCCGAGGTGGAACGCTCGCTCCGCGTGCTGGACGGCGCCATCGCCGTATTTTGCGGCGTCGCGGGGGTGCAGCCCCAATCGGAAACCGTCTGGCGTCAGGCTAGCAAATACGGCGTGCCCCGCATCGCTTTCGTCAACAAAATGGACCGCGTGGGCGCGGACTTCGACGCGGCGGTGAGCAGCATGCGGCAAAAGCTGGGCGCGAATGTGTGGCCAATCTTGATTCCGCTTGGCAAGGAGGATCATCTCAAGGGACAGATCGACGTCCTTAACCAGAAGGCCGTCATCTATTCCGACAACGACCAGTTCGGCTCCACCTACGAGGTCGTGGACATTCCCGCCGATCAAAAGGCCAGTCGCCGAAAAGGCCTATCAGGATCTCGTCGAGCAGATGTGCGACCTCGATGAGGAAGTCGGCATGCTCTTCCTCGAGGAAAAGCCGATTACCAAGCAGGATCTCAAGGCCGCCATTCGCCGGCAGACGATCGCCAACAGGTTCGTCCCGGTCGCAGGAGGCTCCGCCTTCAAGAACAAAGGCGTGCAATACTTGCTCGACGCGATCGTGGATTACCTCCCCAGTCCGCTCGACATTCCGCCCGCCAAGGGGCAAAACCCGGAGACCGGAGAGCCGATGGCGGCCCCCTCGGATGACAACGCCAGGTTTTGCTCGCTTGCCTTCAAGCTTTGGAGCGACCCTTTTGTTGGCAAGCTCGTTTTTTTTCGGGTTTATTCCGGCAAGCTCAGCAAGGGCGACACGGTCTATAATCCGCGCACTAACAAGCGCGAGCGCATCAGCCGCCTCATCCAGATCCAGGCGGACAAACGGGAAGATATCGATACCTGCTACTCGGGCGACATCGCCGCCATCGTCGGAATAAAAAACATCACAACCGGCGACACGCTCTGCGAAGAAGATTACCCAATCTTGCTCGAACCGCCGTCGTTTCCAGACCCCGTCATTTCCATGGCCGTCGAGCCGAAGACAAAGGTCGACCAGGAAAAAATGTCGAACGCGCTTCAGCGTCTCGCCGAAGAGGATCCTACCTTTCGCGTCTTCACGAATGAGGAGACCGGGCAGACAATCATCTCAGGCATGGGCGAGCTTCATTTGGAGATCATCCGCGACCGCATGTTCCGGGAGTTCAAGGTCGAGGCCAACGCCGGCAAACCGCAGATCGCCTACAAGGAAACCATCCTGGCTCCTGCGGATGGCGAAGGCAAACTCATCAAGCAGTCCGGCGGTCGCGGCCAATACGGCCACGTCATCATCAAGATCGCGCCGAATGCGCGTGGCAAGGGAATCACCATCGAAAGCAAGGTCGTTGGCGGCAACATTCCCAAAGACTACATCCCGGCCTGCATCAAGGGCCTCAAGGAAGCCATTCTCAACGGCGTCATCGGTGGCTATCCCGTCATCGACGTCCATATCGATATCGTGGACGGCAGCTATCACGATGTGGATTCCAACGAACTCGCGTTCAAAATGGCGGCGCATCTTCTCGTTGAAAGATGCTTTGAAGAAGGCGAATCCGATTCTCTTGGAGCCGATCATGAAGGTCGAGAACATCACGCCCGAAGAGTACCAAGGTGATATCATGGGCGACCTGAATCGCCGGCGCGCCCGCATCAGCGGGATGGAAACGCGGGGGAGTCTCTGCACCATCACCGCGGAGGTGCCGCTTGCAGAAATGTTCGGCTACGCCACCGCCATTCGTTCGCTCTCCAAAGGACGCTCTTCGTATTCGATGGAGCCGTCGCGCTTCGAACAGGTGCCGGCAAACATCCTGAGCGCCGTGCTGGATCAGCAGAAGGGCTGATTCCGCGAGCCCGGGAGCATGCGCGTCCCGCGTGCGGTGTCCGGTGTCGCACGGACCGAGCCGGTTGGCACAACCGCCGTTACGGCTTCGGGCACTGGGTGTATCCGCATTCCGCCAAACAATACTTTCACAAGAGCCGCACCTCGCCCGCACCTACCCCGGACTGCGTGATGAGCCGCGCGTATGTCTCCGAGGGACGGTCGCCGAGATGATCCACAGGAAGCCGCACGGCGTGATTGGTGTAGTCCACGGTGAAAAGCCCGAATCGGGGTGTAAATGAGCCCCATTCGTAGTTGTCCGTGATGGACCAGTGGAGATAGCCGAGCATGGGCACGTCTTCGTCAACGAGGCGGCGCACCTGCGCGATATGGGCCTTGAGAAATTCGCTTCGAGTAAGCCTGTCGCGTCTCGGGTGCGCGACGCTGTTGTCGAACTTTCTCCGAAGCGCCATTCCGTTCTCGGCGATGAGGACCCCACGCTGGAACTGCGCGGCGTAGTATTTGCAGAAGAAGTGCAGACCTTCGGGCAGCACATGCCAATCCCACCACTTTCGCGAGAGGCTGTCCATGAGATGGCCGCGCAGACTTTCCCTTCGAAACTCCAGGTCGGCAAATGACGGCGGACGGAAGAGGTGGCCGGTAAAGGGATCGTAGTAGTCGAGGCCCAGGTAGTCGAGCACCCGCGGGCGCCTGGAGCGCGAAAGCGTGTTCAGGAAGTAACCGAACGTCTCCGCCACACCATGCTTTGGCGCGAGCACGTTGACGAGCCAGTGAAAGACACGCCCAAGCCACACGAAGGGATCCGTTTGAAAAGGCAAGTCGGCCTCCAGCAACGCGTGGTGGAGCCGATTGGATTCCTCACGCAGATAGCTTTTCAGTTGGTCGTCCTTGACGCCGCGCTCACGAACGCAAAGCAAATCGAGCAGCATTTTCTCCGACCAATAGACATCGCTGCAGAACGTGTTCAGCGTCACCCGCGGCGGCGCCCATCCTTCCTCCTCGAAAAGATCATGCAGCGCGTTGTAAGCGCGCACATGCGCGGAGAGAAGGTGATTGTAGGCGGCGACCGCCACCCCCATGCCGCGATGGCCGCCAGCTGGAAAATGCCTGCTGAGATATGTGTTGATGACGAGCATGTTCGGCTCGTTGAGTGTGACGAACCAATGCAGAGGCGCTTCGCCATGAGCATCCACGAGCCGGCGGTTGATGTGCCTGACGGCAGTGGAGACGAACCGCTCGAAGAGCTCGGGCGTTCGATCGTCCAGCCAGGCGTCCACGCCGAGCCAGGCCGGATGCGTAAAGTGCTGGAGCGTGACGACAGGTTCGAGACCCTGCCTGCGGCATGCCGCGAGCCGATCGGCGTAGCCGTCAAGGGCGCCGAAATCGAACGCGGGAGGCTCCAAGCGTTTTACAGATTCCGACGGCTGGACCCTGGCCCACTCAATGCTTAGCCGGAAGGCGCTCGAGTCCCATCGCGCGGCAATGCGCAAAGTCTTCCTCGTAGCGGTTCCAGAAATCGACCGCCGTGCCGGTTCGCGCCACGCGTCGCTTGGCCTCGTCGGGAGCCCAGTTGTTCTGCGGCTGTCCCGGTCCGTTATAACCGCCTTCGGATTGGTAACCCGAACTGGCAACGCCCCAGAGGAAGTCTTTGTTCATCGAAGAGCGCGTGCTTGCGGAAATGCCTTTACTGCAGTGGCTCTGGAAAAACCGCGCATTTCCTCACCCCTTATCTTTCTCAAAGCGCTTGCGAAGTTCTTTTTCTCGCAGGCGCGAAATCGTGGCGGGTTGGCGCGGCGGAGATTCCAAGACGATGCGCGCGATGGCATCCGCAGCGTCGGGCCGGCCGAGCCGGCGGGCGTTTTCGCTCATCGCGGCGATCCGCGCCGGATCGTCGAGAAGGCGCTCCAGCTTATGGTTGAGCACAGTAACCTCCGTGCATTTGACCGCCGCTCCCGCCTCGAGCAACACGTCCGAGTTGCGCTCCTCCTGTCCGCCGATCGGGTCGAGGATAACCATCGGCAACCCGCGGGCAAGGGCCTCGGCGGTTGTGAGCCCGCCCGGTTTGCTTAGCAGAAGTGTGGCCGCGCCGAGCAAGTCGGGCATTTCCCCGGTGAAGCCGAGAACGCGAAAACGCTCCTTTTGCTCGGAGGTAATGGCTTCGATCTCCTTTCTCACATCCTCATTCTTTCCGCAGACGACGATGGCCTGGAATTCGCGGTCGAGCTGAAGCAGCCGGCGTACGACCGCGGCCGCAGGGCTCAGCCCCAGGGTTCCACCGGCCACTAGCAGGGTGGGCTTCGCTGGATCCAGATTGTGGCGCGTGAGCACCGCCTCGCGATCCACCGGAAAGGAGAACTGCCGCTCGACGGGAATGCCGGTCACGTGAATCCGATCACCCGGAAGACCGAGACCCTCCATGTGAATGCGGTCCTCCTCCTGCGCGACAAAATACCAATGGAACGCGCGGGTGATCCAAAAGGCGTGGAAATGATAGTCGGTGACGACAATGCCCAGTTCGGTTTCCAGCCGGCCCGCACCGATCAGAAAGGATAAGACGCCCGCCGGCATGAAATGCGTGCAGATCACCGAGTCGGGCTCGAACTCGCGGACAAGGTTGACGAGGGGAAGAGCCTGCGGAAGATCGAGAGCAAGACGGCTCTTGTCGGAGACCCAGGGTTCATCGCTGGAAACGTACCACCAGCCGAGAAACTCCGGCAGCATCGCCGAAAGACGCTTGTAAAGCGTCGAATACAGCTGCTTGTGCAGAACATTTGTGTGGTCAAGGGAGTCGTCCACCAGCACCTCCTCAACGTCGGGTCTCGCGCGAAAAGACGTCGCCAGCGCCTCGGCGGCCTTGACATGACCGGAACCTACGGAGGCCGAAAGAATCAAGATGCGTTTCTTTTTCACCGGAAACGCAAAAGATTTCTCAATACCGCGCGAAACGAAAGAAAGTTCCATGCCTCACGAAATCGGTTGCAAGGCGCTGAGACCGATTGTGATTGTCCATGCGTCATCGAGCGGCATCCGCTTCTCTTCGTGGCCCAAGCCCCAGGAGTCGGTGTAAAGAATCTCATTCGTCGTCGTGTTGTACCCGAGGATGATGCGCATATGCCCGCCCGACGCTTGGCGAATTTCTTTCTCCTCAATCAAGCCAAGCCGCACCGACCAGAGCAAGGGTATGCCTTCGTCGATGCTGCGCTGAATATCGCGCTTGAATCGGCCGAAATCCGCGCTGCTCTTCATGCGCGCCTCCTTCAAGAGCTCCGGTCTCATCTGCGAAAAGCACGCGTCCACATCGATCACAGGTCCGGAAAGTTTGATTTCCGGAGCTAGCTTGCCCCGCTTCGTGGCCCGGTTGTAATCCTCGAGCATCTTAGAGTAGTCCCGGACATTCCACTCGTAGAGCGAGCGCACTTTCACCCCGAGACGCGCGGTGAGCGCTTTCAGCGAAGCCAGCATGGCGTCCATGCTGGTGCCGGCTGCGGAGTCGCTGTTTGCAATTTGAGCCAACTCGTGCTGATCGACGCTGGCGCCGTAGTAACGCAGCACGCGCTCGACCGATGCCACCACACAGTAGCCTTTTTGTCCCTGGTCAACCATGGGCACATTCCCGAGCTTGACATCGCCGCCCGCGAACCCCTTGACGTGATCGCGCCCAACAAACCGTTTCACGAGATCCCGCGAGGTCACTGATGCGGCGCCTATGGCCGCGGGCGCGGTAACGCCAGGGCTGATGACGAGACGAATGAACTCCGCCCGAAACGGAATTCCTCTGACGTGCGATCCCTTCGTAACACTCCATTCGAGCAAGTATCGTGTTTGACCCGTATCCCAGATGCGTCCATCGGCCTTCACGGCGCTGCCAGGATCCCGGCCGCGCTCCGTCGGCTGCCGTCCCGCGAGCGCACTGAGCTCGCCAGTTATGCTGCCGAGCAGTTCCTCAAATTGCTCCTCGCGCAAAGCGCCGGAGTCTCCGCGATTGAAATAAACGAGTCTGGCCCCGGCCAGCTTCCCGTCGCGAAACGAAAAAATCGCCTCATTGAGCGAGTGCTTCTGAAAAGTCAGGCCAGATGAAGCGGAGCGCGCGACGTCCCGACTGGCCGAAATCCATTCGAATCCCAGGTTCTTCAGATCGGGCTCAAGCTCTTGCGGCGTTGCCTCCCAAAGATTCGGTCCGCAGGAGGATTGGGTCGATCGGAGTGAGCGGCCGAAGGCGATTCCTGCGCGCCGAGCGAGAGTCCCTGGAAGGCAAGCGACGAGAAGGAAATACAGCGAACCTTAACCTCATGAATGCTTTCCTATTGCGCAAAGTTTCGTGCACGCTACGCAGATCGCATGCAGACACTAGTAATTGGTCACAAGAACCCGGACATGGATTCCATTTGTTCCGCCATTGGCTATGCGGAACTCAAGAAGGCGAAAGGCGAAACCAACGTGCGCGCGGCTCGCTGCGGCAACACCAACCAGCGGATTGACTACGCGCTCACGAAATTCGGCTACGAAGCACCCCTCTTCGTCACGAGCGTACGCCCGCGCGTCGAGGATGTGATGAATCGGGACGTCTTGAGCGTCGGACCCGAGGAACCGGTCTACGAAGCGTTTACGCGAATCGGCCAGAACGGTCTCCGCGGTTTACCCGTCGTGGACAAGAGCGCGCACTGTGTTGGGCTCATTTCCACGTTCAAGATCACCCAGTATCTTTTTCCGCCCCGCGATCAAGTGGGCCTGCAGCGGGAGGTTCGTACCGCTCTAAAGGATGTCATCGAGACCATCGGCGGCGCGCTCCTGGCAGGCACGCCGGAAAGCGACATCCGCCATTTCATCCTGATCGTTGCCGCAATGGAGCTTGAGTCCTTCAAGCGGAGGCTGGGCAGACTCGACAACGAGAAAGCGGTTCTGATCGTGGGTGACCGCCATGACATCCAGAAGCTTGCCATCGAGCAAAAGGTGCATGCGGTAATCGTCACCGGAGGACTGAAGGTCGACGAAGAAATCCTCCGGTCGGCGGACGAACGAGGCACCGTGATCATCAGTTCGCCGCACGATACGGCGACAACTGTGCTCCTTGCGCGCAGCGCCGTGCGAGCGGGCGAAATGCTTGACGACGATTTCGTTTCGCGTGGCTCCCGAGACCCCTCTCGAAGAAGCGCAGAGGGATCTGGCTCTCTCTTCGCAGTTCGCTTTCCCCGTGCTGGACCAGCACCGCAACCTTAGAGGAATTCTGGCAAAGGCCGATTTCCTGAAGCCCATTCCGCGCCAGCTCATCCTCGTCGATCACAATGAGCTCACGCAGGCTGTGGACGGCGCGGAGCTGGTGCCCATCGCCGAAATCCTCGATCATCACCGAATCGGCGCCCCGCCCACGGAGTCCCCGATTCTCTTCCTGAACCGCCCCGTCGGCTCCACCTCGACGATCGTGGGGACACTCTTCCAGCAGGCCGGGGTTCCCATCTCGAAGAATCTCGCCGGCCTGCTGATGTGCGGCATGATTTCCGACACTCTCAACCTCACCTCGCCGACAACCACGGATGTGGATCGCGCTCTGATGGCGGAACTCTCGGCACTGAGCGGCATCGATCCGGCCGCCCTCGCCACGGAGATCTTTTCCGTCGGCTCGCCGCTGCTGACCATGACGCCCGAGGAAGCGGTGACGGCCGACTCCAAGGAATACGAACACGGCTTCCAAAGCTACACCGTCGCGCAGATCGAAGAACTGAGCTTTGCACCGTTCAATGCCAAGCGGGAGGCGCTGCTGCGAGGCTTTGGAGGCCCTTCGCGCCGCGAAGGGCTACCTGTTTGCGGCGCTCCTGATCACCGACATCAACACGCAGAATTCGATTCTTCTCGGTCAGGGGCGATCAGCTCTTTCACCCGCCTTATCGACTATCCCGAGGCCGGCGAACACGGATGGAGACTGGACGGTGTCGTCTCGCGCAAGAAGCAGCTTCTTCCCGTACCTTACAGGCCTTCTGGCACGTTTGGCTTAGCTTAGCTTAGTTAGGCAGGGTCCACAGCGCCGGTTCGGTCGAGGCGGATATCGCACAGGGGATCGCTCCGCGGACAGGCTCAATGACGAAGACCGACCGCAACGACGACGCCGCTCTCAACCTGTATCGCTAGTCTCCTACGCGCTTGAGAACGAGCTCATAGCATCCTTTTCGCGAAAAGGGAACGCTGGGCGAGTAGAATCCCGTGAGCTCCCCCCGGTTCTTGCGCTTCAGCTCCACGGTGTATTCTACCCAGTCGTCGTCGATGAGAGTGATGAAGGCGCTCTTGCCGCTTACCACGCCATTGACGACATAGTGGTCTCGGAAGATTCCGCTCAACTTGCCATCGGCGTTCCTGCTTGAGAACGACAATGCCCCACTGAGGCGAATACCAAAGGCCCTCAATGTTCGTATTTGCCGGCGGAGATTTCTTCTCCGAAAGATACGCAGCACTGGCCGCTTCGTTCTTCCCATATTTCTACTTGAGCCAGCTGCAGGAGCTGAGGAAGTGCCATGAGGCAAAAGCGGTGAGGGTGGTCGCAAGCGTTTTCATGACGGGAAAGAAAACATCCGAAGCCCATCACCGCGAGGAAAAATTTTAGCGCCGAAAGATGTTCAAAAGATCGTTAGGACGATGCTGATCAGGATGCAGGTGACGATGGGAAAGTAGAAGCCCCAGCCGCCGCGTTCGATGTGGATATCACCCGGGAGACGGACCGAGCCAGCCCTTGCCAAAACCCGACCACAGAGAGAGCCCCGGCGACCGTCAAAGACGAGTCCAGCGATGACAAGGAGTTTTCCGAAGCCTTCCATCAAGGCAAATCTAACACCGCTTGGCGAAGGGTTGTCGAATGCCACTAAGAGACCTCGCCGACCGCTTCGGCGCGCCTCGGTCCACTTTCCATGTTCGCGAATAAGGTCCTTGAGCCGCTCGACGGCATCCTTCTCAGGGATGTTGAACTTCACCGCCGTCTTGCCGACGTAGAGATTCACCTTGCCCGGCGCACCCCCGACGTAGCCGAAATCCGCATCGGCCATCTCGCCCGGGCCGTTGACGATGCAGCCCATGATGGCGATCTTGACGCCCTTGAGGTGAGAGGTGGCCGACTTGATCCTGGCCGTCGTGCTTTGAAGATCGAAAAGTGTCCGCCCACAACTCGGGCAGGCAACATAGTCGGTCTTGAAAATCCTGGCCCCGGCGGCCTGGAGAATATTGTAGGCGAGCCGCAGAGACTGACCCGGCGCCCGGGTCCCGATCGCGTCCATGCGCCTTGCACGAGCACGGCGTCTCCGATGCCGTCGCAGATCAGCGCGCCAATGTTCGTCGCGGCCGTCAGAAGCGTGGCAAGGAAATCCGTCGCAGCGCTGCCTGACGTGGAAAGTGTGTCCTTCAGCAGAATCGGATGGCGCGCTTCGAGTCTGGCGGCAAGGAGCCGGAAGGCTGCGATCACCGGAAGATCGACGCCGTCTCGCACGGTGACGATGACGTCGCGCGGTTCGGTGTTCACCGCATCGATTTCCGCGTTGTTCGCCGGATCGACTTCCCGAATGCCGGCACTCTCATAGATGATCTCGGGTTGGTAATCGCCAAGTCGATCCACCTTGTGGGCAAGTCTTTCGTAGGTCGCCCGCCTCACGACGACGCGCACCAATTCCTCGCCTCCGAGCTTCACGTCTCCTATCGCCATCGGCGCGCGACGGGCGGCGCTGGTAGGTAGAACGCGTCATAGCTGTAGCGCCCGTCCGCAACCTCCGGAGGCTGCCGAGCACCGTTTGCCTTGCCGGAGACTGCCTCGACGATGGCTCGCGCCACGGGAATTTCGTGGACGCTGTCCTCGGTGAGCGAAACGCGTATCGTGTCGCCAATGCCGTCGGAGAGCAGGCTGCCGATTCCGATGGCGCTCTTGATGCGGCCATCCTCGCCGTCGCCGGCCTCGGTGACGCCGAGATGGACGGGATAATTCCAGTCCGGTCCTTCCGCAGCCAGACGCGCGACGAGCAGGCGGTACGCTTCGATCATCACCTTGGGATTGCTCGCCTTCATGGAAAAGATGAAGTCGTGGTAGTTCAGGTCGCGGGCGATGCGGGCGAACTCGAGCGCGCTTTCGACCATTCCGAGCGGCGTGTCGCCATAGCGATTCATGATGCGATCGCTCAGGCTGCCGTGGTTGGTGCCGATGCGCATCGCAATGCCGCGCGTCCTTGCAAAGCTCGACAAGCGGCGGAAACTTTTCCCGAAGCCGATCGAGTTCCTCCTTGTATTGATCATCCGTGTATTCACGAACGGCAAATTTCTTCTTGTCCGCATAGTTGCCCGGATTGATGCGCACCTTTTCGACCCACTTTGCCGCCTCCATCGCCGCTTCGGGCTTGAAATGAATGTCCGCGACCAAGGGAACGTCGCAATTCTTCGCGCGCAGATCTTCGACAATCTTCTCAAGGTTCGCAGCGTCCTTAACGGTTGGCGCGGTGATCCGCACGATCTCACAGCCGACCGCAACAAGATCAAGCGTCTGAGCAACGGACTTCCGGGTGTCCATCGTGTCGCAGGTGATCATGGACTGCACGCGGATCGGATTGCTTGCTCCGACACCGACTTTGCCCACACGCACCTCGCGCGTTTCGCGACGGGAATAGGAGATAGGGACTCTGGCAGTATCGAAGGCTCACTTGGTCTGCTCGGTTGCCTCTTTTGGGCGCGTGGCGAAGATGTCGCCGACGTCGAAGAACGTCACATAGAGCATAAAGCCGATCAGCAGAACTGCGCAGGCTGTCTGCACGACCTCGAGCACGCGAACATTGATCGGCTTGCGCCGGATGCCTTCGACCAGGGCAAGCACGATGTGCCCGCCATCGAGCACAGGAAACGGAAGCAAATTGAGAATGGCGAGGTTCACGTTGATGAGCACGCTAAGGGATAGCGCGAGCTGCCAGCCGTAATTCGTTTCAAATACCTGATAGTAGAGCCGCATGATGCCGACCGGTCCGCTAAAGTGAGCCGCCTTGACATCGGACTTCGGCGAGAGAAGAGCTCCGACCATCCGGAAAATGCTCGTTGCCGCATCCTTGACCTGCGACCATGGCGTGGGGTGGCTGAAGACGACCCGCCCCCAGTCTATTCCCAAATCCATGGGCGCGTTGGGGTTGGATGCCGTCGCCGAGGGGAACAGGCAAGGCAACTGGGAGCGATTGCCCCTCGCGGTTCACCGTTAGCTCAATCGACTTTCCCGGCATTGTCTTTGAGGAAGGGAACGAGCTCATCAAGATTGAAAATCGGCTTGCCGTTCACGGCAACAATCAGATCGTCGGCCTTGAGCCCTGCCTTGTCGGCCACAGAACCCCGCAAAACAAACCCGATCCCCAGGGAGGATGCGCGGGCCTATCTGGACTTCGCGCAAAGCCGGACGCCTCCAACTCGCCGTGGCGGGCTTTGTCCAGCCGGAGTTAATGGTCAACTCTTCACCATCACGCTCAACGCGAAAGGGAATCGTGTCCCTCTCGCTGCGGATGATCCGCCATTTGACTCCATCCGTGCCTCCCATGAATCTTTTGACTGGTTGCCCATCCACGGCGAGAATCCGGTCTCCGACACGGAGGCCTGCGTATTCCGCGGGTCCTCCGGGCTTAACGTAACCGATAGTGGTCGAGTCCGATTCGCTTTCCGGTTTGCCGACAAACCAGACGATGATGGCCATCAAAAAGGCCAGTCCGAGGCTGAAGGCCGGGCCGGCGGCGGCGACGATGATCTTGTCGAGCGGTTTGACAGGCGGAAGCTGACTGCGATCTGTTTCGACCTTTCCTTCGAGCGCTTCCATGGGAGCGAGCTGAGGGATCGCGACGTAGCCGCCCGCGGGAATGCTGCCGAGACGGTATTCGACCCCGTTAATGGTCTTGCTCCAGATCGGCTTGCCGAACCAGATGGCAAATTTCTCGACCAGCAACCCGCGCCATTTCGCGGCGAGAAAATGCCCCAATTCGTGAACCAGGATCAAAAGGTTGAAAAGGAGGACAACCTCAAGACTGATGAACAGAAACTTCAGGACACTAGCGACCATAGCCAATAAGCCCGTAGCCTCGCCGCAAAAGGCCCAAAAATCAATCCAGCCGGGCGCAGCGCCGGGAGGCCGACGCCTAGGCTGCGCGTTCCTTCTTCAGGAGGTCGCGAATCTCTTCCAGCAGGGCCTCGGTCTTGGTCACCGGTTTCGGCCCGGTATAGAGCTTGTTGACCGCCTTGACCAAGGCGAATACGCAGGCGGCAATAATCAAGAACTGGATGACAATCGTAATGAAAGCGCCATAGGCAATCACCGCGGTAGAGCTCTGAGCCTGCTCAAGTGTCTTGTAAGCAGTGAACTGACCGTCGAGTGGAATGAAATAATCCTTGAAATTGAGGCCCCCCAACCCACCCATAACCTTGCCGATTATAGGCATGATCACGTCGTCTGTCAGCGACTTGACGATGCTGCTAAACGATGCGCCGATGATCACGCCAACAGCCAGATCGATCACATTGCCACGAGCGATGAATTCACGGAACTCCTTAATGATAGTCATGGTTTAGTCTCGAGTTTCGGGGAAGCTACCGGCGACGAACACCGATGGCCATACCAAAATGAGGTCGTCTCGCTGCACCATCGATGGCGCTGGACAACCGCGAGTCCGGTTGTAGAAGATCGCTCGGGGAGCGAAAGCCTATGCGCCTATTTCCGGGACGGAGACGAAATAATCTGACCTTTGCGATTTTCCTGGTGTGCAGCCTGCCGCTGGAGAGCACGCTCGCGGTCGCCGCAGATCTTGCAGCGGAGATCGGCAGCCGCTTTGAAAGCAACGCATCAAATTCCGACAAGCCAAGCGACCGGCTCGCGGACGGATTCTTCACGGCGCGCGCGGAAGCGGGCACCAAAGGGGTCTGGGGCCGCGATTGGCGCTGGCACGCACACTTTGCCGGCGAGGGCGAAGTGGCATTTCGATTTGTGGGACTCAGCCAGATCGAGGGCGGCGGGCGATTGGGCATTGAAAGGAAGTTCGGCTTGGGCTGGAACGCGCCGCGACTCCAGCTCGACCTCTATTCGGCGTTTCGTGGAGCGGGACAGGCCGGGGCCTCCGGATTCAGCCTCGCGCCATCGCTCGCTTTTGTGTGGCAAGTTTTGGAAAGAGGCGGTCTGAGCGTTCGCTATGTGCCACACTGGTTTTTCGCCCAGGGCGCTCTGTTTGATTCGGCCGCCCAGGAGACGGCAATCTCGGGATGGTTCGATCTTTTTCCGGCGACGCGCTTGTTCGTAAACTATTCATTTCGGTATGGCGATGTCGTCTCCTACGCGACGCCTCCGCGGCCCGATCTTGTCGCGATCGCCATCGTCAGGGAAGAGACCGATGTCTTCGGCGCCCCGCGCATGGCCTACCGGTTCGATGCAGCCACGCAGAGCGTTCAGGCAGGAATCGAACAAACTTTGATCACCCACCTGCGCCTTCGAGCAGCGTATCGTTTCGAGATTACACAACGCGGGAGCTTGGAGTATGAAAATCACGTTGCCGAGATTGGTCTCCGCGTCAGGTTCTGATACGCGGCGTCTGTGATCACCGTCGCAGCAGCCGGTTCTGCGCGGGGATTTTCGCCGTGGGCCTTTGGGTTTTGGGCTTTCGGGCGGACGCCATGGACTTCCATGTCACGGTGCGGGATCAGACCGGCCGGCCCGTCGAAGGCGCGATTGTCTGGGCGCAGCAACCCGGAGGCAGCAATCCTCCCGTCCAAAGCCAGATCCTCCAGAAAGGCCGGCAATTCCTCCCGGCCGTCACGGTAATTCCCGTCGGAAGTTCAATCCGCTTTCCGAATCAGGATAGCGTCCAGCATCACGTCTATTCCTTCAGCCTGGCCAAGAAGTTCGATATCCCTTTATATATCGGAGAGTCGCCGCCGATTCAATTCGATCGTCCCGGCATTGTCACGCTGGGTTGCAACATCCACGACTGGATGGCGGCATACATCGTCGTGATCGATACCCGTGCCTACGCGCAAACGGACGCCAAGGGAGTCGCGCTGCTTCGAAAACCTGTCTGCCGAGCCCGCTACGATCCACGCCTGGAGTCCACGCCTGCGCGGCGATCCGGTCGTGTACAATGCACAGCCAGGACAGAATTCCGCGGAGCTTACGTTGAAGTTGCGGCCGGCCTTTTCGCGAACTCCTCCGGACGATCGAGGAGGTTATCGCTGAAGTCATTCTTCTCCAGCGTTCGCGGGCGCCTCATCGGGATTCTTTTCTTGCTTCTCGCAGGCGCGCAGGCCGCGACGCTTCTTCTTGTGACGGCAGTGGAGCGCAAGCACGCGCAGGAACGCATCCGGGCCGAAGTCGAGGAAGCCACCCGCGTCTTTGTTCAGTTCGTGAGTCAGACCGTCAAACATCTCGGACTGGCTGTCCGGCTCGTCTCCAGCGATTACGCTTTCGCCTCCACCTTTGCACAGCTCCGAGACTCCCACGACCCCGTGGCGCGAGCCACCCTGGAGTCTGCTCTCCAGAACTACCGCGCACGAATCGGCTTGGCCTCATTCATTCGGCTCATTTCGGCCGATGGCCGGACACTCGCCGATTCCCTGCCCGCCGAAGCTTCCGCAAAGCTTGCGATCGATGAGAGCCTTATTCTCCACGCTGAGGAGACCCCGGGCCTTCAGGCAACGAAGGTCGAAAAGCTCGGCGACGCGCTTCATATGGTCGTAGTCTACCCGCTCCTCGCGCCTGAGCCTAGCGTCTGGATCGCCGTTGGATTCCCTCTCGACGCTGCACTGGCCGAAGAATTCCGTCGTCTCAGCGGCTTCGAAATCGCTTTCCTGCATGATGGAAAAGTTGCCGCGTGCACCCCGGTGCTCAAGCACGCCGAGATTGATTTCGCGCTCGCGTCGGATTCGCCCGCGCGCGAACTCCAGACCCTTGACATCCACGGAACACCTTATCTCGGCCTCACCGTTCCTTTTCCAGAGGACATCGACGGTCGCACGCAGATTGCGATGTTGCGCTCCTTCGACGAAGAGATGGCTCCGTTTCGGCAGCTTGAGAGGGTCCTGATTCTTCTCAACATCGGCGCACTTCTGGTCTCGGGGATCGCAGGAGTGTTCGTCGCGCGCGGGGTGACCCGGCCTCTTATCAGTCTCTCGGAAGGGGTCAGAAAGATCATGCGCGGCGACTATCGCGCGCGGGTGCCGGTAGCGTCCCGCGATGAACTGGGCGATTTGGCTTCGGCATTCAACAGTATGGCAATTGGTCTTGAGGAACGCGATAAAGTTCACGACTTGCTGGGAAAATCGGTGTCCCCGGAGGTCGCGCGCGAGCTGATGAAGTCCGAGATCGAACTTGGCGGCGAGATCCGGGAGGTGACGATTCTCTTCTCCGACCTGCGCGGCTTCACGGCGCTCAGCGAGACGCAATCGCCCCAGGCCTTGGTCGAGCAGCTCAACACTTACTTTACCGCGGTAACCTCAGCCATCGAGTCGGTGGGCGGAGTCGTGGACAAATATATCGGCGATGCGGTGATGGCGATCTTCGGCGCGCCCGTCGGCGTTCCGGATCATGCGGATCGAGCGGTTCGCGCCGCGCTGGCCATCCTGCAGGCGGAGGAAACTCTGAACCTGCAACGCGGCGGGGAAGGTCTTCCCGCGTTCCGCACGGGCATTGGAATAAGCACGGGCGCCGTAGTCGTGGGCAACGTCGGATCCGCGTCTCGCCATAACTACACCGTGATCGGCAACGAAGTGAATCTTGCCTCGCGGCTTCAGAGCCTTACCAAGCGGGAGACGTATCGGGCCCGCATTATTTGTAGCGACGCAACGCGCTCCGCACTCGAGGGCGCCTACTCCCTCAGGGACCTGGGAGAAACCGAAATCCGTGGCAAGAAGGAAGCGCTGCGCATCTGGGCGGTCGATTCAACATCGCCAAGTCTTTCGCCGGCAGTGCGCGGAAGCTAGCCGCCCTATCAAGCTGCAATTATCGCCTGAGACGCCCGCTCCCGGGCGTTCCGGTCGATATCCGCAAGTTCGTCGAGGCAGGGATGCGCAACACAAGGACACTGCTCCATCACACGCTCTACAATCTCCCAGATCTGCGGAAATCTGATCTGATGCTCCAGAAACGCCTGGACAGCCACCTCGTTGGCGGCGTTCAAAGTTGCCGGCAAAGAACCCCCAACTTCTCCGGCGCGGCGCGCAAGATCGAGCGCGGGAAAATCCGTCCGGCGCGGCGCTTCGAAATCAAGGCGCCCAAGCGCGGCGAGATCGAGCGGATGGAAGGAGTTGGCGACGCGGTCGGGCCACGTGACGGCATACTGGATGGGAAAGCACATATCCGAGTGGCTCAACTGTGCGAGCAGCGAGCCGTCCACGAACTCCACCATCGAATGAACGATGCTCTGAGGGTGAACGACCACGTCCACTTTCTCCATCGGAATGTCGAACAGCCAGCGTGCTTCAATCATCTCAAGGCCCTTGTTGAAAAGAGTCGCCGAGTCGATCGAGATCTTTCGGCCCATCGACCAGGTCGGATGCTTCAGGGCCATCTCAGGCGTCACGCTCTCGAGATCGGCCCTCGGTGTGGCGCGAAAAGGGCCTCCGGAGCAGGTGAGGATGATTCGCCGAAGCGCCGTGTCAGATCGGCCGTCAAGGCATTGAAAAATCGCGTTGTGTTCGCTGTCCACCGGCAGGACTTTGACTCCTTTGCGTGCCGCAGCAGACATCACGATCTCACCTGCCATCACGAGAATCTCCTTGCTTGCGACGGCAAGGTCCTTTCCGGCCTCGATGGCCGCCAACGCCGGCCGCAGGCCCGCCGTGCCAACGATGGCAATGAGAACCATGTCCGCCTCGGGCAGCGTCGCCAACTCGATGAGTTTCTCCTCCCCGTCGGGACCCGACGAGAGCGCCGTCTTCGCGCGGGGAAACTCGTTGGCGGCCGCCGCGAGACCCTTGGCGTCGAAATGCGCAGAGAGGCCGGAGATTTTCATTCTCCCAGGGATGTCGCGGGCGACCTTGCGTGCGCTCTTGCCAATCGACCCCGTGGCTCCAAGGATGACAACGTGCCGGGTTCTCATCAGACGCCAATGACCAAGCGGAGGTAGAAATACATGAGCGGAGCGGTAAACAGCAGGCTGTCGATCAAATCGAGCGTGCCGCCGATTCCGGGCAGGATCCTGCTCGAATCCTTCGCCTGGGTGCTGCGCTTGATGATCGACTCGGCGAGATCGCCGACAACCGCACCGATTCCCAGCAACAGGCCAAGGATGACGACATCCTCGAGCCGCAGCACCGCAAGTCGCGCGGGAATCAGCGCGTAGAGCCAGTAGCTGCCCAACGAGGATAGAACCAGCGCGCCGAAGAAGCCTTCCCAGGTCTTCTTGGGGCTGATATGCGGAGCAAAGGGATGGCGTCCGAAAAGGCTGCCAAAAACATACGCGCCCATGTCGCTGAATTTTGTAACCACCATCAGATAAATCAAATAAAACTGTCCGGTCGTCTCCCCACTTTCCGTCCGAGGGGTCAGATATACGATCTTGGTAAAGAAGTTGAACAGCCACGGGATGTAGAGCAGACCGAAAACTGTGTAGGCGATACCCTCCAAGGCATCCCGGCTCGCCGCCGCGCGAAACATCTGGCGCGAAAACACCACAAAGAGAAAACCGACAAGAACCGCCATCTCGAGATCGTAGGAGTGATCTGCTCCGGTCGCCCGGAGGTAAAAAAAACTCGCGATCATATAGATCGCACCGCAAAGCATGCCGGTGAGCGTGAAGACGGGCGCGCCCAACTCCTTCACCAACTGGTAATACTCGTAGAGAGCCACCATCGCCATGAAGAAGATCAGGAGAAAATAGCCGTATTCCGAGCCCGCCAGGAGGGTGGCAACGATCAGCGCCCAGAGACCCAGCGTGCTGCCAAGGCGCTGCAAGAAGCTGAATCGGGCTGCGTTCATCGCTGGGCGGCATTACCTACACGGGGAAACGCCGCGAGAAAAGAAGCCATTGACAGAGCGATAGTTTCACGGCGCACTCTACGCATGGGGAACGACCATGGCGATCATGGCCATCAGCATCATGCGCCCGCGGATTTCGGGCGGGCGTTTCTGATCGGTATTTTCCTCAACGCCGGATTCATCGTCCTTGAAGTTATCTTCGGGCTCCTCTCGGATTCACTCGCGCTCCTCGCGGACGCCGCGCACAATCTCACGGACGTCCTTGGCCTCGTGATGGCCTGGACCGCAAGCGAGCTTGCGAAGAAAGCCTCAAGCCTGCGCCGAACCTACGGCTGGAAACGGGCGACTGTTCTTGCCGCCCTTTTCAATGCGCTTCTGCTCCTTGTCGGAGTCGGTGCGATTGTTTGGGAGGCCCTCCAGCGCTTTCGGGAACCGCCGCACGTCGAGGGGGGAACCGTCATCTGGGTGGCTGCCCTGGGCATCGCAGTCAACGGAGCAAGCGCCCTGCTCTTCATGTCCGGGCAAAAACAGGATCTCAACGTTCGCGGCGCCTTTCTCCACATGGCTGCAGACGCAGCGGTTTCCGCCGGCGTCATGCTTTCCGGAGCGGTAATCCTGTTCACGGGTTGGGGCTGGTTGGATCCGCTTGTGAGCCTGTTCGTTGGCTGTGTGATTCTGCTCAGCACCTGGGAACTCTTTACCGATTCCCTCAATATGTCCCTGGACGCCGTGCCGCCGGGCGTGGATCCCGCTGCCGTGCGCGCCTATTTCACCGGGCTGCCCGAAGTCGCCGGAATCCACCACATTCACATCTGGGCGTTAAGCACGACGGAAATCGCCCTGACCGCCCACCTCACAAAGAGGACGGCGACCCTCGATGACGCGCTGCTGGCGCGCATTCGCGAGGACTTGTTTCATCGCTATGGCATCGGACATCCGACCATTCAGTTTGAGAGCGCATCGTGCGAGGAAAAGTGCTAGTACCCTTCCAGGCGCGTATGAATAAGGCGGATTCAATTTATGTGGCGGGCCACCGGGGGATGGTCGGAAGTGCGGTGGTGCGGCGATTGCAGCGTTCAGGCTTCAGCAATATCCTTACGCGCCCGCGGGCCGAGCTCGACCTGTTGGAACGCGGCGCGGTGCGCGCCTTCTTTGGAAGGGAGCGTCCGGCTATCGTCGTAGACGCCGCCGCCAAGGTTGGCGGCATCGTCGCCAACAACGAGCAACCCGTGGAGTTCCTGCTTCAGAATCTCACGATCCAGAACAACGTCATCGAAGCCGCCGCGGATTTTGGCACACGAAAGTTGCTATTCCTCGGGAGCTCATGCATCTACCCGAAGCTGGCCCCGCAGCCGATTCCGGAGAGCGCCCTTCTGACCGGGGAGCTGGAACCCACCAACGAGGCATATGCTCTTGCCAAGATCGCGGGAATCGAGCTCTGTCAGGCTTATGCCCGCCAGTACGGAAAGCTCTTCCTTTCAGCCATGCCGACCAACCTTTACGGATCCCATGACAGTTTCGACCTCCACAGCTCCCATGTCATTCCCGCTTTGATTCGCAAGGTGCACGAGGCGAAAGAGCGCGAGGAGAACAGTGTCATCGTGTGGGGCACCGGAAACCCGCGGCGCGAGTTCCTCAATGTCGATGATCTCGCCGACGCCTGCCTCTTTCTCCTCGAGCGCTACGATTCCCCAGAAATTATCAACATTGGATGCGGAGAAGACGTAACCATCCGCGAATTGGCCGAAACGGTTTGCGAGGTCGTTGGTTTTAGAGGCAATCTCGCTTTCGACACCTCGAAGCCGGACGGGACACCGCGCAAGCTTCTCGACCTGACCAGGCTCTTCGGCCTCGGATGGCGCCCAAAAATTGCTTTGCGCGACGGCATCCGCGACACCTATCAATGGTACCTCAGCACGGCGAGACGAGCGGCAACCTAACGAATATCCCACCGTCGTGCAGTCTTCCTTCTCGACTCCCATCGTTACTGCCATGATGACCGTCTTTCTCCCCCTCTTACCCGAGCTACCCCGGGCATCAGCGGGACAGTCCAGCAGGCATAAGGCTTAGGCATATATAAGGCAGGCTTTCTACGTGCGACCGTCGAAACCGCGCGATCGACATGTGCTTTGCCTTCGCAATCGCCCGCGATCCGAACGGGATCCGATTGGTGCCTAATCATCGAAGCGCTGCATAGTCTTAGCGCGTTTTGTTAGAAACCGATCCCTTAGCTTTCCAGTGAGACGTGTCAAGCGAGTGTCGTTGGAGCACTCAACTTAAGAGGCGCGGGTGTTGCAACGGACAACGTTCGCCGACAATCCTAAGTCGATCCCGGCTTCGCAAGTGCGTTGGCGTTTCTTCCGTGCCCATTGAATGTATTTCTAAGCTAAGCTAGATTTATTTTAAGGCGCATGTCATTCTAATGAAACCAGGCAAATCCTCGCCGCCCTGGAATCCACGACCGCCTGCGGCGGACAGCCACTATCCGCAGGACTGTCGTGCTCTTCTCGCATCCTCAGTCGGCATACTGCGCGACCACGACAGTAGTCAGATGATTTAGCTTTCCATCTTTGTTTGCCCTTTGGTGATGCTTGGGTATCGGCCGCTGCCTGACGGACGCCCAGGAGTTTGGGCGGGCCGCGCCTTGAGATACGCTTGAGTGGTCCGCGTTCGATCGGCATTCGTCATCTCGAAGAGATTGACCTCCGCCAGTGCGCCCTGGAGTTCGGCAGGCGTTTTTTCCTCTGGGAATTGGATGACCGCGACATCGAGGCGTCCAGCAAAAACGCAGGCCGCTGTTGGAAATGTCATCAGGAAACTGACCAGGATCGTGCGCACGTGCGCGAAATTGCTTGCGCCCGGCCCTGAAAAGCAATCGGAATGTGGTGCAATGCGTTTTGACTGGAGGGCGCCGGACGGTGAATTTTTCCCCTGCGAGCAATGGATGCCGCGCGGAAAGGCCGTCGGCACGTTAATCTGCGCACACGGTCTGGGCGGGGCTGCGACGGACTTCGAACCTCTTTGCGAGGCTGCGAATCAGGCGGGGTTTGCATGCTTCGCGCTCAATCTTCGGGGTCAGGGCAGCGATCCGCGACGGCGACGGCGCGGAGCGTTCCTCGATCTCGATTCCTTGGCCAGAGACATTGCGGCCTTTGCCAAAGCGATGCATTCGCGGCAAGACGGAACACCGCTCTGGGTTTGCGGCCAGAGCATGGGGGCGTTGATTCTTTCGTCGATGCTCGCTCATGCACGTTTCGGCGAGCGCCGTAAGCGGCGCAATCCTCTCCACTCCCGTGGTGGCGTTGAAAAAGCCGACACCCTGGATCGTGCGTCAAGCCGTGCGTGCTCTGGCGACGGTTCTTCCCAGCCTGCGCTTTTATCCTTCGTGGTTCATTTCGGGAAAGCTGGAACCCCTGCAGGTAACCCGCGATGAAGAGCATGCCCAGCGCATCCAAAACGCTCCCTATTACCTCAGGGCCTTCACCTTTCGATTTCTTCACCAACTCGGGACGCTCATCGAGTCAAGCGACTCTACCGCCGCAAAGATGCACACGCCCTGTCTCGTGCTTGCAGCGGGCCAGGACGTCTTCGTTCGTCCCGAGCAGGTCCGAGCCTGGTTCGACCGTCTCACCGCAAAAGATAAGACCTACCGGCTCTACCCAGAGGCATATCACCTCCTATGGAATGACTGGGACAAGGATACCGTTCTGGCCGACATTCTCTCCTGGCTGAACGAGCGCTCCGCCGCGCGCCTCAATACTTGAGAACACGCGCCAGGAACCTTCGCGCCGCTTCGGTTTTCGGCTCGCTGAAGAATTCGTGGGCTTCCGTGCATTCCTGAATAGTTCCGTCGGCCACAAAAGCCACGAGGTCTGCCGTCTCGCGAGCAAAGCCCATCTCGTGCGTGACCAGGACCACAGGCTGGCCTGTTTCTCGAAGGCCGGCGATCACGTCAAGGACTTCCCCTGTCATCTCCGGATCAAGGGCGGATGTCGGTTCGTCCATGAGAAGAAACTCCGGCTCAATAGCGAGCGCGCGCGCGATCGCGACGCGCTGGCGCTGGCCGCCGCTGAGCTGAGAGGGCTTCTTTTCGGCATGCGCATCCAGCCGCATCCGCTCGAGCATCCGTCGCGCCCGCTCCTTGGCATCTGAAAAGCCGTGAACCTTCTCCAGCGGAAGCAGAATGTTCTGGAGAGCCGTCAGGTGGGGGAAAAGGTTGAAGGCCTGAAAGACAACGCCCACTTTTCGCCGGTGCTCGCTCAAGGATTTCTCCTCGAAGACCAGCTGGCGGCCGTTGAGCAGGACGGTTCCCCCATCGGGATGCTCCAAGCCGGCGAGAATACGCAGCAGGGTGGACTTGCCTCCTCCCGAGGGCCCGATCAAGGCGATCGTATGGTCGAAAGCGGCGTCCAGGTGGACGTCGCGCAAGACCTGGTGATCGCCAAACTGCTTGCCGACACCCTCGCAAACGATCTTCACTGCGCAGGCTCAGGGCTGGGCGTTGGCGAGCTGGCGCCGGGCGCTGGGCGCGGAACGTCCGGAACCGGCAGGGAGAGGTCCGGCTCAGGTAAAGGCGGCTCTGTCGTGCGATACATGCTTGGGGGAACCGACTTCTGCGTCTCGCTCCGGGACGAACGCTGCTCTTCCAGCGCCTTTTCAGCAGCAGCACGCTCCTGAGCAAGGCGCAGCAAATTGTCGTCCTGCTTTTTCCTGAACATTGAAACGAACTTTTCATCGTCTCCCTTCCAAACTGATCGCACGGCCGACGAGGAAGCCGGGCCCGTCCCGCTTCTGGTTCCCTTAACACAAGCCCCGATGCAAACTGCCAACGCCATGGCGGCCAACATACTAGGTTTCATAGCGCAGCTTTCTACCTAATATATTTGTCCACAATGATATAGGTAGCGTTAGGATGAGATAACCCACCGCGAGGGGCAGGTAGCTCTCCAAGGTGCTATAGGTGGCGGAATTGACCTGCTGAGCGGTGTAAGTGAATTCGGCAAGGCCGATGATCGAGAGGAGCGAGGAGTCCTTGACAAGTGAAGCAAACTGGCCCGCCAGAGGAGGCAACGACTGCCTCAAAGCCTGCGGAAAAATGACGTATTGATAGGTCTGCACGGTCGTCAGGCCGATTGCACGCGCGCTTTCACGCTGGGAGGCGCCGACGCTTTCAATTCCCGCCCGAATGATCTCGGCGATATAGGCGCCGGCAAAAAGGGAAAGAACCACGACGCCCACGACGAATCGATCGCTGATATTGAGGGCATTCGCGACCACATAAAAGAGAACCAAGATTAAAACGAGCAATGGCATTCCGCGCACACATTCGATGTAACCTATTGATATGTATCTAATTATTAGTACAGAAGACCTTCTGGCAAGCGCGGCAACGAGCCCAATCAGGGTGCTAAGAACCAGCGAAACGACCGACAGAGCAACCGTAAGCAGCCATCCAAGCCAAAACGCATTGCGGTATTTCCAAATGGCCTCCCAGTTGCGGGTCGTTGAGGCGAGCAGTGCCCAGCATACCAGCGACAGAACCGCCAAAAGGAAACCAACTGTCGTCGCTTTTGCCCAAAACGGAGCGGGCGAGCGAGGCTTATCGAGAAACCTGCCAAGCAAACTACTCACAGCGTTTCCTACCAGCACCGCCTTTAGTCCGTCAACCCGTTTGTCACCTTGCCCGTCATGGGGACAAATCGCACGTCCAGCATCTTCTCCTTGGAAATCTGGCCGTTCCTCTTCCTGAGAAGCACGAGCTCCTGAACGGCCCGCCTGCCTCTCCGACCGGAATGACCAGCCGGCCGCCTTCCTTGAGTTGAGCTATCAGCGGCTCCGGGACATGATCGGGCGCGCATGTCACGATGATCGCGTCGAATGGCGCCTTTTCGGGCCAGCCAAGATAGCCGTCTCCAGCCTTACGTGCACGTTTTCGAAGCCGAGCTTCGACAATAACGGCTTTGGCGGATTCCGCCAAGAGGGGGAACTATCTCAATGGAATACACCTCCTTGGCCAGCTTACCCAGAATGGCCGCTTGATAGCCGGAACCTGTTCCTACCTCCAGCACGGTATCTTGCTTGGTCAGCCCCAGAGCCTGCGTCATGAATGCGCCACAGAAACGGCTGGGAAATCGTCTGTCCGTGCCCGATCGGCAATGGTCCATCCGCGTAGGCGAAGGGACGAACGGACGCCGGAACAAACTCATGCCGCGGCACGTCCGTCATCGCTTGAAGGACATCCGGATCCGTAATGCCACCGGTCGCCAGCTGATTTCTTACCATCGCTTCGCGTGCTTTCACTTCGCCGTCCTCCGCCCGGACAGATTACTCGGCCCATCACAAACATCGCCAGCAGCCCGGCAATGAACTCGCACCATTTCATTCCCGAATATAGCGCTTCCCGCCAAGGTTTAAAAATAGAACGGTATGTTCTCCTTGCGAAAGGCCTCCTTCTGTTCGCTTAAGTACTGATCGCCCAACTTCTCAAATCCGCCTGTCGCACGAAATTCCTTGAGGAAGTCGTTGATTTTCACGCGTAGCGGCTCGTTGTCCTTTCGCACACCAACGGCCCAGTATTCCTTCTGGAGCGGAGAGAGGATGGCGCGGGTCGTTTCCGGGTTTTTCTTCCAGTTCTGCCACACGCTCATCTGATCGTAGACGAATGCGTCTGCCTTGCCCTGGATGACTTCCAGCACGGCGGCGTTCTCCTTCTCAACCGAGAGGAGCTTTGGCTTGTTTGAGATTCGTTCTGGCCCAAAGCTCGCCCGTGGTTCCCTGCCTCACAACGAGTGTTCTACCTTGACGGTCAACCTCAGCGGCACTGGGGAGATCTGCGTTGACTCCGGCCAGCAAGTGCGAGCCCTATGGAAAGATAGGGATCCGAGAAGGCGATCGACTGGCGCCTTTCGGGCGTGTCGGTCATCGAGCTGATAATGCAGTCGATTCGGTTATTCTGAAGGGAGGGTATGAGACCGACAAAGGGGATGTTTTCAATTCGAAGCGGGCTCTTCAAGTTCTCGGCCAAGGCCTCTGCCAAGTGGACGCTGATCCCCGCAGGCTTACCTCTCTCGTCAATCGTCTCAAAAGGAGGATAGGAGAGATCCATGCCGACTACCAATTCTTGAAGTCCCTGTTTCGAGGAGCAACTGACAAACGGCGAGAAAGGAGGCAGGATAATGCGGATAGAAATAGCGGTCATTCTTGCAGGAATAGCCGGTCCTTTGCTAAATTGCAGCATTGTTCCACGTGGAACTTTTCATCGGTTCAGGAGTGAATTCTTGTCAGTAATCTGGGGAAATCCTAGCGATAACTTCCTGAGCGTGTTCTTCAATCGACAGCGAAACCTGGAATTAATGATGTCGTCCACAGTTTATTCGTCTCGCCCAATGCCGTGGAACAGTCGGTATTAGTTGCAGGAACAATTGTGTAGTACTTATTCACACTGTTAAGGAGAAGGAGATAATAGAGGGTTAATCTTCCTCAAAATTGTTCCACGTGGAACAGCCGTGTGTTGGAATTGTCTTCGGACAGCGACACTACGCGTCGCACGGTTTCGGATGAATCACATACAATAATTTGATGTTAAATATTTTATGTGGACGAAGCTCTGCGTATGATTTAGACTTCTATCGAGAAATCGCAGGACTGAATGATTATCCAGACCAAAATGAAAAGTGACGAATCAGAAGCTTCGCCCAGCAAGGCGGTCGTTGGCTGAACTTCGAGAATCTTCGATCGAATTGCGACAGGCGGTCAACAGTTACACAACCCGGCTGGAATCGGAAATCGAGCGGGTGCGGGCGCAGGTGGAGGCCGGCAGCACTGCCAAAAGTCTCTCAAGCGCGAGGATGAGGGATCTTCGCGACATGCTGACGCTTCTGCGGCATCGGCAGATCAGGGCGGACAAGGGTCGACGGAAGGATCTGAAGAAATTAGAGAGCATTGTCAGTGACCTCGGCAATGTTGATTGAAAATTGGTAAGGGTTGCGCGTCGGGCGAGTTTGTTCGATGCTTCCAGAGGTGAAGACATGGATTTTCGTGTTCCTTCTGTTAGCATTCGCCCGAATGAATGCTGAAGAGAAGAAGACCAACCGTGCCACGTGGGAGGCGGATGCTTTTGGTGCGTGGAGGCGGTTTATCAGACTGTCCCAGGAATTTTCAGCGCAACGAGCGGTTACGCTGGGGGAAAGGTTCCGAATCCCGACGTATGAGCAGGTTTGCACGGGACGCACCGGTCACGCGGAGGTGGTTCAGATCGAGTTTGATCCCGCCAAGATCAGTTACGAACAAGTCATCGATCTGTTCTGGAAGGCTCACGACCCGACCACACTGAACCGGCAAGGTGCTGACGACAGGAACGCAATACCGATCGATCATTCTCTACGAGAACGAAGCGCAGAAGGCCACTGCGGAGAGGTCGAAAGCCGCGGCCCAGGCGCAGTTCAAGAATCCCATCGTCACTGAGATCGTGCCACTGCAGGCCTTTTATCCGGCCGAGACATATCACCAGGACTTTTACGACAAGAATCCGGACTATCCGTATAGCCAGGGCGGTTATTGCGACCGAAGCTGGAGAAGCTCCGAAAGGCGAACTAATCCGCGATCTTTTCGCCATGGATCTTGCCGAAGCGGGGTGCGACGATCAACCCGGCCGACCGCTTTGAGCGAATTGGAAGTCTTTGTTGATGAGGAATTTGAAGCAGAAACATAGAAATCCGGAAACCATGTATCTGCGGGACGACAACGCAGACGCTCATCAGCTACACGGATAGTCCGGATATAGGTTTTGGCGCGAGCATTAATCCGTATCGCGGTTGCGAGCACGGTTGCGCCTATTGCTATGCAAGGCCCTATCATGAATATCTAGGCTTCTCAGCCGGACTCGATTTCGAGACGCGCATCTTGGTCAAGACCGCGGCGCCCGAGCTTCTTCGCGGCGAACTTTCCTCGCCGCGATGGCGCCCTCAGCCTCTGGCGATGAGCGGAGTGACCGATTGTTACCAACCCATTGAGCGCAGCCTGCAGCTCACGCGTCGCTGCTTGCACGTTCTCGCGGAGTTCCGAAATCCGGTAACGGTTATCACCAAGAACTATCTCGTTACCAGAGACTTGGACATCCTCCGGGAGCTGGCGGATTTTGAGGCTGCGTGCGTCCATCTTTCGATCACGACGCTCGACGCGGGTCTCGCGCGCCGTCTGGAGCCGCGCGCTTCGCTCCCCGTCACCGGCTTGAAGCCATCGAGCGGTCTGAGTGCGGAAGGTGTTCCGTCGGCGTTCTGGTGGCCCCGGTGATTCCCGGTCTCACCGACCATGAACTCCCCTCCATCCTCACGCGCGGCCCGCCGGGCTGGGGCGCAGCGCGCGGGTTATTCGCTTCTTGCGGTTGCCTTTTGGCGTGAAGGACATCTTTTCCGCGTGGCTTGCCGAGCATCTTCCCGAGTCGCGGCAGCGGATTCTCGGCCGTATCCGCGACGTTCGAGGAGGCGCTCTGAATGATTCGCGGTTCGGAACGCGCATGCGAGGCGAAGGGGCGCAGGCGGACAGCATCCGGCGGCTCTTTGAGGTCTCTGCCGCACGGGAGGGCTTGAATCGGGAGACCGTTTCGGCTCTCAACCGCCGCGTTCCGCAATCCCGCGGGCGCAGCAGCTCGAGCTCATTTAGCGCGATCGGCCAGGCTCGGCGGGCGTTATCGGCGATGACCACCGGCGTTCCAACCTTCACGAGATCAAAGAGTTCCGTTGCCGCTCGCGCTTGAGTCGAATGCAGCCATGCGAGGCGGGACGGCCTGGAACATAGCCGACATGCAGGCCGACGCCCGTGTCTGTCAGGCGCATCCAATACGGCATCATCGCGCCCTCAAAACGTCCCCCTTCTGGCACGAGCGTCCGTCCGGGCGTCGGCGTCGCCAACGAGAACGACGTTTTGAGCGTCGTAAATCTTTGCCGTAGAGGTTGGAAGAATAGTTCTTTTCCTTGGCCGCGGATGGTGAAGATTACCTGACGGTGTGGGATGGGATTTTTTGCCCGTGGCCACCGGAAAGTCCATCGCGATGGCGGTGCGAACGAGAAGAAGCCCGCGCTGTTCGCCCAAGGAGATCTCCAGCGAGACGTTCTCCGCGGTTGCCTGGGAGAGAAGGGCCTTGTTGCGATATGTTGCTTCCTCCAACCGGCCAGCGACCTGTAGACCGCATGCTCGACGAGGGCCAGTCTGGCGCAACTCGGCCCGCTCGCGCTCCTCGCGAGCCGTTGCCTGGCGGTTCTGAATGTCCTGCACGATGGCGCAGCCGGCGGACAGAGCGCAAATCGCGGCGATCAGAAGAAGAGCAAGGTTCTTGAATGGCTCATGATGCAGTATCCCAATCCAGAGCAAGGTGTTGCTTGGAAAGAAAATCCCGCTATTTCCGAGTTGTCAAAACGAAGCACTTTGCAAATTATAGTCTCTCTTGACGCCAGCAGGGTCTGAGGGGCTTCACGGAAGGGGCAATCAAACACGAAAATTGTACGAATGACAAAGACCGCAGCCGCATCCAGTCCCGTCGATCACGCGAAAGCGCCGTATAACGCGGAACTTAGCCCCGAGGAGAAGATCGGCTCTTACGCGAGATGGTCCGCATTCGACGTTTCGAGCAGACCGCGCTTAAGTTTTACAGCCAGGGCAAGATGGGCGGGTTTCTTCATCTTTACATCGGCCAGGAATCGATCGCGGTGGGAACGATTTCCTTGCTGGGAGATGACGATCACGTGATTACCGCCTACCGTGACCATGGACATGCGCTCGCGTCGGGCATGGGCATGAATGAGTGCATGGCGGAGCTTTACGGCAAAGCCACAGGCTGCTCGAAAGGCAAGGGCGGCTCGATGCACTTTTTTGCACCTGACAAGAATTTTTGGGGCGGTCATGGTATTGTTGGCGGGTCAGACGCCGCTGGGCCTCGGACTCGCTTACGGCATAAAGTACAAGGGGCTTACGGGCGCCGCTCTGTGCTTTCTAGGCGATGGCGCGGTCAATCAAGGCTGCTTCTACGAGTGTCTCAATATGGCCTCGCTGTTCGATCTGCCGGCGATTTACATCATCGAGAACAACAAATATTCGATGGGCACGAGCCTCGATCGCTCCTCGGTCGTTGACAAGTGTCTAGCCCAGCGCGCGGAGGCCTTCGGCATTGAATGGGAGCAGGCCAATGGGGAGGACCTCTACGAAGTTCGAGCGGTCACGCAGAAGGCGCTCGAGCGGGCTCATAAAGAGTCACGGCCCACCGTCATCGAATTTGACACCTACCGTTACTACGGGCATTCGGTCGCCGACGCCAAACACAAGGGCGGCTACCGCAAGGAGGAGGAGATCGAGAAATACAAGAACGAGCACGATCCTATTCGGCTCTTCAAGAATCGGCTCATTGCCGAAAAGGTCCTCAGCGAGGAACAATACGAAGCCATCGACGCCGAGCTTAAAACGGAAGCGGCTGCTGCGGCGCAATTCGCTGAGGAAAGCCCGCCGCCGACCGAGGCGAGCATTTTCGAGGACGTTTATTTCGAAGTCGATCGCCAAACCGAAGCCGGTCGCACGGGAAGATTCTTCTTCAACGACTAAGCATGGCGTCTCATCGCAGTCGACCCTGCAATCGAGCAATCCTGCATCTTCTAGAATTATGGCCCTCATCGAATACCGCGAAGCCCTCAACCAGGCGTTTGCCGAGGAAATCGAACGCGATCCCAACGTCGTCCTCATCGGCGAGGAGGTCGCCCAATACGACGGCGCCTACAAAGTGACGCGCGGTCTTGTGGAAGAGATTTGGCGACAAGAGGGTCGTGGATACCCCGATCAGCGAAGCCGCCTTCATCGGCATGGGAGTTGGCGCTTCCATGCTTGGCTCTGCGGCCGGTCATCGAGCTGATGTTCTGGAGTTTTGCGACCGTCGCCTACGACCAGATCGTCAATAACGCCGGGCAGATCCGCTACATGAGCGGCGGCCTCATCAATTGTCCGATCGTCATTCGCGGCCCCGCCAACGGGGGCACGAACGTCGGAGCCACCCATTCCCACACTCCGGAGAACTGGCTCGCAGCCGTTCCCGGCCTCAAGGTGGTGTGCCCCGCCACCGCCTACGACGCAAAGGGTTTGATGAAGATCGCTCCATTCGCGACAACGATCCGGTCATGTTCATGGAGAACACGCTCCTTTATGGCGAAAAGGGTGAAGTGCCGGAGGAGGAGTATCTCATTCCCCTCGGTGTGGCCGATCTCAAGCGCGAGGGGTCCGACGTCTCCCTGATCGCCCATGGACGATCAGCGCTCAGTCGCCCTCAAAGCCGCAGAAATTCTCTCTGCCGAGCACAATATCAACGCCGAGGTGCTCGATCTGCGCTCGATCCGCCCTCTGGATGAAGAGGCTGTGCTCAAGTCGGTGCGCAAGACCCATCGCGCTGTTCTGGTTGACGAAAACAAACCCTTTTGCGGTGTTTCCGCGCAGATCTGCACCCTCATCATGGAGAAGGCCTTCGACGAGCTTGATGCTCCCGTCAGGCGCGTTTGCTCCGCTCGATGCTCCCGCGATTTACTCCCCCGCCGTTGAACCCCTCCAGCTCCCGACTCCACAGCGGATCGTCAGCCAAGGTGCTGGAAGTTTGCTAAGACCAGCATCCCCAATCCCCACATTCCCCATGCCTATTATCACCATGCCCAAGTTGAGCGACACGATGGTCGAAGGGACCATCGCGCGCTGGAAGAAGAAACAAGGCGACACGATCGAAACGGGCGACATCCTCGCCGAAGTGGAAACCGACAAGGCCACCATGGAAATGGAGGCCTTCGATGAAGGCGTTCTCAAGGAAATCTATGTGGGCGACGGGGGTGTTGCGAAGGTCGGAGAGAAAGTGGCTCTGATCCTCGGCGAAGGCGAAACCGCCGAGGCTGCCTCAGCGCCTCCCGCGGCGAAGGCGGACTCGACCACTGCGGCCAAGCCTGCAGAGGCTCCGGCCGCTCGCTGCCCCGGCAGCAGCAGCGCCCCCGGCTGCCGCCGGCGCCCGCGTCAAAGCCTCGCCGCTGGCCAAGAAGATCGCCGCAGAACGCGGCGTCGGACTTGAACGACTCCAAGGCTCCGGTCCGGGTGGACGCGTCGTGGCAGCGGACATTCCGGGAAAAGGGCGCTCCGGCTCCGGCCGCTGCCGCTCCCGGCGCCCGCTCCCAAGATTCAGGCTGCCGCGGCGGGAGAAGCCGACGAGCGCGTTCCGCTCACCGGAATGCGTCGCGTGATCGCCGAGCGATTGCTCGCGAGCAAGACGCAGCTGCCTCATTTCTATCTTTCCATCGAGGTCGATGCGAGCGCGCTCATGCGACTGCGGAAGGAACTCAATAGCGCCAACGAAGCGGCCGGGCTTGCCGAAGCTCACCGTCAACGATTTCGTCTTGCTCGCCACGGACGCGCGGCCGCCTCGCATCCATTCATCAATGCGTCGTGGACCGGGGATGCCATCATCAAGTATGGCAGCGTGAACATTTCGGTCGCCGTGGCCGTCGATGAAGGTCTGGTCACGCCCGTCATCCGCGACGCGCAACAAGCTCTCTCTTAAGGAGATCAGCTCCACGATCAAAGACCTTGCCAAGCGCGCGCGGGACAAGAAGCTAAAGCCCGAGGAATATCAGGGCGGCACCATCACCGTCTCGACCCTCGGAGCCTATGGCATCGAGCAGTTCTTCGCGATCATCAATCCGCCCCAGGCGGCGATCCTGGCGATTGGCGCGATTGTGAAGAAGCCGGTCGTCAATGCGAAGAATGAGATCGTCGTCGGGCGAACGGATGACCGATTTCGCTAAGTGGCGACCACCGCGTCGTGGATGGCGCCGTCGGCGCGGAGTATCTCGGCACGCTGCGCAAGCTGATCGAGAATCCCGCGCTGATGTTGTTCTAATGGACGATTGAGCCTGCGAGTCAGCCGATCGGATGGAACGAGTGCTAGCACGCTGCACCGCCATTGGCGGGGAACCTGGCTGAAGGAACGGTTTTTGGACGAACTGGGCGTCTATAGACATTTCTCTCGGCGCGCGGACACTCTGCTGGTCTTTAGCGGCGCGGGCATTTCCACCAATAGCGGAATCCCGGATTTTCGCGGACCGCAGGGCGTATGGCAAAGCGACAACCAGTCTACTACGACGAGTTTCTCGCCTCGGAAGAAGCGCGGGTGGAATATTGGGACTATAAACTCGAGGCGTGGCCCGCGATGCGCGATGCGCGACCGAATGCCGTCCATCGCGCCATAGTGGACCTGCATCGCGCCGGAAGACTGCTGGCGGTTGTCACGCAAAACATTGATGGGCTGCACCAAATGGCCGGACTCCCGGAGGAGCGGGTCATTGAGCTGCATGGCACCAATCGGTGGGTCGAGTGTCTCACGTGCAAGCGGCGCTTTGATCCTCAGCCGCTCTTCGATGAGTTTTCCTGCACGTCGCGGCCGCCGCGTTGTCCCGAGTGCGACGGACTGCTGAAACCGGCAACGATCAGCTTCGGCCAGATGCTCAACCCGGAGACGCTCGAAGCTGCGGAGCGGGCGGCCATGGAATGCGACGCGGTGATCTCGCTGGGATCGACGCTCTCGGTTTATCCTGCCGCGCAGTTTCCCCTGATGGCGGCAAGGCGCGGCGTTCCCTACGCCATCATCAATCGCGGTCCGACTGACCACGACGGTCTCCCGGGAGTCACTGTGCGCCGCGAAGGAGATGTCGGCGTGATTTTTCCGGAGGCGGTCGAGGCGGTCTCTGAGCGACCGATCAGTCTGATATGGTGAGATTTGGCGTTCTGGTAGTTTGCGCTGTTCTCCTCGGGTCGCACGCCGTTCTGCAGGCGCGGCAGTGGGAGCGACTGGAGGGGTGCGAGTTTTTCGAAGGTGTCTATAGCGATGGCGACAGCATTGAGGTCCGCCGCGACGGCAAACACTATGTTTTCCGCTTGTACTTTGTCGACTGTGTGGAAAAGAATCCTGCCTCGCGCGCTCGCCGGCGGACCCAGGGGCAAGTATTTCGGCCTGAAGGCCTCCGAGGGCACGCCGTTGCGGGCGGCATATCTCGCAAAAAATTTTACGAGAGACAAACTGCGCGAGCCGTTTACGGTCTACACGCGCTGGCAGCTCGTCGATCCGGACGGGGACAATCCTGCCGTTCGGGCCTTTGTGGAGACTGCTGACGGGGGAGATCTTGCAACGCTGCTGGTGAGCGAGGGTCTCGCCATCATCCGGCACGGCGATACGGCAGTGTCCGATCATCCGAACGGTCGGGGCAGTGGCGAAATCTCTGCGGATCTAAGAAAGGCTGAGGCTGAGGCCAGGGCGCACAAACGCGGGGCTTGGGGTCTTCTCGCAGCCAGCGAAAGCGATCAGCAGCCGGAGATCCTCATGGCAACGGACCGCGAGGCACTCGTTTCCCGCGCGGGCACGAGAGTCAAGGTGCGCGGGCGGGTGAGCCGCGTTGGCGCGTTGCCGGATGGAAGGATGACTTTCATCAATTTGAGCGCCAAGGCGAGAGAGGGATTCGTCGGCGGTTATCAGCGCGAGCGCTCTCCCGCGCTTTCTGAAGCAGTTTCCAAAAGGGCTCAGGAGCGCGCTCGTTGACAAGCATGTGCTTCTGGAAGGTGTGATCACCCTCTACAAGGGTGTTCCGCAGATCGAACTCGAAAGCCCTGCGCAACTGCGGATCGAAGGCGGCAGCGAGAAGCCGTAGCAAATCTCGGCTTCGAGCGTGACGCCGGGATGCGCAGATCTCGGAATTAATTTGGTATTTTCTCCTCCCGCGAGAAGTTCGCGTAGCCTGACGATCCGATTGACAAGAGCACCCAGACTTGTTCTTGGCGTCGTCCTGGCCCGCTGGCTGCACGCTGCCGCCGGCAATATTTGCTCGATCATGCACTGGGCGATCGGTTTTCGCGAGCTGGGCTGGGAGGTTTGGATCGCAGAGCATCTCAGCTCCTCGGAACTCGGGCCGCCGGAATCACCGGGCCGGGCGAGCCCGCAGGAGGAATACTGGAAGGCAATGGTTGAGGAATATGGTTTCCACTCCTGCGAGTGCCTCTTGATCGACGGCAAATCGCCGCAACTTGAGGCGTTCCGGGAATTTGCCAGCAGCGCGGATCTGTTCATCAACTACGCAGGACACTTCAAGCGCCTCGACCTGATCGGATCACGCACCGTAAAGGCCTACCTCGATGTCGATCCCGCCTTCACGCAGCTCTGGGTTGAGGTCTCGAAAAGCGACATGAACCTCGAGGGGCACGACGTTTTTCTCACAGTCGGGACAACCTTGAACTTGCCTGGAGCCTTGTTGCCGACGCTCGGCCGTCGAGTGGATCCCCGTTTTTCCGCCCGTTGTGGCGGCCTTACTGGCGCCAAAAAGTTGGGCGCGGTTCCGAGTGTTGCCGCGGACTGCCCCATGGACAACGATCGCGCACTGGTACGGCTACCCAGAGCTGGAATGGCAAGGACGCCGGTATGCCGGGAAGCGCGAGAGCCTCGTGAAAATGAGGGATCTTCCGCAAAGCACTGCGCAGGCCATGCGCAATCGCCACAGACCTGGCGCCGGATTGGGACGACTACGCGCCGTTTACGGAGGCAGGCTGGCGCTTCATCCCCGCCTCAGAGGTCTGCAAGAATGTGCCTTCCTATCTCCGCTTCATTGCGGAGAGCCGCGGAGAGATTGGCATCGCCAAGGAGGGATATGTCGTCTCGCGCGGAGGTTGGATGAGCGACCGCAGCGTCGTGTATCTGGCGCTTGGCCGCCCTGTCGTGCTCCAGGAGACCGGTTGGACGCGCGCCGTCGCGCCATCCGAGGGAATGCTGGTGTTTCACGACATTCGAGACTGCGCGGAAGCCATCCGCTCATCGAGGCGGACTATGAAACGCACTCGCGGGCGGCAGAGGCTCTCGCCGACACGGTCTTTTCGCCACAGCGGAGCGCTGAAGCCGTTGCTGGAAAAAATTCTTTAGTTCGGCGCGCGAAATGGGTTAGTTTTGAACCAGCCGGGGGTCAGACAATCCTATCTCAAGCGACCCAATGACATGAAGGTTTCCACAACCGCGTTCCGGGGGATAAGCCAACGCGTCCCCCGCGGCATAGCGATAGCGGGCCGAACTTGATAGATGGCTAACGGATTTTACAGAGGTCGCGGAGCTCCCGGAGGATGCGGAGCGCGATTACTTATCGGGGTCCTGCTCGCCCTTGGCGCGATTGCGACCTATTACTTTAGCACCGAGCGATTCGAAAATCCTGTCACAGGCCGCGTTCAGCGCGTGGCGTTGAGCCCCAAGGAGGAGATCGCCCTGGGTCTCAACTCGGCGCCGGAGATGGCCCGGCAGCATGGCGGTCTCTATCCAGACCAGCGGTTGCAGAACCTTGTTTCCGGTATCGGGGAGCGCATTTATAAGGCCAACCCGGAGCTTAACCAGAGCCCTTACTACTTTCAGTTCCACCTGCTCGCGGATCCCGAGACGGTCAACGCGTTCGCTCTCCCCGGTGGCCAGGTCTTCATTACTTTCGGATTGCTGAAATTGCTCGATAGCGAGGACGAGGTGGCCGGGGTGTTAGGGCATGAGGTCGGCCACGTTGTGGGACGCCATTCCAACGAGCAGATGGCCAAGGCTCAGCTGAGCCAGGGTTTGGTGAACGCGGTGGTTATGGCCGGCGGCAGCGACTATGGCATGACGGCCGGGCAAATGGCGCAGTTCGTCAGCCAGCTCAAGAACACCGCTTACGGGCGCGACCACGAACTGGAGTCCGACATACTTGGCGTTCGCTTCATGAAGCGTGCCGGTTACGATCCCAATGCGCTCATCCGCGTTATGGAAGTCCTCAAGAAGGCAGCTGGCGGACGCGCGCCTCCGGAGTTTCTGAGCACCCATCCCGATCCTGACAACCGCGTCGAGCGAATCAAGGAAGCCATCCGGAAGGTCGAGGCTGAACCGACACCCTGACCGCTTATAGCCATTCAGATCAGGCTGAATGACATGATTTCGAAGTTATACTTTATCCCGGCTAGCGGTCTACGTGGTGGATGTGGCGTGTTTCCTCGGCGCTAATGGCGTAGACGGTGTCTTCGCCGATGTTCGTTGCCTGATCGCCGATGCGTTCCAGGAACTTGGCGATGAAAATCAGGTCCATGTAAGTGGGAATGTGATCCACGTGGTGGGACATCAAGTCGGTCAGCTTGTCGGCGAAGTTCCGATTCATCTCATCGAGCTGGCCGATCGCGTTCCTTGAGCGCCGCGAGCCAGTTCGAGATCCCGGCTGGCAAAGGCGCGCACGGCGTCCTTCACCATCGTTTCCGCGTAGTGAAAGATCGGCTCGAAGCTGGAGGATTTCGTCCACGGCGGGACGCGCGATCAGCCTGCGGCTCCGTCGGGCGATGCCGACCGCCTGATCGGCGATGCGTTCGAGGTTCACGCTGAGCTTCATCGTCGAAATCACGTCGCGCATGTCGGAGGCCAGCGGGTGAAAGCGCAGCATGATGTTGATGCCTTCGCGGTCGATCTGAATCTCCAGAGTGTCGACTTCCTCGTCGTCCGCGATTACGGTGTTGCACCAGTCTTCATCGCGTTCGAACAGGCCCTTGCGGGCGTTTTCCAGGTTGCGCTCGGTGAGGCTGGCCATCATCAAGGCGTCGTTGCGCAGGGAGCGCAACGCTTCTTCGAAGGTGCTGAGAATGTGAGTGTTCGGCATGGCGGCGGTGTCTGTGCTCATAATCTGCCTTGCTCGTTATCAACCGAATCGTCCCGTAATGTAGTCTTCGGTCTGCTTTTCGCTCGGATTGGTAAAGATCTTCTGCGTTTCGTCGTACTCGATGAGCTTGCCGAGATAGAAGAACGCCGTCCTGTCCGAGCAACGCGTGGCCTGCTGCATGTTGTGCGTGACGATGACGATGGTGAACTGGTGCTTGAGTTCGTGAATGAGATCCTCGACCTTCGCAGTGGCAATGGGATCGAGCGCGGAACAGGGCTCGTCCATCAGCAGGATCTCCGGCCGGTTTGCAATGGCGCGCGCGATGCATAGGCGCTGCATTTGCCCGCCGGAAAGACCGAGCGCGCTGTCCTGCAAGACGGTCTTTCGCTTCATCCCAAAGCGCGGCGCCCTTCAGGCTGCGCTCGACAGTTTCGTCGAGGATGCTCTTGGATTTGACTCCCGCGATGCGCAAGGAATAGACGATGTTTTCGTAGATGGATTTTGGAAACGGATTGGACTTTTGGAAGACCATTCCAATGCTGCGCCGCAGAGCGATGATCTCAATCTTCTTGTCGTATATGCTCCTCCCATTGAGAAGGATATCTCCTTCGTGACGCACGCCATCGATCAAGTCGTTCATCCGGTTGAAGTTTCGAAGCAGCGTGGACTTGCCGCATCCGGACGGCCCTATGAAGGCGGTCACCTGTCGCTGGGGAATGTCCATGTTGATGTTGTAGAGCGCCTGCTTCTTGCCGTAGTAAAAGTTGAAGTCGCAAGCCTTCAAAAAATCGGCACGGTGCTCGGACGATCCCGATGTTGCGGCTGATGCTGGCGCGGACAGCGGTGGGCGTCGGTTGCGGATCCATGGTCTTGGTCATATCGCGTTTATCTTCTGCGGAACACGACCTGGGCAGTGATATTGGCGATGGTGACAAGAATCACAAGCACCAAGGATGCCGTCCAGGCCATCTTGATCTGATGTTCAAAGGGGAGTGTTGAAAAATTGTAGATGAGGACGGACAACGAGGCCGTCGGCTCGCGCAGTGATTGGATCCAGAACTGGCTGAAGAGCGCCGTGAAGATCGAGCGGCGCGGTCTCGCCCGCCGCGCGCGCCACCGCAAGCATGATGCCGGTCATGATTGCGGGCAGGGCGTCCGGCAGACACGACACGCCAAATCGTTTGGAAATTGGTCGCGCCCAAGGCCGTAGGAAGCTTCCCGATAAGCCTTCGACACGCCGAGGAGCGCCTGTTCGGCTGTCAGGAGAATCGTCGGCAGGATGAGGATCGCCAGCGCGAAGCCGCCCGCCCACGCGGAGAAACCGCCTGTGGTGAGCACGATCACGGCGTAGGCGAACACACCGCAGATGATCGAGGGAATGCCTGTCAAGAGCTTGGCGACGAACCGGACCGCGTTCGACAACGTCGAGTACGGGTCATACTCATTGATGTAGATGGCGGAAAGAATGCCAAAGGGCGTCGCCAGCGCGAGCGCGATGCCCACCATGAGCAAAGTCCCGACGACCGCGTTGCCGAAGCCGCCGCCCGTCATGCCGGCGGCCGGCGGAAGCTCGGTGAAAGACGCTCCAACGTCAAAAGCGGCAGGCCGTTCTTCAAGACGAGGAAGACGATGGAAAAGAGTGGAACAAGCGTGAGAAGCGCCAGCCCGACACATATGACGCTCAGAAACTTGCTCCAAAGAGAGCGAGCGCCCGAGCGGGCGGCGTTCGCTCCGGAAAAGAAGTCTGTGGGTTTTGCTGATTGCGGTGCTCATCGTGGCATTCTTCAGTCTTACCGTATTCCAGCAGTTTTCCGCTGAGTGTAGCGAAGAACAGCCTCGCCGGCCATGTTGACAAAAAGAGTAAGAACGACCAGCAGGAGCGCGGCGTACATCAGCGAGCTCACCTGGAGCCCTTCTGCCTCGCCGAATTGATTGGCGAGCAGCCCCGCCAGCGTCCCGGCCGGCGAGAGAAGCGACCATGTCAGCCGCGAACTGTTGCCGATGAGCATGGCGATGGCCATGGTTTCTCCCATCGCCCGTCCGAGCGCGAGAATGGTCGCGGCGACGATGCCGGGCGCGGCCGTCGGAAGGATGACCCCAAAGATGGCCTCCCACCGCGTCGAACCGAGCGCATAGGCGCCTTCACGCAGCGTTCCGGGCACGGCGACGAGCGCGCTACGGGAAATTGCGGTGATCGTGGGAAGGATCATGAGCGCCAGCACAAGGCTCGCCGTGAGCATGCTGTTGCCGTAGGCGGGAGGCGCAAAAATCGTGTTCAGGATGGGAATGTTCTTAAAGGCAACTACCGCCCACGCCCCAAAGGCTTGAACGAGCGGAATAACAACGAAGATGCCCCAAAGTCCGTAGACGACGCTTGGGAATGGCCGCGAGCATCTCCACTGTAAAGCGGACAACCTGGCGAACGGGGAGAGGGCAGAAAGTCTTCGCTCAGGAAGATCGCAATCGCCAACCCCAAAGGGAGGGCAAATATGAGCGCGATCAGCGAGCTGACCGCGGTTCCGATCAGGAAGGGAGCGACACCGAAGATGTTGCGATTTGGCACCCATCTCGAGTCCGACAGGAATCCGAGGCCGAATTTCTGAATCGAAGGGACGGCCTGCCTCGTAATTTCGAAGATAATCCAGGCAAGGGTGGCGACAGCCGCCGCGGATGCCACCCAGCATAGTACCCGAAAAAGATCAGGCCGCTTTTGGAACTCCTTGATGCCGCCCTTCTCGATCGCCGGAGCGTCGGTTTGCATATTTCGCGCAATCTAAACTGTTATTCGACACTCGCGAGGGCGGCTTTGCTCTTCTCAACCACGGCGGCGGGGCAGCGGGATGTAGCCGAGTTCGGCCGAAAATTTCTGGCCATCGGTCAGTCCGTAGATCACGAAGTCCTTAAGGGCCTTCGACTTGGCCGGGTCGCTGTATTTCTTGTAAAGCAGCAGCCAGGTGAAGGTAGCAATGGGATAGTCCTCGGCGCCCGACGGATCCTCAGGCCATACGCGAAGATTTTCAGGGAACGTGACATTCGCTAGCGTCGCCGCACCGCTTGCGTCGCGTCGGCTTGACAAAATTGCCGCTTTTGTTTTGCAGACTCGCCATCGAGAGGCCGTTGTTCACCGCGTAGCCATACTCGACGTATCCCACGGTGCCTGGAGTCTGCTTGATCAGGGCCGTGACGCCCTCGTTGCCCTTACCTCCGGCACCAACCGGCCACGTCACGGATTTGTCGCTGCCGACTTCGTCGGCAAAATCCTTGTTTATCGCGGCAAGGTGTTTCGTGAAGACGAACGTCGTGCCGCTTCCATCAGATCGGACGGCGACATTGATCGGAAGATCGGGCAGTTTGACTCCCGGGTTGTCTTTCGCGATGGCAGGGTCATTCCATTTCGTCACCTTGCCCAGGAAGATGCCGACGTACGCGTCTCGGGAAAGCTTCAGGTCAGCGACTCCCGGCAGGTTGTAAGCGATCACGATGCTGCCGGCGGTGGCCGGAATCATCACGGCACCCTGTTTGACCTTGGCAATTTCCTCATCGCTCATCGCCGCGTCGCTCGCGCCAAAATCAATTGTGCCTTGGATGAACTGCTTGACGCCCGCGCCGGAGCCGACTGACTTGGTAATTCACCTGCACCTTTGGATGGAGCTTGTTGTATTCGACGGCCCAACGCTGGTAGAGGGGAGCCGGGAATGTCGCGCCTGCGCCGGAAAGCTGCTGCGCCGTCGCGGAGGCCGTCAAGATTGCCGAGGCGATCGAGGCGATCGTGATGAATGAGTTCAATTTCATGGTGCTTCGTGGTTCCGTCGATCAATCAACCGATTAATTGCAAAAACGCCAAAGGCGGGATTGTGACAATTTTGTCACAACTTTGAAAGAGCGGGCCTCTCAACGCGGAGTATCGGTTGATAAGTTTGCAGCCATGCGCCCAAGATTCCGAGTCCTCTTTCTCTGCACCCGAAACGCCGACCGCAGCATTTTCGCCGAATCCCTCCTTCGTTCCATCGGCGGAGATCGCTTTGACGTCTACAGTGGAGGCGAAACGCCAGCCGGCGAAGTCCACCCGCTTGCGCTCAAGATTCTCCGTGAAAACTTCCATCTCGACACCGCGGGCGCTCTCAGCAAGTCCTGGCATGAATTCACGGACATTCACTTTGATTTCGTCATCACGGTCTCTGACGATGCCCGCGAGCGATCTCCCGTTTTCCCCGGCACGCCGGTCACCGCCCACTGGAGCATCGAGGATCCGACCGCGTTCGAGGGTTCCGACGAGGAGAAATACCAGCGCTTTTTGCAGGCCGCCTTTCAAGTAAAACGGCGGGTTGAACTCTTTGCTTGCCTGCCGATGGAAAAACTTGATCACCTTCAAAGGGAAGTTCAAACCCGGCAAATCCACGAGGATGCCCAGCATCAGCCCGATTGAAGCTTCCCGGTCCACCCAGACGACAATCCGTTTCACCCATGAATTCCTCAACAGATTCCGAAGAGCGCGAAATTTTCAAACGAGTCCATAGCGATTTGATAGACAGCTTTGACGAAGAGCTGGAGTTGGAGGCCGATGACGAGATGGTGCCCGAATGGCAGGGTGCCGAGACCGAGGAAGAAAGGAATGCCGCCAGAGTGGCTCGGCGCCAATATTTCCGGGAGCTCTTCCGCATGCAGGGCGAGTTGGTCAAGGTGCAGGATTGGGTGGTCAACTCCGGCCACAAACTGGTTGTTCTTTTCGAGGGCAGGGACGCCGCCGGTAAGGGGGGTGTAATTAAGCGCATCACCCAGAGGCTCAACCCTCGCGTTTGCCGGGTGGCCGCGCTGCCCGCGCCGAGCAATCGCGAGCGGACCCAATGGTATTTCCAGCGTTACGTCGCGCATCTTCCCGCGGCGGGCGAGATCGTTCTCTTCGACCGGAGCTGGTACAACCGGGCCGGTGTCGAGCGCGTGATGGGCTTTTGCAGCGACGAGCAATACGAGGAGTTCTTCCGTTCGGTGCCGGAGTTTGAACGCATGCTGATCCGCTCGGGAATTCAGCTCCTCAAGTATTGGTTCTCAATTACCGACGACGAACAGGAGTTTCGTTTCAGCTGCCGGGTTCATGATCCGCTCAAGCAATGGAAGCTTAGCCCGATGGATCTCGAATCCCGCCGCCGCTGGGAGGACTACACGAAGTCGAAGGAAATCATGTTCGATCGCACGCACACACCCGACGCCCCATGGTGGGTGGTGCATGCGGTGGATAAAAAGAAAGCCCGGCTCAACTGCATCAATCACCTCCTCCGGCAGGTTCCGTATCAGGAAGTCGAGCGTGAACCGATCGTGCTTCCCGAGCGTGTCTTCAATAAAGACTACTACCGCCACTCTGTTCCTGCCGAGATGTATGTGCCCGCAGTTTTCTAAATCGCGCTGAGGTGCCCACCGGTTCGCCGCAGCATCGGGGAACACCGAGCCAGGAGCAGGCGAGATTGCTTCAGGAAGAAATTGCGAGCCGGGCCTTCGAAGCGACTAACCTTAATCTCTACATCGTTTCGCTTTTCACCGCCATCTTTCTTCCTCTCAATCTGACCACGGGAATCTTCGGGACAAATGTCGCCGCTGCCCTGGCTCGAAAATCCGGGCGGTTTCCTTTGGGTCACCTGCGTCATGGCCCCTCACGCTGATCGCCTCGCTCGGGCTGCTTTACTGGCGACGTTTTTTCTAAGTGTAAGGCAAGAGTGCACTTCGCTTGACCGGATCTCTCCGGTGGTTCTGCAACCCGCGGCGATCTCGTCTAAATGTCATTCGATGATTTTTCGATAAGGAAATTCGGAAGCTGGCTTTATACCGGGACTAGAATCAAGCGAGACTTTTCCGGCGAGAATACGCCTCAGGAGTTTCTCCAATTCGCGACGGTAGCTTGCGCGGTTTGAGGCTGCGCTTCGTGGCCTCCGTCTTTTTCTCGATGTGTTCTTCATGCCGCAAAATTCATCAATCGCTGGCGACCTCGCTTGGACGTGCCCGCGCAGGCTCAAGTCATGGATAAGATTTCGAGCGCTTTCGAGGTGACTCAAATGGACGTGATCCAGCTCGCGAGAAAATGCTGCTCTGCCTGCAACACATCGACACGGATGGGCAAAAGTCCAGCGAGGAGGGCTCAATTTCATCAACGATGCTGCTGCTCATAGGAAAAAACCGAGGTTGTCGAAAGCTACCCTCAGCTATCAAATCCCGCGACGTTGGAGATGTGACAATCTCGTAACGACTTCGTTAACCGAATACACGTTCTTGAGTCGATTGGTCGCCCGGCTTATCCGATGCTCATTCGACAGCGGTAACCGGCAAAAGCGAGGAACTTTAGTCCTAGTAGAGCCTGCCTTAAACTCGATCACGGGCACGATTTTTCCAGAGCGAGCAGTCTGAGCAGCCCGGAGCGTTTGCGGGGATCGTCGGGCGGAATCAATCAGGCCACTGCAACGAGTTCTTTGCATTTCGAACCGTTCCTGAGCTAGATGTCGGTTGTGGCTCTCTTTTCTCTGACCCCCATCGAGACCAGGATTCTCGGATGCCTTCTCGAAAAGGAGCGGATCACACCGGAGAACTATCCGCTGTCCCTCAACAGCCTGATTGCGGCATGCAATCAATCCACGAACCGCGACCCCGTTGTCTCCTATGACGAGAAGACTGTTGAAGCCGGCGTGGATGCTTTGCGCGAAAAGAAGCTGGCGACCATGACACTTGGCGCCGGATCGCGCGTTCCGAAGTATCGACACAATCTGCTCGAGCACTTCGAACTCAATCAGCGAGAGGTCGCTTTGCTGTGCGTCCTTCTGTTACGCGGACCCCAGACACCGGGCGAAATCCGAAGCCGGGCAGAGCGTCTTCAGTTCTTCGACAGCCTGGAACAGGTCGAATCCTTCCTCAGCAATCTGACACAAGGCGCCGATCCGCTTGTGCGGGTCTTGCCCGCGCAACCGGGGCAGAAAGAGAGGCGCTATGTCCAACTGGTTTCCGGCGAACCGCTCCTGGCAACGATTCCCGAGATGCCTTACGCGGCGCCTTCCGGAGAGAATCCCCGTCAGAACCGAATTGAGGCGCTCGAAAACGAAGTTGTCGCCCTGAAGGAACTCGTGCAGCAGATGCGAGAGGAATTCGCGGCATTTCGAAAGCAATTCGAGTGACCTTTTCGAACAGCTGGGCCGGGGAAGCGTTGCCCACTTTGGAGCTGCGAACGAAAAGGTTGTCCTGCGAGCTCTTGAGATGCTTGCATTTTCGAGTGTTCCGGAAACCGGTATGTTTAATGAGCCTGGCATGCGTCTGCTTGCTTTTCGCCTCTTGCGCGTCTTCGACCGATCGAGGTTCGCGACTGCCGGGCGTCCGCCAGGCTCTTCTGCCGCCGAATGTTCATGGCCGGCTGGTCTCCCGAACCATGCGACCGCGCTACCTTACGATCCATTCTACCGCGAATATGGACGCGACGGCGGCCGATCATGCCCAGTACCTTCTGGTGAAAGGCAAGCGCAGCAAGAACAACCCGCGGTTTGGCCGGTCTGGCTGGGTTGTGTGGCATTTCACTGTCGACGACCGAGAGGCCGTGGAGCACCTCTTGCCGTCGGAACAGGGTGATCACGCCGACTATGGGGGTGTGGGCGATCGCCAGAGTATTGGAATCGAAATCTGCGAATTCCGGAGTCGATCCCGGCAGGCAGCATCCCTCAACCGGGCCGCGCGCCTCGCGGCGATCCTGGCTAATCAGTGGGGCATCCCGACGCGCAACATCGTGCCGCACAAGCATTGGCCGCGCTGGGATTTTCGATATGGCAAGCCGTGTCCGCGCATCCTCCTGGAACGCGCCCCGCGGGCTCGCGGCGGCTGGCGGCTCGGCGAAAAATGGAAGCGTTTCATAGCCCGCGTGAAATGGTATCGGTAATCCTCCCAAACGAGGCAAAGGGAGGACGCCCGGCCCATGGATGTTCGGCGTTCCGCCGGGAAGCGAATGCACCTTCGCGAGAATCCCGCCGTGCACCGCATCGAAGGTCCTCTTCGCCGCCCAAGCGCCGAATTGACGGAAAAACTCGACTTCGTAGGATGAAAATTGATGACCGCTAAAATCGCCTCTCGAAGACTCGGCTCGACAGGGCCGGTCGTTTTTCCCCTGGCTCTCGGGTGCATGGGGATGTCCGGCATGTATGGGCACTCGGACGACAACGAAAGCATTGGCACGATCCACGCGGCGCTCGAGCAGGGCGTCACGCTGCTGGACACCGGAGATTTCTACGGTATGGGCCATAACGAGATGCTGATCGGCCGGGCGTTGAAGGGCCGCCGCGACAACGCCCTGCTCTCCGTGAAGTTTGGAGCGTTGCGAACCCCCGATGGTGAATGGACTGGCTTCGACGCCCGGCCGGCGTCCGTGAAAAACTTCGCCGCCTACAGCCTCACCCGTCTCGGCGTAGACCACATCGACATCTATCGCCCGGCTCGAATCGATCCGCGCGTGCCCATCGAGGATACCATTGGCGCTATCGGCGAGCTCGTGAAGGCCGGCTCGGTCCGCTATATCGGTCTCTCGGAGGTCGGCCCAGACACCATCCGGCGAGCCCACGCTGTGCATCCGATCAGCGACCTTCAGATCGAGGACTCTCTCGATCAGCCGCAATCCTGAGACGGAGATTTTCCCAGTCCTCGAAGAACTTGGCATCGGCGTAACGGCTTACGGTGTTCTTTCCCGAGGACTTTTGAGCGGCTCGATGCCGGCGGGTCCGACGGATTTCCGCGCCCACCTTCCGCGTTTTCGCGGCGAGAACCTCACTCAGAACCAACACCTTGTCGATGAACTCAAGCGAATTGCCTCGGACAAGGGGATTAGCCCGTCGCAACTGGCGATCGCATGGGTCCTCGCCAAGGGAAGAGGCATTGTTCCTGTGATCGGCGCCAGGAAGCGCGTTCAGCTGTCTGAATCGCTGGGCGCCGTTCATGTAAAACTCTCCCCGGCCGAACTTGCCCGCATCGAGAAGGCGATTCCCGCGTCTTCGGTCGCCGGCCCGCGCTACGACGAGCACCAGATGAAAATGCTGGATAGCGAACGCGGAACCGGTCTGTCACGTTGAGCGCTTCGCAGCCGCTCGAGGGACTTTCCAGGAGCGATGATCGCGTGGGATGCGCGATCGCGTGGCGCAGGAGCCCGGCGAAGCGATGAGCAAAAACACGCCCCGGTTTGGCAACTTCGAACGTCTGGCCTACGGGTCGGGCGAACTGGGGCCCGCCATGGCGGGAAGCACCATCATTTTCTTTCAGCTCGTTTTTCTCACCGACGTTGCCGGAATGAATCCGGGACTGGCGGGCAGTGTCCTGCTCATCGCTCGAATCTGGGATGCGGTCAACGATCCGCTGATCGGTTGGCTGTCCGATCACACAAAGACGCCGTGGGGACGCAGATTGCCGTGGATGGTCGTCAGCGCGGTACCCTTTCCCGCTTTATTTCTGATCTTCTGGCTGGTGCCGGATTTCGCAGGACCAGGAGCGCAATGGCAATATTTCGGGTACTATCTGGTCGTGGCGGTGCTCTTCAGCACGGTTTCGACGACACTTTCCCTGCCGCATTCGTCGCTCACAGCGGAACTCAGCCGCGATTACGATGAGCGCTCGCGGCTCACTGCTTACAGAATGGGATTCTCTCTCGCCGGCAGCGTGGGCGGTCTCGTGGTGGCATTAGTCGTCTTCCAGTTGCTGAAGGACGCTCCCAAGACGATCCAGTACGCCGTTTTCGGAGCCGCCATTGCGGTCATCTGCCTGGTTTCTGTGATCCTCTGCCTCATCGGCATTTGGACGATCGCCATATCGAGGGACCGTCAACGCCTCCGGCGACAGGAGGCTGACGAATTTGCAGCGAAGCCGCTGCCCCTTCGTGAACAGCTCAGCTTGCTGCTGGACAACAAGCCCTTCGTTCTCGTCTGCGGCATCTACCTTTGTTCCTGGCTGGCGATGCAATTCACCGCCACCGTGCTTCCTTTTTACACACAGAGTTGGCTGCGCCTGCCGGCGACAACTTTCCAGCTCCTCGCCCTCACCGTTCAGACCACCGCGCTCTGCCTGATGCCTTTCTGGGGATGGGTCAGCGTAAAGACAGGCAAGAAGCTGGTTTACTTTGTGGGAATGAGCTTTTGGGTCCTGGCGCAGGCGGGTCTCGTGTTCTTAAAGCCTGGCGATACCAAGATCATCTTCTTGATGGCCTTCGTCGCAGGCTTCGGCATTTCGGTTTGCTATCTGATCCCCAATGCCATGCTGCCCGACGTGGTCGAATATGACGAGCTGAAGACCGGCCGGCGGCGCGAGGGTGTCTATTTTGGGTTTTGCATTTTCCTTCAGAAGACCGCCCTGGCCATCGGCACCTTTATTGTCGGACAAATGCTTGCGTTGGCAGGTTACATTCCGAGCGGGCCGCATGAAGCTATCCCCGAGCAGCCTGAAAGCGCGCTGCTGGCAATCCGCCTGGCTATCGGGCCGCTGCCCGCTCTGGCTCTCGTTATCGGTATGATCCTGACCGCCTTCTATCCCATCACCAGGGAATCTCACCGGCGGGTGGTCGAGGAGCTCGACGCCCGGAGGCGTCAGATCTCTTAATGATTTCGAAGCCGGACGTAATCGGGTAGCCGCGCACGCTGCAGCCCAGACGTTTCAACCAGTTCGCGACGGCGTGGTTGGAATTTCCTAGCAAGTGGTAGTGTGCCGGGTCGCGAGAAACAGGAATTTGATCCGCCTGACGGACCACGACGGCGCCGGCATTCGCACGCCAGCGCGCTTCCAGTTCCTTACGAAGATCGTTCGCGGAGGAGCGTTCCACCCACAAACGGGCCGAGCGAGCGCCCTGGGCAGTCTGGAGGAAGTCCACTTCGTCCTGGGCGAAGGGAAGCTCCCTTCGCGACAACGCGCCTTGTCCGAATCCGGATATCGCGCGCAAGGCGGAGAGCCATCCCTGCTTTTCGAGCCCATAGAAATTCCACTCGCCGAAACCATATTCGACGAAGGCCGTCGAATCGTTCGGCAGTGCCAGCCGAGTGTGACGTCCGTACTCGGTAACGAAAACGGGGACCGGATCCGCAACCTGCGCGGGTGGAATCACGCGCCACGCGCAGCCCGCCAAGCTCAAGAGAACCAACGCCGGTCCCCAAAGGAACAACCTCAGCGTCTGCCACAATTCGCGCGAACCCTTCAATCGGACCCTCCTCGATCGCCTTCAGGGATTCGATGATCGAGACACGATTGAACAAAGCTATCCAAAAGGCGGATTGGCAGTTTCCATCGTTGAACGACGAGAAAAATCTCCACGGCCCCGAATTTTCCGGGCAGCATCGTTTGGGATAACTCGTGCGCGCCGGGCGCCGAGTTCAGGTAGCTGCGGGGAAGCACGGCAATTCCGCCACCTGCCCGGACGCTGCCAATCACACCTTCCAGCGTTCCGACAGCGTGCATTGGCCTCCGAGGAATACCCGTTTCTTGCAAGTAGTCGGTCAACCGGGCCGTGAAAGAACATCCGGTTCTCTGGGCCAAAATTTTCAACCCGGCGTTTTCAGGTTTGGCCAGATCGGCAAATGTCGCAGTGCCGTTGCGCGCGATGACCACCAGACTGTCCTCAAAAACTTTCTCCTCGAAAAATGCCGAGTCGTTTGCTCGCCGGGACACGAACGCCACGTCGAGCTCCGAATCGAGAACTTTCTGCCAGAGGGAATCGGTTCCGCCGGTCTGAACGGATATGTCAACAGCCGGGTTACGCTCTGTGAACCTTGCGATGAGTCCCACAAGGTGTGATGCCGCGAACGTCTCAATCGCACCGATCCGCAGCGAGCCCCCTTGAGGTCGATCGTCCTGTTCAAAATGGGTTCGAACATCGCGGCAGAGTTGTTCGAGTCGCAGCGCGAACGGCATCAACGCCTCGCCCTCTGGCGTCAGACGGAGTTTTCGCGGACTTCGCACGACCAGGGTCGTTCCAAGATGTTCTTCCAGACGCTTGATGCGAGCTGTAATATTCGACTGCACCGTGTGGAGTGCGGCGGCCGCCTTCGTCATGTTGCCCTGCCTCGCCACTTCAAGGAAAACCGGAAGATCAATCAGAAGAAATCTATCCACCATACGATCACTTTTTCAGATACCTAGCATCTCGACGAATCATTTTTTGTGATGCAGCGTCCCCGTTAACCTTAGACCGATGCAAAAAACCTGTTCGCTTTTCATCCTGATCGCGGGTCCATATCGGTCGAATACCGGTGATGATCCTGCCAAGATCGAACAAAATCTTCTCTCGATGACGCAAGCTGCCCTCGAGGTCTTTCGATTGGGCCACTTGCCCATCTTGGGAGAGTCTCTCGCTCTTCCCCTCATCCGCGAGGCCGGGTCTGAGCGTGTGGGCGACGCGATCTTCAACGAGATATTTCATCCAATATCGCGAATGCTCGCCGAACGGGTCGACGCCGTATTGCGAGTCGGGGGCGCGTCGAAGGGCGCAGACGAAATGGTGGACATCGCGCGACGAACCGGGAAGCAGGTTTTCAAAAATTTGTCCGACATTCCCCCAATCGACGCCGGTTCGTCGAGGGAGCCAAAATGACCCAGCGAATCCGTATCAGGGATGTCACCGTATTGTCCGATGATTGGTATTTGCTGAAGAAGACGACGTTCGATTTCCGGCGTTCGGATGGACGCTGGCAAACTCTCAGCAGAGAGACCTATGATCGGGGAAACGGAGCGGTTGTCTTGTTGATCAACTCGGAAAGGCAAACGCTGGTATTGACCCGCCAATTCCGTTTTCCGGCCTTTGTCAATGGATTAGCCGATGGGATGCTGCTTGAGGCTTGCGCGGGCTTGCTCGATTCCGATGATCCCGAAGAGGCTATTCGCAGGGAGGTCGAGGAGGAAACCGGCTTTCGTATTGGGACACCTCGAAAGCTCTGCGAGCTGTATATGAGCCCCGGATCAGTCACCGAGAAGCTGTTTTTCTTTGTCGCGGAGTATCACGTTGACCATCGAGTCTCCGCCGGGGGAGGAGATCATCGCGAAGGGGAGGACATTGAGATTGTCGAGCTCACGTTCGATCAAGCGTTTGCCCTGGCGGCAAGGGGAGAGATCCTCGATGCCAAGACGCTGATCTTAATTCAAAAGTTAGCCGCCTCATGCGAGAGCGGTGGCAAGTTACCGGCATCCCTTTAGCACGAACCGGTACGTCCAGAGAATCAAGAGTAGCTGAAGCGGAGCTCGAACGATAAGATACCGCGGGCCCGCTGCGTGGCCTCCAAAGTCGACTCGCCGGATTGCCGAATAGATGTTCGAGGGAAAAATCGCAATCAGGAATCCGATGATCGTGAGACCAACCCAAGAACGTTTCGAGCAGACCAGAACGAACACGGCGAGGCATGCCTCGAACAGTCCTGAAATCCAGATCACCGCGCGTCGTTTTGGCACCGATGGCGGGAGCATCTCGGCCATGGCATCTGTTTGGACGAAGTGTCCGAGCGCGGTGAAACCGAAAACGAGGGCGAGTCCCAGGCGAGCGGCCCGATCGACGCGTTTGCCGAGAGTCCGTGCGACAAAATAAGGTCCCGTCAGGAGGCCAATGATGACGGCGATGTTCTTCAAATGGTCTGGGAAACTGTTGTTTTGGGAGCGCTACTCCGGAGCCCCCGCCGGGTGCGGTTGGCGCTCGCGGGCAACCGGAGCGAGGATGGCCACAAAAAGCACCAGCACTGCCACAGCAAGCAGCGCCCGGTCGAGAGGCATGCGGTGGGCGAGGAAACCGATTAACGGGGCGCCGAGGAGAAAACCGCCGTATCCGATAGTCGACACGACGGCGATCGCACGACCTCCTCGCCCAGGCACCTCGCCCGCTGCAGACATCGCCGACGGGAATACCACGGACAACCCGAGGCCCCATGCCGCGGCGCCGATCAACGCGACCACGGTCGAAGGCACCAGGCAAAGCATCGCCACTCCCGCGCTGGCGATCGCGCCCGCCGCGTAGAGCACCGGCACCCTCCCGAAGCGCTGGATGATGGCTCCGCCGGCGAACCGGCCGATGGTCATTGTCAGATTAAAGCCCGCGTAGGTGAGCGCACCCATCGCTGGCGGAGCGGCGCGATTGTCCACAAGCATCAAGGCTAGCCAGTCATTGGCCGCGCCCTCGCCGACCGCAGTCGCAAACACGATGAGTCCAAGCAACAGCTCCACCCTGGTGATTGATGGCAGCCGCAATGCGGAGAGGGCTCCCTGATCGGAAGCGATTACTTGAGGTTCGTCGAATAGCGGTTCATCGATGGGCTCCTGGTTGGCGGGGTGCAGGCCAGCATCCGGAATGTAAAGCCCGGTTGCCAGCCACATTGCAACAGCCAGGATCAGCGAGACGACAGGCAGCTGCCACGCCACCGGTAGGCCGAGCGAGGCGGCGAGAGCTCCAGCGAGTGCGCCGGCGACGGCGCCCAGGGAAAATATGCCGTGCCAGAAAGGCATCAGCACGTGCCGGCTGCGCTGTTCAACCAAATGTCCCTGCACGTTCATGGCAACGTCACCGACGCCGGTGCCCAAGCCGGTCAAAAGCATCATCAAGGCCAGGACGGGAACCGAACCGGCCAACGGCACAATCGCCCAGCCGCCAAGACAAAGCGCTGTCGATGCCCTGCTGACCGTCTGAGAAGAGTATCGATCCACCAGGCGGCCGGTGAACGGCATTCCAACGATCGAACCGATTCCCACACAAACGAGAGCGAAGGCGAGTTGTGTAGGGGTGGCGCCCACCTGATCGCGAATTCCGGGCATCCGCGAAAAAGAAGACGCCATCACAAAGCCGTTGCCAAAGAACATCACGGCGACCGCCGCCGGCGAGCCCGCGAAGCCCCTTTGCTCAGGAAGTGACACGGCTCTTCCTAGCAGACCAGTGGATTCGAGTCACATACTTCTGGGAGTAATTGTAAGAAGTCATGTGGAGCGTCCAACATTCTTAAAAAACAAGAAGCTATAAGCTAGTGCTGAACAATGGGTTAATAGTCACGCCGCGAGATTTTTGAAAGTATCGAAAACTTTTTCTTGCAGAGAGCGGGCTATAAGCTAACCTTCTACAAGGTTTAAGGGGAGATTCTCATTGAGGGCCGATAGGGGTATCGGCAGGGGAGAGAATAGGATGTCGCCGCGGTGTTCGAGAGATGCCGCGGCGACAATCTGTTTAGAGAGGGGGAGCGCGTTCCCGCTATATCGCGAATTTCATGCGCTAAACGCCGTGTTCCGCAGGGAGTCTGCCGGACGTTACGGCTTGGAAAAGCGACTGGTGGTCGGCTTCGGTCTGATCTGCATAGGAGCGCGCAAAGCGCACAAATGCGCGATCCGCTGAGTCGCCCTTGCCAAGATAGCCGGACAGAATTGTGGCATCAATTGAGCGCGCGTGGCCCTTGGCGAGCAAGGCCCCGCAGATCCGGCCGTAATCCATGAGCGCTGAGCCATCCATACCTTCCACGGTGACAGCTCCCTTCATGTCCCGGAACTGCCGCACGTAGTAGTCTCGTTTGTCGACGGTGGTCCACCCGAGCAGCGGATCGCTGACGGTTTGCAGCGTCTGTTGATACTCGACGACTCGCTGTCCCTGATGGGCATGCCATGCGGTATCGCCGTGAACGAAGGCGGCCACACACGATCGCCTGGATTGCTTTAATTGCAGGAAGAGCATGTCGTGCTCACTGTTACCCTGGAGCAGGACGACGAAGGCACGCAGACCGACGCTCCCGACGCCGACCACCTTGTGGGCGACATCCACTACGAAATACGAGCCGAGCACCCGGCGCCAGTAGGACGGAAGAGTTTCAAGGTAATTTTGAAGTCCACCGACGAGGCGTTTCCGCTCCTCATCGGAGACCCGCGTCACGAGGGGAGGTTGCTCAACGATGTGGCGCATGCCATCGCGTTTGCGGGTAAGCTTGGGTAGAGCGCGATCGCTGGTTCGATGACGCGCAAGGTTTGCGGAGCGCTCGATCTCAGCGCGCAGCGACCAGTCCGCCATTTCTTGACGCATTCGGTCAATGTCCATCCGCTCGAACGAGCGAGCGAGCAGAGGTTGCTCGGCGAGCCGGCCAATTTGCCTGCGGTACGCGGAAGCGCACCATAACACCGCGTCCTCGCAGGTCGCTTCAGCCAAGCCATTCTGCCGGCCAGCCACCCAGATACTCGTGGTCAGACGCCAGAGATCCCACTCCCATGGGCCCGGATGCGCCTCATCGAAGTCGTTAAGGTCGAACACAAGGTCGCGCTCCGGGGACGCATAAAATCCGAAATTGCCCAGATGGGCATCGCCGCAAATCACGGGTTCGATGCCCGTTCTCGGCAAACTCGCGAAGTCTTCCGCCATCAGGGAGGCCGCTCCGCGGAGAAACGCATAGGGCGAAGCCACCATCCGGCCGACGCGCACGGGAATGAGGCGCTCCAGCCGCCCGGAGTGCGCCTCTTCGACGAGATCGACCGGGTCGGTCCTGTCCTCCTTTGGCCGCCAGCGCCCCAGGTCGCCGCGCTTTATCTTGTCCCGCAGCAGCCTGCCTGCCGCCTTTCGCTCCTCGTCCGGCGGCAATGCGCTCAGCAGTTCGTTTGCCATTTGATCGCTGAAGACCGGAAGCGCTCTTATCCGGCGGAGGGATGATGGGTTCTCGCTCTCTCGAGAAAGGTAAGCTCAGCGACTCCGGATTTGTCGAGCTCGCCGAGGCCGGCGGACACCATGCGGTCGTACTGCTTCTTGGTGGCTTCGGCTAGCGGCAGGAGAAGGCCCGCAGCGCGGGCGAGGTCAAGGGCGATCCCCGAATCTTTCGCAGCGTGCGCGCCGGAAAAATAGCAGGAGTGCTCCCGGTTCTGCATATCCTCGCCGTCAGTTTCGAGGACTCGCGAGTTGGCGCCGGTTTGTGAGAAGATCTCTCGCAACATGGTGAGATCGAGACCTAGCGCGTCTCCAAGGGCAAGTCCTTCGGCGAGTCCCGCGGTATTGATGTTCATGACCATGTTGACAAGAGCTTTGACCTTGGCGGCCTGGCCGGTTGGGCCGACGTAGCGAAGCGCGGCGCTCATTTTGCGAAGTATTGGCTCAACCTTCGAGAAAACGGCCTTGTCGCCGCCCACCATCAGATAGAGCGTTCCTTGGCGCGCCTGGGTGATGCTCGAAGCCATGCAAGCCTCAAGCGAGTGAGCCCCTGCGGCGAGGGCGGCTTTTTCCACATCGAGATGACCCTGCGGAGAGATCGTGGCGCAATTTACGAAAACCTTGCCAGCGGCGTTAGTCAGCAAGTGATCGGCCCCGCCGCCATCGAGACCAAAAATGGACCGCATTGCAGCGTCATCGGTCACAACCGTGATAACGACATCGCAGAGATTGGTGACCTCCGAAAGTCGATTGCACTGGGTTGCGCCGACATCCGCAGCCAGTTCGCTTGCCGCCTCCGGGCGGGTGTCATAGATGGCGCCAATGACGTAGCCTTGATCTTTCAGACGGAGGGCCATGTTCGAGCCCATCCTCCCGACGCCGACAAATCCAATGGTGTTCATAAAGGGGGGGGTAATTTGATGCTGTTTAGTCTCTATTCACTCGCTGCCGAAATCCGGAAAAAACGGATTCACCTTCTTTTGCTCTCCCACCGTTGTGAGAGGGCCATGCCCGGGACAAATAACGGTTTCGTCGGGAAGGGAGAGAATGCTTTCGCGATTGGTCTTGAGCGCGTCCTTGTATGAGACGCCTCCGCCGCCGACGGATCCGGCGAAAATGGCGTCGCCAACGATCGCAAGCGTGCGCGGGAGACCCCGCACGACGTAGGTCACGCCGCCTGGCGAGTGCCCCCATGTCGAGCGGGTTTCCATGGAGAGGGCGCCGGCCCGAAATTTTTTTCCGACGGCAAACGGTCGGGCGCCGGCGACGGGTTCCTTTTCGCCGATCCACGCCTCCGCGCCGGTTCTCTCCCTGAGCCGGTCAAGCTCGAGAATATGATCTCCGTGCGAGTGGGTCAGCAAGATGAGCTCCAGCTTGAGTCGATGCTCCTCGATTGCATCGAGCATTCCGTCACAGTCCGCACCGGTGTCAAAGGCGACGGCTTTCCTGCTGTCTGGATCCCACGTCAGGTAGGAATTGACCGTCATGTCTTCGAAGGGCGTATTGAATTGCGATAGTCCGTCCATGAGCGGAACCTCCGCCGGCCGATAATCGGTCCTTCCGATTGCTGCGACTCGGTCAGGATGCAGGTTGAGAACAGCAGCGAGCGCGCGCACTCCCGGCTCGTCGAATGAGCCGCTGAGAATCTGGTTGGCCAGTTCCGAAGGCACGTCCGCTTTGGTGGAAAGGGTTTCCAAATCGAGACCCAATCCGCGCCGAGCCTTCGAGAGGATGTCCGCGTAGGTGTCTTCGAGGGGGATCTTCATATTGCAGGGAGTCACGGAAGGCCGAAACAAGCGACGCTCAGGCAGTTTGCTTTCGCATTTGCTGATTGAGCAGGACGTGAAGGACGACGAGCAATGCGAGCGTAGAAACGATTAACACACCCGCGTTGAACCAAAGCAAACCGATGCGATAGCCTAAATATGTCTTCACCGGGCCGAAGAAGACATTGAGCTGATGCTGGCGGGCCAGGTCGTTGCGGTAGTCGCTTTGCTCCATCTCCGCCTTGGAAACGAGGTCCGTGATTTTCTGGTTCACGTAAAGCTGTTCCGCCGTAACTCCACGCTCCCGCGTGCGGAACTTGTCTCTGTCGAACGGGCTTCCGTTGATCACGGCGTCAATTTCCGCGAATTTCTTGTCGAGAGCGGCGGGGGATTTCGCCTGGAGTCCGGAGAGGACAGCCAGCAGGTCCTTGAGATCCTCGAGGCGGTTCTGCTCCGCCTGCGACGGCTCGTGAACCGCGGCAAGCTTGTCGATCTGCGCCTGAATACTCTCCTGGCGCCTGGTGAGCGGGTTGTGCTTGGCTTGGGCGAATACCAGGGCTTCGTAAGACCAGCGCATCGGCATGAACTGGCAGATAAGTGGCACCTTTAGATCGCTGCGGGGTTCCATGGCGCTTCCGGGATGCCGCGCCGCCCATTGCGTAATCGAATACACAAAGTCGAGGTCACGGTTCATATCCTCGTACTTGATCAGCGCGCCGGCCAAAATGATCTGCGGAATAAGAACTACCGGAATCGCCAGGACCGCCGTCTTGCTTTCGTGGACAAGCGCAGAAATGACCAGACCAATGGCCACCCCGCTCATCGTCGTGAGAAACATCGCGCAGAAGACAATCCAGAAAACGCCGCGCACAGAAAGCAGCGCATTACCCACCAGGGTGAAAAGGATACACTGAATGACCGCGAACGTCGCGAGAGTGATCGCCTTTGCCAGGACGTAGTAGCCGAGGCGCACGTTCAGGTTGCGCTCGCGGAGAAGCACCGGACGATCCCGCGTGATGTCATCGACACTGTTCGTGAGCCCAAGGAACATCGCCACTACGAGCGAAAGGAAGAGATAGACCGGGATGTGAAAGGCGGAGGCAAAGTCGTAGGTACTCGCTTTCAGAATGCCTCAGAACAAATCCGATCAGCAGCGCCAGGACGGGCGAGGCGAGCAGGGTGATCAGGAGGTTGGCATTGTTGCGCAGCTTGCTGAAGAATGCTCGCTTGAGGAGGACAGTGAATTGTTTCCACTCTTCGCGCCAGCGCACGGGTTCGCGCCGCCTTGCGCCCGAGGGCAGGGGCGGCGGCGTCTCTCGCGGCGCGGCCGGCGCTTGGACGTCCTTGAGAAGTCGATAGGCCTCGTATTTGTCGCGCCAGTAGTCGGGCGAATAGCGGCGCGCAGGGACGAGCTGGCCGCGATTGTTCTCTTCCAGGATGATGTCGCCGGAGAGGTCTCGGAGCGGTGTCTCGAGGACGTCGAAAATGAACTCGGGTCGCGTGGTGCCACATGCTTCGCACGTGCCGAGTTCGGCTCCGTAATGCTGCTGGTGCTCGGCCGCGGCGAAGTATTTCAACATCTCCTGCGGCGTGCCAAAGAACACGAGCTTGCCACCACGGTCCAGAAGGACCGCTTTGTGAAACATCTCGAAAATTTTCGAAGTCGGCTGGTGGATGGTGACCAGCACGATCTTGTTGTGAGACATTCCACGGATGATCTCGATCACGTGCTCGGAATCCTTTGAAGAGAGCCCGCTCGTGGGTTCGTCAAAAAGGTAGACGTCCGCGGAGCTGATCATGTCCAGTCCGATGTTCAGGCGTTTTCGCTCGCCGCCTGAGAGCGTTTTCTTGTGGGCCGCGCCAACCACGTAACCGCGCCTTTCGTTGAGACCGAGTTCGGCCAGCTTGCTGTCGATGCGGCGCAGGCGGTCGCGGTTCGAGAGGTGGGGGGCGCGCAGGGCCGCGGCGAAATCCAGGTTCTCCTCGATGGTGAGATGCTCGTCGAAGGCGTCGTATTGCGGGATGTAAGTGACGTATTTGCGGAGCGTTTCGCGATTGGCGTAAAGCGAGCGTCCGTTGAAGAGCACATCTCCCTGGGCGGGCGGAAACTGTCCGGAGAGGGCGCGCAAAAGCGTGCTCTTGCCACTGCCGCTCGCGCCCATCACGCAGACCATTTCGCCTCGTTGCACTGAAAACGAGATGCCGTCGATCGCCACCTGTCTGTTGCGAAATCTGCAGACGAGATCGTGAACTTCGAGCGAGCGAATGATGTTGCGCTCCTCCTCAAGGAGCCGCTCGCTGAAATTGCAACGCAGAACCTGCCCCGCGTCGATCCGGATGGTGTCGCCGTCGGCCAGCGTCGCGGAGTTTCGCACCGGCACTCCGCGGACGAGAATCGGGCGATCGGTTTGCATCACCTCGACGCGACCTTCCTTGCGATCATAATCGCAATAGATCTTTAGCAGCACGTCACCTCCGCTGCCGGGTGAGAGCAGGATGTCATCCTCTTCGAGAAGGCCGGGATTATTGGAAACAAGATATTCGCTCTTCGAGGCCTTGAGCTGAAAGCGCCCGCCGAACTGCCGCGCCCGGCGGCGCAGATCGCCGAGGTCAAGCTCGCTATCGTTATGGAAGACAATATTGTCCTCAAGGGTCGCTTCGACTGTCGTGCCCTCGCTCAGGCGAACCTTCTTCAGCACGGCATCAACATCCTTCAGAGCGGTCACCCGGACTCGCAATCCGAAAGTCACTTCGAGACAGGAGTCTCGCGAGCGATTCTTCTCCAGGCGCACTTCGTCATCCTCGTTGACCGTGACAAAGATCTGCGGAAGCGAGACGTTCTTTCGGGCGTTGAAATAAAACACGAGGTCCTGGTGCGTGAGCACCTGGTCATCGATCAGGATCCGCTGGCCCGCGAAAATTCTGCAGAAGTCGCCGTGCTTCAAAATCCTTCCCTGCACGATCAGGTTCCGGCCCGAGAGGTTCTTAAGAATCACCAGATCCTTGTAGCGATACGCCAGGATGCGTTCCGAATCGTGCAGACCGGGAAGCAAAACATCACAATACTCGATGGGTCCGAAGCTGACGACCTCGAGCGGAGATGCGCCTTGATGGTAGATGCCCACGTCGCTCTGGTCGTTGGCATTGAGCTGATAGACGATATCGATCGCCTGAGCGGCCATGCCGAGCTGCGACATGAACGAATAGTAGGCGATAACCTGTTCCTGTTTCAGCCCGGCCTTGGAGATCAGGTCGTAAAGCTGGACGCCCAGAAGGATTTTTCTCTCGTCGTTGAGGTTGGCGGAAAGCTGCTGGGAAATCGCATTCAGATCCTGGTGTTCATGAAGAGCCTCGCGAAAAAGTTTTCGCAGTTCGGAGTAAACGGTGTCCGGGTAATCGTAGCGCAGGAATCCCAGGCTCGAGTCGATTTCCTCCTCGAAGAGCTCTCCTTCCACACGGGCGAAGGCTGCGAAGACCTTGATGAGCGTCGGCAGCAAATTCGGGCTTTCGGCGACCGTTCGCGGCTTGCGCATAAGCCTGCGCACCATTCTACGACCGCTAGCCCGCGCCCTGGAGGCGAGAAGAAAAAGTCCTTCGAGCCGACGCTGAGTGCGGCCGGTCGGTTGCTGAGCGACAACTGCCATCGCTACAGGCTATCTCCCGGTCCCCATCTTTTCAACGACGTGTTGCAAGACGGCTCGATTTGGCGATAATCTTTGGTTTTTTCTATGACCGAAGCAGAAACCGAAGCGCGCAGCGCTTCAATGGCGGCTCCGCCGCTGGAAGATCTCCGTGTTCGCGGTGTCAGCCGTCTCATCACACCTTCTCAGATCAAGGAACAGTCGCCTGCCACCTGCTCTCAAAGGGAAACCGTGCTCCGTGGGCGCAGCGAGGCCCGCGCCATCCTTCGCGGGGAGGACGATCGGATGCTCGTCGTCGTCGGACCGTGCTCGATCCACGATCCTGAGGGCGCGCTCGACTACGCGCGCCGCCTTGCCGCCTTGAGCCGCAAGGTCATCGATCGCTATCTCATCGTCATGCGTGTTTATTTCGAAAAGCCGCGCACGACTGTTGGCTGGAAGGGTCTCATCAACGATCCCCTCTTGAACGATTCGTGTGACATGGCTTACGGCCTGGCTTTGGCGCGAAGGATTCTGCTCGACATTGCAGATCTTGGTCTTCCCGCCGGCACCGAATTTCTTGACCCGATCGTTCCGCAGTACACCGCCGATCTGATCACTTGGGCGGCTATTGGTGCGCGGACCACGGAGTCCCAAACCCATCGGGAAATGGCGAGCGGATTGTCGATGCCGGTGGGATTCAAGAATGGCACGGATGGCAGCGTGCAAGTGGCGATCGACGCCATGAAGAGCTCGCGCATGCCGCACAGCTTCCTGGGAATCGATCAGGATGGCGCTACGAGCATTATCAAGACGACGGGGAACCCCGATAGCCACGTCGTCCTGCGCGGCGGCCGCGATGGCGCCAATTATGAGCCACACCAGGTCGCAGCGGTGTGCGAGAGACTCAAGGAGAGCGGACTGCGCGCGGCCGTGATGGTTGACTGCAGTCACGCCAATTCCGGCAAGGACCCGAGCCGCCAGTCCCGTGTCTGGGAGAGCATCATTGCACAGCGCGCGTCCGGACGTCGCGAAATCATCGGCGCCATGCTGGAGAGCAACATCCATTTTGGTGGACAGTCACTAGGCGCCGATCCATCCGCCCTCAAGTATGGGGTTTCGATCACCGATTCCTGCATGAACTGGGATATGACCGAGGGATTGCTGAGTCGGCCATAGCGTGGCCGGGCTCTGCGGGTCGTGCGGGGTATTGGTGAACGCGGCGCATTCCAGCTACTTGCGATGACTGTCGCGGAGGTTCCCTTTGCCGCCATTGACTTCGAGAGCGCGGGAATCCAGCGAGGCGGCACTGACGTGCCGGTCCAAATCGGGGTGGCCTTGATGCGGCGCCTGGAGGTTTCCGAGCTGTTTTCCAGCTTCCTGTTCACGACGCAGCCGATAACCTGGGCCGCGCAAAAAATTCATGGGATTTGCGCGAGGGACCTGGCTGGCGCGCCGCGTCTGCTGGAACTTTGGCCCGAGATCCGCCGGTTGCTCGAAGACCGGTGGATCGTTGCGCACGGGTCCGCCACGGAAAGACGGTTTCTCCGCGCGTTTCCCTTCCACGGTTTCGGCCCCTGGATCGATACCTTGAAACTCTCCCGCGCCGTCTGGCCCGAAAAGAAATCATTCGCCCTCGGCGACCTGATTCTCGAGCTCGAGCTCGAGAATGAACTGCGCGCCGTCCATCCGCGATTTCGCTGGCACGATGCGCTCTCGGACGCCGTGGCCTCGCTCGTTCTTCTTCGCCGGGTTGTTGGTGAGGCGTACGTCGGCGATCGAGAGGCCGAGATTCTGCTGCGTCCGAATGATTCGCACTATCATCGGCTCAGGGCCAGATGAATCCCTGCTCAGTAAGAATCGCGCCAACGCGCGCATCGTGGGGCTCGGCGGGTAGTTTCTCCAGGATTTGGCAGCTGAAGCATACTCCCAGCGTCTTCACTGCGGGATTAGCGCCCAGCCACCTGTCGTAGTAGCCTTTTCCTCTTCCCAGCCGCGCTCCGGTCGGGTCGAAGGCGAGGCCCGGGACGATCACCAAGTCGGGGGGAGGTGCGGCTGCTCCGCCTAGAGGCTCGCTCACGCCGAATGCCCCGACCTTAAATGTTGACGCGGAGTGAAAGGAGAGCTCGCCGTCCTCCCCGACGCTTGGGAAGGCGATCAGCTTTTCGGCGCGGCAGGCATCCTCCGAGCCAGTCCGGCTCTCCGGGAAGCGCAACGAAGCCAAAAACAACACGCGCAGCCTTCCAGAGAGGCGCGTTACACAAGAAACGACTGATCTTGTGGGATCGGGATGCCGCGTCCTTCGATGCCTCGCAGCGCCGCCCGCATTTTGACTCGCAAGATTTGCTTTTCGATAGAGATCATTCGACAATCGATCGAGATCCATGGTGCGCCGGTTGTCCATAAGAAGAAAGAGCGCAAGACCGCAAAATCATGTGGACATGCGCCTTGGCGACGGGTGGCACAGACGAAATTTTCTCTCCGAGGTGATCATTCCCTCGCTCTTCACCAGGCGCCACGGGCACAAGGCCAAGCCGGTTTTTCCAGAGCTCGGCTCCGGCAAGTTCTGCATCACCTGGATCGGGCACGCGTCCTTTCTGATTCAAACCCCGGAGCACAGTGTCCTTGTCGATCCGAACTGGGCGAAATGGCTAAAAGTGATCAAGCGCATCAAGAATCCCGGCATCGAGCTCCACGATCTCCCAGCCATTGATCTTGTGCTCGTCACCCACGCTCACTTCGACCACCTGGATCGCCGCACGCTGCGCGCCGTAGCAAGCGACCAGCCCATAGCCGTGCCCGAGCATGTCGGCAATCTCGTGCATGATCTGGGCTTCAACAGGGTCCACGAATTGCGGCAGTGGCAGAGCTTTGAGCACGGTACCCTCAAGGTTACCCTCACGCCGGCGCGCCACTGGGGTGCGCGCGTTCTCCACGACAGTCACAGGGGGTTTGGAGGTTTTCTCATCGAGTATGCGGGGCGAACGATCTTTCATTGCGGTGACACCGCCTATTTCGATGGTTTCAAGGAAATTGGCCGGCGTTCGAACATCGATATCGCCCTTCTTCCCATCGGAGCCTATGAGGCGCCGACAAAGCGCGACGTTCACATGAATCCGGAGCAGGCCCTCCAGGCCTTTCGGGAGCTCCGGGCCAAGATGATGATCCCGATGCATTTCGGAACGTTCCGCCTGAGCTATGAGCCTTTGGACGAGCCTCCTCACCGTCTGCTCGAAAAGGCGCTCGAACTTCAGCTTTTGGACAGGATTCGGCTCCTTAACGAGGGCGAGCCAACGGTGTTTTGAGACTGAATTCAAGGCACTGCTAAGAGGCCGTTCTACTACCCTTCGACTTCTTCGGCAGTCGGGAAATGTTATGGTTTGCGCCGGGCGCGCTTGTTTTGGCTTGCTGTCTAAGGAACTTTCGCGTTATCTATCCTTCATGGGTATACTTTCCTGGATTTTCCTTGGGTTGATCGCCGGCGCGCTGGCCAAGTTCATTGTTCCTGGCAAGGATCCAGGCGGTATTCTTGTTACGATTATCGTCGGTGTCGTCGGCGCGATCGTGGGTGGCTTTTTGGGAAGCTTCATCGGACTCGGAAAGGTCGAGTCTTTTGATTTCGGGGGTATAATTATCGCGACAATCGGAGCGATCGTGTTGCTTATACTGTACCGACTATTTACCAAGCGATCTGGACCTTAGTCCGAAGCAATTTTCCGTAATAGAAATTTTCAACAAACCCTAAACGCAAACCTCGCCTCCCCATGGGCCTCTTCTCAAATCTCCTTTCAAAAGTCTTCGGCCAGCAGGCCGCCGCGACAACTCCACCTTCCCAGGCGCCTGGCGCGGCGACGCCGCCCGCTCCGGGCGGCTCAGCGCCATCCGCGGCTGTCGACGTAACTGCGATTCTTGATGACCTTGCCTCCAAGAATCCCGAGAAACTCGACTGGCGCAGATCCATCGTCGACATGATGAAACTCGTCGGCATGGACAGCAGCCTCGCGGCACGCAAGGAACTCGCCAAAGAACTCAACTACACGGGCGACACTTCCGATAGCGCCAAGATGAACATCTGGCTTCATAAACAGGTGATCCAGAAGATCGCCGACAACGGCGGAAAGGTTCCAAACGAGCTGCTGACCTAAAGGCGTTGGCTCCGGTTCTGGAGCAGTAGACTTGTAGCAACCGTGTCCCCACGGTCGGGAGGGGACTGTCGGTGATGGGAACCCGCCCGCAGCACGGGCTCATGGTCGGCGATGTCGCCGCCGCAGAATTTACTTTTTCAGCGCCGCATCCCATTTCGCGATCCGCGCCTTCTGCTCCTCGAAGAGTGCGTCGGGAGAATCCAGGATTTCGATTTTCAAGATCGTGTCTCCCTGTTTGATGGCGTTCACGACATCCTGACCATTCGTCACGGCGCCGAAGACGGTGTGCTTTCCGTCGAGCCAGGGCGTAGGCACATGCGTGATAAAGAACTGACTGCCGTTGGTAACGGGCCTTCCCGTATTGGCCATCGAGAAAATGCCGGGCTTGTCATGTTTGAGGCTTGGGCGGCATTCATCCTCGAAGGCGTAACCCGGGCCCCCGCGGCCGGTTCCGGTCGGATCGCCGCCTTGAATCATGAAATCGGGGATCACCCGATGGAAGGTGATGCCGTCGTAATAGCCTCGCTTGGCGAGGTTGAGGAAATTTGCAACCGTTACGGGTGTTTTTGAAGGATAGAGAGTTCCCTCGATGTCGCCCTTGCTGGTTTTGACGATGATACGAATGTCAGGCATATCGCCGGCGTTGGTCGCGGTTGTCAGGCAGATTGTCACGGCAAAAAGGCCGAAAAGCGTTTTTTTCATTTACCAAAATGTGGCAAGCTTCGAGGCATGTCGCAACCACAGGTGAAGATCGGCGTTGTCCAGAGCCGATGTTCCGCAAGTCTCGACGCCAATCTCACCACGGCCCAGGAAGGCGTTCGTGAGGCTGCCAGACAGGGCGCGGGCATCGTATGTCTGCAGGAGCTTTTCCGCTCGGTCTATTTTTGCCAGGTGGAAGACCACAAATACTTCGAGCTGGCCGAACCGGTTCCCGGACCAACGACTGAGACGATGGCCGCGCTCGCGAGGGAGCTCGATGTCGTGATCGTTGCTTCGCTGTTCGAGCGTCGAGCGCCAGGTATCTATCACAATACTGCGGCCATCATCGACGCTGGCGGAACGTATCTCGGGAAGTATCGCAAGATGCACATCCCGGACGATCCGCTCTTTTACGAGAAGTTCTATTTCACCCCGGGAGATCTTGGGTTTGCGGCGTGGGACACGAAGTTTGCCCGCATTGGCGTCTGCGTGTGCTGGGACCAATGGTACCCGGAGGCAGCGCGGCTGACGGCGCTGCGAGGCGCGCAGATTCTCTTCTACCCCACCGCCATCGGCTGGCATCCCGCGGAAAAGGACCAGCATGGCTCTCGGCAGCATTCCTCGTGGGAGACGGTGCAGCGAGGTCACGCTGTGGCGAATGGTTGCTATGTCGCTGTTCCCAACCGCGTCGGTCACGAGGCTCCTGACGGCGGCGAAGGGATCGAATTTTGGGGCCAAAGTTTTATCTGCGATCCTTCCGGGCAGGTTGTTGCAAAAGCGTCCGCCGATCGGGAGGAGGTGGTCGTGGCAGAGGTCGATCTGGATGCCGTCGAGACGCAGCGCACGCACTGGCCGTTCCTGCGGGACCGGCGGATCGACGCCTACGGGGAGATCAGCCGACGGTTTATTGATTAAGGCTCCGGCATAGCGATTCGTTCAAATGCCTCTCTTGCTTCGCCACAGCCGCGCCCATGACTACAGATTTTTGATGCGCCGATGGCGATCCGTCGCAACAGCAGCAGACCTGCGGTTGAAAAAATATGCGGAAGCGGGCGGCTGCAATCTCTATTGCCTGGCTTCAGGCCGAAAAAAGGCCAGTGCCCCATCGATCTACTTATCCGCAGGCATTCACGGCGACGAAGCTGCAGCAACCGAGGGATTGGTCGAGTGGGCGCAGGCGAACATCGACGTCCTGCGCGATGTCAATGCGCTCATTTTTCCATGCCTCAATCCGTGGGGCCTCGTGAATAACTCACGGCGGGACCCGGATGGTCGCGACCTCAACCGCAGTTTTCATACCGCCGCTGTTCCGCAGATCGCCGCGCAGATGCAGTGGATCACGGGGTGCGCCTTCGACCTCGCCCTCAATTTGCATGAGGATTACGACGCGCTTGGCCTCTACATCTATGAACTGCAACGCGTTAAGCCCTACTGGGGCGAGGCCCTTCTTGCCGCGGCGGCGGAGCATATCCCGCCCGATCCACGGCGAAAAATAGAGGGGCGCTCCGCGCGAGACGGAATCGTTCGCCGCAAGGTCACCCCGGACATGATGCCCGAATGGCCGGAGGCCTTCGTCCTCTATTTCCATAATTCCGCGCGCATTTTCACGATCGAGACACCTTCCGAATTTCACCTCGACGACCGCGTCGACGCGCAGTTCAAAGTCATCAGCAAGGCCGTGGAGCTTTGCAGAAAAGAGTTTTCTTTCCGCTCGGAGAACCTCGCGGCATCATGAATCCATGGCCCGCGAAGCAATCATTGAACGTACCACGAGCGAAACCTCCATCCGCGCCCGACTGAACCTCGACGGCGAGGGGGCGTCGAATGTCCGGAGCGGCATCCCGTTCTTCGATCATATGCTGACACTCTTTGCCCGTCATGCTCTCTTCGACCTCGAGCTCGATGCCAGCGGGGACATCGAGGTTGATTTTCATCACACGGTCGAGGACGTCGGAATTACGCTGGGGCAGGCCTTGACAAAGGCTCTCGGCGACAAAGCGGGGATCCGGCGATACGGGTTTTTCTATGTTCCTATGGATGAGTCTCTTGTGCGTGTTGTGGTCGACCTGGGCGGGCGCCCTTATCTCGCCTATAATCCACCTTCGTTTCGTGGAGGCCGTCGGAGGGACTTTTTCCTTTCAACTTGTGGAGGAGTTTCTTCGAGCAGTGTCTGTGAACGGGGCAATGAATTTGCACGTGGATATTCTGGCCGGCCGGGATGCCCACCATATGGCCGAGGGGGTCTTCAAGGCGCTCGCGCGTGCGTTGGATGTCGCTACCCAATTTGATGCACGCGTCGAGGGGGTGCCCAGCACCAAGGGCGTGCTGTGAGTCATTGGAAGGCCCTCGATTTTTCCCCGTTGAGCAATCGGCTGTGACCGCCGATCGTTGATGGCTTTATGGGCAGCGATTCCAAATTCATCGGCGTCGTCGACTACGGCAGTGGCAACCTGCGCAGCGTCTGCAAGGCGCTCGAGGCTGTGGGCGCAACGGTCGGGCTCGTTACCAAGGGCGCGCAACTCGACACGCTTGACGCGGTCGTGGTGCCGGGAGTCGGCGCTTTTGGCGACTGCGCAAGGAATTTACGCACGTCCGGCCTTTGGGAACCGCTGGCAGAATGGCTGCGCGCCGGGCGTCCCTATCTCGGCATTTGCCTCGGCTATCAGCTGCTCTTCGAATCGAGCGAAGAATCCCCCGGTTGCAGGGGCCTCGGAGTCCTTCCCGGTCACGTGGTGCGTTTCGCGGGAAATGGCCTCAAGGTTCCGCACATCGGCTGGAATCAGCTTCGAGACCTGCGCGGATCGATCTATGGCTCGTTGCCCGATCACCCCTATTTTTACTTTGTGCATTCGTATTTCCCCGTTCCAGCCGACGAGCGTCTCGTAAGCGCCCGATGCGATTACGGCGGGACGTTTGCAGCCAGCGTCAGCAGCGGCACGTTGCACGCCACGCAGTTCCACCCGGAGAAGAGCCAGACCGCCGGTCTTGCGCTCTTGAAGAACTTCTGGAATACCGTGTAGGAAAACGGGCCGCACGCTTCTTGCCATGCTCTTGCTCCCTGCCATCGATCTGATGGGCGGCGAAGTCGTTCGCTTAAAGCGCGGACTGGCCGGCGAGAAGACCGTCTATTCAAGTGATCCCGTCGCCTTTGCCAGGAAATGGGAGCAAGCAGGGGCCGACTGGCTGCATTTGGTCGACCTGGACGCAGCCTTCGACGGAGAGCCGAAAAATCTCGCTCACATCGAGCGAATCTGCGCCGCGGTGCAGATTCCGTGCGAACTCGGCGGGGGGATGCGAACCCTTCGGAACATCAGCAGCGCCTTCGCCGCAGGGGTAGGCCGCGTCATTCTTGGGACAAGAGCTTGCGAGTCCATGGATTTTGTCCGGCAAACGTGCTCCGAGTTCGGGCAAGATCGAATCGCTGTGGGAATTGATGCCAGGGACGGCTTTGTTGCCGTGAAGGGCTGGACCGAAGCAACGAACAGGTCCGCGGTCGATCTCGCCCGTGCCGCCCAGGATGCGGGCGCGGGCACCATCATCTATACCGATATCGCAACCGACGGCACCCTCGAAGGACCAAATTATGCCGCCCTTCAGAATCTCCTCGAGATTCTCGACTGCAACCTCATCGCGAGCGGCGGTGTTGCCTGCGGCGAAGACCTCGAGCGACTGGCCTCCATGGAGGGTCTTTACGGCGCGATCATTGGAAAAGCCCTTTATGAGGGAAAAATTCCCTCCCCCCTCCCATCTTACAAATAACTTAGAAATAATCCGCTTGACAACTTTATCGAGCTTCTGGCATAAGTGCCTTTCTGAAACTCATTCTCCGATGAAAAAACTGCTCCTAACCACATCTATCGTTGCACTGTCTCTTTGCGGCGCCTTGGCGGGCGACGGAAAATCCTTCAAGGAAGTAAAGACGGTCGTCACTCCCGAGCCACCCTGCCGATTCCGCGATATGGAATTTCAGGTGGATGCCTTCTACACCCATTTCTGGGGCGACGAGGGCGTAGTCGAAAAAGGCGGCCCCGGTGGTGGATTCGGCCTGAACTTCTTCTTCTTGCGCTACATCGGTATCGGATACGAGGCATCCTGGTTTGATAACGATGGAACCGCATTTCATCTGCCCGTTGGCGGAAACTTGTTCCTCCGCTATCCCATTTGCGCCTGGAACCTCGCTCCCTATATAATGGCGGGCGGTGGCGTTGCGTGGGATGGCGATGCCTACGGCTACGGAAACGTCGGAGGCGGTCTCGAGTATCGCTTCACCGATCATATTGGTGTCTTTGTCGACGGACGCTACTTTTACGGCACCAAGGATGGTTTTGGCAATGTTGCCAACCTTCGCGCAGGGATGCGGTTTGCGTTCTAACTAGACTCTCAACCTCTAACGATAAGAGCCAAAGCTCTTATTAAAACACCGAAGGAGAGATCCTTCGGTGTTTTGCTTTGTTCAGGGGCCGCGAAAAGCATTAAGTTCTATCGGTACCGTAATCAGAAACCGAAGCAGGTGATCGATTCTTGATTGTGCGCTACTTGGTGACACACTTCCCGCATGGCAACCTCCCCGATCACCACCCTTTTTCTCGACATTGGCGGCGTCCTTCTTACCAACGGTTGGGACACTGATCTCCGCAAGCAGACCGCCGAACATTTCGGACTCGATTACGAAGAAATCTATCATCGTCACCACGTCACGTACGACATCTACGAGGAAGGCAAAATGACCCTCGATGAATATCTTTGGCAGATCGTTTTTTATGAGCCCAGACCATTCACTCCGGAAGACTTTAAGACCTACCTTCTTGAGCAAGCCAAGCCTTATCAGGACACCATCGATCTGGTGAAAAGGCTTAAGGCTGTCTATGGATTGAGCGTCGCGGTGGTTAGCAACGAAGGCCGCGAGATTGCCGAGGACCGCATCAGGCGGTTCAACCTTAAGGAGTTCGTCGATTTCTTCATTGTTTCCGCCTTCGTTCATCTCCGCAAACCCGATCTCGACATTTATCGGCTTGCCATGGATGTCGCGCACGTTAAGGCCGAAAACGTCGCTTACATCGAAGACCGGCCGCTTCTGTGCGACGTTGCGGCGCGCCTGGGTCTTCATCCTGTGTTGAACAGGAATGCCAAGGAAACACGCGAAATTCTGGCGACACTCGACCTCGTTCTTTGATCGGGAAGTTTTTCGGGTTTTCCTGGCGGGGCATGATCCTTGGCGGCATCGTTCAGCAATAGTTTCCACGCCTTTTTAGGACGATCGCGCCGCCGGCCCGAAGCGGCAGATTTTTCCACCATCCCGCTTGTCAATCGATGAGAGCCTGCGTAGCGTTTCAGTTTCCTGCGGGAGGCTGGGTAGCTCAGTTGGCAGAGCAGAGGACTGAAAATCCTCGTGTCGGGGGTTCGATTCCCTCCCCAGCCACCACTCGAAAATCTCTCTGGAGTGGCTTAAATAAAGGCTCTGCTCGGACGATCACCGCAAAGAAGCCGAATCCAATCGGTACTCAATCGTATTAATCGGATCATAGCTGAATTTAGTCACTATTTAGTCACCAGATATTTTGAAATGCGAGGCGGTCGATTTTCGCAGCGTGGCTGCGGCCACGCACGCCCCTCACGTCTATTTGCGATTATGGACGGAGAGCGCGATGTTGATCTCGGCTTGGACCTTCCGCAGTCCGCCTTCCGACAACTGTGGTAGCAGGGAGGTGATGTCCGCGATAATGGACACTCTCCGACGGCTTGGAGCGGTTCATTCTCCGCCACTCGTCGACCCAAGCGTCGATAATCTCCTTCTTGAGCTTTTTCTCACGCAGTGGGTGAGCTTCGCTCCAGTCCTGATACGCGGGGCTGGCATAGATGCTCTTGAGCCTATCGAGATAAGCATGACTCAGTGTCGAATCTCGCGAAATGTCCGAGAACGTCTCTTCCACAGATTTGCCCATTAGAAAGCCGTCGCACCAGTTCGCGGTAGTGGAGATTGGTCACTTCGATCAGACCCATGAAGGCCCAGCCGTCACTCTCCAGTTCCTTGGGGACGTCCGAATACGGATTGAAGGCCTCGGCGAGTTTCTTCTCGCTCTGGTATTGCTCGATCTTGGGAATAACGACCTTCTGCCGATACTCGAT
>CAWASQ010000076.1:0-59983 GCA_963784465.1 uncultured Verrucomicrobiae bacterium
AAATTCCCTGTTTCGTCCAAACAGGTTCGCCCTCCGCATCTCTCAAGATCCTGGGAACCTCCGTTCCCGGTCGAGGACTCCAGCCAATTTTTCCAGGGGGATGGCGGCCAGTCTCCACTCTTGAGCCCAGTCGTATTGACATGGTAGAAGGCGAAGTTGAGCCCAAGAACTGAACGTTGGCGAATCTGTCTTTCGGGGAACAGGATCGCGCCATGTTTTGGGCGGAAGCTCGCACCCCATCTTTCCTGCATGGAAAGCCCGTAGCCAGCGACTCCCTGGACTTGATTCGATACAGTGACGAGATACCGGGCATTCGGGTCGAAATCTCCCTCCGCAATTAGGGAGGGTCCAGCCATGCGAATGCGAAGTTTGGAGACGGGAGGCGAAATTTCCAAGACGTCCTTCGGGAGAACTGTCTCGCCCGAGCAGTTGGTCAAACTTCACCTCGATATGCGGGGCTTCGAGGGGGAGGATTACGCGCGGCGACGTAATCGACCCTTAGCGGACGCGTAACGCCAAGCGGGAAAACCTGGGGATAGGGGAGCGCGCGTCCGCCGTAGGAGTCGCAGATTCCATCGACCACGAGATCATAGCGGCGACCGACGGGGAGCGGCTTCAACGGCCGGGCACGGAATGCCGTAACGGCCTCGTCCGTCTCCCCGGTCGCGTCAACGGCTGGTGCGTTCGCCATCTCGCCCTCGGGGACGTTAAGCAAAATCTCGGCGGGAAATCTCTCCCGGCTGGCGCGATCCTGAAACCAAATGCGGCTCGCCGCATCGGAAAGGCGAACAGGATAGTTGAACGCGAGAGGGACTTGAGGCGTGGCATTAAGACTGCTGCGCTCGCCATAGCCTTCCTCAATCACGCGCAGCATCGGGGCGAACATCTCGAAGCCCCAGTCATTTGCCTGCAAGGCACTGCCCGTAGCGTCTTTTGCCCCCTCTCTCAAGCGAAAGTGATACGACTGGCCGGGAATCAACGGGCCCCGTACGATCAACTCGCCCTGCGACTGGGTGCGCCAGATGAAGTTCGCGTCGAGGGAAGGCCAAACATCAATCGGTGACTCCACATCCTCGGCATCGATCATGTCCTGCGTTACCATCGCCGTCGGGAAGGTTATTGTGAGTATTGTGCCCGAGTGCAGGGCCTCCTCGAATCCGTCGACGCTCAGGCCGTTTGCATTAGGATTGTTGACGAATGGGCGCTCGTCGTTATCGGCCAGTGCAGTTCGCTCCGGAGGTGGCGACGCTGAGGCTGGGTCATTTTCGGAAGCTACCAACGGCAAAAGCGTGGAAAGCGCCAGCAGGAAGGGACATAGTAGGCATTTCATCGCCCCACTCCTTGCTCGAGCTGTTCTGCGCGAGAAAGATCCTCCTGTGCATCTGCGTAGCGGTCCAACCGCTGGAGGATGGCCGCTCGCTGCCGGTAGTAGCGCGCCTCTGGCTTTGCCTTGATTGCCCGATTGGAAAACTCGAGAGCCAAATCAAACTGCGAAGCGCGCGCGGTCCCTCGGCAATCTCGTTCAACGCACGAGCCAACACCTCCCGAGACGCTTTCGCTGCCTCCAAATCCCGCACCTCGGCGGCTGCTTCATCGACACGGCCAAGGCTCACAAGCATGGAGATCACCTGCGCCCGAGCGGGTGCACTGCCTGAATCGATGGCAAGAGCGGCTTTCGCGTCGCGCATCGCCAGTCTGTATTGCTGCGCCTCGCTCAGCTGCCGGCTGCGTGCGAGAAGAGCAGAGAGATCTTCAGGATTCCTCGAGAGCTGAATATCAAGTCGGTAGATATCATCCAGCACTTGGCGAGTCCGAACCGGTTTGGACACGTCGACCTCGAGCTTCTCGAGGGCGTCGCGGGCCGACAGCCGGTCGGCCTGGTTTGCGGCTTCCGCAAAGAGAACCTGCGCCGCAATGGATCCCGGATCGACGCGCCGGGCCGCTTCCGCATCCTCCAATGCCCGACCACTCGCAAAGCCAGTCAACAAATACCAGTAGGCCCTCGACACGCGGGCAGCCGGATCATCAGGTCTGTCCGCGAGAATCGCGCTCGCGGCATCGAGGCCTGCGAGCGCAGCCCGCAGGCGGTCGAAAGACGCCCGGTTGTTCACGACCGCCTCCTCCTCCGGATTCAGCTTGTCCGCCGCTGCGAAATCCTTCAGCGCTCGTGGAAAATCCTGCAATGCCCTGTGCGCGAGAGCACGAGATACCAGCAGATGCGCATCGCTCTGCACCCCTGGCGTCTTGTTGAGAAGATCAACCACCCTTTCCTCCTCGCCCATATCGCTCAGATAGCCCGCTAGTTGCCGGGAGATTTCGAGGTCACGCGGAGTCCCCGCCAAATACCCCTCCAGCAGGGCGGCAGCCTCATCCTTCTTCCGATCGCGCTCGAAAAGGACCGCCGCCAGGACACTTACACGAACGACTTCCGGGGCATCCCTCCACTCACGCACCGTCGACTCAGCCATATCGTAGTCTTCGACGGTGAGCCAAAGATCGGCCAGTTGCTCGCGGAGCCCGCTGTCGCCCGGTTCCTGATCGAGAAGGCGTCGGATCAGCTCGATCTGAGCGTGCGTATCTTCGTTCTTTGGCAGCCAGTGCAAGTTGGTCACGCAAGGAAAGAACGGAGGAAGCGTGACTAACCAGCAGCGTTACTGAAAGCAGAACTGAAAGAGTCGCGTGAAACACTTTCATTGAAATGAGATACGTGACCTCTTATTCAGTCTTGCAGACGCGCGCACCCTCAGCGGCCCAAAAAGGGTCAGACTTTTTTTGTCCGATGTAAGAACGGGGCGAACGTGGCCGAAAGCTAGGACGCCGAGCCCTCCTCACTCAACTGAAGAACGCGGGTCGTCGCGAAATGACCTGATTCGAAAGGCCGGCATCCTTTGCCAGAGACTCGCCGAACGAGGGAGTTATCGTTTTGACCGTCTCTGACTGCCAAATGCGGCTGTGCGAGTACCATCATGAGCGTCTTCGTGGAAAAGCCGACATCGTCGACCCCGCAGGAATGTTTAAATGAGTTACCTCGCGAATCAAGGTGTGGCGAGCCGAGAACCCTCGATCGGCGAGGCCGGACCAGCAGCTGCTTGCGTAGACTTCGGTAGTGCCGGTCGAAGTCCACCGCCTTTCGACAACGTCTACCGAGCCATCCGCCCGCTCACCGGAACCCGCCGAAGCCCTTCGCCTCGGGAATGCCGACTTCTGCCAAAGGGGCAACGCCCCCGACCGCCCGCCCCAAGGAACACGAACTTCGCGTTGATCGTCCGCTTCGCCCCGTCGCTCTTGTTTTGACGTGAACTTGATCAACTCCGCCACTTCTTGGAAGGGATGCGGCGCGACTCGTGGGCGGAAACGTCGATCGCCTCCACGGCGTCGCCCTCGGCTCCGCACTTCTTCGTCCGCCTGCTGGCCCGCCCGCAAAAGGCGTTGCGACCGTCAAGGTGGGAGCAGCCGGCATTGCGCGCATCCACGTCCTTCGGCCACTTTCAGTGTCTTCCGGCGATGCAAGCTTTTACCGGAACGATTCGTTTGGCGACCTGTTGACTTCCAAGACCGCGTTTTGAGGTGTTTCGCCGCCGCTGAAGCACTTTATTCACACTTTGGGGAAATTTGGTCGAAAGCTGATCGTATCCGTCGCCAGTGACCGTTGAAGGACGAGCAATTATATTTGTCAGACCGTCCACATATATTTTAAGCTTATACTTACGCATTCTTTTGCGAGGACATCCGGATCACTATACAGGGCAGGGAGGGTCGGCAGCAGACCCAGTCCGACCGCGCGTTTCTTCTGCTGTTCTTCTGAAACGAGATAACGAACCAGATCGGCCGCGGTGTCGGGAGCCTTTGAGTAGGCCGAGACCATCAACTGCCAACCCCCGAGGCAGGCCGCGTTCTTGCCGTTCTCGCCGCCCTTGGGCACATCCGTAACGTCAAACTTCCCGGCAATTGCGCTCTTCGGATCATGGCCCAGAGGATAGGCATATGGCCAGTTGCGCATGAAGGCCGCGTTGCCAATCTGAAAAATATTCCGCGCTTCTTCTTCGCCGTAGGTCGTGACACCCTTAGGCGAGATCGTTCCTACCCAACCTTTCGCCATCTCAAGCGCCTTGATGGCATCCGGATTGTTGATTGTGACCTTTTTGATCTGGTTCAACGATGGTGCCACCGTTAAAGGTGTAAATCCATTCAATAAAATTACAGGTCCCAGATTCGCTCGCTTTGCCCTGGAAGACGAAGCCTTGAAAATCCGCGTTGCCGGCCGCACGTTCACCTTCCTGGATCTTTTTCGCCATCTCGGTGAGTTCTTGCCAAGTTTTCGGTGGCTCCTTGTAGCCATATTTTTCAAGAAGATCCGTGCGATAATAGAGTATTCCAGCGTCAATGAACCACGGGATCGAAGCCAGTTTGCCGCCAACGGTGTTGTTCTCGATGCTGCGCGGCAAAAACTTTTTGATGTCGTCCTCTTTGAAATACTTCTTTAGGTCAACGGAATGCGGGGCGAGGATGCCCTGCCAGATGACGTCTACCATGTAGACATCGACATCGGGACTTTTCGCCGCCCAGGACCGTTGAAAATTCTGGAGTCTTGTTGAAGCGTCTTGGGGCACGCTGATGTATTCGATTTTGTTTCCGGTCTTCTTGGCCCATTCTTCAGCTGCAGCTCGCGTTGAACGCCCTAATTCACCAACCTCAGTCTCGCCGGCAAACCGGACTAGTCCTGGCCGAAGACAGCCGGAGAAATAAAGGAGGCTAAGAAGAAGGAACAAATCCACGGAACAAGACGTTGTTTCAGGGGCCTAAGGGGATTCGATTGAGATCTCATGGGGACAACGGGGATGCTCATAGTCGAAGTTTATCTTTGACCGTCTCTGATGTCAGCGAGAATAATGATATTCTTTGTCCGGCTCACCTTTCAATGCCGAGTCGATGATGGAGAGCATAAAAAACCGGGTGCTCAAGCGCGCCTCGGGGCTCGGTCTCGAGGTAAGCGACCGGCATCCACGGATTGCACGGCCAGATGTTTTCCCCCTGCGAGCGCGAAAGTCGCCGACATAGGAAACTCGATTGGCACCGAAAGGCGAAGAGAGATCCCTGTCGAGGATGGGTAGCCTTCGCTTCGGAGGTGTCGCTGCCCCAGCCTCCGCCGCTCCTTTAGGGCTGGCACGCTCGACTTTCCGGCGTGTAACCGTCGTAGTAGACACCAGCTCTCTGAGAGACGAGCGTGCAAACAAGCACAGTCTGAGCGGCGGCTTTGTGGATGTCGGTGCTCACTCCTCCCTCCCTTCCGCTTTAGCGATTGCTGCGCGTGCTTGCTGGTGTGGGCTGCGCTCGGTCCTATTATAGCTAAAGACGTCCCCATATTCTACTAATCGTTTTGATGCCGCCAGCAACTCAGGCGCTGCAGCGATTAGGCTTGCGTTGGCTTCGCATTGCTCGGAAGTAAACTTGGAATTTCGCTCCATTGCATCGGCTATATGTAGCCCCTCACGCGACTCAATAATCCTCCCAGAGGTTAGATGGCTTGGCTGGCATTGTCGCCACGGCCCGGGCGTGTGTTGTGTGTGTTTGGTTTCAGTTTTCATAAAACATTGCCCACGTTTTCCTCATGATTGTTATCCGTTCTGGAGAATTCTCCAGAAAACGCTACTCCGCAAGTCGACTGGGCGGAACAAGATCCGCAAGACTGGTGGCAGGCGCTCGGCGCGCTTCGGTCAAGGGTGCGCTCGCCAAGGCGAATGTCGCGGCGGCGCCGCAAATAGTTTCTACAGCCCAACTGTAGAGATCCTTCTCCGTGCCTCCGTCGCTCAATCCCCTGGCGCCCAGCAGAAGATCAAGCCTTGGAACAAAAAGCGGATCGCCAGCTCCGACGGTGTCCGCGTCGTGCTCCGATCCTTCCGTCTCCGTCTCCTCTTCTGCCACAGGAGCATCTCGGGAAACGCGCCGAGGAGCGTCAAGCTGATTCTGCTCGACGTCGCGTCGCGGGACAAATGCAGAGCCCGAGCGACGGTGCGACTGGGCAAGTTCCCCATTCCCATTTAGGTTGGCGCGATGATCTTCGCGGAGAACGAGCAACTCTTTGGTTTCGATCGGACGGAAGGCATTGTCGCCGTGGAATTCTCCCCACCCAACCGAGTGAAGGTCTTCACCCGCGAGGCGAATAGCTCCACCTCGGTTCGAATCGAGGAGTTCTCGCCGTTCCTGTGGACCTCGTCTGGTGGGGACCCGCTGGAGGGCACGCTAGCGCTTAATCGGCTCGTCCCCTGCCCGGATTGGCGAAGTTTTCAGGACGTGCGGTCGCGATTGCTGAAAGAGCGCGCACCCTTCTTCGCATCCAACGATCCCGTTCAGCAATACCTCACCGCACGCGGACGCACGCTCTTCAAAGGCATGCGTTTCGAGGATTTGCGGCGCCTCCAGATCGACATCGCGACGACCCTTTCCGACGGCTTCGAGTTCTCCAACCCGGAGCGTGATCCGATCGCCGCCGTCGCCCTGAGCGACAGTACAGGCTGGGAGGAGATCCTCGTCGTCGAACCGGACTCCATTGAATCCGAGCGCACGACGCTCGAGGCGCTCACCTCCATTATCCAGACACGCGATCCCGACGTGATCGAAGGCCACAATCTCTTCAAGTTCGACTTGCCCTTCGTGACGGCGCGCGCGAAGAGACTCAAGGTCCGGCTCGCCTGGGGACGCGACGCGTCGCCGCTCGCCTCTCGTCCGTCACGCCTGCAAATCGCGGAAAAAGCCATCCAATATCCAAAATTTACCGCGCGTGGCCGGCATATCGTGGATACCTGGGTTCTTGCACAGTATTACGATGTCTCCTCGCGAGAGCTCGAAAACTTCGGCTTGAAGAACGTCGCCAGCCACTTCGGCGTCTCGGAGAAGAATCGCGTCTTTTTCGAAGGATCCGGCATCCAGGGCGCCTATCGCGAGGATCAGGACGCCTTTCGCACCTACGCTCTTCAGGGCGTTCGCGAAACACGCGCTCTGGCATCAATCTTGAGTCGCAGCTACTTCATCCAAGCCCAGATTTTTCCTTACAACTACCAGGACGTTATCATCCGCGGAAATGCGACCAAGATTGATGCGCTGTTCCTTCGCGAGTATTTGCGCCGAGGTCATTCGATTCCGGATCTGCCGCAGGCGCGGCCGTTTGAAGGCGGCTACACCGACATCTTTGTCACCGGCGTGATAGAGAACGTTTGGCACTGCGATGTCACCTCGCTTTATCCATCCGTCATGCTGACCTTCGGCTACCTGCCGAAGAACGATGCCCTCGGCGTTTTTGCCGGAATGTTGCGGGATCTTCGCGGATTCCGACTTCAGGCCAAGAACGCGCTCCAGCGCGTCGACGACCCTCTCGAGCGCGGCACGCTCCATGCCTTGCAGGGCGTCTTCAAAATCCTTCTCAATTCCTTCTACGGCTATCTCGGCTTTGCCCAAGGTCATTTCGCGGATTTTGACGCCGCGGAAAAAGTCACCGCCAAGGGCCGCGAAATCCTCAGGCAGATGGTGGACTGGCTCACCGCCCACGGCGCCAAAGTCATCGAGATCGATACGGATGGCATCTATTTTCGCCCGCCGGATGGAGCTAAAGGGGAAGACCTGCAACGCGGGCTCGCGGCGGAACTGCCGGTGGGCATTGAAGTGGAGTTCGGCAAGAGATTTCCGGCCATGTTTAGCTACAGGGCGAAAAACTATGCGCTCCTCGACGACTCCGGATCCATTGTCATCAAGGGTGCGGCCCTGAAATCGCGCGGCATGGAACCCTATCTCCGCGACTATCTCGAGACGCTCCTGCGTTTGTTGCTCAAAGCAGAACCCGAGAAGGCCGCTGCCTTGCGCGAGGAACTCACGCTCAAGATCCGGCGACGGGAACTCTCCATCGAAGCCCTCGCCAAGACCGAGGCGTTGCAGGACTCCGTCGGCTCCTACCAAAAAAAAATCACCGCCTCGTCACGAAATCGCTCAGCGGCCTTTGAGCTCGCCATCAAGAGCGGCCGAAACTACCAGGCCGGCGATCAAATCAGCTACTACATCACCGGAGCGAGCAAGAAGGTCAAGGCGTACGAGAATGCCCGATTGGTTTCGGAGTGGAACCCCGAAGCCCGGGATGAAAACGTCGAATACTATGTCGCAAAATTGGACGAGCTCGCGGCCAAGTTCGAGGAGCATGCCTCCAAGCGCCCGATGCAAGCGGACCTCTTCGCGTCCTGACGAGCTTGGCAGCCTCGAACTGTCGGGGCGAGCATGCATTACCGATAGGCAAGTCCCTTCTGCCGTGCTTCAATCTTTCATCAATCAATAACTTACATGCAACGCGAAGTGCTTTCTGCAGGGGAAAAAATTCATATTATCCATCGTCGTCATCTTGAAAAAGAACCCCACCGCCACTTTGTCGGACTCGTTGAGGCCTACGAAGGAGGGATCGCTAGGGTGACCGGATACATTTTTACAGTCGATCCGGTCAGATTCGAGTTCATCCGTCGCCCGGACCCACGAACCCGAATTGTGTCACTGTTCAGCGGAGATATTTTGGTAAACATCATCCCTCCGGCAGTTGATCTGGACAAAGTAATCTACCAACAGGAAGCCAAGGCCGTTCGGGTGACAGACGGTTCAAATTGGCATCTGGACTTGAGCGAGCTTCCGTGGATGTAGCTCCACTGTCAACGCTTCGTCTCACCTAGAGCAATATGACCCGGTCCAAGAACCGGATTATTAGTGAATTGGCATGTGGTGTAAGAACGTCGAATACAGCCTCGAAAGATTCATCTTTGTCGGACCAAAGCCTATGCCTGAAAAAGAGTGGACGAAGCTCTGCGAGCAATATGGGAACATCAAAATCACGTTCCTGCCGGAGGTCTTCGCTACTCGAACCCTCGGATCTCCGGATTTCTAAAGCGCACGCTGAAACGAAAGACCTTCTTTTCCTCGGAGTAAATCTTCCCGGTCTGCAGATCAACACGCAGTGGCACGCCAACCCGGGTCACGTCCACTGTCGCGTGAAAGCCGCGCTCTGAGAACACGTCGATCAGCATCGCCAAGGCGGCCGGGTCCTCGAACAGCAGGTCTTCAGAGTTGATGTTGGCGATGCCTGAGACCGCGTGGCGAACCACAATGGGCATCATCTTGCCTTCAATGAACTCGATCACCCGCTCGAAGGTTTCTGGCTGCTCCACCTCGTAGCCGTCCAGCCTGCGCACGAGGTCCTGGCGGGCGTGCTGGACGATTTCGCTGGCCAGCGGCAACCCCCGAAGCCGGTCGAAGGTGCGCGGGTCCAACTCCAGCGAGCTCTGGTATTCGAGCTCGCGGACGATGTTGGCCTGCACTTCGGGGATGGACGCCTGACCGTTAATGAAGTGGTAGTGGAAGATCTGCTTGAGGGAAACCAGCGCGTCGTAGGTTCGCTCCTTGAAGACGCGGTAGCGGTTGCGCGCCAGCCCTTCGCTAAAGTCCGTCGCCCTTTCTTCCCAGCGTTCGCCCATGCCTGAGCGGGCGACTTCCTCGTTGTGGGCGACGACCTGCCGTCCGCGCTTGAGTTGGCGGGCCACGCTCTCGGCCTCATCGATGAACAGCACCATGATGTGAAAGATGGGCTGCTTGAAGTGGATGACCTCCGGGGTGCCGGAAAACTCCCGCCGCAGCCCGATCATCTCGTCGAAAAGCAGCTTGAGGCACTCCACCTGCACTTTCGTGCGCGGGAAGCCATCAAGCAGCGCGCCGTTCTGTTGCTCGGGCTCAAGCAGCTTGCGCAAGAGGATGCCGACCACCTCCCGGTCCCCGACCATGGCGCCGCGCGCCTTGACCGCGCGCGCCTCCGGTGTCTCAAGGAGCTGGGAAACCACGATAGGCGGTGCGGTGATGCCGCGCACCTTGCGCATGAAGTCCGAGTTGGTGCCTTTGCCCGCGCCCGGCGCACCCCCGAGCAGGATCAACTCCCTGGGAAAACGCATCCGGCTCCGCCCGAACTCTCGCTCTAGCTCCCGCCAGATGGCGCCAAAGATGAGTTGCGCATCCTTGATCTCCAGATCAGGAGAGTTCGTTGCGGCGCGCAAAAGGGGGACGGCAGTTTCTTGACCCTTGCTCGCGCCGACGTTGTCTTCTTGGGTGGCTTTCATGCGTCGGGCTAGTGATTCCAATTTTTCATTTGCAATTAAACCGCGCGCAACGCGTTGGGAAGCCTATTTCGACAGTTAAGCCAATGTTGCGGTGTTCACCTGACGGAAGGTTTCTTGAAAACACGACAATGGCGGCAGTCTGCATAATCCCGGCCTGACGACGCTTCGGGGTACGAGGTAATAACAAGTACGTTGAGTTCGTTCTCTGCGCTTGGCGCGAACGGCTTTTCCGATTCACCCCGGAAGAGATGGGCGCTCGTTTCATATGCGCGGGCTGACGTAGGTGCCCACGCGATTCTTGACTTCCAGGTTAACTCTCAACTGGCCTCCAAAAATGGTGAACGACCAGTCGACTGTCGGCGGCGATCCGCTTCTTCTGCGCTCTGCAGCCGATTGAGAAAGATATTCGTAACGAAGGCTATCCCCATCGATGCCGTGCCATCGCGACACCCACCACGCTTCATTCAATGTGTCGAGATGTTGGTCCGCGGCTTTCAAGTTATGCGCTAGGTCCCGCCGCGACTTTCGAATCGAATCATCGAGGGCTCGGTTCGGGTGACGAACGGCCACAAGCGCGAAATGAGGCGGCAGCCAATCTCCGAAACCTTTCCGAATATCCCAGGTCTTCGCGATCCAGACCGCTGCCGCCTATCTCCTCGACACGCCTAGCGACCCGCATTGGATTATCCGCATTTCGATGCTGCGTTTCGAGGTCGTCCGTTGATATTCGACAAACGGCAAGAGCATTCCAGTCCCATCCGCCCGGATGTACCGCGTCGGGAGGATGCGGAATGCTTTGAATTCAAGCGCGTCAATGGTCTGCTTCAGGCAGCTCGCTCGACGCAGCAGAGTTTCCCTGCTCACGATTCCGCGCTCCACCAGCGCCCCAGTGGATTCGATCAGCTTTTCGTAGTGGATGGGAACCGTGACCATCTTCAGAGGCTGGGCGAATCGCGCCTAAGAGGGAATCTCAACACCCAAGTGGCTGAAAATAGCCCGGCAGATTTACCAACCATTGGTCCTTTGAAATGGCGTTTTCGTCGTCCCGGAGCTGATAGAATGGACCGTTACGCCGATTTCTCCCGAGCGTGTCCCTTTTCTTCAAGAACAATCTCCCGCGCGTTGCGCTGAGCGACTCTCCGGTTGCTATTTCAGTCCCTCGGCCGTGTAGAGCGCGACGAGCGCGGCGCCGATCGCCTGGGAAAGCTCGCCCAGCGTCGCCGGAACGATCTGGATCGTTTGCCGTTGGACAGAGAATAGCCAAGGTTCGGCGGCAGTGCGGACGGTGCCGAAATACCGTTCGCGGAATTCCGACGTGGTCGCATCCGGGTCAATCAGGCCGCCTCCGATTACCACAAATTGGGCATCGAGGGCCATCGAGAGGTTGGCGACATGCAGGCCCAGGGCCTTGGCTTGATAATCAAAAATTTCAAGCGCCAGGGGGTCGCCCTTCTGCGCGCGGCCGCGAAGCGAAAAAGCTCGATCCTTGGCAGATTCCACCGAAGAGACGAGCTCGTGGTCTGCGTACTTTGGAGCGAGATAATCAAGGTATTGCGGCAAACCGGAAAGGGTTGTGTAGGCCTCAAAGCATCCCCACGAGCGCCCGCAACCGCAACCGAATGGTGGCAAACCCAGCAAGTGAATGGGCGCGGGCATGTGACCGGCTTCCATCCCTGCGAGCGTGTCTCCCTCGAGAGGAAGCCCATGCGGGTTGATGTAGGCCGCGCCCAAACCGGACCCGGGAGCCAGCATGATGACTGAAGCCTTCTGGCCGCCCCGCACCTTGGCGGCTTCGGCCACACCTCCGTAGTTGCCATCGTTCCCGGCAACCAGAGGGATCTCGCGCCCGGCCTGGCGAGCCAGTGCGCGCGAATAGTCGGTATGGAAATCCCAACCGGCGAAGGCCGGAGGAAGGTTCGCGGAGCGATCAAGCACACCGTAGCCTTGATAAGGTCCGGGTATCGCCAGCCCGACCGCGCGCACTTGATCCCAAACAAGTTGATTTTGAGTCAGAAATTTTTCAACGCCCTCGATCCATCCCTCGATGACGGCACTCGTGCCAAGTTGCGAATTGGTGGAGCTTTGGGCGAGCTTCAGCGAAATCGGCTGTTCCGTCGGCAAACACTCCGCATGTCTTCGAAGTGGTCGCGCCGCTGTCGGTCCCGAGGTAGATATCTTTCATAGGAATCGGTTATTGGAGTGTCGCCATCGTTGTAACGGCTTATCGGGCAAAGGGCGAGATCTGAACTTCATGCACCGGCGAAGAGAGAAACCGGACCGGACGCTGGACTCATCACCGGCTCCGGGGCTATAGCGTTCCCCTCTGCGGCCCGTCAGCACTTCCTGCTCGCTTCCCGGAGCATTGCGCCACGATGATCCGACGATCTGCGGCAATTTTCGGCCTCATCGTTTGGTTTCAAAGTTTCACGCGGTACAGACTCCACCATGATCAGCGCAAAAGAGCGCCAAGACTTTCTGGAGATCGATCCCGATCTTCGCCGGGCTGAAAGCTCGGCTTTGGCTCTGATAGCGGATGCCGTTGAGCAAACCTTCATTCCATGCTGGCGATACGATCGTCGGCGAAGCGGAAACCGGCAACCGCATGTTCATCGTTCAGACGGGAAGAGTCGAAGTCGTGAAGAATCTCGGCGGGATGCGCGAGACCGCCCTCGCAGTTCTGGGACCCAAGGAATTCTTCGGCGAGATGTGCATTATCGAATGTCTGACTCGCTGCGCCTCGGTAAGGGCGATCGAGGACACCTATTTCTTTGCGCTGAAGAGCACCGATCTCCATCGGCTCTTCGAGCAGCAGCCCGACCAGTACGCCATTCTCATATTGAACATCGCGCGCGACATATCCCGCCGCTTGCGCGCCCTCGACGAGCTTTTCGCCGCCGTTTCGCACTGAGGACGGTGTACTTTAGAAGCGCCGGCTTTGGGCCTTGCAAAAAGCAGACTCTCGCCCCGGAGCTATTCGGTTCGTTCCCAGATCTTGCGCTGATTCGGAATGTTCGGCAAAACCAAACCCCCTTCGAAGAAGGTGAACGGAAGGGAAACTTCCTGGCCGCCTTCGAACGAAAGCGTAAGCGTGTTGCCTTCGGCACTCCAGTTCGCGGTGGTAATCTCGCTGCGTCCGGCCTCTGTCGCGAACCAGTTCTCGGCGGTTCCATCGGCATGGAGGACGAGGTGTTCATCTCTGGGGTTTTCGAAAACGATCTTTGTAAAACGCCAGTGGCCGACGAGGTCTTGCGAGACCTCCGGCGCGCCTTCGCCTTCCTCCTGCAACACGCGCGCTCCGAAATCAGCTGCCGTCGCGGAAAGAAAAGCCACACTCCAGGCGGTAACGAGCAAGAGCCATATTCGTTTTGATGAAGACTTCGTAATGGAGACGCTCATTCGAATTTATCTCCCCGCTATTTGACCATACCGCATACCAAAACCCCGGCGAGAAGCAATGCGCCGATTAGCGCGATCGAAAGGGCTCCCGCGACCCCCAGGCGATGCATCTTCAGAGCCTCCGCTCTGCAGGAAGCGTCGAAATCAGGTAGTGGTTTTGCCCCCGCTTCGCAGGTGAGCCGGAGCCAACTGCCGAGCCCTATGGACTTCCCATCCCTCTGCCTCCTCGCCAGGTTCGTCCGCTTCGGTCTCTTCTTTGGCATCCACGATCTCCCCGCAAGGGTCGTCCTCGATCGCTCCCATCGGCTCTTCAATGGAATCGGAAGCTACCTTCTGACGATGACCAGCAATCGCATAGATTCTGTCGCCCGGGTAGATCCGCTCTTCGGTATAGCGAAAACGCAGCATCGGAGAGCCCGCCACAACGACGTTTCCCCGGTACCACGAACGCTTTGCGGGAGATTCGCGCGGAGGATTGCGATCCCGCGGCTTTTCGGTTTCTCCATGCCAGACGCTTCGATCCGTCGGGACTACCTCCGCTCCGGGCAGGCCACACCGCGCACCGTCCGCTCTCATCACTGATGAGAAACGGCCACTCGCTCGTCAGAGCCTCGACGGTTGTCCAGCGCCACTCCTTCGAAGCGCCGCGAACATACTCCTCGATCTTGCAGTGAAACCAGCAGCAAACGGAGCCAGTCAGAGGCGCTCTGCGCGCTTTCCCGACGGAAGGCGCCGACACTTTTCCCTCGATTGCTGTCATGCTTTCCTGAGCCGCGGATGCTGCCGTGACGCCGGTCGCCGCAATGAGCCCCGCAAGACGATACGAGCGCAAACCCACGTAGAGACCAATCCCCACCAAAGCCGCCGGAGGGCGCACACGATGACAAACACCACGTTGGGCAATGATCGAATCAGACCCGGAACATCCATGAGATCGGCATCGCGGGATTTGTGAGCTGTTTTCCGGCCGCTGCAAACAGAATCCGCCTAAGTTGCGTGCCGGTGAGGGCGGAAAATCGGACGGCGTTCGATTACACTGCGTTTCATGATCGTGCGACGAAGATCCGTTCGAACTTTGAGGCAGGCGAAGGCATTCGTCTTGCACGCGGGAATATGCGGCATCTTCTCCGATGCCAAAGGCAAGATGCCGTGCTTATGGGACGTGGTTGATCTCCCTGGAAGGAAACCCGGCGAGAAAGGCTGGGGCCAAAAGGTTATTGCCATCTGGACCTGGAAAAATCAGCTGCCCGCAAAGTATCCGCAGGAAATCTTCTACGGGAAGATCACGGGCGGCCTTGCAGTGCTGATGAGCATGCGCCATCTGCGCGAGAGCCACTATCCAGAGTACCACCGCCCCCTTAAGGACTGCAGCCCTCTGGCCCGGAGGCTCTATGAGATTATCCGCATGGACCCCATAATGACAGGTCCGTTGCGGGAGGAAGTGAACATGACAAAGCGCCCGGAGAGAAATCAGTTCGAGCGGGCCTTAAAGGAGCTTCAGATCACCCTAAATATCGTCCGCCGAAACAGCGCGAGCGATGAGAGTGATACATGGGTTCCATTTACCGAACAGTATCTGGAGATCGCGCATCCAAGGAATTCGGTCAAAGGTAGCTGAGCCACCAGTCTTTGCGGCGCTGCTTCACCATGGCAAACCAGCGGCAGAGCGGATACAGCAACAGCAGGATCCCCAGCCAGAGCGGATAAACGACTGTCAGACTCACCCCGTAACCCGGAGGTTTCGCCGACAGATCTTCAAACAGCCATCGGAGGTCGTCACCCATGACAATTGCCGCTGCCACCGCCACCAGATGAAGCAGATAGATGTGCGCAACGTAAAAGAGGAACGGCACCCGCCCAAACGTGATCAGCCATTCTGAGACCTTTGCCTCGCGCTCGTTCAAACACGCCGAGCGCAATAAGTGCGGGCCCGAGGGTCATCGCCAGATAGAGCAGCGATGGCGGATACTTTTCGCAGTTGATGAATGAAAGAAGGGTTGCAACCCAACCTTCCTGCGCCTGCCACGGCGCCGGGTCGCCGTAACCGTTCACGGCGCGCATCCCGACAAATACCCCGAGGAGAAGTAGCCCGGAGCCGAAAAGCCAGGTTCGCCGCTGCCGCGCCGGGTACAGCATCACCGGGCCAAAGGCGTAACCGGCAATCATCACACCAACCCAGGGAACGAGGGGGTAAACGGCCAAAACCTTCACGCCGGGCACCGGGTCCAAAAGACCCGGCTCATGCAGCAAAAGCCACAGCCAACCAAAATCCTGAAAGCGGTTCGCTTCAATCCCGTCGAGCAGGTTGTGTCCCGCGATCATCACGAGCGCCAGCGCCGCAATGGCGCCGCGCGGCAGATAGATAAGGCACGCCAAGGCCATCATCGACCACCCGATCGCCCAAATAACCTGTAGAACGAAGAAATCGAACGCCAGGTTGAACGTCCAGCCGAAGTTAACGACCGTCAATTCGATCAGCACCAGCCAGGCTCCACGCGTGAAGAGAAACCGGCTAAGCTCACGCTTACTTCGCCCGCGAGTGCCATAGAGAAAGGCGGAGATGCCCGCCAGAAAGATGAAGATCGGCGCACAGAAATGCGTCGCCCACCGCGTCAGGAACAACGCCGGATCATTAACGTCACGCGGATTCATCGCGCTGCTGCCAAAAAAATCGCGCGTATGATCCAGCGCCATAAGCACCATGACTGCCCCGCGGAGCAGGTCGATGCTGTCGAACCGCGGTCGTGCCGGTATCCCTCGCGGCGCGATGCGCTTCTCCGGCGCGCGTAGAACCGGTCTTGGCTCCGCCTCCAGGGCCATCTGTGAGTAGCGTCCCATTCAGTCTGCTTTACCGTCAGGCCCTGACCTCCGCGACGTCCACCTGGCTGTTCCCACCCAGCCCTTCCGATACCAAACTCCTGGATCCGTTGAGATCAAGGGTCTTTCCAGCCAAGTGGTGGAATTTCACTCTCTGCATGCGAACGCGACATATTTAACGTTAGCGCCCGGCCCAGACAATGGATCTTTAGTGCCAGGCGTTCCGTAAACGAAGGACAGTCAGTCGGACCCTGTCTTGCAAGGCTGTGGGACGCACAATCAAAAGCAGCGCATGACTGTGCATCTTAGGCGCAACGTTTTCCATTCAGGCGTGATCGCCCGCGCCGCGATGAAAAGCGTCCTTCGCAGGTCGGCTCAAAAATGACGAAAAAATGTGACTCCGCTATCCGCGATTTCGTGGGGGGTCCGCAACCATTTCTGAACATCTTTTAAGTTTGTATTCAGCTTCGGTTAGGCCGAAGGCGCGAAGCTCGGATCTGAGAAACCTAATCCAATGTTAAGCCTTCCAACAAATACACGCGGTCCGGACCTCACAGCCCCTGGAACGAAAGACACCCCAAACTGGAGTTACCCCTGGTCGCGATGAGCGCTTCGCGAAACGGAGACTCCTAAAGACCCCTTTTACAACCCCTACCAACAGACAATGCAAAAGAAACCAATTTACAAATCGCTCTACGTCCAAGTAATCGCCGCGATCATCGTCGGAGTCTTGCTCGGTCACTTCATTCCCGAAGTGGGCGCGGCGATGAAGCCGCTTGGCGACGGATTCATCAAGCTCATCAAAATGATGATCGCCCCGATCATCTTCTGCACCGTGGTCGTCGGCATCGCCGGCATGGAAGACATGAAGAAGGTGGGTAAGACCGGCGGATTCGCCCTCCTCTACTTCGAGATTGTCAGCACGATCGCGCTGATCGTCGGGCTGATCATTGTTAATGTGGTCAAGCCCGGAGCGGGCATGAATATCGATCCCGCGTCACTCGACGCCAACGCCATAGCGCAATACACCGGCCCGGGCAAGATGCACACGACGACTGAGTTCATCATGCACATCATTCCCACGACGATCGTCGATGCGTTCGCCCAGGGGGAAATTCTGCAGGTGCTATTGATCTCGGTGTTGTTCGGGTTCGCCTTGCACTCGTTTGGCGGCAGGGGCACGCTGGTCTTCGACCTGATCGAGAAAAGCTCGCATGTCCTCTTTGGCATCGTGGGCATCATCATGAAGGTCGCTCCCATCGGCGCCTTCGGCGCAATGGCGTTCACGATTGGCAAATATGGCGTCGCTTCCTTATTGCCGCTCGCCAAGCTGATGGGCACGTTCTACGCCACCTGCCTGGTGTTCATCTTTGTCGTGCTGGGAACTATCGCCCGCGCGCATGGCTTCAGCATTTGGAAGTTCATCAAGTATATCAAGGAGGAACTCCTCATCGCACTTGGCACTTCGTCCTCCGAATCGGTCCTGCCGCGCATGATGGCGAAGCTCGAGAATCTTGGCGTCAAGAAATCGACCGTGGGATTGGTTGTCCCGACCGGGTATTCCTTCAACCTGGACGGCACAGCGATCTATCTCACGATGGCTGCCGTCTTCATCGCCCAGGCGACTAACACTCCGCTCGACCTCACCAACCAGCTTACCCTGCTGGGAGTATTGCTTCTGACCTCCAAGGGAGCGGCAGGGATCACCGGCAGCGGCTTCATTGTTCTGGCTGCGACCCTCTCGGCGGTCGGCCACGTTCCTGTCGCAGGCCTCGCGCTCATCCTCGGTATTGACCGCTTCATGTCCGAGGCGAGGGCGCTTACCAATCTGATCGGTAACGGCGTGGCCACAGTGGTAGTCGGCAAGTGGTGCAAAGAGCTCGACGAAAATCAAATGCGTCGCCATCTCGACCAGGAGACCGAGTTGGAGGCCGACGACCCTGAAGCAGTCCTGGATCAAATAGAAGAGCATATGGCAGTTTCGAGCGCACCAGGAGTTAGCGATGACGAGGAGCTCGCTCCCACGCGCTTCGTCGCTGCCCGATAGGCTTGCCTCAGAACACATGAGGAAGTTGAACAAGAGCTAACAGCAGGAAACGGATAACAAAGGGATGCCATGCGGGCGAGGTTATCGAGTGACTGATCGATGCCTCGCCTGCTGTAGGCACGATGCATTTCAACGGTTCAAAAAGTTACGAACACCATGAATCTCCCCAACCACGAACTCGCAATGACGGTGCTAATGACTCCGGACATGGCAAATTTTGCCGGCAATGTGCACGGCGGCACGGTCCTCAAAATCCTCGATCAGGTTGCCTATGCCTGCGCAAGCCGCTATGCCGGGCGATACGTGGTCACTTTGTCTGTAGACCAGGTCATCTTCCGCCAGCCAATTCACGTCGGCGAGCTAGTCACCTTTCTCGCCTCTGTCAACTACACCGGCACTACCTCGCTGGAAGTTGGCATCAAGGTAATCACCGAAAACATTCAGGCTCACCTCGTGCGCCATGCCAACAGCTGCTATTTCACGATGGTGGCGGTGGACAAGGCAGGCAAGCCAATAGCCGTGCCGCCTCTTCGGCCGTCCACTCCCGACGAGCATAGACGCTTCGAAGAAGCAAAGGTGCGCAAGGAATTGCGACGCGAGTTGGAGTTACGGTACAAAGCAATGAAGCAGCTCAAGGCCGACTGGGTTGGGTGCAACTGAAAGCTAATTGTTAGCTCGCTTGCCTCCAAAGCGATCAGATCGAGTTCGTGGAGTGCTTAGCAAGCCGTCCGTTCGTAGATCGACGCCACTAACTACACAAGACACTCCCGGATGTCGTCGAGACGTCACCCCGTATCTGACTACACAGGAGGAAGCGCTAAGCACCTTGAACGACCTCGGTGAATCTCATCGAAGTCTTCAAACCGCTTTCCATCCTTTGCCGCGGTGCTTCCGCGCTTCAGCGCCTTTCATTCCTTCCCTCGAAATATCATAGCAAAAGCGTGATCAAACGCACTGTCGGATCTCACCTATCAAATTGCGCGAATAACTTCTCGGCTTCGCAACTCGCTGCGCAAAGCTGAACGAAATTTCATTCAGAATTCAGCTTAGCTTAAGGAGTGTCGTGCAACTTGGTGACGCTGATCCAAATCGACTGAGACTGTCGACAGCGCCAACACTCAAAAGTCAACACGCCCATGCACCGAACTCAATTCAACAATCCCATGAGACTTGGCCGCCGACGACGGTGCCAAGGCAACTCGCCCACCCCGACCGAATTTTCATTCCGGGAAACATCCCGGTTTTATTGCTAGAACTATGGACACGCCTAACTCCACCCCGCTCGCGCCTCTGGCCGGACATCCGAATCAAGGCGCGCAATCCCTAAGATCGTGGCTCAACGCAAACGGCGGCAAGCTGGGGCTTGGTCTCACGGCCCTCGTCGCTCTGGGCCTCATGCCCTTTGCCAGCCTTACGATTCAGGCATTCGCCATGATTGTCGCGTTTATGGCCCTCATCATGACGAAGCGCATGTCCGTGCTGACTGCGCTCATTATCGTGCCGATAGTTTTTGCGCTGTTGGGCGGATTTGGCCCCGAGATCGGGCCGATGATGCTCGACGGCGTCAAGGCCATCGCGCCCACTGCCGCGATGCTGATGTTCGCAATCCTGTTCTTCGGCATTATGATCGACGTTGGCCTCTTCGACCCCGTCGTTAAGCTCGTCGTCCGTGCAGTGCACGGCGACCCATTGCGGATCGTGGTGGGAACGGCCGTCCTGGCACTGGTAGTCTCATTGGACGGTGACGGCTCGACGACCTACCTTATCACGACCGCCGCGATGCTCCCGCTCTATACGCGGCTGGGCATGAACCGGTTAATGCTCGCCTGCGTCATCATGATGGCAGGCGGCGTGATGAACATCCTGCCTTGGGGCGGACCAACGGCTCGCGCGGCAGCGGCCCTCAAAGTCGACGCTGCTGAACTCTTCGTGCCGATGCTTCCAGCCGTTGCCGCCGGCGCGGCATGGGTGATCTTTGTGGCCTGGATGTTCGGACGCAAGGAGCGTCAGCGCGTGGGAGTACTCGATCCTGGGGCGCTCGGTGAAATCCATGCCGTGACCGTGGATGAAACGGAGAGTGATGCCACCAGCGGCATCCGGCGGCCGAAGCTGCTTTGGATCAACGCCCTGCTTACTGCTGCGCTAATGACCGGGCTCTTCCTGGGGGTGCTGCCGCTGGCAGTGCTTTTCATGATCGCCAGCGCGTTGGCTCTGACGATCAACTACCCTACGCTCCAGCAACAAAGGGATCGGATTGAGCATCACGCGGGCAACGTGCTCTCGGTCGTCTCGGTCATCCTTGCAGCCGGCATTCTCACCGGCATTCTATCGGGCACGAAGATGGTTGATGCGATGGCCAATAGCGTCGTTGCCCTGGTGCCCGACGCCTTTGGCCCCTATCTCGCGGTCATCACAGGCGTTCTCAGCCTGCCGTTTACCTTCTTTATCTCGAACGACGCGTTCTACTACGGCGTGGTTCCGATTCTTAGCCAGGCGGCGGAAGCCTATGGCATCAGCGCGGCGGAGATCGGGCGGGCCTCTCTTGTGGGCCAGCCTGTGCACCTCCTTAGTCCGCTGGTGCCTTCCACCTACCTGTTGGTGGCTCTGGTCGGCGTCGAACTCGGCGACCATCAGCGCTTCACGTTGAAGTGGACTATTATTACGCGCGTTCATCCTGCTGGGGATCGGTCTTGCCACGGCAACTATTCCGCTGCCGGGGGAACGCCCTGATGAGGCGCCTGGGGGAGGCACACAGATTGAGTGTGTCCTCCCCCCCGGCTGCGAGATTGGTTCGTCCTCAATTCCTTCACGAGATAAGGACGGATCTTTTCGCAAGGCCGAGACTTCATTGACTGCCTATCAGCTTGCCATCCGAAACTAGAGATCCCATCTTGTGAGCACTGGAACCGCTCCTCCCCGAAAGATAGCGACCGGATCTGAAGGTGAAGAACGGTCGCTTCATAGCCACCTTGTGTTTTCCTCTGCCGCGAAGCTTTCCGCAATCCGTTGGGCGTGCGTCCTCGTGCCAGGACTCACCCTCTATTTTGTACCGATCGAGGCGCTGACGCCCAATCAGCGCCATCTTCTGGCATTCTTCACGTCCACGATCATCGCTCTGGTCGCCCGTCCGATGCCGATGACCGTGAGCGTGCTCGTCTCCATGACCCTGCTAGCGCTCACCGGTACACTTTCGCCGGCAGAAGCCCTTTCCGGTTTCGCCACAACCACCGTTTGGTTGATCTTTTCTGCTTTCATCTACGCCTATGCCGTGACGCAAACCCAGCTCGGACTTCGGATCGCCTACTTTTTTATCAGCCGCTTTGGCCACACCTCCTTGAGCCTGGGATACTCGCTCGCGCTCTCGAATCTCGCTCTGGCGACCGTCGTGCCCTCTGATACCGGTCGTGGCGGCGGAGTGATGGCGCCGCTGGTTCGCAACATTTCGCGCGTCCTGGGCTCGGATCCGGGACCGACCGCGGAGCGCATCGGTGCCTATCTAACCCTGGTTGCGTTCCACACGAATTATGCCGCTTCGGCGATGTTTCTGACCGGCATGGTAGCCAATCCGCTCATCGCCGAGTTTGCCCGCCAGATCGCGGGCGTCAATCTGTCGTGGGCGCACTGGGCTTTGGCAGCAAGTCTGCCGGGCCTTTGCACCTTCACTTTGGTTCCCTGGCTCGTCCATCACCTGTGCCCGCCACAGATGAAGGATACCGAACATGCACGCTCTTTTGCACGGCTCAAGCTCGAAGAAATGGGCCCGATGACGCGTGCCCAAGGCACCTTGTTGTTGGTGCTCCTGGTGGTCATCGCCGCTTGGATCACCCAGCCTCTCCACGGCGCCGACACCGTGGTGATAGCCCTGACCGGTGTGTGTGCGCTCCTGCTTTCGCGCGTTCTGACATGGGAAGAGGTGGCCGGTCACACGAAAGCGTGGGATGCCGTCGTCTGGTTCGCGCCGCTGCTGATGATGGCAAGCCAGTTGAGCGAGCGCGGCGTCATCGACATTGTTTTCGGCGCGGCTTTTGATCGCTTGGAAGGCTGGCCCTGGGCCTTTGCATTTGCCGCCCTGGCCGTAAGTTACCTCTACGCCCACTACGGCTTTGCCAGCATGACGGCTCACGTTTCCGCGCTCTATCCAGGCTTTCTGGGCGCGGCGCTGGTCGCCGGCGTCCCCGGAGGACTTGCCGCCTGGGCACTGGCGTTTCTCTCGAATTTGAATGCTGGAATAACCCACTATGGCACCGGATCCGCTCCGATCTATTTTGCGCCCGGATACGTCTCTCAAAACCTCTGGTGGCTCGTCGGCTTCATCGTCTCGGTTCTGAACCTCGCCATCTGGCTCGGGATTGGACCGATTTGGTGGGATGCCATCGGGCTGTGGTAGCGCTCGCCCCGGCGCATCTCAATCCATCGACGAATGGCCAACAAGCCACCGTGGCTCAGCAGGGGCTGAGGGCCGCGCCGGTTTTTCGCGCGGAAGTGGGAGTTCAACGACCATTCGCAGCCCTCCTCTGCGTGGGCCACCCTCCGCTCGGATCATGCCGCGGTGCAGATTGATGATGCTGCGCACTATGGCCAGGCCCAGCCCGCTTCCCTTGACCTCTTCGGCGCCGACGGCGGGCAGCCGCACGAATCTTTCGAAGATGCGTTCGCGCTGGTCCGGTGACACTCCTGGCCCCTCGTCCTCAATCGCGATGCGCCAGCTCTCCAAGGTTATTTCCGAGTCAAGAGTGACGAGGCTACCACGCGGTGAGACATTGAGCGCATTGATCGTGAGGTTAAGTAGGACCTGTCGGATCCATTTTGGGTCAAAAGGAACCAATCCCCTCCCCTCGATCTGTTCCGCAAATCGAACCCCACGATGCTCCGCAAGGACGCGGGCATCGGGAACGAAGGCCCGAAGGAATTCGTAGGGATCACCGGGTCGGAGAGCAAGCGTGACCGCGTGCGCTTCGGCGCGCGACAAGAAGAGCAGGTCCTCGATAATCTGTTCCAGGCGGCTGATCTCGTCCATCTGCACCTGCACGGCCTCCTGCTGTTCCGGCGTCAGGCCTTCGTCCATCAGAAGCTTCTCCGCTTCAAGCCGCACGAGCGACAGGGGCGTTTTCAGCTCATGCGAAGCCTCTGCGCTGAAACGCCGGATCTGATTGAAGGACGATTCCAGGCGATCGAACATTTCGTTGAGCAACCGCGCGAGATCGGATATTTCGTCATGCACGTCCGAGACCGGGATGCGCTCGCTAAGATTGTCCGAGCGGATCCGATTGGCGGTTTCCTGGATACTTCGCACTGGCCGCAAGGCAATCTGGCTGAAAACGAGACCCGTCACGACACTCGCGACGATGCTCAGCGCCACCAACACGAGGCCGACCTGAGCGTAGCCGTCGATCACCTGCTCAATCAGAGCCTTTGGCGACGCCACTACCACGGCGCGCCCTTCGAGAGGGAAACGCCCGGCGCGGATCTCTCCAATTCCCGGGAGCTCGAGGTCGAAAGCGTCGGAACGAGTCCCCCCCGCAGAGAGCTGCTGGCCGTAGAGATTTCGAGAACTGAACAGCACCTTGCCGTCCATCTCCCGAATTTCGATGTAGAACACCAGGGCGCCACGCTCACCAAAAGCCTGCATCCTCTCGGCGATCTCGTTCGGAGTCAGGGCAGCCAGGGTGGGGCCTAGCCTCGACTTCACATTCTCAAACTCTGCCAGGTTGAGCAAATCCAGGCTGTGAACCATGTGACGGCTGAGCAGGAAGAATCCCACAGCAACAAGGGAGGCCAGTGTGAGGGTCGAGACGAGTGAATACCAAAGCGCCAGCCGAGCGCCAAGCGACCTCATAACAGTTTGTAGCCAACTCCGCGGAACGTCTTGAACAATGGCTCGCCGAGAGGGGCCTCCAGCTTTGTGCGCAATTTGCTCATATAGACGTCGAGAAGGTTGGCATCGGCGTCCATGTGTGATTCCCAGACTTTCTCGCAGATTAGCGAGCGAGTAAGAATGCGTCCCGGATTTTGCATGAACGCCTCGAGCAGCGCGAACTCACGACTGGTCAGCTCCACAGGTTTTCCGTGCAAATTCGCAGAGCGGCTGATCAGATCCAGCTTGATGCCGCGGTGTTCAAGAATCGTTTCCTTCACCGCAGCTTGCCGCCGGACAAGTGAACGGACACGGGCCAGAAGCTCGGTCATATTAAATGGTTTGGCGAGATAGTCGTCCGCTCCCAGATCCAGCCCTTCGACGCGATCCTGAACCGCGTCACGCGCACTCAGAATGAGGACCACTTCCTGAAAGCCGTTGCGACGCCACTCGCGCAGCAGCTGCAGCCCGCTGCCGTCCGGCAGACCCAGGTCGAGGATGATTACGTCGTAACGGTTCTCGCAGATGGCATTCTCGGCCGCCTCACACGTCTGGACCCACATGGTCGTGTAGCCGTTTTCGGACAAGTTCTTCTTTAGAAAGAGTCCCAAGCGGCGTTGATCTTCCACCACAAGAATTTTCATCAGGGGTACCAGATCATCGCAGCCTTCCGCGCCCTCAGCAAGTCAACTCCCTTTGGGGAAAGTGCCCAAAACGAACCGCTTTTCAGGTCTGCCGTAGGACGATCATCTTCTCTTGTGTCATCTCGCGCATCGACCATGGAATTCCACCAATCCCATACCTCGGTCTCAAGAGAGAGCGGGTCGCCAACGCGCAAGGCTCCGACCCGCTTGGCGAAACGCTCCACGAACTCCGCCTGAATGTCCGCGTGCACGAAAATGCGCTGGGTCGAGACGCACACCTGACCGGCGTGATAGTAGCCGCCCTTGACCATTGGCTCAATGACCTGGTCGAGGTCCGCACTGCGGTCGACAATCGCCAGAGCGGCCCCGCCGTGCTCCAGAGCGCAGCGCGTGCCGGGTGCCAGCTTGCTGTGCAGATACCACCCGACGCGTGCCGAGCCGATGAAGCTGAGAAAGCCGGCTTAAGCAAAGCTGAAAAGGGGCTTAAATGTTGTTCAGATTCATCGGCGCTAACGGGCGCAGAAGGCCTCAGAGCTGACATTGAGGGGGTGAGCTGGGCCTGGACCTCCCCGACACCCTCGACGATCCTCTGTCCATGAGCGCGCTCCTCGGCCGATCTCAGGCGCAATTTTCCTAAGCGCCCGAGAATCGATTTCTTAGCAGTCGACGTGATCTTGCTCGCCCTATGTTGATCGCCAACCTCGGCCCATTTCACCGCGATACGCAGCGATGTGGAAGGCGAAGCCACCGCCTCCACTCTGAAGCAGGCGCTCGGCGACAGCATCAAACCGATTCCTATCGGGCCGGACCTGATCACTTACCTCAGCAGTCCGAACCACCGAGGCTTCCTCAATCGGTGGCGGCAAACGGCTCTAAAGAAGTAATAGTGCCGCTGAAAACGGCATCTCCTGTGATCTCCCGCTGAGATCGCATCGAGGCGGGAGCGATCATCAGAAGGCCACGCGGAAATACGTACCAAGCACGGTGGCATTCTCCACGAGACCGGCGCCGCCAGGCTGGATGATATATTGAATAAAGGGTTGGACGATAACCAATTTGTTGAGCTGGATTCGGTAGAAGAATTCCAGCCCGGCTTCGTAGGTCTGAACCGGTTCGTGGGCCGCGGCCTGAATGTCTTGATTGAATTCGCCGAAGTTGCCGTAAGCGAAGGCTAGTCCAACCTGATCATCATCGCGGGTGGGAATCAGGCCTTTGTAAAGGAACCCTGTAAAGAAATAGAATGGTCTCTCGCCGATGTAGCTCGGCGCATAGTGGAACCACGCAAACCAGGTCAGCCCTTGGTCGCTGAGCTTGGGTTTCGCTTCTGTCACCGTCGACTTGAAGGATTTCGCGTCCACCCTTGTTTCCTCCACCACCGGGGGCGACGGTTCACGCCAGAGCATCTGTTGCGCCGCCCAGTAAAAGCCGAATACTCCGTCATGGACGGTACCGTTCAGCGACGGGGTCGCGACCCCCCAGTAATACCAACCGAAGAAGTATTTGCCGGGCAGTTTCGAAGGACCGAGCTTGGGCGTCAGGCCTATCTCTTGGAGAAACCACAAGTCGTTGTTGCCGGGCGAGCCCTCGAAATCCAGCCCATGGTTGGCTGTTGAGGTGCCGAGGCCACCGGGAATCGCCATGTACAAGCCCGCCATCGCGTAGAACCAGTCCGTCGGTTTGATTTTGAGATACCCGCCCCACGCCGCATAACTCGACGACCAATCAACGTCGTCGTTGGCGGAGATTCCCTTGTTGGCGACGATGCCGTTGTTGCGGAAACCACTCTTCGATGCGGGCAGGAACGCAAAGATGTCGTCGTAAGGGTTCTGCCAGCCGCCCGAGATGGTTAACAACTCCTTTATGCCAAAAAGCTCCGGCGTCGTGTAGGTCAGGAAAAGCGGCAGAATGCGCCATCCATGGCCACTTCGATAATCCACCGGGCTGAAGAGACTCGTCGTCCCGACGAATGGATTAATGAGAGTGCCGTCACGCCAGCGCGTGCTGGCGTAGCCCGTCAGACCCTCCAGCGCCTCCCATCCGGTGAGCTTGGCAAAGTCGACATCGAGCTCGAAACGCACTTGCTCAACGAAGGTGCCGCGCTTTTGCAGCCCGCCCGCAACCACGCTGGCAAATGTGGCGCCCCAATGCCCAGAAAAATCGAGGCCCCGGTCCTCGAGGGTCGAACGGACACCAAAGAGATCACCCGCGGCGCCTTTCCCCTTCCACCAATCCTCGAGAAGCTTACTTTCGGCATGTAGTAGACAGGATGAAAACGCTAGGAAACCAAAACTAAAACGCAAGAGCTTAGTCATGGAGGCCGTTTAGTTTGTGGTTAAAGTTCGTGATTTACAAACAAAATCACTCTTCCATGAGGAAAGTCATATTTTCTGTTGAACTTTCCCCTAATGGGTGACCCCCTGTGGCGCAGAGACACTACGAGGTCAAAGCGTGGCTGGAAGAAACACTCGTTTAGATCGATCGCGGCTTCCCTGGCCGGAACACAACCTCCGTGCCAAGCCTTTTCAATGGAAGGTTGGGGAGCCGAGATCCTTCAGAAAATCCAGCGCAATATTCTATCAAGTAATTTTCGACGACATTAGACGAGCTTCTTTTAACTTCCAGCCAAACGTCGGCGGGTGGGGATGACGAATTCTCGCAATTGACTTGAGCGACCGCCGAATATGTGCGGCATCTTGTGCAAGCGATTGTTCCCTCATGAAGCGGCTTTATTTCTCGAGCCTTAGGTCTCGCTTGATTGTGCTGGTGTTCCTTGCGGTCAATCATCAGAAGTTTACACGGAAATGCACGCCGAGGACGGTGGCATTGCCCACGAGACCGGCTCCGCCGGGCCGGATTATGTATTCGATAAACGGCTGGACGTAGGCCCATTTGTTGAGCTGGATTCGGTAGTCGCATTCCAGCATGGCCTCATAGGTTTGAACGGGACGGTTGTTTGCTTCCTGGTTGGCCTCATTGAATTCGCTGAAATTGCCGTAAGCAAAAGCCACTCCAACCTGGTCCTCATCGCGGGTGGGAATCAGACCTTTGTAGATCAGCCCCGTGTAGAAATAGAAGGGTCTCAGGCCGTTGTAGCTCGGCGCATAATGAAACCAGGAAAACCAGTGCAGCCCTTGGTCGCTGAGCTTGGGTTTCGTGTCAACCCCGGTCTCCTTGAACGATTTCGCGTCTCCGCTTTTCTTGGCCACGGCCGGCGCCGAGGGCTCGCGCCAGACCATCTGGGCCGCCTGCCAGTAGAAACCGTATTTTCCGGGATAGGTGACGCCGTTGAACGACTCATTCTCCAGTCCCCAATAATAGCCACCGAAGGCGTATTTACCGGGCAATTTCGCAGAACCGAGCTTGGGCGTCACGCCAGTCTCGCCGATAAAATACAAGCCGTTGTTGCTAGGCGAGCCCTCGAAAAACAGCCCATGGTTCGCCGTTGCGGTAGCCTCGGGAATCGCCATGTACAAGCCTGCCATCGCGTAATACCAGTCCGTCGGTTTGACCTTCAGATACCCGCCCCACGCCGCATAGCTTGACGACCATCCCACATCATTGGCGCTGATTCCCTTATTATCGATGATGCCGTTGTTGCGGAAAAACTTCGATTCAGGCTGCTCCGCAAAAATATCATTGGCATTCTGCCAGCCGCCCGAGACAGTCAAAAATTCCTTGATGCCAAAAAGCTGCGGTGTGGTGTAGGTCAGATAGAAGGGCATGAGGCGCCATCCGTGTCCACTTCGATAACTCACCGGGCTGAACAAACTGGTCGTCCCAACGAAGGGATTAATGAGGACGCCGTCGCGCCAGCGCACGCCGGCCGAGAAGGTGAGACCCTCCAGCGGCTCCCATCCGGTGAGCTTGGCAAAGTCGACCTCGAGTTCGAAATTGACTTGCTCAACGAAGGTGCCGCGGTGTTGCAGCCCACCCGAGACGACGCCGGCATACACGCTGGACCAATGCCCGGAAAAATCGATGCCCCGGTCCTCAAGCGTCGTGCGTGCGCCAAACCAGTCGCCCGTGGCCTTTTTCCCCTTCCACCATTCTTCGAGCGATTTGGTTTCGGCACCCAGCAGACAGGATGAAAAGGTCAGAAAAACAGAAGTAAAGCGGAGAAACGGTGTCATGGAGGTCGTCAAATGTGCGGTTAAGGTTCGTAAGTTCAGAAACAAATATAGAAGCAATCTCCACGAAGCTCCTTAAGCTAAGCTTAACGATACCTTAATTCTCTTTCGGATTCGCCGATCGGATGCAGCCGCGCGGGCACTGACCCTTAGGATGGGATCAGATCGCGAACTATGGCGCGCTCTTCCTTAAGTTCGTCAACGGAAGTTTTTCGGACCCGCTTAAGCACGGGGTGATGATTTGTTAGGAAGCACATGGCTCGCGTGTTGGAGCAGCGTAGGTAAAGCTGTTGTCGCACAACCAGTCGATGGCAAACAACGTCCGGTGAGTTGCCATGGCCAGGCCGTTGTAACTGATATTCCCGTCTTCAATAGAAAACCCGAGGAGTTCCAGGTAGACGACTGCTTCTTCCGTGGACGCAAAGAGGAGCGGTTTATAGGGGAATCGTGGCTTCGCAGTTGCAGAGGTTCCTCGTGTACTCATCGGCCAAACGCGCACCATAGGTGCCTAAGGAAAAACGGGGCTTTTTGAAATTTGCCGCTGCAAACCGCCCTGATTAGACAAGTCCCGTTAAAGTAAAATTCGGCCGCCCGACTGCGAGGCCTTTCGAGCATTGCTTCTGTACTTTTGCGTGAGAGAAATGAGTTCATTGGTTAGTTTCTTATTGATGTTTGCACCCTTGCACGCAGGGCTTAAGCAAAGCTGAAAGGCAGCTTAAAAGTTGTTTAGGTATCCATGGGCAGCGACGATATCACTGAATGCCAAGGGCGTCGCCGCCACTCCCCTCGAAACGAGGTTCTTTCGCGCCGCGCTGGCATCTCGGTAACGCCGATAGCCTGCCGCAGATGCCTGCGTTGACGCCCGGCCAAGATGGAAAATGACCCTAGCCAGGTTGCTTTTTCCGCGATTGCGTTAGGACCTCGAAGCTGACAATAATCACCGGTATGCCAACCCGTCCCTCCGTTTCCCAACCCAAGAAGCCGTCTCGCGACGGAACCTCCAAAAAATCGACCGCCGGCGCCTCAAAGTCCAACAAGCCGCTCTCCAGCAACAAGCACCTTATTGCATGGGTCGAGAAAATGGCTGCCCTCACCAAACCCGCCGCCATTCACTGGGTGGACGGCTCGGACAGCGAAAACGAAGCGCTTTGCAAACTGCTGGTCGCGGGCGGAACGTTCACGAAGCTCAATCAGAAACTCTGGCCGGGTTGCTACTACGCGAAGTCCGACCCGAGCGACGTCGCCCGCGTCGAAGATCGCACCTTCATCTGCTCCCTCTCGAAGGACAATGCCGGGCCGACCAACAACTGGCTCGATCCTTTCGAAATGCGCCGCAAGCTGAAGAGTCTCTTCACCGGCTGCATGCGCGGACGCACCATGTACGTCCTGCCGTTCTCGATGGGACCAATTGGTTCGCCCATGGCGCAAATCGGTGTTCAGCTCACCGATTCGCCCTACGCGGTGGTCAACATGCGCATCATGGCCCGGATCGGCCTGCCGGTATTCAAGGAGATCGATAAACATTCCAAAAGAGTCGTGCCGTGCATGCACTCGGTGGGAGCGCCTCTCAAAGCTGGTCAAAAGGACGTCCCGTGGCCGTGCAATCCTGACAAATACATCGTCCACTTTCCGGAGACGCGCGAGATTTGGAGCTATGGTTCCGGCTACGGCGGCAACGCGCTGCTCGGCAAGAAATGTTTCGCCCTGCGGATCGCCTCGAACATCGCCCGAGACGAGGGCTGGATGGCTGAGCACATGCTCATTCTTGGAGTCGAAGAGCCGAAGGGCGAGAAGACTTACGTGGCCGCGGCTTTCCCCAGCGCCTGCGGGAAGACCAACTTTGCGATGCTCATTCCGCCGCCCCATTTCCAGCAGAGCGGCTGGAAGGTCTGGACGGTCGGAGACGATATCGCCTGGCTGCGAGCCGATTCGGACGGCCGTCTTCGCGCCATCAATCCGGAAACCGGCTTCTTCGGTGTTGCCCCTGGCACGTCGGCCAAAACCAATCCCAACGCCATGGCCGCTCTGGCAAAGAACACCATCTTTACCAACGTGGCGCTCACGCCCGAAGGCGGAGTCTGGTGGGAGGGTATGACCGACACGCCCCCCGAAGAATGCCTCGACTGGCAGGGCAAAAAGTGGACGCCCAAGATCGCCAGGGAAACCGGCGCAAAGGCCGCTCACCCCAACGCCCGCTTCACGGCGCCTGCCTCGCAGTGCCCTACCATCGACCCCGCCTGGGAGGATCCGGCCGGCGTGCCGATCAGCGCCATCATCTTCGGCGGGCGCCGCGCCTCGACGCTGCCCCTCGTCTGCCAATCCTTCAACTGGAGCGGCGGCGTCTACATGGGCGCCACCATGGGATCCGAAATGACCGCCGCCGCCGCCGGTACCTTGGGCAAGGTGCGCCGCGATCCGATGGCGATGCTCCCCTTCTGCGGTTACCACATGGGAGACTATTTTCGCCACTGGATAAAGATGCAGCGCTCGCTTAGCGAGACGCCGCGGGTTTTTCTCGTCAATTGGTTCCGCAAGGACGCTGAAGGCAGGTTCGTGTGGCCGGGTTTCGGGGAAAACATGCGGGTGCTCAAATGGATCGTTGACCGAGTCCGCGGCCGCGCCATAGCGAAAGAAACCTCTCTTGGCTGGCAGCCGCGTTACGGAGACATGGACTGGGAAGGGCTCGACTTTTCGAGGACCGCATTCGAAGAAATCCAACGCGTCGATGAAGAGAGCTGGCGCAGCGAAGTCATTGGCCACGAGGAACTCTTCCTCCAGCTGCATGACCACCTGCCCAAGGAACTAATCTACGAGCGGGAACTGCTGATTTGCCGCTTGTAGTTCGTCAGGGCTTGCCAAGACCGCGTTACGAACGCCCCGCGGCGGCGATCACTGCGAAGCGGATAAGCAGAGCGCTGAACAAGCCGACGCCCAGCATCGAGCTGAGCATCGCTTCGACGACCGCAGGAAACTGCGCGCGATCGGCCTGAAGCCACCCGGCATGAGCAAGTGTCGCAAACGCCAGCAGGAAGGGAATGCCCACCTGCCAGAGGAAACCGGGGGAATCCCTGTCTTTCTGGATCTCGTGCAAACCGGGGAGAGCCATCGCGATGCCGTAGAAAATGAGCAGCGGTCCGATCGCGCAACCGGACGCTCCGGCAATAGTCCCAAGCGCCGCGGGCGAGAAACCAAGAACACAGAGGATAAAGGCCACGAGCCAGGCAATTCGCGGGTTTCCCGTCTCCGCCGCCTCCTCCGCAGGAATGGAATTGAGAGCAACGCAAGTTCCGATCGATCCGGACAGCCCGCAAAGCAGCGTGCCCGCGGCGTCTCCGCGCACGGCGCCGTCCGTCCGCACGGGCCCAGGGGCGCGAACGGTCTCGTGCAGAACCTTGACGCCGCCAACCGTCCGCACTGCAGAGGCGAGCGAGGCCGCGAAAAAGGCAGGGCAAGTTCGAGGCGAAAGGAGTAAACGCCGGCTGGAAGGAAGGGCAGGGCAACGAAGGGCATGGTCGTCGGCGCCGCCGCGTGGTGACCGAGAAGTCCGTCCGCCAAAGCCGCCGTGGCAAACACGACCAGCGGGGCGAAGGTCTTGACAAGGGCGCTTCCGCATTCCCAGGCAATCACGAGCGCGAACGTAGCCAGCAGTGAGATCACGGCGACGGGAATTGCTCGGGCCGGGCCCGAAGCACGATTGACCGCCTCGTCGAAGATCGCATGAAGGCCGGCCAGACCGATCTCCATTCCGACCAGAAAGAGGATCATCCCTGTAATCGCGCTGGTGAACAAAGGACGAAGCCAGCGCAGAAGAGAGGAGAATACCGCTTCGCTTAGGCCACCAAACAAAGTCATTCCTGCCACCAAGGGAAGTCCGCCCGCCTTAATCGCCAGCAGCGACGGCGTCAAATGCAGACCGGAACTCAGAGCGGGAAGCAGCAGGCCGCAACCGATCGGACCTCGCTGCAGCGATTGCAAAACGGTGGCGATCGCCAAAGCGAAGAGCGTCCAACTTAGCGTGTTCGCGATCTCCGCCGCCGGAGTGTCCACCGAACGCAGGACCAGTGCCGGGTAGACCAGTGTGACCGCTGATGGCAAGGCAAGTTGCAGCGCGAGTCCCCATCCAATCGCTGTGAAAGGAGATTCGGGCTTCGATCCTTTGAGGTCCATGATTCCTGCTTAGATGTCCATGGCTCGACGCAGCGGAACGACTAGCATTCGCGAAGCTCGCGTGTCGTGGTCAAGGAGGTGCTTGGCAGCACGCTGATCGAAAAGCAAACGTGCCCGACCGCCATTTCCTTCTGGAAGTGGATCGCTGTGAAATGGCCGAAATATGCGCCTCGCGAACACAGGCCTTTTGCGCAAGGGGATGATGAGTGGAAGCGGCTCGCCGTGCTTGCGGCAGGCTGCCTTGTGCTGGGCGGTCTTGGAGTTGCCGCCGACACGGTAAATCATACCGTCGCGCTGATTTCTTATGCGGGTGCCTACCTTTGCGGCGGATGGGATGCCGCCAAGGACGCTTGGAGGCGGATTCGGCAGGCCAGGCTCGACGTGCATTTTCTCATGTTGGCCGTGGCTGCGGGCGCGGCTGTCATCGGCGCCTGGCGTGAAGGGGCTCTTCTTCTCTTTCTCTTCTCCGCCTCCGGTGCGATGGAGCACTACGCAATGGGAAGAACAAGGCGCGAGATCAGCGCCCTTCTGCGCGGCGCGCCAAAAACTGCCCGTGTTCTCCGTGGGGGCACCGAGGCTCAGGTTCCCATTGAATCGCTCGAACAGGGAATGACGGTGATAGTAACATCGGGTGAGCAAATCCCGGCGGACCTCGAGATCCTTAGGGGCGAAACCGCTTGTGACGAATCCAGCCTGACGGGTGAATCTCTACCGATCTCCAAGGAACCCGGCGATATCCTGCTTTCCGGCACCATGAACCTCTGGGGAGCCATCGAGGGTCGCGTGTTGCGCAGGGCAAGCGAGAGCGCGCTGCAAAGAATTATCACACTCATCCAGGAAGCCCAGGAGATGAAGGCCCCGTCGCAAAAGTTCACCGACAAATTCGGGACCGGGTATACTTGGACGATTCTTACGCTCTGCACGGGGATGTTTTTCATCTGGTGGCTCATATTCGGCCTTCCGCCGTTTCTCCAGAAAGGCGGGGAAGTCAGCGCCTTTTACCGCGCGATGACGCTCCTGGTGGTCGCCTCCCCCTGCGCGCTCGTGCTTTCGGTTCCCTCTTCGATTCTTTCTGCCATAGCCTGCGGCGCCCGGCGTGGCGTGCTTTTCCGCGGTGGAGCTGCCGTCGAGACGCTCGCCGGCGTCAACGTCGTTGCGCTCGACAAAACGGGTACCCTGACGACAGGTGAGCTTGCGCTGGAATCGCTCGATTGCCTGCGCGGGGAAAAGCGCCGCTTCAAACAGATCGCCAGCAGCCTCGCCCGGCTCTCGCAACACCCCTTGTCCCGCGCCATCCGCAAGCTGAGCCGCCAGTGGGGAGTTGATGCCGCTGATGCGGCTGGCTTCGAGACGCTGCACGGACAAGGCTTGCGCGCACGAATCGACGGGAAGGAATATCTGCTCGGAAGCCGCAAGTTGGCGGGCATCGGCCCGCAGACGCTCGATGAGGCGGGCTCACTCGGGATGGAGGTCTGGGTAGCAGGCCCGGATGTTCTCGGGCGCATGGTGTTTCGCGACACGGTGCGGCCGGAATCCAGGAAAACATTGCAAAACCTCAGCGGCATGGGGTTGCGGACTGTTATGTTAACGGGAGATCGCCGCGAGGCCGCGGAAAAGATCGCGCAAGGTGTCGGAATCGGAGAAATCCGCGCCGGCCTGCTGCCCGAGCAGAAAGTAGCCGCCATCCAGGAACTCAAGGAGCGCGGCGCGCGCAAGGTCGCCATGATCGGCGATGGCGTCAACGACGCACCGTGCATTGCCGCTGCCGACGTGGGAGTAGCGATGGGCGCCCGCGGCTCGGATGCCGCCCTTGAGCAAGCGGAGGTGGTCCTAATGAACGATCGGCTCGAAAATTTCCTGCTCGCGCGAACGCTTAGCCTGCGCTCTCGCCGGATCATTTATCAGAATATTGGGATAGCGCTCGGGGCAGTCATCGTGATGATGAGCGCTGCCTTCCTTCTTCCCATTCCACTCGCCCTGGGTGTTGCCGTCCACGAAGGCAGCACGGTGATCGTCGTCCTGAACAGTCTACGATTGCTGTTGGTCAGGGCGGCTTGAACTCAGGAGTTCGCGGACCAATCCGCGCCACTCTTCTTCGAGAGTGCCGGGGTGCGCGGGCTTTTTGGCGCGCGCGTACCAGTAGCGCGCGTTGGAGGTGTCGCCCTCCTTGCGATGCAGATACGCGTGAACCCAAGCTGAATCAGGCGAATCGTCCTCCTGAGCGATGCGATGCGCCGTGTCCCAATCGTCCCGGCCATCATGCCACAACGCGCGCAAGGGTGGCGTCAAACCGGCAGGCTCGCTGCCGCTCGTCTGGAACTCCTCGAAGGTCATGGCCCTAGCGTGGCATTTCCTTGGAGAACTTAGGAGGTCTTTTTTCCGAAGACATCGCGGATGACATCCTCGATTGGCAACTCGGCCACCGTCAGGTCCGCCACAGGAGCCCGGTCGAGCAGAATTCGGCAGACCTCGGCAACGTTGGCTCGAGGGACACCAATCCGGACGCAATCCGGAGTTTTTTCGAGGATCGAGCCCAAAGAGTCAAAGTCCGCGGAGGTCGGCGCGGAAAACTTTGCCTCCACGATCTTGTTCCCGGAGAACTGCTCAACAATTCGGTCAAGCAGGCCGTCAAATATGACGCGCCCACGGTCGATGAGGATCACTCGTTCGCAAAGCTCTTCGATGTCCTGCATATAGTGGCTAGTCAGCAGAATGGTGGTGCGGTTTTGCTCGTTATGGCGCTTGAGAAATTCTCGCACAGTCTTTTGGCTGACGACGTCCAGGCCGATGGTCGGCTCGTCGAGAAAAAGCACTTTCGGCCGGTGCAGCAGCGCCGCGATGAGCTCCATTTTCATGCGCTGGCCCAGGCTGAGCTCGCGCACCATCACATCGAGTTGCTCGCGCACGTCGAGCATTTCTGTCAATTCCCCCATGATCTGCTCAAAATCCCGTCTCGGGATTTCGTAGATAACCCGGTTGAGCTCCAGAGATTCCCGAGCGGGAAGATCCCACCAGAGGGCATTCTTTTGCCCCATAAGAAGGCTGATCTGGCGCTTCATGGCATCCTTCCTCTCCCAGGGCACGAAGCCAAGGACGCTCGCCTTTCCTGCAGTCGGGTGCAACAGGCCGGAGAGCATCTTCAGTGTGGTGGTTTTCCCGGCCCCGTTCGGCCCAAGAAACCCTACGAAATCGCCTTCTGCGATTTGAAAGGAGACATTATCGACTGCGCGCGTCTCCGCGTATTCGCGGTGAAAAAGGCCCTTCAGCGCCCCGCGAATTCCCCGTTCCTTCCGGTAGGTACGAAACGATTTGGTCAGCCCCTGAAGTTCGATCGCGATCATAGCGGGCTCCCGGAATTGGAAGTCGGAGTGAAATTGCTGATCGAAAACCCACCGCGCATCGAGAGCCAATCGCCTGACATCCTCCCAAGATCGGCACTTCGCGCCGGAAACCGCCAAAAGCGCGCGCTCTCTCTCCGCGAAGCGGAGTTCAGCAGCGCCACCGAAAGGAGCTGGTTCATTTTTGGGGATCTTTCATGCAAAATTCCGCCTTTCATTCGGAGTCCGACGGCCCACTAGAGTGCGCGAAGTTGCCGGATCGCTTCATAAAGCACGATACCTGCTGCTGTCGCAAGATTCAGGCTTCGGGCCTCCTGCCGCATGGGAATTGTCAGGCAATGCTCCGCATTCGCGGCGAGCAGACTCTCTGGCAGACCCTTGGTTTCGCGCCCAAAAACGAGATGATCACCGTGCTCGAATTCTTCCATCCAATAGGGCCGCTTTGCTTTCTTCGTCAAAAACAGGAATCGAGCACCGCCCGATTGCTGGCGCAAGACTTCAAATGACTGCCATTTGCGCACGTCACATCTATTCCAGTAATCCATGCCGGCACGGCGCAACGCCTTTTCCTCAAGCGAAAACCCCAGCGGTTCGACGAGATGAAGCCGCGCGCCTGCGGCCAGACATAGGCGCGCGATGTTGCCGGTGTTCGGCGGAATTTCGGGTTCAACCAGGACGACATGGAGCATCGCAGCAGAATACTCCGAGAGCATGCCATGGGAACAATGGATCCCGATCGGTCGCAGAGGTCGACTTTTTCCGTGTCTCCGGCGTGACAGCGCGAGAGGCTGTACAATTTTCTCGTTTTCGGGCGGCGAGGTGATAAGAAGAGACAGGTGCCTTTAGGGAAAGTGGGAAAGCGAACCTCCAGCGAACCTTATTTCATCCTATGGGCCTGACCGATCTCTTCCGCGGCGAGCTGCTCGAAATCATTGAGTGGCTCGACGATTCCCGTGACACTCTGGCATGGCGGTTCCCCGATGAGGACAAGGCCATCAAAAACGGCGCACAGTTGATCGTGCGCGAGTCGCAGGTCGCACAGTTGGTCATGACGGGGCAGTTTGCCGACACTTTCTGGCAGGGCAAACACACCCTCAGCACGCCCAATGTTCCTGTGCTTGGCGCGTCTTCAAGGTTGGAAATACGGCTTCGTCTCGCCCTTTAAAGTGGACATCTATTATGTCTCGACCCGGCTATTCACGGGAAACAAGTGGGGCACGTCGAACCCCGTGATGATGCGCGACCAGGACTTTGGCGTCGTGCGACTGCGGGCCTTCGGCACCTTCGATTTCAAGGTGGTGAACCCTCAGCTTTTCCTCAAGGAAGTCGTCGGGACGGATCAGAATTTCCGTATCGACGAGTTTGCAGATACGATGCGCTCGCGCATAGTCAGCGCGTTCAGCGATGCGTTGGCCACTTCCAGAATTCCGGCTCTCGATGTAGCCAGCCGCTACGGCGAGATGGGCGAGGCGTTGCTGCCAGCCATAAATCCACAGATGAGTGGAAAATACGGCATCGAGGTGACCAGTTTCCTCCTCGAAAACGTGTCTGTGCCGCCGGAAGTCGAGCAGGCAATCGACAAGCGGTCGGGAATGGGCGTGATCGGTAATCTCAATGACTACGTGAAGTATCAGATGGGTCAAGGCATCGCGCAGGGCGGCGGCTCAGCCGGCGCACCGGCTGAGATGGCGGTAGGATTCGCCATGGCGCAGCAGATGATGCGGGACATGGGCGCGCAGCAACCCGCGCCCACGGGCATCGTGCCGCCTCCGCTTCCCGGCGCGGCTCCGCCGGTCGCCAACGCGCCTGAGGTGCTTTCGCCCGAGCAGGCGGCGGAGCGCCTGGGGGTGGAGGTTTCCGACGTCCTATCCGCGATTGAAAGCGGAGAGCTAAAGGGCCGCAAGATCGGCAGCCAGGTGCGGATCACGAAAGCGGCACTCGACGATTTTCTCGCTCACTGACCGCGGTCGAATTCCGGCTGCCCGCCGCCAATGGCCGAGATCACCGCGCAGCGCAAGCATCCCTGCCCCGAGTGCGGTGGCGATGCCGAGTGGAGCGCTGCCAAGCAAGCTCTCGTCTGCCCATATTGCGGCACGATCATGCCATGGACCCCGGGAAAAGACACGCCGGGAGAAGCGATCCGCGAGCAAGAACTCGCCGAGGCTCTGCGTTCGGCCGGACCAGAGACACGCGACTGGCACTTCGAGAAACGGGAGGTCAAATGCCAGAGTTGCCAGGCCATCACCGTCTTTGAGGCGTCGCGCGCCGCACAACGCTGCGAATTCTGCGGTTCCCCCTCGATTGTTCCCGTCGAGACAGGCCGTGATGCGATCACACCGACAGCGGTGCTCCCGGCCAAGCTCTCCGAGCCGCAGGTGCGCGACCGGCTTCGCCAGTGGTATGCCTCCCGGATGTTTGCCCCGGATCGGTTCAAAAAAGCCGCGCTGACCGACACGTTGCACGGACTCTATCTGCCCTATTGGACGTTTGACGCCCATGTGCATGCGGCGTGGACGGCAATGGCCGGCTATATCTATTTTGAGAACGTGCGACGCCGCGGGGCGGATGGACGTGTCGTCACCGTTTCCGAGCAGCGCATCCGCTGGGAACCTGCCGCCGGGGAATTGGAATACTTCTTCGACGACGACCCCGTTCCCGGGACGGTGGGAGTCGAATTGGCGCATTTGCGTAAGGTGGAACCGTTCCCTACCCGCGGCGACGAGCTGAAACCCTATGAAGCCGCCTACGTCCGGGGATGGGTCGTCGAACGTTACCAGGTCGATCTACGGAGGGCCTCTGAACTAAACCTTCAGCAAATGGAGGCTGCTGTGAGGCAGCTCTGCGCCGGCAAGGTGCCGGGCGATACGCAACGTGACCTGCAAGTGCAAACTCAGTACCAAGGTCGCACCTTCAAGCACGTCCTCGTGCCCGCGTGGCTCGTGGTTTACACCTACGGTCCAAAGAACTACCAGATCGTGGTCAACGGCTATACAGGCGCCATCGCCGGCGACCGGCCGATCAGTTACGTCAAGGTTTTCTTCTACGTCATCCTTCCCGTGCTAATCGTTCTGTTGCTGATTTTCTTTTCCCAGCAATAGCCACGGGTCAAGAAAACTCAGGGCGTCAACGCGAGGGACTTGCCGTCCGCCCGCAGCAATTCTTGAATTTCTTCCCGCTTCCACATGGGCACGGATCGTTGCGGCCGACCTTCGGCAGCTCGCGTTTGATGGGAAGTTCAATCTTCGGGCGCTTGCGGTTCCGCGTCCCTTTCCGGCGGAGCAGCGGCGGGCTGCGGGCGGCTCAGCCCCGGGATGTCGGCTTGAATGAGGTTTTGAGGCAGGCTGCGCAGCAAGTTTTCGAAGGCCTGCAGATTCGTGGTGCTGCGGAACAGGTTGTTGAGGACCTCAAGTTTGATGTTGTCCATCAATTCACCAAACATCGAGAAGGCTTCATTCTTGTACTCGACGAGAGGATCCTTCTGGGCGAAGGCGCGAAGGTAGACCGCCTCGCGGAGGCCATCCATTGCGTAGAGGTGTTCCTGCCAAAGGCGGTCAACCGCATTGAGGATGACAAACCGCTCGAGGCCGCGCAGGGCCTCGGCGTGCTCCATGGCAGCCTTTCTGTTATAGGCATCCTTGATGAGCTGAAGCAGCCACGCGCTGTTTTCCTCTACCGAACGCGTCTCGAGGGCCGCTTTCTTCGCGGAAAGACCGAGCGGGAATGTCGTATTCACCCAGTTCAGCAACCCGGTGCGGTCGGGCTCCTCGCTGTCGGTTTGCTCAAGATATTCGGCGACCTTTTTCGGCACCATCTCGTCGATGACCTCGAACACTAGATCGCGCGGGTTCTCGGAGTCCATGACTTCCTGCCGGTAGCCATAGATGACTTCGCGCTGCTGGTTCATCACATCATCGAACTCGAGGGTGCGACGGCGGATCATGTAGTTGCGCTGCTCGACGCGCTTCTGCGCCGTCTCGACGCTCTTGTTCAGCCACGGGTGCTCAAGCTCCTCACCTTCCTTGAGGCCAAAAGTCTCCATGATTCTCGTCATGCGGTCGCTGGCCCCGAAGTTGCGCATCAGATCATCCTCGAAGCTCACATAGAAACGCGAAATTCCTGAATCGCCCTGGCGGGCACAGCGTCCGCGCAACTGGCGGTCGATGCGGCGCGATTCATGCCGCTCAGTGCCGATCACGTAGAGACCGCCCAGCGTCGGCCACGCCCTCGCCGAGTTTGATATCGGTTCCGCGGCCCGCCATGTTCGTCGAGATCGTTACCGATCCCCGCAGACCCGCGCGGGCAACGATCTCGGCCTCCTGCATGTGGTATTTGGCATTGAGGACTGTGTGAGGAATCTTCTGCAGCTTGAGCATGCGGCTGAGAAGCTCGCTCGACTCAACGCTGGCGGTGCCGACGAGGACGGGCTGCCCATTGCCGTGCGCGCCCTTGATCGCGTCGATCACGGCGGTGTATTTTTCGCGGCGCGTCTTGTAGATACGGTCGTTCTCGTCGAGCCGGCGCACCGGGCGATTCGTCGGGATGACGTTGACGTCAAGACGGTAGATGTCGTGAAACTCGTTCGCCTCGGTCTCGGCCGTGCCGGTCATGCCGGCGAGTTTCTCATAAAGGCGGAAGTAGTTTTGGATGGTGATCGTGGCGAGGGTTTGCGTCTCGCGGTCGATCTGAACGCCTTCCTTGGCCTCGACGGCCTGGTGAAGCCCGTCGCTCCAGCGGCGTCCAGGCATCTTGCGACCGGTGAAGGTATCGACAATGACGACTTTGTTGTCTTCGACGACATACTCGACATCCTTCTCGTAGAGGCAGTAGGCCTTGAGGAGCTGGGAAATGTTGTGGATCCGTTCGGCCTGCGCATCGCAGTACTGCTGCCGGGCCGACTTCTGCTGGGCCTTTTCGGCATCGGTCAGCGCTCGAATTGTTCTCGATATCGGCAAACTCGGTGAGCAAATCCGGGAGCACGAATGCGTCCGGGTCGTCGGGCTTGAGAAAGTCGCGCCCCTTCTGGGTGAGATCGGCGTCGTGCTGGCGTTCCTCGATCGTGAAGAACAGCTCCTCCTTGAGATCGACAAGCGCGGCCTTGCCATCTGTGTCTTTGTAAAATTCGAGCTCAGCCTTGTCGACGAGTTTGCGCAGTTCGGGATCCTCCATCATGCGCGAAAGTCCCTTGTTGCGGGGTTGGCCGAACTTCAGTTTGAACATCACGCGCCCGGCTTCGTCCCTCTTCCCCGCATCGTACAATTCCTTCGCTTCGGTCGAAAGCCTGTTGCAGAGCATGGTCTGCTTGCGGACGAGCTGCTCAACGAGCGGCTTGAAGCGATCATATTGGTGGGTCGAGATCGTCGAAGGGCCACTGATGATAAGCGGTGTGCGGGCTTCATCGACGAGGATCGAGTCCACTTCGTCGACGATGGCATAGTAATGCGAGCGCTGGACCTGCTGATCGCGACTCGTCGCCATGCCGTTGTCCCGCAGGTAATCGAAACCAAACTCGCTATTGGTGCCGTAGGTAATGTCGCACTCGATACTGCGCCCTGCGAACATCCGGCAGCTGATCGTGCTGGATGACGCCGACCGTGAGCCCCAGAAACGCGTAAAGCTGGCCCATCCACTCCGAATCGCGGCGTGCGAGATAGTCATTCACGGTGACGATATGAACACCGCGTCCCGTCAGGGCATTGAGGTAGACGGGCAGGGTGGCCACCAGGGTCTTGCCTTCGCCCGTGGCCATCTCGGCGATGCGCCCGCGATGCAGCACCACTCCACCGATCAGCTGCACATCAAAGTGGACCATGCCCCAGGTCATCGGCTGGTCGCAGACCGTAAACGAGTGTTTGCGATCGGTGAGGCGGCGAGCCCCCTGTTTCACCACCGCAAACGCCTCTGGAAGGATTTCATCCAAACGGGCCTCGAGCGCAGCGGGATCGGTGATCGCCGAAAGCTCCTGCTTCCACGCGAGGGTTTTCGCGCGCAAGGCATCGTCCGAAAGCTCGCCCAACGTCCCCTCAATCTCGTTGATTTGCCGGATGATAGGCTGGACACGGCGCAGCTCCCGTTGGTTTTTCGAGCCAACGATGGTCTTAAGAATCCAATTGAACATGAAAGCGATTCAGGAATTAACAATAGCTGAAGAGAGTAAAAGTCCACCGCAAAACTGAAGAGCCGCGCGCTCAAAAAGGCCCACGGCAGGGATAAAAGAGTGAAGAGGATTCTTTTCTGCAAACGCTCGCCCGAAACCATCGTTCCATGGCTTTCGTTTTCTGAGCCTTCGCATTTTGCCGCGCGGTAGCTTGAGCGAATTCCTATGTAGCTCCTGGATGTTGGCCCTTGGCGCTATTCACGGCTTGGCCTGGCCTCGCCTTCTTGACGCTACTCATTTGAACCGCGCTTCGATGATCGAGAAGTCGTCATCGAGTCGAGTCGATCCGCGGAGATAATAGACATGACCCAGCAGTTCATCCATGAGGCTTCCCGGCTTTCCGGCCAGGGCTGCCAGGTGCGCGACGCAAGCGTCGAAATCCCATGCACTACGCCCATCGCGGAAAATTTCGAACACGCCGTCGCTAAAGATCAGCAGACGCGAACCGGCCGGGATATGACACGACTGAGCTGGAAAATTCACTCCACGCAACACACCCATCATCAGGCCCGAGGAAGAAAGAAGGAGCGGATTCGGCTCGCTGGGCAGAAGCACGATCGAGGGGGGATGTCCGCCTCCCGCCCAGGTCATTGTGCGGCTGGTGGAGTGATAAACACCATACCAGATCGTAAAGAATCTTTCGCCATGCTGTTCCCCCTGGAAGGCGTCATTGAGCTTGGCAAGCACCTGATCGGGCCGGTTCATGTCGGCCCCGAGCAATGCCCCCGCGCGGATCACATTGGCAACCGTGACCGACAGCAACGCGGCGTCCAGCCCATGTCCTGTGACGTCGACGAGGTACAGGGCGAGATGATCCTCGTCCACCCAGTGGTAGCCGATGGTATCGCCGGCGAGGCTGGAGGCGGGAAGATAGCGCCAATCCACGGAAACCAGGCCGTCCATCGGCGGCGGAATGCAGTCGCGAACATACTTTAACCCAGCCGCAAACTCGGCACGCATACCCTCGTCGCGGAGATTTTCCAGCAGGGCTGAAGCGTCGACGAGATCAGGCGTGGTAAGTCCCTCGGCGAAAAAACCATGAACGGCGCTGAGCACCTTAAAGGCTTCTTCGCCGCGGCCCTGTTTTTGCCAGAGTCGCGCGAGGCTCGATCGTGGCACGGAGTTCCCACCCTTTGCTTTGCTGGCGCTGGGCCGTCTGGACGGCACGACGAAAACAGCCTTCAGCCGCCGTCCGATCGCCTGACTCGGCGAGAGCCAGTTCCCCCTTGAGCCTGTACAATTCTGCTTCCTGGAATCGCTCGTCGTTCTTCTCGACAAGTGCGAGGGCCTCATCCAGAGCTGCGTGCGCTTCGGCGAATCTCCCTGCCAGCAGACAGCCCTCTGCCAGTATGCTCAAGTAATAGGGAACTGCCAGTTCCGCGCCGGTGCCCCGGTAGGCTTCCAACCCGTCTTGCAGCAGCCGAATTCCCTGCTCCACTCGGCCCTGGAGCAGCAACCCGCTCGCAGCGTAAAGCGTGCCTGATGCATGCCAGAAGAGAAACCCCTGTTCCGAGGCGATCCGGATTTGCTCGTCGGCAGCCGCCGCTACCTTCGATTCCGAGTCGGCAATGCTGGCAGAGCCAACCCGTGTGATGCAACGCGTATTCAAGGCTGAAGGGGTGATTGATGGTACGCGCAAGCTCGAGCGTTTCGTCGTTGAGCTTGAGCGCTTGGTTAGGAAAACCGAGGTGCCACAAGGCTAGAGCCAGATAACAGCGATGGGTGACGCCGGCATCCTCTCCGATCACTCCTGCCCAGAACGCCGTGCGCTCGCGATCGTCGAACTCGGCAATCGCCCGTGCGCAGCACTCGCGGGCACCGGCAAAATCGCCCCGGTAGAGCCGTGTCAAGCCCTTCAGGAAGAGGGCCTCCATGAGGATGCCCGGATCGTTGAATCGTTCGCCAAACGCCATGGCTTCGTCCGCCAGCTCGCTGCAAATGCGGAAGTCACCGCGCACTATATGAAACGCGAAATCTCCCCACATCATTGCGAAGAGCTGCGGCCTTTGGCCCACCCGTTCGCAGAGCGCGCGGGCGCGATGGAATATCGGACCGACCTCAGGCGCAGCATACCCGCGTGAAGCGATGTAGGCGGTGCCCAGGACACCGAGCAGTTCCAGTTCGCAGGCGTCACGTTCGGGCGATGGTTCCAGCGCCTCAAGCAGCTTGAGGCCCTTACTGAGATGATTGATCGCTTCGGCGTGGGCGAACCGGTCCCGTGATCGAAGCCCAGCCTTCAAGCAGTATCCGATCGATTTCTCTATCTGCCCCGCTTCGATGAGATGGTGCGCGAGCACCTCCGGCTGCGTTTCAACCAGGTGGCGCGAATTGCGCTTCCAGGACTTCAGCGACCTTTTGATGAAATCGCCGGCGTTCGGGCTCGCCGATCGCGCTGTACAACGCTTCCACGATGAGCACGTGCTTGAAGAGGTAAGCGCATTGTGGCGGCTCACCTGCGACGTAGAGCATACCGGCGGACACCAACTTGGCCAACTCGGCCTTCAGCGTCGGTTCGTCAATCGTCACGACCGCCGCGAGCAAATCGTAGTCAAACTCGCGGCCGAGCGTGGCCGCGACCTGGGCGACCTCGCGATTGTCTGAGATTCGATCGAGCCTGGCCATCACGAGCTCCTGCAACGTTGCCGGCAATTCACTGGTGCTCGGCCGCCGTGCCGAGGGCTGCCCTGGTTGGCTCGAACATCGCCCACTCAGATGCCAGGCGGCTAAATTCCTCGACCAACAGCGGCAGCCCGCGGGTGCGGCTGTAGATTTGCGCAACCAGCGCCTCCGGCAGCGCTTCGCCTGCATCCCTTCGCATCCACTCGGCTACCTGTCGTCGCGTAAGCCGGTTCAGAGCCAGAGTTGTTTGATGCGCGAGCGTCGGCCACGGAGTTTTGAATTCCGGACGGAACGTGAGCAGGGTCAGGATTCGGTTGTGCGGGCCATCGCTGATAAACTGCTTGAGGAACTCCAGGCTCGACGCGTCAATCCAGTGCAGATCCTCGACCACGAACAGGATCGGTCGCTTTCGGGAGCACGCGAGCAACCATTCACGCAGCGCCTGGAAGGTCTCCTCCCGCTCGCGAGCAGGCGTGAGGCCGCCCAACGAATATCGCTCGTCCGGCGGTAACAAAAGCAACTTGGCGAATAGCGCGACGACCTCCGGTCGCCCCAAATCGTGATCGTCCAGATGCCGCGCCAATCGATCGAATTGAGCCGCCGGTGAGGCATCACACTCGACCCCGAGGAGGCGCTCCAGACATTCTGATACAGGGTAAAGCTCCGAGTTCTTGAACTGGCCCGAGCATCGCCACTCGATCAGAGCAAAATCCTGGTCGACCGACGCGCTGGCCGATTTGCCCGCCTCTGAGAGCGCCGTGCCGCTCGCTTGTGTTCGCATCGACTCAGCGAGTGTCTGCACGAGGCGAGACTTGCCCAAGCCAGACTCCCCGATTACGAGAACGACCTGGCCCATCTCCTCTTGAGCCTGCTCCCACCGATCCTTCAGCAAACTCAGTTCGGTTTCGCGACCCGTCAGCGGCGCGAGCCCCCGTGGCACGGATTCTTCAGAGCTCGCCTCGCACCTTCGCTTCGGAATTCTCAAGCGATTCAGGAGTCCGTTTCTCCAACTCCGATCCATCGGCCAGTCTGGAGAAGTTCATATCGGCCTCCTTTGCAGGCAACGGATCACTCCGCGACAGCCATGCGCTGGTTTCGCTACAAATCAACGGCGTTGAGGTGGCGCTTCTGCTCATCGCGACGTGACTCAGCCGATCAGCATCATGGTGTGGCACGCGATTTGTCTAGCCCGAAAAAACTCCGCGTCTCCCAACAACCGATCGGGAGAAATCGGCTCCGCCTGCCTGACGCGGCTCGCCCGCGAATTGGCGCGAGGCTGTCAGGAGATCATTCTATCAAACTGGGGTGGACCGTGCGACCCAATCACAATTTGATGTATTCTAGTGATAAAATCCTGCCCGCGAATTGAGCGGCACGGTCCCCGCTTTCGACTCCATCGAACGCAGATCTGTTTCCGAATTTTCCCGTGAACGCCTCTACACCTCCAAGATTTGCAATCGCGATCAGGAACGTTCCTTCCTAAGGAATCAGCGTTCGCAGAATGACAGCGTCGCTCTGAGCAAAGATCGTCTCTCGCATCATCGCCAGAATTCTGAACTGCTCTTACCTGTGAACAAAGAAGCCCGAATAATCGTCGATCCTGATTTCTGCATTTCCCAACTCGACCGTCGCCTTTTTGGCTCGTTCGTTGAACACATGGGACGTTGTGTCTACACCGGCATTTTTGAACCCGGTCACCCGACAGCGGACGCCCACGGTTTTCGCCGTGACGTCCTGGACCTGGTGCGGGAACTTGGACCAACGATCATTCGATACCCCGGAGGCAACTATATGTCGGGCTGCAATTGGGAAGATGGCGTGGGCCCGAAAGATGAACGGCCAAGGCGTCTTGATCTCGCCTGGTTGAGCACGGAAACCAATGCGTTTGGAACGAACGAATTCATCGACTGGTGCAAGCTCGCGGAAACGGAGCCGATGCTGGGCGTCAATCTCGGCACACGCGGCCCCCACGAGGCCCGAGAGAATACTCGAGTATTGCAATCACGGGGAGGCACCCGACTTAGCGATCTTCGAGCGGCCCACGGCTATAAGGAACCGCACGCCGTTAAGTTTTGGTGTCTGGGCAACGAAATGGACGGTCCGTGGCAGATCTGCCAAAAGACTGCGAACGAATACGGCCGCATCGCCGCGGAGGCCGGCAAGGTCATGAAGTGGGTGGATCCCACAATCCAAGTCTCGTCCTGCGGATCTTCCGGCCCGAATAATGCCGACGTTTGGCGCCTGGGAGTACCAAGTCCTGGAGCACACTCTGGACATAACGGACTTTGTTTCCTTGCACATGTACTATGAAAATCCTCACAACGAGGTGCAGGAGTTCCTGGCAAACGTCGAGCTGATGGACCGGTTCATCAAGGAAACCGTTGCCGTCTGCGATGCCGTCGCGGCGAAGCGCAAGTCCAGCAAGCGCGTCATGCTTTCCTTCGACGAATGGAACGTCTGGTACAAAGCGCGTTCGGGCGAACATCTGGCCAAGCCGGGTTGGCCGGTCGCACCGCGGTTGATTGAGGAGGTCTACGATCTGCAGGACGCGCTGATGGTCGGCGGCGCCCTCATCACTCTTCTGAACAATGCCGATCGCGTAAAGTGGCGTGCCAGGCCCAGCTCGTAAATGTCATCGGGCTGATCTTCACGGAACCGGGCGGGGCGGCCTGGCGCCAGACGATTTTTCATCCCTTCAAGATCGTCACCCAGCATGCCCATGGCAGCGTCCTTCAGACCAAGGTCCACTGTCAACGCCGCGAGACGAAAACCGCCGGAACAATCGATGACATCGTCGCGGCTGCAGTGCACGATGACGGGCAGCGAAAAGTCGTCTTTTTCGTGCTCAATCGCGAGCCCGACGGCCCGACGGAGCTTTCCATCGACCTGCGAGGCTTCCCGCCGGTGACGGACTGCAGCGCAGTCGAGATCTCCGGATCCGATCTTCTCGCGACCAATACCGCGCAAATGCAGGAAACCATTCAGCCGAAAGAGCACCACGAGTTCTCCCTTAAGGCAGACAAGATCATCAGCCAGACTAAGCCCGCTCTCGTGGAATATGCTATCGCTTTCGTATTAGCCCATTCGGTCTTCCTAAATCAAACAACCACCAAACCTCACAATCCCCATGAAAAGACTCGTTCTATTTTCCTGGCAGCGTGCTTGCCTCGCTCATGTTGGCGCAAGCCGACCCAGTGAAGATCACCTACTGGGATTTCTTCGGTGGCGGTGATGGCATCCGCATGAAGCAAATCGTGGAGGAGTTCAACAAGAGCCAGCAAGAAATACAGGTGGTCCAGACGACTCTTACCTGGGGCGAGCCCTTCTACACCAAGGTTCATACGGCCGTGGTCTCCGGCCAGACGCCTGATGTGATGAGCTATCATCTCTCCCGCTTCGCCACCGGAATCGCTTCCGGGAGACCTCAGACCACTTACCTCAGAGGAACTCGCCAGGCCGGGCTTAAGGTATCCGACTTCCAGAAGTCGATCGTCGAGAGATCCTTGAGGCGAGCAAGATTTACGGAAAAACCGACCAGCTTTTTGGCGTCCCGCTCGATATTCACACCCTGGTCCTCTACTATAACAAGAACGCTCTTCAGAAGGCGGGCATGCTGGATGCCGACGGCAAGCCCGATGGGCCTCGAAAGTCATCGAGTCGTTCAAGAAGATGGCTGACCGCAGGTCAAGGAGAAGGCCGGTGGGACACCGATTGCCTCTGCGAGCGTCCGGCTGGCCCCGGCCTGGACGTGGCGCGCCTGGTTCACGTTCTTCAAACAGACAGAATGGGGATTTCCTGAAGAACGGCCAACTCTCCTTCGAGGACATGTCAAACCAGGGCAAGAAGTCTCTGCAGACCCTTGTGGAGTTGGCCGAGAAAGGATTGCTGACCGAAGAATACGGCCTATCCTGCGATGGTGGCCCTGTTCAGTTCCGGCCGCAGCGCCTTCATGATCAACGGCAACTGGGAGGTTCCAACGCTCGTTGATCTGCAAAAGCAAGGCAAGCTTCCCTTCGAATACGGAATTGTGCCTTTTCCGAAACTCTTCGATAATCCCGATACGTGGGGCGATTCCCACCAGCTTGCAATCCCGAACAATGCGAAGACCCCGCCGTCTCCCGGAAAAGGTCGCCGCGGCCCTGAAATTCATCGCCTATTCGTCAAGCAGCCGGCGTGGGCAGGCGGCGGCCACATCCCCTCCTATCTGCCTCTTCAGGAAAGCGACGTCTACAAGGAGATGTCGCCGAACAACCAGTATAGCGCCGGAGCCGCAGAACACGTGGTGCTCGACCCGGCCCTGCCGATCTTTGGTGTGGGCAGCCCGAGCTTTGGGGCGGTGAGCAACTTCCTGATTCCCGGCCGTCAACGGACAATTGCCGGCCGAGAAGGGATTGGAACAGTTCACGGCGGAGCTGGAAAAGTTTGCCAAGAAGCAGCCATAGGCGGCCTGTTTGCGATCTCCGACGGTGAAACTCGCAGTCCAACGTTAGGCGCGACGCGCCTGTGCCGGGCCGGCGGAGGCGGCTGCCGATTGCCTGGGCTTTCGTCGCTCCGTTTCTGTTCTTTTACGTTGCCTTTCTGGTCTATCCGGCCATTCAGGTTGCCTATCTAAGTCTGACCAACTCGGATATTACCGGCCAGGGAAGCCTTATCGGTCTGCAAAACTATGCCGAGCTAATTCGTGACGCGGATTTCTGGGCGTCGCTCTGGCACACCCTTTATTTTATCATCCTCACGGTCGTGCCCAATACGGCCGTCGGTTTTCTTCTCGCGCTGCTGGTCATTCGGTTGAAACGATTGCGGCTTACCCGTCCTGTCCGCGTTTTTCCTGCCTTTCGTTCTGCCTGTCAGTGTCGTGACGACCGGGGCGCTTTGGCTTTTGGATACGAATTTCGGTATCATCAACTATCTTACCGGAAGCACGATCTCATGGTTTCAGGACCCGAATTGGGCGATGCCCGCTGTCGCCGTGGTGACGATCTGGTGGACGGTCGGCTTCAACATGCTGCTTTTCATCGCGGGTCTTCAGAACATTTCACCTGAGATCTATGAAGCTTCCGCGATTGATGGCGCAAATTCCTTCCAACAATTTATTTATATCACCTGCCCGCTGGTCTGGCCGGTGACGAGCCTGGTCCTGCTCCTCCAGCTGATCGCGCAGTTCAAGATCTTCGATCAAGTTTACCTGCTGACGCAGGGTGGTCCTTATAACTCAACGATGGTCGTGTTGCTTTATATGTATCGGCAGGCATTCCAGCAGAATCGCGGCGGTTATGCCGCTGCGGTAGCGGTCGCTCTGGTCGTGATCATGTTGATTGTCTCGGCGATTCAGTTCCAGCTGACGCGAGGAAGGCGCTCAAAATGAGGAGCAATCAGTTTTCCTTCCTGCGTTTTGTCTGCACCGCTTTGACTGTGATCATGGCGCTGGCATGGCTCTTCCCGCTCTATTGGATTATCTCGACGTCTCTTACGGCCGAAACAGCGACGATCGCCCTCCCTCCGACTTTCATCCCGGTTCCGCCGGATCTCGAGGCCTTCATTTACGTGATTCAGAACAGCCCTATTTTCCGTTGGTATTTCAATACGATCCTCGTTTCCCTGGTGATCACGTTCGTTTCCATTCTGGTTTCCCTGATGTGCGCCTACGCCCTGTCGATTTTGGAGTTCAAAGGCAAAGGCCTGATCAACGTCTGGCTCCTTTTGGGCTTCATGATTCCCTTTGGCGCGATGGTCATACCGCTCTTCATGTTGATGAACCAACTGCAATTGGTTAATTCTTACGCAGGAGTCATCCTCCCTCAAATCGCGACGCCTCTCTCGGTGATCGTTTTCAAGCGATTCTTTGACCAGGTCCCGAGGGATTTCCGCGACGCCGCAGTCATTGACGGCGCAAACGAGTTCAGAGTCCTGTTCAATATCTACATCCCCCTCAACTGGAGCATTATCTGGGCAATGGCGATCATCACCTTCATCGGGGCCTGGAATAACTTCCTGTGGCCCTTCATCATTACCAACTCCACACCGATGCTCACGGTGCCAGTCGGCATGACCCAGGTGCAATCGGCTTATGGGGTTGCCTTCGCAAAAACGTCGGCCGTTGCAGTGATGGCATCAATTCCAACCGCGCTTGCCTATCTGATCTTTCAGAAACGCGTGACACAGGGTGTCGTCGCGGCCGCCGGTATCAAGTAAGCAACGCTTGCGGCCGAGGCGATTCGCCTGTTGGGCCCAGTCGACGGTCGCCCCTCCGTTTGCTGATGCTCTACGGTGCCAGTGGTGACAAAGGGGCGCGCCGGAATGGAGGAATCATCGAGAGAGAGGTGTCCCGGCGATCGTTGTGAACTCGTCGTATCTATGAAAAGAACACTGATCAACTGCCAATGAACTATCCCAAGATCGTATCGCCCGACGAATGGCTAGCTGCGCGCAAGGAACTGCTCGCCAAGGAGAAGGAACTAACCCGGGAATCCACCTACGTTCGCTAATGTGTCTTGCGCCAGTGGCTATATCGTGACATATCACGATATGAACCGAGGAGCCCTCATTGACCAGATCCAACAAGCCACAGGGACCCTCCAAAAGTTGCTGGCCTCACTGCAATCTGCACCCGTCGAGCGGGACCGATCTAAAGGTGACTTTCGCCAGGGGGAGCACTTGCTGCGGGTCGGTGATTGAGAATTTACGGGGCCCGCCCCCGCAACCCGAGAAAGCCCGTGTTTGACTCCCGGGCCCACTTTTGTCACTCTGCGCCCATGGAAACGCACGCTTTCGGCTTCAGACTCCGGGCCAACGCCCCGAAGGGCCAAAAGCGATTTCCTATCAGTCGTATGAAGAAAATGCCCGCGATAACATTTCTTAGCGTCCTGGCCATTCTGTTCTTTGGCTTCGAGTTGTGTCCCGCGCAGGCGGAAGAGCCCGGTTTGCTAGATGGCAAGAAGTTCGAAGGTTCTTTGACGGAGGATGGGTCGCAAGCCGCCCCGTTCGAAGAGACGCTAATCTTCGAGAACGGTGAATTCCTCTCGAAGGCTTGTATTCCCTACGGCTTTGGGAAGGCACCCTACAAGGCAACCAGGGAGGGGGACAGAATCAAGTGGAGCGCTGTAGTGCCTAATTCAGATTCTGAGGGAGACAAGGCGGGATGGAGCGGGTCTGTTGTCGGTGACAAGCTTACCGGCAAGATGATATGGTCGAAGGCTAATGAGACCATCGAGTACACCGTCGACGCTGAAACACCTCGGTAGGTTTAGAGCCCAAGTATTGGAACATGGGGAACCTGGTGAATACTCACTGCTCTTGCAAGGTCGTCCCGGTTGCTTGTTGATTTCCTAAACTCTGTTCCGATACGTAGAGGGTACAGGCGGTTGGGCACTAAAATGGAACCGTAAACGGGTAACCGTTCCCATTCCTAACGCATCAAGGCGGCGTTCGAGCTTGGAGCCTCTCGCACCGCGCTGTCCGAAATCTGACCTTTCGGCACAAAAATGCATGCCAGCTCGACGTCAACCAAAAGGTTCCTTGCCGGATGCGAAGGGCCGATACCCTTTCTGTAACGATCACGGCAAATCGCCGTTAGATCTGTCATGGGAAAGCTCTCGCTCACTCTCGCGGCCTTGCTGCTGATCGGCGGCACCGCATTCGCCGGAAGCTTCCGAGTCCACTACAACGTGCGCGGGAGCGGTCGAGACGTGACGGTCCAAGCTGAAAGTTCCGCTGAAGCCCGCAGGATGGTCATGGAGATGTTTCCCGGCGCTGTCGTCACGAGTGTCAGCCAAATCAAATAGAGCATCAAGCCGCGCTCAAAGCTTGGAGCGGTTCTCACCGCTTTCTGTTTCCCGCAGCGGAGACGCACGGATGGCGCGCAATCGCTTTCGAGGGGAGCGGCCTCCGTGTAACTTTGGGTGGAGGTTGATGTATGAAAGGACGCAAACTTGGTCTTGTTGGAATCTCTGGACTTGGCTTGGGCTGCATGGGCATGTCGTGGCGCTATGGTCCCGCAGACCAGTCACAGGCATTGGCCGTCCTGCGTCGCTATTTCGAACTTGGGGGTAACTTTCTAGACACGGCGGAAATCTACGGTCCCTACAAAAATGAGGAACTTATCGCACGCTTCGTTCGCGAGGTTCCGCAAATGCGCCGAACATCTCGGTGTCACAAAAACCGAGCCTCTACAGCCTCTATCAGAAAAGGCTTCGAATGAGAGCACTCTCGGATACTCACTCCGTCAGGGAAGGCGGGATAAAACGCGGCCCCGTCACTTGGTTGTGTTACCTGATGAGTGGGTTTTTCATGTATCTCCTCGCAATTCAGGGTAATATCATTCCTTTCCTGAGATCCGAGCTCCGTCTTAGTTACGGCGCTGTCATTTTGCATTCTAGTGCGTTCGCCGCGCCAGGATTTGTCACCGGCATGTTCGGAGATTGGCTTATACGTCGATACGGTCGCCGCCGGGTCCTTTGGCTTGGTGTGTTGGGTATGTCGACGGGGGCGGTCTTGCTCTGCGTGGCTTCAGCGGCGTGGTTTAGTATAGGCAGTTGCGCGCTCATGGGAGCGTCGGGAGGTCTGATCTGGATCGTAGTAACCGCTGTCCTATCTGAGCTCCATGGTGATAGACGCAATGTGGCCCTTGCCGAGGCTAGCGCTGTTGCCTACGCCTTCGGAATCGTGGCGCCTCTAGTGATGAGCCTGTGTCTCTCAGTTGCTTTAAGCTGGCGCAATGCCGTGCTTGTCGGTGTGGTCTTTGGCGCAATAATTCTACTTTGGTTTGGTAGAACGCCGCTTCCCGATTCGGCCGTAAGTTCCACCTCGGGCCACGCGAGCTTGCCTGCCCCCTACTGGATCTATTGGTGCGCGCTCACCATGGCGGTCGCGATTGAATTTTGCATTTTGCTGTGGGCGCCAGAATTCCTGCAGCAGGTGGTGGGCTTGTCGGCGGCATCGTCCGCTGCGGCCGCCGCCGTCTTCGGTCTAGGCATGCTGACCGGCCGCACGGCTGCAAGCAGCCTTCTTCGCGTCATTGCGGCCCAGCGCCTCGTTCCGCTGGCCCTGCTGGTCACTTGTCTAGGCTTCCTCATTTATTGGGCACTCCCGCGGCCATCAATGGCCCTTGTGGGGCTTTTTGTGCTCGGCCTCGGGGTGGCGCTACTCTATCCGCTCACCCTCGGTTTGGCCATGGGAGCCGCGGGCACACGAGCCGACACCGCAAGCGCGCGCGCCTCATTGGCTGGCGCCTTGGGCATCCTTGTCACTCCGGCGGTGCTGGGTGGCCTAGCCGATAAGGTCGGCTTGCGTTTGGCCCATCTGATAGTGCCTGGGCTGGTGGTGCTTGCGCTCATTTGCTTCGTGATTGCTCAAGCGCTACAGCGGCAGACTAGACCTTGTTAGTCTGGCCAAGATAACTTGTCGTCTGCGCGGCGATAACGACGGAGGTCAGACCGTTGATCAACTGATCGAGGAGTGCGAGCGCCTGTCTCGACACTGAGACGCGAGAAGCGCAATAGAACCTGACTTTACTGAGCCGATGCAGTGTAAGCCGGTCACGGCGCTGCCCTTGGGCAAGAAGTGGAGTTTTGAGATCAAATTCGACGGCTATCGTTGCATCGCGTTGAAGCGTGGGCGGGAGGTCACGCTATAGGATCCGCTGCGCTTGTCTCCATTGTTGCAGGCATCGGGGGAAGTTCTTGAGGCGGTGCGCAAGCTCGGTCTGGAAGGTGTCGTCGGGAAACGAATCGGTTCCACCTACGAACCCGGCGAGCGGTCAGGCGCCTGGATCAAGTGCCGCGTTAACCGAGAACAGGAGTTTGTCATTGGCGGTTACATCCCCGGGACGCACGGGTTCGATGCGTTGCTCGTGGGCGTTTACGAAAACAAACAGCTTATCTTCGTTGCGAAGGTGAAGAACGGCTTCGTCTCGCGAATTCGGGATGAGCTCTTCCCGGTGCTTAAGGCGCTGCAAACTGCGCCAGTGCCCGTTCAAGAATCTGCCCGAGAAGAGAGCATCGCGGTGGGGCGAATCGCTAACCGCGGAGAAAATGGAGCAATGCCGGTGGGTCAAACCGAAGCTCGTCTGCCAGGTCGCTTTCGTCGAATGGACGGATGCCGGGCCTCTGCGTCATTGCGCCTTCGTTGCCATGCGCAATGACAAAAAGCCTGCGGAGGTGGTTCGTGAACTTGAGCCTCGCCAAGCTGGAGACTGAAAAAGCAGTATCGAATGCGATATGCCCGAGAACGATCACGACGAAACTGAAACGTCTCCTCCTCACGCACAACTGGCCCAGATGGCAACGGCATACTGGGTCTCTGATATTGTTTACGTTGCAGCCAAACTTAGTCTGGCTGACCACGTAGCGGAGGGGCCGGGACGCGTCTTTCTGCCTGTTCTCCCTTACTTCCTTGCAGCCAAACGTGAAAACTCTTCCCGCATACTCACGGAAAAGCGGCCGGAGATGAAAATGGTTTGGTGGCGTCCAACACAAACATCACCAGGGCATGCAGATCCGTCGAGCCGCTGCTCGAGACCTGCATCGGCGTCGGCACCATGACCCGCGGCGGCCTGGCCAACCTTCACACGCATCTCCCCGTGGGAACTGCGGATGCTTGGCTCTCCCGCCAGCACGAAGAAAGCCTCCGAGCCCGGATGAGTGTGCACGGGCGACATGCTGCCCGCAGGACCACTAACATCCATGAGCCGAAGGAGGTATTGCGATGCGGCGACGCGGGGAATTGGTCCAACCTCCGCAACCCTTAGTGCTGCCCGCTGGTCCCACAGCCGCGCCGTGACTGCGCGCTGGCAAATTGTGCTGCGATCCCGCTTCAGAGTCCGGCAATGAGTTTGAAGACCGACGAACTCGGGATCCCGAGTTCCTCCAGAATCGTCGTCAGATTGCTAGTTACACCGGGCTGTGCCCCGGCATCCACAACAGCAATGGTCGGGGGCGCGAGGGCCGCAATTAACCGGTGCGCAGAGGATCCGCAGGTTCTCGTGCCCCACCTCGTCGAGGAGGCGCACGGCCGCCGCCATGGTCGGCAGCAGAAAGCCCGGTACGTCGACGGGTTGAGTGGCTCGACCAAGATGCACACCCCGGCGCGCGCGGACTGCTCAGCGGCGTAGCGCAGGTTCTCAGCCACGCTCGCCCGTTGGGCCTCCAGCGGCACGTCCGGCAGCGTGATCCCAACGTGGCAGAGCAGCCGCGGGCAGCCCAGTTGATCGGCAACCTCGAGCGCGCGGGACACGCCCGTCGCGGAACTCGACCAGGCGCTCCGGGTTGGTGGCGATGCCGACCTCGCCGGCGGCATGGTCGCCCCAGGGCAGGTTGAACTGCACCTGCCGGAGCCCATCGCGAGTGAGTGCCGCCCGGATCGCGCGCACGTCCTCGCCGTACGGCTCCGGGAACTCCACGGCCTCGAAGCCAGCCGCGGCGGCGCGGTCGAACCGCTCCAGGAACGGGTACTCCAAGAAGAGCCGCTTGATGCGCCCGCCCCCCAATGTTCGCGGCGAATCGGAGCATGGGTGTTCGTGTTCGAGCCTCGGCAGCGCGGGTGACCCGATGCCGTACGGCGCCCGCAGTATGCGTATCGCTTATTCGATCGGTCTTCCGACTCCCGAGGGCCATCACTATAGGTCCTGAGAAGCCGCCGTTCAAGGCCGCGGATCGCACTGCGTACAAAGTGGCCTTGGATGACGGGTAAGGGGGGAAGGCGCTCGGGCCAGAGTGTTGGCGCGCGACGCCGTCCTGAAAACGGCAATTCTTTCACGCATGCCGTGGGGCTTCCTCGTTCGCTTGGGACCGCGTTGCACTTTCAAGATGCGGGCGAAACCCGTCCCCGAAGCCTTATTGGACCGTTGCAACTACCGAACAAGCGCCGTCAGCGCTCCCGGTCCAGTGCTTATTGGGTCATATCGCAGCTTCCCTTGTGTAGCCCCCGTGATTTTGGACGCGGCCATGCGGCTCTATGAGCGGATGGGCTTTAAGCGCGCGCCAGAACTTGATTTCAAGCCGGCTCCAGGTGTGACGGCCAGAGGCTATCTGCTTACCGTGAAAGAGGAGGATTTGTGACTGCCGTGATGGCGTCTCAGGCCGAGGCGACCGCCAGTCGTCCACTGCTACTTGTTAACGATCGTATCGGCCTTAGACTGAGTCAAAGAAGGCGGTCAAATAGGCTCCAAATCCCAAGAGTATGCAGACAGATAGCGCGCAATCCCTGACTCTACCAGAAGTCCCGAAGCGTCCTGGAGTGATTAATTGCGCCTCCTACGCCCACGGCGTTCGCGTGGCAAATGTAGTGATTGCGGACATCAGCGAAGAGCTCAAACACGAGGACCGATTTGTCTGGGTTGGCTTGTTCGAACCCGACGAGAAGCTGCTGCGCGAAATTCAGGAAGAATTTTGCCTCCACGACCTGGCCATTGAGGATGCCCATGACGCGCACCAGCGGCCAAAGCTAGAGCAGTATGGGAATTGTCTCTTTGCCGTGCTGCGCACGGCACACTTGGTCAAAGAATCGCAGCATGTCGAGTTTGGAGAGACGCATGTCTTCGTAGGGCCGCGCTTCGTCGTTTCTGTAAGACATGGCTCGCTGCAGTCGCACGTAGGGTTGCGCGCACGCTGCGAGGCTTCAAAGCATCTTCTCGCCAAAGGTCCGGGGTTTGTCCTCTACGCGTTAATGGATTTTGTAGTCGACCAGTATTTCCCCATCCTCGAGGCGTTAGAAGAGAAAGTGGTTGAGCTGGAGGAGGTCGTCCTGGATGAGAAATTTATCCATGAGACAACGAGCCGCATCTACCACTTGAAGCGCGAACTTCTTTCCATAAAACGGGCCGTCTCGCCGCTTGTAGATATTTGTAGCCGCCTGATGCGGTTCGATTTGGCTCTGTTGCCTGAAGACACCAAGCCATACTTCCGTGACGTATATGATCACGCAATGCGCATCAACGAAATGGCGGACACGCTTCGCGAGGTGCTTGCTACCGCCCTTGATGCGAATCTCTCAGTTATCTCGGTGTCGCAGAACAAAGACACCAAACGTTTGGCGGCGTGGGCCGCGATCATCGCCGCGCCTACGGCGATCGCCGGTATTTACGGTATGAACTTCCAATACATGCCTGAGCTCGGCTGGAAATACGGCTACGAGACAGTCCTTGTGGGTATGGCCGCAGTGTGCAGCGGGCTATGGTTGGGGTTCAAGCGGTCGGGCTGGCTGTAGGAAAAGCGGCCAAACACGGCGGCTAGCCGCGGACGAATCGGCGTCGAGCCCGCAGGCGTCAGAATCACTTCGGTAGGAAATTCCCGCAACTCGTCTCTGGACAAAGAAATCTTCACCGAATCACTCGCGGCTTTGGCCAGCGGTTTGAAAAGAACTGGTCCAAGAGGTCCGGAGGGCTATTCCGTGCGTCGCCGCGAAACCCGGTTAAGACCATCACGTGGGGCATGCGTTCGACGTTGGCAGTAGACCCTGCGTTGCTCAGCATATGGGCCGCCTCGGCCTCAGCGATTACTTTTAACGCGGACGCCGCATGGCTCGACCAGTCGTGTAAAGGTTCGTCCACAGCCAAGCCAGTCGAAGTCGTTCGCACCGTGCGGTAGTTGGATACCGCCTCAAGCCCCCGTTCGCAGGCCGGGATGCGGAAGGTGAATCTCGGCAGAATTTGGCGCAACCGGTTAATTCCAACCCAGATGTCATGCGTCCGGGGGACCACCTTGCAGTTTCTCAAGCCAACTTCGCCCAGTTCGGTGAGGAAGGTTTTCCCGCTGTGCATGGTATGATCTGAACCTTACGCGACGGCAAAGTCGTGGAAGCCGCCGGGAGGCACTTCTCGCGCGCTGATGCGTGCGCCAGACGCCGCAGATTACCCACCAAGAGCAACCTACCACGTAGCCCTTCATCATAAACGATAGTCTAGCTCTTTGCTCCCGTCGGATCGTCAAGTCTCCGTGGCGAAAGAAATTTCGGCACATCAAGGTGCGCCACGCCGATCCGGTCGTCCGCCATCCCATAATAAATGTCGAAGCGGTCCGGCAAACCAAGATCGTCTCGGCGGTCGATGCCCGTGGGAAATACGACATTGTCAACGATGCCCCGTCGTTCAAGGGGCAATTCGGGCGTAAGAACCGCATGTGCCGAACGATAGCAAACTGCCCGTGGATGCTCCTTCGAGAGCACCATCACGCCGGCGGAGTAGCAGAGTCTGCGTCCTTCCTCGGCCGATTCGGAGGTTTTGGCCACGCCATGATAAACGATCAGCCACCCGTGTCGGCTCATCACGGGCGGAGTCCCGCCTCCAATTTTTAACCGTTCCCAAGATGCCACAGGGGCGGCCAACCGGTGGTGCGAGCCAAAGTAACAAAGGTGATCCGGTTCGCAGGCCTCTATTCTCGTCGAGCAGTAGGAAATCCAAATGCTCTCTCGCTGGAGATCCACCGCGCGATGGGCCGGGTAGCACGCCGTTTCCTCCGGGCGAGTTCCAGGAAAAAAGGCACTTGGACTTTCGGCGGAGGCCGCTTGCCGGAGACGTCGGGACGTTGGACGTCCGAGAGCCCAAGAGAAGCTGCACACGTTGCATAAGTCGCCATCCCCGCGTTGCCTTTCGTTTAAGCTTCGGCTGGCGTTCAATCCAGTACAAAGCTTCGCATTCCAGCTTACCTTGGCCGATAGTCATCGGCTCAGTGTTGCGGATAAACAATGCTGCTGGACAG
>CAWASQ010000077.1:0-55972 GCA_963784465.1 uncultured Verrucomicrobiae bacterium
TATCCAAGGAGGAACTACAATGGCTACTTCGGCAAATACGTTGGAGATCAACCGCAGCGATGAGCCGATCCGGCTGTTCAAGTCGGACTTCCTGGAGTTCTTCACGCACATCCATCCTGCTGTGGTGGTGATCATCTGGCTGCCGGTCGCCGCATTCTTCATGTGGCGCGCAATCACGAGCGTGCCGGCCGGCGCGTCGTGGGCTTACATCCCGCTCAGCTTCTTGTTCGGCATGTTGCTCTGGACCTTCACGGAGTACATCATGCACCGCTTCGTGTTTCACTATGATCCGAAGGGCGAGCGGATGCAGAAGTTCTTCTTCCTGTTTCACGGCGTTCATCATGCCCAACCCCAACTGAAGACGCGCCTGGTGATGCCGCCGATCATCAGCATCCCGATGGCGATCGTCTTCTACGCGCTCTTCGCGCTGGTGTTCGGCGTGTTGCTGGACTTGCCGTACCTGGTAGCGCCGACCTTCTCCGGCTTCATCATCGGCTATCTGATTTACGACATGATCCACTACGCCACGCACCACTTCCCGATGCGCTCGCGCGCCATGAAGTACCTGAAGCGCTATCACATGATGCACCACTTCAAGACGCCGAGCGCGCGCTTCGGCGTGAGCTCACCGGCGTGGGATATCGTGTTCAAGACTAAGCCGGCATGACAGCAGCCACCGATCGAGTCGTCCTCGACCCGCTGCCGTTCCAGGTGGACTTCGCGGCGCTGCAACAGAGCTTGCACATTCGGCCCGGCAGCGAGGCCGAGGCGGATCTGCATCGCCTGGTCGACGTCGCCCAGTCGATCGCCCGGCCCAAAGCGATCTACAAGCTGGCCTTCATCGACGCGAAGGAAGACCAGGCCGTGCTGCTCGACGGCATCCGCTTCACCAGCCGCGTGCTGCGCGTGAACCTCGACACGGCGCAACGGGTCTTCGCCTACGTCGCCACCTCGGGCCGCGAGTTGGAGGCCTGGGCCGACGCGCAAGAGGATCTGCTGGCGCGCTTCTGGGCCGACGCGATCAATCAGGCGGTGCTGGGCGCCGCCCTGAGGAGCTTCCGGGAGCATCTCACCGCGCAGTTCGCCGTCAGCCAGCTCTCGGCCATGAACCCCGGCTCGCTGGCCGATTGGCCGCTGCGCGAGCAACGTCCGCTGTTCGGCCTGCTGGGCGATGTGCAGGCCGCCATCGGCGTCACGCTGACGCCCAGCCTGCTGATGACGCCGACCAAATCGGTCTCCGGCATCCTCTTCCCATCGGAAGAGACCTTCGCCAGTTGCCAGCTCTGCCCGCGCGAAACCTGCCCGAACCGGCGGGCGGCGTATGATCCGGCGTTGTTGGGGGAAAACGGTTATCAGGGTTACACGTTAGCACGTTGAACGTTGGAACGTGTCGGCCTAGTGCCAACCACCATCCGGAGTGACAATGAGTAGTTTGGCAGAGAAGAAGGCTGCCTGGGAAGCCAAAGCCGTCGCCAAGACCCTCGCCCGTGCACCCGAACGGCAACCGGAGTTCACGACGAGCTCCGGTATCCCGGTGGAGCGGCTCTACACGCCCGAAGACTGCTGCCCGGAGAGCGAAGATGCCTACGTGGAGCAGCTCGGTTTCCCCGGCGAGTATCCCTTCACGCGCGGCGTGCAGCCGACGATGTACCGCGGCCGCTTCTGGACGATGCGCCAGTACGCCGGCTTCGGCACCGCCGCCGAGAGCCAACGAGCGCTACAAGTATCTGCTGGAGCAGGGGCAGACCGGCCTCAGCGTCGCCTTCGACCTGCCGACGCAGATCGGCTACGACTCGCGACGATCCGCTGGCGCTCGGCGAGGTCGGCAAGGTCGGCGTGGCGATCGCCTCGCTGGCCGACATGGAGACGCTGTTCGACGGCATCCCGCTGGACAAGGTCAGCATCAGCATGACCATCAACGCGCCGGCCGCGATCCTGCTGGCGATGTTCATCGCGGTGGCGAAGAAGCAGGGCGTGCCCGCGCAAGCTGCGCGGCACGATCCAGAACGACATTCTCAAGGAATACATCGCGCGCGGCACCTACATCTTCCCGCCCGCGCCGTCGATGCGGCTGATCACCGACATCTTCCGCTACTGCGCGACGCGAGGTGCCCGAACTGGAACACCATCAGCATCAGCGGCTACCACATCCGCGAGGCCGGCAGCACGGCCGTGCAGGAGGTCGCGCTTCACCCTGGCCAACGCCATCGCCTACGTGAAGGCGGCGATCGACGCCGGGCTGGCAGTCGACGACTTCGCGCCGCAGCTCTCCTTCTTCTTCAACGCCCACAACAACTTCCTCGAAGAGGTCGCCAAGTTCCGCGCCGCGCGGCGGCTGTGGGCGAAGATCATGCGCGAGCGGTTCGGCGCCAAAGACCGCCAGAGCTGGCAGCTGCGCTTCCACACCCAGACCGGCGGCGCGACGCTGACCGCGCAGCAGCCGGAGAACAACATCGTGCGCGTGACGCTCCAGGCGCTGGCCGCGGTGCTCGGCGGCACCCAGAGCCTGCACACCAACTCGCACGGACGAGGCGCTGGCCCTGCCCACCGAAGAAGCCGTCGAGGTCGCGCTGCGCACCCAGCAGATCATCGCCTACGAGTCCGGCGTGGCCGATACGATCGATCCGCTGGCCGGCTCCTACTTCGTCGAAGCATCTGACCGACGAGATCGAGCGCCGCGCCGGCGAGTACATCGAGCGGATCGACGCGATGGGCGGCGCGGCGCAAGGCGATCGAGGCCGGCTATATCCAGAACGAGATCCAGGACGCGGCCTACACGGCGTGCCGAGCGATCGAGTCCGGCGAGCAGGTGGTGGTGGGGGTCAACAAGTTCCAGACCAGCCGCGCGGCCCCGCCCGGCGATTTGCTCAGGATCGACGAGGCCGTGCAGGCCGCGCAGATCGCGCGGCTACGCAATCTGCGCGCCGGCCGCGATGCGACGCCGTCGCGGGCGTCCTGGTCCGGCTGCGGGCCGCGGCGCAGGAGCCGGCTGCCCCGCTGATGCCGCTCTTCGTGGAGGCGGTGGCCGCCTACGCGACGCTGGGCGAGATCTGCAACACGCTGCGCGGCGTGTTTGGGGAGTACAGGCCGTAGATTGGTGAGTTGGTAGTTGGCTTGCCCCTTTGAAACATGAACACATCTGAAAATCAAACTCAAGAATACAACTGGCCTGAAATATATCGGAATGCCTCAAAGCATTTAATGGATATATTTGTGACTCCAGATGTCATTTGACGACAAGAGAATGGAGAATTACCACGTCCTCTTGATTTGCGTGCCGCCCAGATTATTTTTTACCCTGACGGGAAAAAGCCAGCGATACGCATTAATTCAGAAGTCAAAGCTATTGGGAAAATGAAGTTAAAGCCTGGAATAGAAAAGGACTATGGCGACCCAGTTTACGCACATGAGCTAGATGGCCTAGAAGAACTGACCCTCACGGATGGTGATGATCCAGACTGTGGTCATGTCACAATTCTTCGGCTGAGCGACACATGGTTAATGGCTTTTGATTTTATCTATAACAAGTCTCTTGCAAAGAAGACTATTGAAACTGCAAAAGAATTCATCGAAGCCGCAGAATTTTTCATTTGCCTATCATAACTGGTCTGCCTTTACAGATAATTTATTCAGCGCAGCCGAATTGTTAGCAAAAGCCACTTTACTGGCTACTTGGTCTGCCCCCGAATTTAAAGAGAAAAAACGACTCACCCAGCAATACATAGTGAGTATGTTAACTATTCAGGCAGTTGCGCCAGCCGGCACGCCTGGTGGCCAGAACGGTGTACCAAGCAAGGCCAGGCGCCGCGCCTGCAGCACTGCGTGCCCGTGCTTACGGGCGGTTGCGATGTAGCTGCGGATGCAGCAGAAGATCGTGGCACCTTCGGTCGTGCGGAAGCAGCCGGAGATCTTTTGTTTGAGTTTGACCATGCGCAAGTCGCGTTCGGCTTGGTTGTTGTCGAACGGCACCTTGAAATCATACATGAAAGCCAGTACGGCCGCTTGGTGCTGCCGCAAGCGATCCAGCAGGTTGCGGGCGGGCGACTGCTTGGGGCGCCCCCGTTTTTTCGGGGCATCGGACGCGGGTCGGGCAGCGGGTTGGCCTGGTAACCGCGGTCGAGGAGTTTCTGGTAACGCCGTTCAAACTCAGCCACCTGCGGCGCCGCCAGCATCACCTGCCCGACCTGGACGGCGACTGCCACGGCCTGTTTGATCTCCCGCAGCAGTGGGGCGAGATCCGTGGCCCAGGTCTGCTGATAGCGTTCTTCCAGGAACAGCAGTTCGCGCAGATGATGCGCATTACAGGTGGCGTGCAGCGCGGCCGTGTCCTGCCAATAGGAACGGTAATCATCGTGCACGACCCGCCCGGTGCGTTTGGACAGGATGCCGATGGCAGCGTGCGCCTGGGTGCCACGCCGGGAGTGTAGCATCAGGTAGGTCAGCGTCGCGGTGCCTGGCCACATGCACCCAGTGTAGCTTCGTGGCCACCCGCATGCCCGTTTCATCCAAATGCACCGGTTGCGACGTGTGCACCAGGTGCGCTTGGATCGCCGTTGTGACCGGCGTCACCTGTGCCGCCACGTGTGCCGTGGCCGTCACTACCGTGCCATCGGCCACAGCGTGATCATACAGGTCGGCGATGATCTCACACGTCCGGTCGACTGGAAGGTGGTGGTACTGGTTGAAGTAGATCAACTGGGCCCTCAACGTCGGGCCGTACTGCACCGGCTGGGTGACATCGCCAGGAAAGGCGCCGGTGTTCCAGGCGCCACAGGCAGGGCAGCGTTTGATCTCGGCTTGATGCTCGGTGACCTCCATCCGCACCGGAGGAAGGTCGAAGACCTGCCGCCGCTCGTAGCCCGCACTGGCAATCGCGGTCAGCGAGGCCTGGCACTGCGCGCAGACCGCCACACCGTAGTGTTGCACATGCTCTGGCTGCGCCACGGCTTGTAGCGTGTGTCCAGGGTGTCCCGCCTGGGCGCCCGCCTTGTTGCCGCTAGACGACCGCAGGCTGCGGGGCTGCGGCTTCTTCAGACCGTCACTGGAGGGCGGTTTGCTACTGTTGCCGCTGTGCTTGGCCAATTGGTCTTCCAAGACCTGGACACGCGCTTCCAGCGCACGGATTGCCTCAGCCAGTTCGGCAACAACGGCAACGACGGCGTCTTCGCCCTGGCGGTACACGATCCGGACTCCGTCCGAGGTGGGCAGGCGTACTGATGTCATGATAGCCACGATCGCAGTCTCTGCCTATTATACGTTCCACGACGACGCCGGTCGCGTCAGACCGGCTGAATAGTTACGTAGATATAATCGATTTGCTCATTTAGGAAATGTTAATCCTTTGCACGCACTCACATTCAATAAGTTATCGCAATTACGCTATCCTGCCAGATATTCAAAGGAGGAGTTTTCCTTATCGGAAAGCGAAGGGCAATCTTTGTAAAGTGGTCTAAAGAGTATGCTCCAAGAAACAAGCCTCTTTGCAGGAGAAAATCGAAAAATAGAGGAATAGCCTCTGTGCAGAGGGGCAAGCCAACAAAGCGTGAGCAGCGGACGGGTGGGATTCTGTCGAATCGCGTAACAGGGCGCGCCGAAAGGCGCGCGAATCACTCTAAATCGGGGCCTTGTTTCGGTTCTCAAGGTATGTGCGACAACTCGGTTACGTCTGAGTCAAATGCGCGTTGTCCGAAATCCAATCTGGAAATTAGAGGTTTAGCTCTGGAAGCATCCAACCCCTAACTTCCAACCTCCAATCTCCGGGAGGAGCTATGGAACTCAACGACATGATTCGCGCCGCTCGCGGCGATGTGCCCGCCGATCTGGTATTGCACAATGCTCGCCTGGTGAACGTCTACTCCGGAGAGATCTACCCGGCCGACGTGGCCATCTACAACGGCCGGATCGTCGGCATCGGGCCGGGCTACAGCGCGCAGCGCGAGATCGATCTGAAGGGCAGCTATCTGGCGCCAGGGCTGATCGACGCGCATGTGCATATCGAGAGTGCAATGGTCGGCGTGCGGCAATTCGCCGCGACCGTGGTGCCGCGTGGTGTCACATCGGTCATCGCCGATCCGCACGAGATCACCAACGTACTCGGCCTCGACGGCATCCGCTACATGTTCGATCAGGCCAAGTACGGTCAGTTGAGCATGTACGTGATGGTGCCGTCGTGCGTGCCCGCCACCCACATGGCGACCGCCGGCGCCTATCTCGAGGCGAAAGACATCACCTCGCTCCAGAATGATCGCTGGGTCCTGGGTCTGGCGGAGATGATGAACTATCACGGCGTCGTCCGCGAAGATCCGTTGGTGTTGGAGAAACTCGAGGCGTTCAAGACCCGTGTGCTGGATGGACATGCGCCCGGCCTCAGCGGCAAGGATCTCAACGCCTACCTGACCGCCGGCATCGGCTCGGATCACGAGTGCACGACCACTGAAGAAGCGCTGGAGAAGCTGCGCCTGGGCATGTACATCCTGATCCGCGAAGCGACCAACGCGCACAACCTGGGCAAGCTGCTGCCGATGATCACCCCCGACAATGCGCGGCGCATCTGCTTCTGCACCGATGACCGCCACCCGGCCGATCTGATGGACGAAGGCAGCGTCGATCACCTGGTGCGCAGCGCCATTCGAGCGGGCATCGATGTGGTGACCGCCATCCGCATGGCAACCCTCAATCCGGCCGAGTGGTACCGTCTTTACGATCGCGGCGGCATCCGGCCCGGCAACCGCGCCGACCTCATCGTCTTCGACGATCCGCAGGAGTTCGCCGTCCGGCTGGTGATCCGCAACGGGCAGGTGGTGGCGGAAAACGGGAAGATGCTGCCGTTCGAGCTGCCGGAGCGGCCATCCTATCTGCGCGGCTCGATCAACGTGAATTGGCACACCGTGGACTTCACCATCCCCGCCGAGGGCCGGCGTGCCCACGTCATCGGCGCGACACCCGATGACCTCGTCACCGAGGATCGCATTCTGGAGATTCCCACGGCGTCCGGCTTTGCCATCCCGGACATCGAGCGCGACATCATCAAGATGGCGGTGATCGAGCGGCACATGGCCTCGGGGCGCGTCGGCAAAGGCTTCGTGCAAGGGCTCGGACTGCGGCGCGGCGCGATTGCCTCAACCATCGCGCACGATCACCACAACCTGATCGTGGCGGGCACCGACAACATCTCGCTCAGCACCGCGGCCGGCGCCATCGCCGACATGGGCGGCGGGCTGGCCGTCGCCGACGGCGTGCGCATCCTGGCGCGCCTGCCGCTGCCCGTGGCCGGGCTCATGTCCAACAAGCCGATCGCCGAGGTGCGCCGCGTCCTGGACGAGGTGATCGGCGCCGCGCGCACGCTCGGCTCGAGCATGCACGACCCGTTCATGGCCCTCAGCTTCCTGGCGCTGGAGGTGATCCCGCATCTGAAGCTGACGGATCAGGGGTTGGTCGATGTGGATCAGTTCAAGATCGTGCCGTTGTGGGTAGAGTAGGCTCCTGACGAGGGTAATTCGTCAACCCGCGGGATTGGTCGCGGCTCATCCCGGCGGGTCACGGTCGGCCCAGTGGCGTTACGGCTGCGCCTCGACGGGGAACTCCGAGCTGCCATTCTTCCGCGATCCTGCCGCCGACAAAGCGGCTCAGGCACAAGACCTGCAATATGCTCGGCTTCCCGGTCGATGCATCTGTGCCGCGGATCGTGAAGCGCGTAACACTTTATCCCCTTCAGCGATCTCGTCCTCGACAGTGATGCGGGCATCGGGAAGGCTGTGAGGAACCCACGCACGAATCAGTAATTGAACACCTTCGGGCCTGGAGGAAGTCCAGGGGAACTCAGGATCGTGGACGACGTAAATCAGCAGTGTAAAGCTCATCAGCAATGCTGCTCACGGCTTGAGATTCCTCATGGTCCGAACGCTCCAAGCTGGCGGCGGATAACGGCCTTGTTCTGTTCAGTTGACAGTTCCAGCAGGAGCGCATCGGGACAGCGACCTCGCAACCGCCCGATGCGCTCCCACGCGGCTACTCGTTGCCGAAACTGATCCCGATCGCGCGGCACACCCGCACCAGCTCGCCGTCCGGCGGCACCGTGCGAATCTTGTCGATGGCGTCCGTGAGCAGGACCGGCTCGATGCCCGTTCCCTTCAGCGCGACCATGTAACCGTACTGTTCTGCCGCGATCAGCTCGACCGCGCTGACGCCGAAACGCGTGCACAGGTGGCGGTCCCACGCGGTGGGCGCGCCGCCGTGCTGCAAATGGCCCAGCACCACCGCGCGACACTCCTTGCCGGTGCGCGCCTCAAGCTCGCTCGCCACCAATCTGACCGATCCCGCCCAGCCGCGCCTCACGATTGCCGCCGGCCTCGCCCGCGGTGACGAACTCGCCGCCGGCCAGGCGCGCGCCCTCGGCGACGATCACGATGGTGAAGTGCTTGCCCTGCGCCTCACGCTCCCGGATCTTCGCCACAATCGAGTCGTAGTTGAACGCGATCTCCGGGATCAGGATCACGTCGGCGCCGCCGGCCAGGCCCGCCGAGCCGGCGATCCAGCCCGCATAGCGGCCCATGACCTCCAGCACCATCACGCGGTTGTGGCTCTCGGCGGTGCTGTGCAGCCGGTCGAGCGCGTCGACCGCGCACGTCACCGCCGTCTCGAAGCCGAACGTCATCAGCGGTGGCGTCCAGGTCGTTGTCGATCGTCTTGGGCACGCCGACCACGGGCACGCCGGTCTCGAAGAGCTGCTGGGCGATGGTCAGCGAGCCGTCGCCGCCGATGCAGACCAGGGCGCGCAGGCCAAGCGCGTCGAAGTTGCGCTTCGCTTCCCCCAGGATCTCCTCCGGCACGCGGCGCACCTCGCCGTGGCCCGTCTTGGCGGCGAAGCGGCCCTTGTTGCTCGTGCCCAGGATCGTGCCGCCGCGAAAGAGCAGGCCGCCCATCTGAGTGTAATCCAGCGGGCGATAGCTCAACGGGGCGAGCATGCCCTCGTAGCCGCCCAGAGAAACCGATCGACTCCCAGCCGCGATGGGCGGCCGCTTTGACCACCGCGCGGATCACTGCGTTGAGGCCGGGGCAGTCGCCGCCCCCGGTCACGATACCGATGCGCTCAGGCACTGTCTTATGCTCTCCTTGTGTCAATGGTCGCTCCGTAGCGGGATCATAGGTCTGTCAGGATTCTTCAGGTCCGCGCCGGTGCCTGATCTGCCGCCTCCGAAGCCGTTGCGCCGTGCCGTGCTGTTACAGCCGCATGTCGGGCCTCTCTGCTGGCGCGTCCTTTTGTCGAGTTCGTTGCCCAGGCTCGCAGCCCGACAAACAGACCCAAGGCCGCAATCGGCAGAGCGATACCTGCGCCGTATTGGAGCAGATTATCGTTGCGGCCCACAAAGATCGCGCCCATGAAATTGACCGCCAAAACCACGACGGTCACGCCGATCAGATTGGTTTCCAATTCCTCCGTGCTTTCGATCTTCAACCAGGCCGGGAAACTGATCTCTTGGATGAAGAGCTGATAGAAACCCACCGCCGTGATGTAGAGCACAGTGCCGATCAGGAAGGTGTGCACATATTCCACGACCTCATAGATGAACTTTCCCTGGTCCATTTTGTCAGCTCCATGGGCAACGTTGAGCACGGCCAGGAGCGATTCGTACAGCAGCTTGATCAAACCGATGCCGCCAAAAACGAAGAAGCTCGCAGCCGCAAGCGCCAGGCCCAGAATGGGTACCAGGATCAGATAGCGCGACTTCAGCAGCAATTTTGCCACACCATACCTCCGGATTCTGTAGTCAGCACCCAGTCTGGGATTTCCCGCCTGTGAGCGCTGCGTTTATGCTTCGGTTTCAGCCGAACGATCCAGGCGGGATCTGGACACCTGGGGCTTCCCCCGCAGCCTTATCGGGTTCCGGCGCCTGCGGCCATCCAGACTCGGAGATCCTCCAACGGCTGCTGCGTCACCGTGATCAGGCCGCTCTGGGGGCGATCAAGCTCGGCGATCAGCGCGATCACCAGGGAGAATGACAGAGCCAGGATGCAGCATGGCCCATGTTCTCCTGGAGCCCGAAATGCCGGTCTGGTATCCGACGGCTACCATGCCGAGGGCGACAAGGGCGTAGTAGCACCAGCCAGATGGTATTGGGAATCCGCGCCTGCACCCCGACGGCCACCCGCAACCAGTGAAGATTGGTGATCTCATTCAGCGCCTCAATGTACAGGGCAGCCACATCCGAGTTCATATCCTTGCGAGCATTCACGACCGCCATGTCCCACAGTCGGCGCTGCACCCGGTCCGCCTCTATCAGCAGAGCCGGCACCTTATCGATGGCGCCCGGCTGGGCCACGGCCAGGCGGGCGTCCACGTACTCCCTGAGCAGCGCGGTCGCTTCGGCGCGGTCCGGCTCCGGCAGGAATTCGGACCGCGAATAGGCCGTGCGAATGGCGTTGGCTTCGTCGCGGACAAGCTCTTTCCGGGCGTCATACCGGTTGGACACGATCCCAAATGTGAACGCCAAGATGAACGCCAGCAAGCCCAGGATGGTGCCTGCAATAGCCGAGACCGGCGATTCCTTCTCTTCCTCCGAGCTCCGGTGGGCGCTACGCCCCAGCCGAAAACCCAACTCAATGGCAATCACCACGAGAAGGGTCGTTGCGACAAAAAAGATACCGATGGGTATGGCGTCCATGCTTATTCAACCCTCCATAGACCGGAAGGGGATCTCCGGAACTGATGTTGAAGATCCGGTTGGACAGCCCTGGGGATGCATCCAGGGCCAGGATAAGTCCCGAGACAACGTCCCGGACATAAGTATAGTCGCGCCGCATGTCCCCGCCGGTGGGAAAAGTGGTCTTCAGCCCCCTCACCGAATTTTCCACCATTGGTTTCACATACATCGGGTAGCGCATTCCCAGCCCGTAAACGGCCGAAAGCCGGAGGGCGATCACGTCGACCTTGTGGTATGCCCAATAAAAGAGGCTGATCGATTCCGCCGCCAGCTTGAAGCTGCTGTAGGAGGCGAGCGTAGGCGGCTCGTCCGGCAAGTGTACGGGGTGTTGCTCGTCGATAGGCTCGTATTGAACCGGTGCATAGACCGCGATTGAGCTGGTGAAGACCAACACGCCCCGTTCCGGCGAGCCGGGCCGCTTCCAGAAGGTTCATGTGGCCCTCCACCATGATTTTTTGGGCGACGAACGGCTGATCGACCAGGATCTCGAGGTCGTTCACGGTGGCCGTGTGGATCACGTCTGCGCTCTTTTCTTTCTGGAACAGGCGGATCAAGAAGGAAAGATCGGTAACATCTCCCCGGATGAATTCCACCCGGTCCCTGACGGGCCGCAGCAGCCATTGAATTTCCGCATCCGGTTTGCGCACATCCAGAAGCAGAACCAAGGACCCCCGTTCCGCCAGGGCCCGGGCCGCATGGGAAGCGATAAATCCGGCCCCTCCGGTAATCAGAATTCTGGAAGATGGAGACCCCATAACGGCTTGCCTCCCGCCAGCAGGCTCTTTCCTTTGTTCTCTTATCCGGCGCGTGTAGATTAGCACGACGATCGAACCCTGTCACGCCTCTCGTTTCGAAGGGGCTGTCCCTCACGCGGCGGGAGTTACCAAATCGGAAAGACTTTTGGATATCGTACGACCGGCAAAATCATTGACAAAATTCGTGCAGACACGGTACCGCTAAAGAGAATATTTTGTGAGTCGGGATGACGTTCAAGGGCGGGAACAAGCCGGCACGGCCTTGCGGCTGGCCGGGAAAGAACAACGGCATTTGACCCCGGCTCCAGGAAGGTGTTGTGCCGACAGGCGTTTTCCGGGCAGAGTTCCCCGAGGCCGGACGAATGGTTAATTATCCCGGGTCGGACATGAAGAAAGCTCACGCCAAAAGGAGCAACTGATTTGCCGGAATGTATCCTGATTACCGGAGGAAGCGGGTTTATCGGAACCTACATCACCGAAAGGCTGGCCCGGGCCGGGTACCGAGTGGTCAACTACGATTTTCAAAAACCATCGCCGGGCAGCGAAGCGGAGTGGGTCTTAAGCAAGCTCGGGTCCCAAATCTCCTTTGTCCGTGGGGACATCACCGATTTTTCCACCCTGATTCGGGCAGCCAAGGAAACCAGGGTGAATGGCATTGTCCACACCGCGGCGCTCACCGATGTGGAGGTCCTTCGGGACTCCCCGGTCCGTTCGATGGAGGTGAATATTCGCGGGTCCCTGAACGCCCTGGAAACAGCCAGAACCCTGGGCTTGCGGCGGATCATCTTGATCAGTTCGATCGCCGTGTACGCGCCCAAGAAATACGAGCCTATGGACGAAGAACACCCGGTGCTGGCCATCAACCGGGGGCCGGCCCTTTCCTCTTACAGCTGCGCGAAGCTGTCGGCTGAATCCTTCGGTATGCATTACTGGGCGGAGTTCGGGGTGCCCTACATCGCCGTGCGCTGCTCCGGCGTTTACGGCTTCGGGATGAAATATCCCATGTACATCAAAACGATCCTGGAGAATGCGGTTGACGGGAAAGGGACCCGGGTCGAGGAGGGGGGCGGCGCCTCCCGGGATTTTGTTTACGTCAAGGATGTGGCCGGCGCCGTGCATCTGGCTCTCGAGGTGGATGAGAGCCGTCTGAAAAGCCGGGTCTTCAACATCGCGCACGGCGGGCCTCTCGTAGACGTCGTTCGCCTGGGGTCAATGATCGGCGGAATGTTCCCGAAGGTCAGCATTCAAGTGGCTCCGGGGCTCACCGAATTCGAAGCCAAGATCCAGGATTCGCGGGGGATGCTGTCCATCGAGCGGGCGCGGGAAAACCTGGCTATGAGCCCCAATTCAGCCTTTCGGAAGGGATTCAAGACTACGCTGAACTGTACCGGGGCTATCGGGGAATCGCGGGAAGAATAACAGATAATGCCAACGCATTTTATTCACAAGGGAAATTTTAGACAATAGAGCGAGGTGCCCATGAAAGCAGCCGTACTCACCGGACAAAGGCAGATCACGATTCGGGAGGTCCCGAAACCGGAACCCGGCCCCGGGGAGGTCCTGGTCAAAGTGGAGTATGCCGGGATCTGCGGGTCCGACGTTCACGCCTATAAAAACCTGATCTTTCCGGTCGGGACGATCCTCGGCCATGAATTCACCGGGACCGTCGCGGCGGTCGGAAGCGCCGTGAGCGGGCTCCGCCCGGGCCAGCGCGTGGTCGCGCGTCCCGCCGGCATCTGTGGGGAATGCGAATGGTGCCACCGGGGGAGCTGGCCCTGTGCGTCCACCATCTGGAAAAACACGCCGGGGCTTAAGCTGCCGGGAGGCTTTGCGGAATACGTGAAGTTGTATGACTACCAGGCCATTCCTCTCCCGGACGCCATTTCCCTCCAGGAGGGGGCCCAGCTAGAGCCCCTCGCCGTCTGCTCCCGCGGGGTCCATGCTACCCCGCGAGGGCCGGCGAGTCCGCCGTCATCTTCGGGGCGGGGCCCATCGGGCTCCTCGTCCTCCAGCTGGCGCGGCTCTCCGGGGCAAGGCCGGTTACCGTCGTGGAGAAATCCCCGGGCCGCCGCAAGAAAGCAGGGGGAACTCGGGGCCGAGCACGTCCTCGAGCCCTCGGGGGACCTGGTCCGGCGCATCCGCGACAGGGAAAAGAACGGCCCGAGCGTGGTATTCGACTGCGTGGGGAACGAGGAGACCGTGAACTGCAGCCTGGAGCTGGTCAAGTCCGGCGGGCGCGTGGTCATGATCGGCGCTTCGGCGAAGCCCTTCCCGGTGAACCAGCTCCGGTGGCTGCAAAGGGGGATCACGGTTATCGCCTCCATGGGCTACTTCGTGGACGATTTCGCGGCGGCCATTGCGCTGCTGGAAAAAAAGGCTCGTGGACGTGGCGACCCTCGTCTCCCGGGTCATTCCGCTAGGAGAAATCGAGAAGGGGATCCAGAGCCTGGAAGACCCCGAACAGGCGTTGAAAGTGCTGGTCAAGCCCTGACGGAGGAGAGAAGAAGGCCAGAAACACTGCCCCCTTCAGCCAAGAAGATGCTCCTGCGGGCCAATGTCCCGGAAGAGGAATTGAACGGCGTAGAGGCCCGGATCGGCGAGCACATCGAGCTGGTCATCGAGGACAGCAAGGGAGTGCCCAAGGAATCCATGGCCGCGGCCAACAAGCTGATCTCCCGCGACCGGGTCCCCCTGATCATGGGCGATTTCACCAGCTCTTCCACCTTCGCCTCCGCCGAGGTCTGCGAGCGGAGGGCATCCCGATCATTTCTCCTCTTTCCTCCTCTCCCAAGCTGACCAGCTGGCTGAATATTTCTTCCGGGGAAGGGTGACCACCGCGAATAACGTCGCCGCCGCGGCCAAATTTTTTGCCGACCTGGGGCACAAACGGATCGCCATGCTGGCCATCAACGACGACTGGGGCCGGGCGACACCAGCCTGTTCCCCCCGGAGTGGAAGAAGCTCGGCGTTGAGGTGGTGGCTACCGCCGCAATACTTCGACCAGGGTCAGTCCGGACTTCTATCCCGTGCTGACGGAAACTCGCCAACGCCAAGCCCAGCGCCATCTTCGTCACGGCCTCCACTGAGCCGGCGGCGATGATCTTCGAACAGGCCCGGGAAGTGGCGGCGAACGTGGCCCTGCTGACCTCCGGCGGGATCGACCCGACGGAATGCCTCCGCCTGGCGGGCCCTAAGGCCCTGGAGGGGCTCTGGTTCTGGTTAGTGACGCCGCCGTACGGCGATCCTGGAGTTGGATGAACGCTACGAGGCGGAGTTCCGCCTGAAATCCATGTCCAACGCGAAATCCGGTTACGACGTGGCCATGGTGGTGGCGGAAGCCCTGAAAGAGCCGGCACGGTCACGGATCCAAAGGCCATCCGGGATGCCCGGCGAAGACCAAGTACAAGGGGTACATGGGGGATTACTATTTCGACGAAAGAGGCGAATCCTTCCTGAAGATGAACTTCGGGAACTTCAAGGGTGGGACTTTCACGATCATCCCTGGGAAGTAGGAGGGGAAGAGGGAAGAAGGTGTAAAGGTAGAAAGGGGGAAAGGTAAGGGAAACGGCAAGGAAGAACATAGACGGTTACGGTTTGTCGTCTCCCCTCATCCCTTACCCTTCACTCCTCCTACCTCCGTTTGTTCGGGAAGGAGAACCGATTGGAAACGCATATTCTCAACGGCCTGATCATCGGCGGCTCCTACGTGCTCATTGCCCTGGGGTTGACCCTGATTTTCGGCATTCTGGTACGCCATGGATCTTGCGCACGGGGAAGTTTACATGCTGGGGGCTTTGCCCTTTATTACTTGTTCGGGGCCGGGGGGCTAAACTACTGGGCAGCCCTGGTCCTGGCTGTGGGCGCCGTCGCGGTACTCGGCATATTCATCGAGAAGCTGGCCTTCCGGCCGCTGCGCAAGCAGCCTCTTTGAATACCATGCTGGTCTCCATCGCCCTGGCCATCCTGATGCAGAACCTGGCCGTGGTCATGATCTTCTTGGGCTCCGAGCCCAAGGTTGTCCGGACCGACATGGGCGAGCAGGTGATTCACCCTGGATGGGTCTCCCTGACTGCCAGAGGCTCCTCGTCCTCGTCGTCGGGGCCGTCCTGATCATCGCCCTGCACCTGGTCATCGAGAAGACCAGGATCGGCAAAGCCATGCGGGCCGTCGCCCAGGACAAGGACGCGGCCTCCCTGATGGGGAGTCAGCATCGACCGGGTGTACACCACTTCGCCGTTGGGTCGGCCTTGGCGGCCGCAGCCGGCGCCCTCATCGCCCCCATCTTCCAGGTCTTCCCTACCATGGGCTTCGTCCCGTTCATCAAAGCCTTCACGGTGGTGATCCTGGGGGGATTGGGCAGCGTGATCGGGGCGATCTATGCCGGCTTCATTTTGGGGATCGCCGAGTCGCTGGGGGCCGCCTGCTTGACGCCAAAGGGACCAGCCGTTGGTCAAGATCTGCACGTTGGACTGGATCTCTCGCTCACACGGTGACTGAGGTCGCACTGCGTGCCATCGCAGTAGACAACGATCCGTGAGGTTGGGCTCAAGAAGGGGGCAACTTTGCCGAAATGCGCTTCGAAGCGAAGACCGGGCAAGTTGAAGGCATTGCCAATGTGGCCCGCGGCGTAGTCTTGCGGGTTCCCGCGCATCGAGAAAAATCGCCATCCCATTACTCCAAAGCTCCACCGCTTCGTCCAACGAAATATACTTCTCCGCTCCCGAGGAGCTCGCGGGCGGCGTGCGAAGCGGCAGGCCACGAGGAGAGATTGAATTTCCAGCAGGCCCAACCCCATCGATGCCACAACAAGAAGCAAGGCTTGTCCGCTGCACCTCCTCATGGAGGAGTCCGCTTGGAGGGTACGAAAGCGGTGCCCTGTACCTCGTCGGCACTCGCAGCCCCGTCAACCGCGCTGCTTGCCGGCTGCCGAAGAACGCTGATCTTGACCGGCACCTCGATTCTGGAATTGGAAGCCAAAGACGTATCGAAGTGATAATTCCGGATAACCTTCTCATCGTCATGTCATCAAGCGTCGCGACGACCTCGTAAGCTCTGCCGTCATCAACCCGGTGAATCTCGACGCTCAACTCCTGAATTGAGCTGAGCATTCTTGAGTTCGAAAGCCGTTCCCGTGGATGATCGGATACGTCAAATGCCGTTGCTGGACGACCGGCAAGCAGCTCTCGCTCATCGACCGAACGCAAGAGAAATGCCCGGCAGAAGCTTCGCGACATCGTTGCCCTGGCTTACGACTCGCTCCACCCCGAGCTCAAGGCGCGCTTCCTTGTGGACCGCGCCAATGCCGGTGAATTTGGCGTCCGCTTTCACGAATACGAGGCTGCGCAGACCTCAACGCTTTTTGCCGGGACACACGGCCGCGGCGGCGCCAACTCGTTTCTCTGGATATCAGAGTGGGGATTCCTTCAACGCGAAGACCGGCGCCGCTCTGAGGAAATCCTCACTGATGCCATCCGACGCGAAGGACGGCACGAAGTCGTCGAGACAACATGGCGTGGCGGTAGCGGCGGGCACCTCTGGGGTATTGTTAAGAACGCTCTCGAAAGGCCGGAGCAGCAAAAGCAGCCTGATGACTGGAGAGTGGTCTTCTTCCCCTGGCAGGACGACCCGGCTTATTGTGACGCAGAGGGGCGGCCGCTCACTGAAGGGACGCTTCGGTATTTCTCGGACAAGCCCGGGCTCAGCACCTGGCAAATGAGCTGGTATCAACGGGCACGCAACCAATATGGCATGTTCATCAAGCGCGAATTTCCGACGGTCCTTGAAGAGTGCTTCCAGACTCCGATTGAAGGCGCTATCTACGCCGAGATCATCGATCGGCTACGTGCAGAAGGAGCCATCCGCCGGGTAGTGTGCAGAAGGTTCAGCAAAAAGGAAGGTCATGGTAAGCAGTTGAGAGCCAAGAAAAACAACCAACTAAGTATCGAACCATGACCCAAGAAAGAGTTATCAAAGGAACAAAGGAAATCAAAGCGATGATGGCCGAGGACGTCGATTTTTTGCGTCCCCTTGTGCGTAGCGTGATCCAGGAGTTCCTGGAAGGGGAGATGACCGCTGCCATCGGCGCAGAGAAGGGCGAGCGAGTCGAGGGGCGTATGAGCTATCGAAGCGGCTACTATCCGCGCAGTTTGATCACCCGGGTGGGCAAGCTTGAGTTGAGAGTTCCCCAGGACCGCACCGGGCGGTTTTTCGACCGAGATTTTCGAGCGCTATGAGCGCAGCGAGAAAGCGCTCGTGGCGGCGTTAACCGAGATGGTACGTCCAAGGAGTATCGACTCGAAAGGTCAAAGCGATCAGCGAGGAGCTTTGTGGGCACAGTTTTAGCGCAAGCGCAATAAGTGGATTCAACAAGAAGCTCGACGAGGAACTCGGGTGCTTTGCCTGCCGGGAGCTGGACTGCGAATATCCTCACCTGATTCTGGACGCCCGTGATGAGAAAGTGCGGGAGAACGCTCGTGATCGGTTCCCGAGCGGTCCTTGTCGCCATTGGCGTTGATTGGGAGGGTCGGCGCCAGGTGCTCGGAGTGGAAGTGGCCAACCGGGAGAGTTCCACGAGCTGGAAGGACTTTCTGCTCGGCCTCAAGAAACGTGGTCTGCAGGGCGTAATTTTCGTGGGCAGCGACGACCATCCTGAGCTCAAACGGGCGATTACGGAAGTGCTCCCGGAAGCCTACTGGCAGCGCTGCTACGTCCATTTCCTGCGTAACGCACTCGACTATCTACCGCGCAAAGGCGGCGACGATTGTCTCACTGAATTACGATGGCTTTACGGCCGGCGCGACGCCGGAGAAGCCCGCAGAGATCTAGCCGCCTGGTTGCTGCGCTGGCAGGAGAAATATCCAAAGCTCTGTGCGTGGGTTGAAGAAAACATCGAAGAAACCCTGACCTTCTACCGACCACAAACATCTTAAACAGTACCAATATGCTCGAGCGGATCAACCAGGAGCTCAAACGCCGCACCCATGTATCCGAATCTTTCCTAATGAGGAGAGTTGCCTGCGGCTCATTCGGGCCTTGGCGGTCGAAATCCACGATGCTTCGCGAACAACGTAAGCAGTTCCAGCTGCTGGAGGCCGCCTTGTCCCGAGAACACTCGACACTCGGGTGGGCATCAATCGGCTTCGTCAAATCTTGCCCGGATTCAGCTTCCGCATCCCGGCATGCGAACGCTTACTTGAAGGACTTAGCAATTACCACACGATCAGGACGACCCCCATCGGCTTGGCTTTAGATGAAGTCCGTTCATGACTGGAGTAGGCATTACGAGGATTCCGTCAGAGTGATAGCCGAAGCCGAGGCAATTGGAAATACTGGCAGCGCAGGCTCAACGGCGAACGTAAGGCTTATCCGCGGAAGAGCAGCAGACGAGGTATAGAAGCCCGAGTTCGATGCGGCAACAGAGTGGAAGCACCAAAAAGCGGGGCAGCCATAACACCGAGTCAGAACATTGGCGCGGCAATCTCATAACGCGCATCATAGGGACTACAGCCTGCTCTCCCACTCGTAAATATGGTTGCCGGCCTTAACTTCTCGAAAATTTCACGAGACTTCTCTTTCCGAAACAGCCGCAAACGAGCGCGCGCGTGAAATGGAACGAGCAAGAACGCACTTTGTGTCGGAAAGGTTTACAAGTGCAATCCAATCAATTCTCGCTCTAAATGTTCTTGTCTAGCAACGGTTTCCGAAATACCCCGTCCGAGAAAAACAGATTTGAGCGGGATGCTATGTCTGTATTCCTTACAGAATTGGGCTTTGCTATTGAACGTCCGGCAAAATTGGTAAACAAAGATTCAAAATATCTCACTTGCATCATGTTTTCCCTAAATAACTTACCAATCATCCTCCCTCTTATTTCGGAATCGGCACAACGTTGGCCTTGATTGTGCTGCGTGTAATAGGTTGTTCACGACGATCAGGTAGGGCCCGAGATCGTTGGGCAAACCTACCCCAGGCATAGTACTTACACGAAAACCGGACCGACGGAATATAGGTGAATTTCATGACGACTCAGCACGAACACGTTGAACTGATCTGTTGCGCGGGCCCGAGGGCGAACTGCACGCGGTTGCCCTCGCGCCCGGGAACCTGGCTCGTTGGTCTCCTGCTACTGCTGTGCGCGGCTGGCGCCCAGGCCGCACCAGCGTTTCCGGTCAAGTACAGTGCGGATAAACGCTATTTGGTCGACCAGGCCGGCACGCCATTCCCGATCCTCGGCCGTACCGCGTGGTTTGTCGTCTCCCTGCCGGTGATCGATTACAAGACCTTTATCGACGACACGGTTGCCCGGGGCTACACGGCCATCGAGTTCCACGTCCTCAACCACGATCCTCGCGGAAATCGTCCGCCACTCAATGGAAATGGCGACGCGCCCTTCCTGAAGCGGCTCGACGGAACGGCCTGGGACGGGACGCTCTGTCGGAAACATCAACGCGGATGCGCCCGACTTTACCACGCCCAACGAAGCATATTGGAGCTTCGTGGACGGACTGCTCGCCTATTGCGAGTCGAAGGGCGTTCTCGTCTTCATGTTCCCCGCTTATGTTGGCTACCAGGGTGGTGACCAGGGTTGGATGCAGGAGATGGTCGCGAACGGCTCTGCCAGAATGCGTTCGTATGGCGCCTGGATCGCTGCGCGGTACGCGAATCAGAAGAATCTGGTCTGGATGATGGGCGGCGATATGGGTTCTTTCAACAGCGCTCAGCAGAGCGCTGAGGACGGGCTGTTCGCGGGACTCAAGAGCGTAGCGGGCCAGCAATCGACGCTCTTCAGCGCGGAGTGGAGCTCGGAGATGATCGCCACCGATCAGGCGACCTTCGGGAGCAGCATGACCCTCAACGGCGTGTACTCCTGGACCGGCGATGTGAACACCCATGGTCGCCGCGCGTATGGACATAGCCCGGTTGAACCGGCGTTCCTGCTGGAGGAGCCGTACGATCAAGAGGGTCCCGATGGTAATGGCGTCAATGGAAGCGCCACGCAACCAGTGCGCCGTTTCCAGTGGTGGGGCTGGCTCTCGACGATTGGGGGCTATATCTCGGGTAACGGGTACGTCTGGCCGTTCCGTGCACCCGATTGGCGCAATCACCTCGATACGCAGGGTTCACGCGATATGGCCCGGCTCAATGCGTTCATTGTCTCCATTCCATGGTATTCGCTCGTCCCGTCCGGCCTGGGGGGGATGCGCACGCTGATCACCGCGGGCGGCTCGGCAGAAATGAGTATGCGAGCGACTACGTGGCTGCGTCGGCAACGCCGCAGGGGACCTTTCTCGTCGCCTATATCCCGCCGGCGCACAGCGGATCGATTACCGTGGACATGGGCGCGATGGGTGGTCCGAGCCGGGCCCGATGGTTCGATCCCACGAGTGGGACCTACACCAGCATCGGCAGCGGTCTTGTGAATTCAGGGACACGCGCGTTCACGCCACCGGGAAACAACAGCGTCGGACAAAAAGACTGGACGCTGGTACTGGATACCGCAGGCACCGTCCGGAACCCGCTTCGCCGTCCGAACCCGCTCCACCACCTACGCCGACTCCAACAGCTACCTCTGGCATGATAAATATCGGCGAGACAACCGTCTTGTCTACTGCCGACAACGGCAACGGCAATCTCTTAGTCGCTCAGCAAGCCACGCTGCCAGTTACTTCCGTGCTACAAAGCATGTCGTTCTACGTTACAAATGCTGCGGGCAAACTGCGGCTTGGCCTCTACGACTCGACAGGCCCGGGCGGCGGTCCGGGTAAAAAGCTTGCCGAAACGGCCGAGATTACTCCGGTTGTGGGCTGGAATTCTTCTCCCGTCGTCTCTCAGGTTACCCTCCAACCTGGGTCGTACTGGCTCTCCTACTTCCCAAGTAGCAACAGTTTGGCGTTTGGGAAGAATCTATCGGGCCAAGGCGCTTACTACACCCAAAAGTATGGAGTGATGCCTGCAACGTTTTCGACGTTTCCCACTAAAGAAACCGTCCACTGGTCCCTCTACGCAACCCTTTCTAATACCACTCCAACACCTACGGCGACTTCAACACCTCCGCCTGGCATGATAAATGTCGGCGAGACAACCGTCTTGTCTACCGCCGACAACGGCAACGGCAATCTCTTAGTCGCTCAGCAAGCCACGCTGCCAGTTACTTCCGTGCTACAAAGCATGTCGTTCTACGTTACAAATGCTGCGGGCAAACTGCGGCTTGGCCTCTACGACTCGACAGGCCCGGGCGGCGGTCCGGGTAAAAAGCTTGCCGAAACGGCCGAGATTACTCCGGTTGTGGGCTGGAATTCTTCTCCCGTCGTCTCTCAGGTTACCCTCCAACCTGGGTCGTACTGGCTCTCCTACTTCCCAAGTAGCAACAGTTTGGCGTTTAGGAAGAATCTATCGGGCCAAGGCGCTTACTACACCCAAAACTATGGAGTGATGCCTGCAACGTTTTCGACGTTTCCCACTAAAGAAACCGTCCACTGGTCCCTCTACGCAACCCTTTCTAATACCACTCCAACACCTACGGCGACTTCAACACCTACGGCGACTCCAACGCCTACGCCTGGCATGATAAATATCGGCGAGACAACCGTCTTGTCTACTGCCGACAACGGCAACGGCAATCTCTTAGTCGCTCAGCAAGCCACGCTGCCAGTTACTTCCGTGCTACAAAGCATGTCGTTCTACGTCACGAATGCTGCGGGCAAACTGCGGCTTGGAGTGTATGATGCCAGCGGTCCAGGAGGAGGGCCTGGCAACAAAGTAGCAGAGACAGCGGAGATTAGCCCCGTGAACGGGTGGAACAAAGCGACCACATCTCCCACAGTGCTGGCGAGGGGAACTTATTGGCTCGCATATTTCCCTAGCAGTAATTCGCTCGCTTTCGTTAAGAATCCAAATGGAACGGGAGGGAGGTTTTACTCGCTGCCCTATGGCCCGCTACCATCAAAATTCTCCACCACTCCGTCCAGCACTCAATCGAACTGGTCGTTCTACGCAACCCTGCAACTATGAGCTAAATGTCAGATGCTTTTCGACGAACTCCTGGGGGTTCAACTCGGAAGCGGTTCGGACTGTGCGACACCATCGTGATTGACGAACATAGGCTGGACGAGTTTTTCCCTGACGCGCCAACAGATTAATGCCCGCGTGAGGAGAGGCTTTCTTTCCGAGAGGTTGGCGAGCATTATTCCGGGGAGGCTCCGATACGGAGCCGTGCGAGTCTTCTTTCGGCCTGCCACGGCGCCGAGCACCGCACGCGAGGACGCATTGCCCCTCCCGAAGAAAACTGCGCCACAACGGCACAAATCAACCCCGAAAAGCCTCAGCGCCAATGCTTGAGGCTTTTTGCTGGAACAAGAAAAAATATTGTATTATTAACTTTTAATGAGCAGTTTGTGATCGGATAAAAAAGGCCACAATGTTTCGTGCAAAGCACGCGGCGACCGCAAGCATTCTCTTGAGAATCAGACGTCCTTGCCTCTCGCCGCTGCCTTCCGGACCGCGTCTGCCTCTGTCTTCTTTCGGGATAAGCCTGCTTTAGCCGGTATCGAAGATGGCTTGTTTTCGGATCATGTTCTGCTGGGTCCCTGGTTCGCACCGTCAGTGCTGCGAGGGTGAACAGGATTATATTGATCGCGAGGTTTTGCAATCCAACTTTGCCGCCGCCTATCTTGCCGAAGCAACCGCATTCTACATTCAAGCCCCTGGCGAGCGCGGAGGCCACGGCCAAAATAAAGATCCCTGTGGTAACCGTAAGAACTAGCGCAGCCGGCCGAAGCCAGATCCCCAACAAAACACACATCCCAGCGACCAGTTCAATCCAAGGTAAGAGAATCGCAAAAATGTTTATCAGCTCGAGGGGTAGCAGGCGGTAGTTGGCTACCAGCGGAAGCGAACCTCGCAGGATCGAGGATCTTGAGAATGCCAGCAGACGACGAACGTCACTCCCAAAGCGATACGAATGAGCCAATTCGAGAGAGTCATTGACCAGGGTTCGATAGCAGGATCTCTGGCGATTGCTGATAGGTAGTCCTGCTTGACGCCAAACGGACCAGCCGTTGGTCAAGATCTGCACGTTGGCAAACCCCAGTTGCTGAAGTCTCTCGCTCACGCGGTGACTGAGGTCGCACTGCGTGCCGTCGCAGTAGACAACGATCCGCGAGGTTGGGCTCAAGAAGGGGAGCAACTTTGGCGAAATGCGCTTCGAAGCGAAGACCGGGCAAGTTGAACGCATTGCCAATGTGGCACGCGGCATAGTCTTGCGGTTCGCGCGCATCGAGAAAGATCGCCATCCCGTTACTCCACAGCTCCACCGCTTCTTCCAATGAAACATAATTCTCCGCTCCCGAGGAGCTCGCGGGCGGCGTGCGAAGCGGCAGACCACGAGGAGAGATTGAGTTTCCCAGCAGGCCCAAACCCATCGATGCCACAACAAGAAGCAACGCTTGTCCGCTGCACCTCCTCATGGAGGAGTTCGCTTGAAGGGTGCGAAAGCCGTGCCCTGTACCTCGCTCGGCACTCGCAGCGCCGCCAGTCGCGCCGCTCGTCGGCTGCCGAAGAACGCTAACCTCGACCGGCACCTCGATTCTGGGAGTGGAAGCCAATGACGTATCGAACGTGATAATTCCGGATAAACTGCTCGTCGGCAAGTCTATCAAGCGTCGCGACGATGTCGTAAGCTCTGCCATCGTCAATCCGGAGAATCTCGACGCTCAACTCCGGAATCGAACTCTGAGCATTCTTGAGTTCGAAAGCCGTTCCCGTCGATGATCGGATCGTCAGACGTCGCTCAAGGACGCCGGCGCGCCGTTTGTCCGTAGAATCCGTAAATACTCCAGAAGAGCCTTTCAGGGCTGACGGTCAACGCTTCCCGTGATCTCGCCGAAAACCGAGATGCTGGGATGGGAGTGTCCGTTTTTCCGTCGACGAACACACGGACAAATTCGCTGAACCGGCGAGGCACGCCAGCGCCCTGTACCTCGACATTGATCCGGGCCATCCGATCGCCGGGGCTGCTGGCGGGATCGATCCTGGCGACGATCCAGGGTTGCGAGCTATCCACCCGCTGAATCCTGCAGCGGCTTACCGATCAGCGGCGCGTAACATTGATCGAGAAATCGCTTTTGCGTCCGCCGGCGGGAACATTCGCCATTACGATTCGGCGATCGTCTCATTGACCCTGCAAACGCGAATGGCTTTGCCGGTGGCTTCATCGACCTCGACGATCGCCCCGCACAGGCGCACCGGGCCCGCCGCAATGGGAAAGTGTCCGGGCAGGGCGTTGAGAAAGCGCCTGATGATGGCCTGGTAATCGCGGCCGAGGCAGGATTCATCGGGGCCGCACATTCCCACGTCGCAGAGAAACGCCGTTCCGCCGGGGAAGATTCGCTCGTCGGCCGTCTGAACGTGGGTGTGTGTGCCGAAGACCGCGGAGACTTTCCCGTCGAGGAACCGGCCCATGGCGATCTTCTCGCTGGTCGTCTCCGCATGCATATCAACAACAATGACGGGTGTCTCCTGCCGCAGGCGGTCGACCTCCGCCATCGCGGCCGGAAACGGGTTGTCAAGAGTGGGCTGCATGTAGGTGCGGCCCTGGACGTTGACCACGGCCACTTTGCCCTTTGCCGTTTCCAGAACCACGCTCCCCTGCCCGGGCGCGCCTTCCGGATAGTTGATGGGACGCAGAAGGCGCGGTTCCGTGGAGATATAGGAGGAGGTCTCCCTCTGATCCCAGATATGATCGCCGGTCGTAATGACCGCCACACCGCTACGAAGGAGGTCAATGGTGATCTTCCCGGTTATTCCGCGACCTCCTGCGGCATTCTCGCCGTTCACGATGACGAAATCTACTCCGCGCTCTTTGAGAAACAGGGGAACATGCCTTATGACAGCGTTGCGTCCAGGCTCACCAACAATGTCGCCCAGAAAGAGAATGCGAATCATTTGTCGTTTTTATCGAAATTTTCACGCCGCACAGTTTAAAAATTCCGCACCTTGAGAGCCGCCCTCACCTGCCTTGCATTGCTCGTCATCACAGCGTCCCTCTACGCGGCCCTCAGCCCCTTGGCTCCCCGCCCGGACTGGTCGAAGCTCGAGGCCTTCCAGGAGACAATTACGCGCCAGGATTTCGTCACGCTGCTGGAGAGAGTGTACGCGCCCGCCGGGGTGTGGAAGGAGACGATCACCGTGCAGGATAGTATGGCTGTTATCAACACGGGACCGGACGAGCCACCGTTCCTGTTGCGATTCGCGCCCTCCCGGCGGGCCGCAAGGCCGATCCCCGCCTACTGGCGCAGACGCGCCCAGCTTCCTGCGGAGGAGCCCGGAAAGCCGCTGGCGGGCCTGAGGATCGCGCTCGACCCGGGCCACATCGGCGGCTACTGGGCCAGAATGGAGGAGCGCTGGTTTCAGATCGGCGACTCCCAGCCGGTGACCGAGGGGGACATGACGCTCGTCGTGGCAGAGATTCTGGCCCAGCGCCTTAAAGGGCTCGGTGCTCAGGTTTTCCTGACGCGCGAAAGGGCTGCGCCCGCCACCTCGTTGAGTCCAGACAAACTCGAGAGTCCCGCGATGGCGTCCCTCGCCGACAAGGGGGTTCCCGCTGACGCAGAAAGCCTTCGAAAAGAAAGCGAGCGGCTGTTTTATCGCGTGGCGGAGATCCGCCGTCGCGCTATGCGAATCAATCAAACTATTCGTCCCGACGCGGTCATTTGTCTCCATTTCAATGCCGAGCCATGGGGCGACGCAACAGACCCGCAACTCGTCGATCAGAACCATCTCCATTTCCTGATCCCAGGCGCCCTGAGCGCGCAGGAACTTGCCTACGAAGACCAGCGATACGACATGCTCGTCAAACTTCTCAACCGTTCGTTTCTGGAGGAACTGGTTCTGACAAACGTCATCTCGCGAAAGATGGCCGCCGCCACAGGTTTGCCGCCCTACACTTACCGCGACGGCTCGGCGATCCGGATCAATGCAAACCCGTATGTCTGGGCCCGTAATCTTCTCGCAAACCGGCTTTTCAGCTGCCCCGTAATCTATATTGAACCGTATGTGATGAACAGCCGCTTCGTGTTTGCCCGTATTCAAGCGGGGGACTACGAAGGGAAACGCGACTTTGGCGGAGTGATGCGCAAGAGCATTTATCGCGAGTATGCCGATGCGGTTGCAGAGGGCATCCTGGAGTATTATTCAAGGCGTTCGCTGTGAAAATAATCGCCGTCGCAAACCAAAAGGGCGGAGTCGGAAAAACGACGACTTCCGTGAACCTCTCCGCTGCGCTCTCCGAGCACGGCGTCCGCGTTCTCCTGGCCGACCTCGACCCTCAAGGCAACGCTACCAGCGCGCTTTCCCTGGCCGATTTTGGCGGACAGAGCCTCTACCAGGCCATGATTGGAGCGCGTCCCGTGCGGGAACTTGTCGTCCCCACGCGCATTCCAAACCTTTTCGCCATTCCGGCTGATCTCGACATGGCGGGCGCTGAGGTGGAAGTGGCCCGCATGGACGAACATATGCTTCAGCTTCGCAAAGTCCTCGAGCCGCTCCGAATGCAAGTCGAATTCGAGTTCGTGTTTCTCGATTGCCCTCCGTCGCTCGGAATATTGATGTCCAACGCGCTGGCGGCGGCCGACGAAGTCCTCATTCCCATTCAGTGCGAATACTACGCCCTGGAGGGTCTCGGTCTCCTGATGCAGGTTACCGATCAGATTCGCGCTTGCGGAGCGAATCCGGAACTGTCCCTTTCCGGACTGCTGATGACCATGTTCGACAACCGGACCAACCTGAATCCCGCAGTCGTGAGGGAAGTGCGGAATCACTTCCAGGAGGTGGTCTTCGAGACCGTGATTCCACGAACGATCCGTTTTGGTGAAGCCCCCAGCCATGGCCGAACGATTCTCGAACACGACCCTTCGGGTGCGGGTGCGGCGGCCTACCGGGCCCTGGCCGTCGAGTTTCTGGAGCGGCAAAGAAAAGGCCTTTCATTCATCAACCCGGCAATGGGCGAAGCCAGCGCCTCAATCCGGTGATGCCGTCGAATACCCTGCAGATCGGACAAGTGATTGACTCCCTTCCCAAATGCTTCGCCTGCAAACGCCGCCTAACATTCCTTCCTCATGAATGAAGTCCTCGATCTCTTCCACAGCACAGGAGCCTTGCTCAGTGGGCACTTCGTCCTTCGCTCCGGGCTGCATAGTCGACAGTTCTTCCAATGCGCGCTCCTTTTGCAGGAGGCCACGATCGCTGCGCGCGTATGCGGTCTGCTGGCGGAGAAGCTCCGAGAATATCAGGCCTCGGTGGTAATCTCTCCAGCTGTCGGGGGAATCATTGTCGGACAGGAAATCGCCCGCCACCTCGGCAAAAGACATATCTTCGCGGAGAAGGACGGCTCGGGCGGGCTCGTGCTTCGCCGCGGCTTTGCAATCACGCCGGGCGAGCAGTTTCTGGTCGCCGAGGACGTTGTGACCCGGGGCGGCCGTGTGCAGGAAACGATTCAGATCGTGCGCGACTATGGGGGTATCGTCGCGGCGGCGGGCGCTATCGTTGACCGCAGCGGGGGCTCGCTCCCCGATTTCGGATGCCCGTTCGTCTCGCTCGTCAAAATGGACGTGGAGACTTTTGAACCAGACAAGCTTCCGCCGGATCTGGCGGGAATCCCCGCCGTAAAGCCCGGCAGCAAGTAAGCCCTATAGGGTTGATGGTTGAGGTGAGGTTGATGGTTGATAGCTAAAACCTGATAGCCCTCCACGAAGCCTGCCGCTTCTATCAGCGATCAACCATCGGCTAACAAGGTTGCCTACCGGCCGATCTTCCTCAGCGGGAGACCGGACATCAAATTCCGCTCGATCCTCTCGAGCGAAACGCCCTTCGTTTCGGGAACGAAAAGTATGAAGAACAGGATGAACAGCACGTTGAGTCCACCGTAAAGGAGGAAGGTTTTCCCGGGTCCGAACGTATTGATCAAGGTGAGAAAGGTCATCCCAACGATGGCATTGACTATCCAGTTTGTTCCGGTGCTGCACGTCACTCCGAGGTCGCGTCCGGCGAGAGGATAAATCTCGGAGCAGAGCACCCAAATAATCGGGCCCGCGCTCATCGCGAAACCAATTATGAAGACAAGCAGCGCGAAGACTGCCGGGTATGCGTAATCCGCGCTTCGGAGCACTGTCTGCGCCTCCATGACACCCTTCGCGTTGGAGATCATGCGGTAAAGCGGGGCGGTAAAGGACGCCACACCCACCGCAATCCCAAGGACAAAACGCGCCGCGATAAGCACATGTTCATTCGGGGCCAGAGCGCATAGCAGCGCGCCGATGATGAAGTTGACCGCGCTGATAAGAATCGTTCTGCGGCGTCCGAAGCGGCTCGACAGGACGCCGCTAAACAACGCGCCAAATGCGGCTCCCCACAGGAGCGAGCTTACAATGAACTCGATCGCGTCGTCTGATATCTTGAAATCCTGCTGAATGAAATCCTCCGCGCCGGATATGACCCCGACATCCAATCCAAAAAGCAAACCGGCGAGCGCAGCGGTAAGACCTATGAAATAGACTATGGCCTTCGGCCGGCGAACGGTCTCCGGTGGCCCGTGCGGCCGGGCGCCGGGATATGAGGAGAGGCCACATGCGCGACGCTGCTATCAACCATCAACTATCAACCATCAACGCTATAGGGGCTACTTGCTGCCGGGCTTTACGGCGGGGATTTCGCCCGCTGCCTTATCCTTCCTGAACCGCGACTGAGACGGTTTGGCCGATGCGCAAAGGAACAGGCGGAGTCCCGGTTACCTGAATGCGGACAGGAAACCGGTTGGGAAGCCTGACCCAGTCGATCGTCTGGCTGACTGCGGGCAATAAGTCGACTGTCGAGCCGTCCTGCAAGAAAATGCCCCACGCCACGCTGACGACCTTACCCTCAAAGGGCTCGAAGTCATGACCCATCAGCGTGATGCGCGCCGGGGCTCCTTCGCGAATATGCCTAAGCTGCGTTTCCTTGAAATAAGCGGCGATCCAGAAGGAACTCGAATCGACCAATGCCAGCAACTGCTCGCCTTCATTCACATACGTTCCCGGGCTGGTGTTGATATTCGTGAGATATCCGTCCACCGGGGCGAAGACCTTGGTGTAGCTAAGATTGAGATTCGCCGTTTCCAGATTTGCCTGAGCAGCCGCGGTATTAGCGACTGCTGCCGCATAGCTGTCTTGTGCGTTTTGCACATCACGAAGGTCAACAGTCTTCGTTTCATAGAGCTCCGTCTGGCGGGCAAGCTCCTGCTGAGCCTGGATCTCGGCCGCCTGCGCCTGCTTAAGCTTTGCGGCCGCATTGTCGACGAAGGCCCGAAAAGTCGAAGGGTCGATTTCGAACAGCAGATCGCCCTTTTTTACCGCCTGATTGTCCTTGATCGGAATCTGAATGATCGGCCCGGCTACCCGGGGCGCTATTCCCACAACGTTGGCCCGCACCTGACCGTCGCGCGTCCATGGCTTCGTCGAGTATCGCCAATAAAGGATGAGCGCCGCAACCAGGGCCAGGATGACCATCGCGAAGGTTACGAGATGCGGGCGCGAGATCTTCACGGGGCAAAAATCAAACCGATAATTGATCCGAGAAAGACCGCCAATGCGACGAAGAACAACGGCAGATGCCAGATCCCGCGTGTCCATCCGAGGCGCTCCATCACTCCGACCGCGATCCAGGCGCCGAGAAATCCCAGCACTCCGATCACCATTCCCCATGGCACCAGGAAATCACCGAACCGGAGTTCGGGAGTTCTAAGGAGGTTGAGAAGATCCATTGGTCGCTGGTTCTTTCATTTCTTTGCCACCGAAGCAAGCCGCCACGCAAGTCGAGCCCTGTAACAGTGTGTTCTCATCGCCGGCAAGGATCGCAGGCATTTTCTTGAAACGGGGCCGGCGGAGGGGCCAGACTGCATCTCTGATGGCAGACTCGGCGACGATAACCGGCAGAAATTCGGAATTTCGCGCGGAGTCAATTTCACTGCGACAGCAATTCGAAAAGATCTTCGCGAGCCTTGCCGTTCGCCATGGCATCAAGTTTGGCGTCGCGGGGGTCCTTTCACTTTTTATCGCATTGTCGCTGCGATTGCCCGATCCGACGTGGGCAGTGATGACCGTTTTTGTGATCATGTTCGCGCAGTTTGTGGGAGCGGTTGCCGAGAAGGCCGTCATGCGCGTAATCGGTACGGCGATCGGCGGCGTAATCGGATATTTGCTGACAGCCAGGCTCGAGCAACAGCCCGTTCTCTACCTGCTGCTGGTGGGCGTTGTGGTCGGGTTCGGCACAGCCATGTTTGGCTATACGAAGTATCCCTACGCGTTCCTGCTCTGCGCCTTGACCACGATGGTCGTCGCGAGCAACGGGATGATCGATCCCACCTTCTCCTGGAGGCCGGCACTTGCGCGGATCGAGGAAGTCAGCGTCGGAGTGATTTCCGCGGTCATTGTGTCGAGCCTTCTTTGGCCGCGCTACGCCCGAAAAGAGTTCCTCGAAAAGATGCGCCTGGCCTTGGGTGGACTGGGCGCCAGCCTCACGATTCGCTCGGCGCTTCTCTTCAAGCAACCCGCTGAGAGCGCCGAATCGAATGATCGGGGATTCGCAACCGCAATCGCAGGGCTTCAGAACCTGCTGCATTTCGGGGCGATGGAGAGCCAGTATTTCCGGGCGAGACTTCCGACGTTCACGGAGATCATATCGTGTCTTGACCGGATCTCCTCCGCGGTCGAGACGCTTGGCCAGACGCTGCCCAAGGAAGCTGTCTTCCGCCAGCATCTTCGCGCGGAACTGGAAGCGGCACATGCCGCGACGGCCGAATGTCTGAGTGTTTTCGCCGACCCGGATGCCGATTCCGCCCGCCGTGCTTCCACTCTCGCGGAGGTCAACTCGCGGTGTGCGCAGTGGCGCGAAAAACTCCATGCCCTCCGCCAGACGGACGTCACAGCCTCGATTCCCGTCGAGCAAGCCCTTCAGTTCTCTGGACACGCGCTGTCCATCGAGCAGGTCGTCCAGCAACTTGGCAAACTCAATGCATTGCTCGACTCGCTTCCGGCGAATCCCCTTCAACCGTCTCGCGAGGCGCTTTCGCCACCCTCGCCGCCACTCGACCCGTTTTGGATCCGCAATGGAGTGAAAGCCTGCATTGCGGTAACACTGGGACTTTTCATCCAAAATTGGCTGAAACCTCCCGGCGGCTCGATGATCGTTCTTGCGACCTGGGTTTTCACAATTCTTTCCCGGCTTTATCCTGGAGGCCAGGGAGACCGTCGCGCGTTCCATTGCGTTGTTTATACAGCTTCGGCAGGAGTTCTCTACGTCGTTGCGATGTTGCTCCTGACGCCCGTCCTTTCAAGCTACCTCATTTTCAGCATGCTGCTTTTCGTGACCCTCTTTCTTTTCGGCTACCTCACGCAGGCTATTCCGGGAGTCACGTTCACCATGCAGCTTGCGCTGCTTGCAACGGTGGGCACATTGGGACTGAACCCCCAAGAGCCGGTGACATTCCAGTCGATCATGGGCGTATACTTCGGTGTTGTGCTCGGCATGGTTCTGTCTGCTCTCGTTCAGAGGCTGCTCTGGCCGGTGCTGCCGCAGTGGCAGGTTCGTGACCGGGTCATTGAGCTGCTTCGCCTTTGCAGGAGTATTCTGCAGTTTTCGCCGGAGCAGCGGCCGCACTGGCTTCATCAGCGCCTCGCGCTGATCCCCGGGGAGGCAACGAACTGGATCGCCGTGATGAACAAGTGGGACTGCCCGGACGATGAACCTCAGCGCCTTCGGGAATACGTCAAGACGTTGCGCCGCGCTGCGGGAAATCTTCTCGCATCCACCGGCCAGTTGCTTCCCCTGCTGCCAGACCAGCAGGCGCAGGAGGGCCGGAACGCATTGCATTCGCTTCGCGAAATCATGAATCACGAGTTGACCTCACAGATCGCACTGTTTCAGCAGCGCGAGGCACCGGAACCCCCGGCGACCACTCTCCAGGAGGCCCTCGACCAGACTCATCAATGGATTGAACGTCTGCGCTCCTGGATTCTCGCGAACAACGTTCCGGTGAAGGATTCGATCCATCTGCTCGGATTGGCCAGCCGCTTTGAGATGGCGGGCAAGGAACTTCTCTCCGCTTCGAAACAAGCCGCGGCCTTGCGACTGCACCTCTATCTTGGCGACTACGTGCTCTGAACGCGCCCTCCTACCATCATCCAGCGGATGGGCGAGGAGTTATCAACCAGAGCTTCAAACACCCCGTCGAGCGGACCCGAATACGGCACTGCGATCAGATCGGCGAAAGCGCCGGCCGCAATTTCTCCCAACTGACCGGCCAACCCGATTGCGCGGGCTGGACGGCGTGTGACCATGTCAATGATCTCCTGTGAAGAAATGTGGGGAAAACTCCTGCGCAGCGCTCGCATCTCTTCGAAAAGATTGAGCGAGGTATTGCTCGCGAGACTATCGGTGCCCAGGCAAACGGAAACTCCGATCGACCGCAGCCGGTCCAGCTCAAACGGTTCACGTCCGAAATACTCGTGGCATTTCGGGCAGTGAACCACGGTGATGTCCCTGGCGCGGGACGCCAGAAGGCGGTAATCCGAATCCGCCAGACAATTCATATGAGCCAGAATGCCGCTTTTCGGCACCGCTTGATCTCCGAAGAGCCGTGCCACAGGGGTGATGCCCCCCACATCAAGCATGCCGCGGCCCAGTTCTTTGAGAAAATCGTAAAGCGGTCCGGAAGCTCCCAGAAACATTTCGAATTCTTCCTCGGTTTCGGCCAGATGAGTGGTCCACGGCATCGCATATTTCTCGCAGCAAAATCTTGTCAGCTCATAGAGCCGCCGAGACGCCGTGTAAGGGGCATGAGGTGAAAGCCCGAAACCACCCGTCCAGTTCGGATGCTTTTCAAAAAACGTGAGCGCGCCAACGACGACATCCTCGGTGTGGATGCGGTTGCGAACGTCGATGAGCTCGTAAAACCACCACGCCCTAATTGGCGGAGGGGGCATGCGCACCATGAGCTCGGGAAAAGATTCTATGTTGAATACGCTGGTTGTTCCCCAGTGGCGCAGCTCGGAAAACCCGTCCGCAATCGACTGCAAGTAGTCATCGTCCGACAGCGTGCGTTTGAGATCATTGATCCGGCGAACCCAGTTCGGGAAATTGTCCTGCTGGAGAATGGCGCCGCGCATGACCGTGAAGTCGAGATGGCAGTGGGAATTGATGAGACCGGGCATCAGGATCGAATCGCCGAGGTCTTCGACCTCCTCACCGGCTAGTTCCTGAGCCCGACCCACCGCAAAGATTCTGCCTCCGGCGACATGGACGATCCCATCCTCGATGGGCGGCGAAGCGAGCGGCAGGACGATGCGTGAGCGGAGAGATTTCAATAGTCTGCCGGGAAGCAAAGCAGGAATCCTCGCCCGGTCAAAGCGGGTTTGCCAGAGAGAGGTGAGAGCTTGCAAATGCGGAAACCGCGGTAAATTCTCTGCATCATGCCCCAGCCTCTTGCTCCTGGAGATCTCGCCCCGGACTTTTCAGCGCTTGCCGTCGGAGGTTCTTACGGGAACGGCCAATCCGTCAAGCTGTCGGACTTTAGGGGAAAGACGGTCGTGCTTTATTTTTATCCGAAGGACGATACGCCCGGCTGCACGGTGCAGGCGTGCTCCGTCCGGGACAGTTATGAAAGATTCCTCGAAACAGGCGCAGCTGTTTTCGGCGTGAGCGTCGATTCGCCGGATAGCCACGTAAAGTTCATTGCCAAGCATGGTTTGCCCTTCCCGCTGATCAGCGACGAGCGGCAGGAAATTGTCCAGTCCTACGGCGTCTGGATCCAAAAGAGCAAGGAAGGCAAGACTTACATGGGAACCGAGCGCAGCACATTCGTCGTTCGGCCGGACGGGCGCATCAAGTCGATCTTCCGAAGCGTCAAACCGGAGGAACACGCCGAAACCGTCATCGCGAATCTGCGCAGCTTTGAACCGTGACACTCTTCTAAGCCTGTACCATCGCCTGACCGCGTTGGTGGAGAAACTGCCCGGAGGCTTGCAGAAGCCGATTCTGCGCGAGCTCGTGCCGATCCGCGAACTCTTCCTGGAACAGCGTCCGGCAAGGATCGTGCTCCTCGGCGACACGGGAATGAGCGTTCCGGAGTTCCTGCATTCCGTCGCGGGTGTATTGGTTGAAACCGGCGAGAGCGACCACGGCTGGCGCTCCTACCGCATAGCGGAGCGCGGCGAGATCCTCATTCTCGACGCACGGTTGGACACGCCTCAGGAGGTGTTTGATCGCGCCCTTGCGCGGTTCGTGCCCGATGCCGCTTTGCTGCTCAGGCAATCGCCCGCCGATGAAGCGGCCTTCGACCTGGCGGCCGAACGGATGGGCGTCTGCCCGATAGAGACGCCGCTGGTCGCGATTCCACTCGGCGGAGGACAGCTCGCGGGCCCGCCTCGCGGCGCTCTTGAGGGGAGAGCGCGAATTTTCCAGGCGGCAGGTAACGATCTGCGCGCCGGAGACGGGCGCTTCGGTGTCCGAGGCAGTCTCCGCGGTGCTTCCAAACGTCGCCCGTCTTGAATTCGCCCGGCTCACCGGTGCGAAGGGCGCGCAGGCCCAGATCGCGGGCTCGCTGCTCAAATCGTTTACAGCCGTTTGCGGTGTCATCGGGCTCCAACCGATCCCTCTGGCGGATATGCCGATCCTTACCACGCTGCAAACCCTCATGGTCGGCCTCATCATCCATACTGCGGGAAAACCTTTCAGTGCGCGAATCGTGGGAGAGTTTCTCGGCGCTCTCGGGCTCAATATCGGCGCTGGGATCCTTCTCCGGGAGGGAGCTCGAGCGATTATCAAGGTCGTTCCCGTTTGGGGAAACGCCGTATCGGGTATGGTTGCGGGAGCCGGAACCTACGCCGTTGGCCGCGCCGCGATCGCCTACTTCATTGAAGACATTCCCCTCAGCGAGTCGAAGAAACTCTTTCAACGCCTGCTTCCCGGATGGGACGCTTTTAAACGCCGCCGCCTGCCCGACCTGACTCGAGGCGAGAAGAACTCGTCCCGCCCCGAAGAGTAGCCGCCACGATACAGCGGCACGTGCTGAAGGCGGGCGGGTTTTCCACTAAAAGCCCATTTGTCTGCCGTGCTCGTACACTCTGTCGAATGTTCCGGGCTCTTCGTCCTCAACCGGCGACTCTTTAGTTTCATCCTGGGGAGTCTTTCCCGGAGCCTTCGACGTCGTTTTGTTCTTGAGTGGACCTTCCGCCTCCTTGAGCGGCTCGTCCTGCGGACCAGGCTCCTCTCCGCTGCGCGACTTTCGTGAGGTATCCATGCCCCTACTATCGTCCATGGTTTGGAAATCTGCACGTTCGAATGGACTGGCTAACACTTCTGAATCAGGGAACTTTCTTCGGCGCACTGTGCCTCAAACCGGCGAGTAGTGGAGGCATTCTCCCGCGCCGATGGCCGCCGCCATCTCCGCTTCCAAAAACTCTTGGATCTCACTTGCTTTCCGGTCGCGACTATTTATTCCGGGTCTTCCCTTTGAGCGACGTTAGAGGCAGCTCGATCGGCAACCACGCAACTGTTGCTTTCGGGATCAGGCTGGTGCTCTTATCACCGGGTCCGACCGGCAGTGCAACGACGCGCCGGCTCGCGGAAAAATTCCATGCACACAAAGACTTCCATTGATCCAGTCGCGTCTCGCGCCGCGACTTCGACAGGCCACCTGCCTGCCCCGGAACTTGTCTCTTCTCTGGTGCGCAAGGCCTATGAGCTGTTCAAGGGCGTTGAAGAGGGAAAGGTAGCCGATTACATTCCTGCCCTCGCCAGGGTCTCGCCGGAGCTCTTCGGCATTTGCCTTGCGGGCGTGAACGGCTCGATGCATTCGATTGGCGATGTGGATAGCGAATTCTCGATTCAAAGCGTCTCGAAGCCGTTTGTTTTCGCGCTGGTCTGCGAGGCCCTGGGTGAGGACGTGGCACGTGAAAAGCTGGGAGTCAATAGCACCGGGCTGCCGTTCAATTCGGTGATGGCGATTGAGCTAAACGAGACCCGCACGATGAACGCCATGGTTAACGCCGGAGCCATCGCCGCATCAAGCCTGGCGGCGGGGAGCACCGCGGAGGAAAAATGGGAATTTATACAGGACGGCCTTTCGAAGTTCGCGGGCCGCAGACTTTCCCTCGACAGCGAAGTCTATGAGTCTGAGTCGGCGACAAATCAGCGAAACCGCGGAATCGCCAAACTGCTCGAGGGATACGGCCGCATGTATTGCGACGCGCTCGAGGCGACCGACATCTATACCAAGCAATGTTCGTTGAGTATAACGGCCAGGGATCTGGCCGTCATGGCGGCGACACTGGCCGATGGCGGGGTGAACCCAATCACCAAGCAGAAAGTGATCAGCGACCTGCATTGCAAGCGCGTTCTCGCTGTCCTGGCGACTGCGGGACTCTACGAACTCTCGGGTGAGTGGTTGTACGAATTGGTCTGCCGGGAAAGAGCGGCGTGAGCGGTGGCATCTTCACCGTTGCCCCAGGCAAGGGCGGACTGGCCGTCTTCGCTCCCCGACTCGACGCGGCCGGAAACAGCGTGAAAGGCCAGCGGGTGAGCAAATTCCTCTCCGAGGCGCTGGGCTTGAATCTCTTCGCGTCGCGACCGGAGGCCTAGACCAAATGCCTTTGCGCTTCGCGGCGCCGCTCATGAAAACCTGCTTGAGTTCGGGGAATATTCCTCAGACCTTCGCGACGTGACAGCTGAAAGCGTTAGCCCCCAGTTCGCGGCATCACCTTCATCCGCGCGCCTGGCTCTAAGCAGGCCCCGAACCCCTTAGCGGGAGCGGACCCTGAAATTCTTCGACTCCGCGACTATCAGGCATGATTGAGTTTTTCTTCGCCGCGCTCCCCATCGCGATTCTCATCGTGTTGATGACGAAGCCGAATCCGCTGCCGGCGACAGTTGCTTTCTTCCTGGCGGCGGCCCTCGCCTTCGTCGTGCGGCTAGTCTATTTTGGCACCGCGTTTCCCCTCCTTGGCGCCGCGATTATAGCCGGACTTCTCGATGCCTTGACGCCGATTTCGATCGTTCTTGGCGCCATTTTCTTTTTTGTCGCGCTCGAGAGGTCAGGGGCGATGGAGATTCTGCAGGAGTGGCTCCGCGGCATTTCGAACAACAAAGTGGCGCAGCTCATGCTGGTTGGCTGGGCCTTCGTCTTTCTCATCGAGGGCGCCTGCGGATTCGGCACTCCTGCCGCGCTGGCGGCGCCGATTCTGGTCGGGCTCGGGTTTCCGGCGGTGCGGGTGGCCTTGCTGTGCCTGATCTTCAATGCGACTCCGACGGCCTTTGGCGCGGTGGGCACGCCGATGTGGTTCGGCTTTGAACTGCTTGAGTTGCCGCAGAGTGAGCTCATCGACATCGGAGCCAAGACGGCGCTCCTGCAGAGCATTGCGGCTCTGGTCATTCCCGTGGTTTCCCTGCGTTTCGTCGTCGACTGGCGCGCCATTCGGCAGAACCTTGGCTTCATTTATCTTTCGATCCTTTCCTGCGTCGTCCCGATGCTGGCCGTCGCATCGGTTAACTACGAATTTCCCGCTGTTGTTGGCGGAGTTGTCGGCTTGATTGCGACCATCCTCTTCGCACGATTCGGCATTGGGCTGGAGCGGCGGGAGACAGCGCAACCGCGACAGGTTCCTCTTCTGTCGCGCCCGGTGCTTGTGGCCCTCACGCCTCTGATCGTCACGGTCGTCATCCTGCTCGTAACCCGCATCCCCATTCTGGGTCTTCGCGGACTGCTGACATCCCCCGCGCCAAACCTTTCGCTCACGCTCGGCGGGATTGGTGAGCTCACAATCAGCCCGAGTCTCGTGGTGCAGCTTCGCAACATCTTCGGCCAGGGTCTGAACTGGTCGCACGCGGTGCTCTATGTGCCCTCCATCATTCCTTTTTTCCTCACGGCGATGCTCGCCTTCATTCTGTTTCGTTCGCCAGCCGGGACAGCTTCGGTCGCCATGCGAGAGACCGTGGCACGCATTGGCAAGCCCGTCATCGCCCTGTTCGGCGCCCTGGTCTTCGTCAGCCTTTTAATGGTCGGAGGCGAGCGGGCCTCGACGATAATCCTTGGAGATGCGCTCGCGAGCGTCACGGGCGGGGCTTGGAAATACTTTGCCCCATTCCTCGGCGCGCTTGGCAGTTTCTTTTCCGGGTCTACAACGATTTCGAATCTCACCTTTGGAGGAATTCAGGCTTCCATCGCCCAGGATATTGGCATGGATCCAGGAACACTGCTCGCCTTGCAGTCCGCCGGAGCCGCCATGGGCAACCCGATTTGCATTCATAACATCGTTGCCGCTTGCGCGGTTCTCGCAATTGCCAATGTCGAAGGCGAGATCCTCAAGCAAGCCTTTCCTCCAGTCGTTCTCTATGGCATCATCCTCGCGGCGGCGGCAGCGGTCCTCTTTTAGAGTCTTCGACGGAAGACCGCGAGACTCAGGCGAGTTTGTTCTTATTCCGCAGGTGACTCAGTGTGGGCGCAGGTTCGGCGCTGGAGCTGATCTTCCTTCCCGGTTATTTATCCAAACCAGACGAGAAGCCGGGAGATGACCATGGCGTTGGCGATATCCACGAAGAACCCGGAAACGAGCGGCACGAGATGAAGGCCCCGTGGGCCTGGCCGTACTTCTTCGCAACAGCCGTATCACGCGGTCGGGGTCGCGCCGGGAAATGCCCGCGAATCAATGACTGCCGCCTCGTAATCACGGCCCATGAAGCGGAAGATTACGAACAAGGCATAGACCGTCCGGCGGGACGACGGCGGCGATTCGATTTTTCTGACCAGGCGTCTGGCATACTGAGCGGCAGGCGCAGTAAACCAAGAGAACCCTCGCCGCGAAAGAGCGGATATCACCAGCCCGATCCCGAGTCAACGCAGCGGAAAACACCGATCTCTCAAGGACGCGTCGCGGACGCAGTCGCAATAGAGATGACTTTTTTCTGCCGTTTGGCAGTCTCGGCGCAGTCCATGAAAACCGCCCTTTCCTCCGAATCGCTTTCCCAAAGCCGTGGCTGGCTGATGGCCGGAGGCATTCTCTCAATTCTCACGGGCTTGCTGGCCCTAAGCTTTCCCCTGTTCTTCTCCATCTTCATCGCCCAGTTTCTCGGCGCGTTCGCGCTGGTTAGCGGCGCCATTTCTCTTTTTCTTGCGCTGTTTGGAAAGCAAACCACCCACCGAATTCTCGAGGCGATCTCCGGTCTTATTCGCATCGCCGCGGGAGCGGCCTTGTTCATCTGCATCACCTCGAGCCTTCAGGTGATCACGCTGATATTCGCCGTGTTTCTAATCGTCGAAGGGCTCTTCCTGATCGGGGGCGCCTTCAAGCTCCGGAAACATCCGGGCTGGAGTTGGACCCTCATTAACGGGATTGCCGCGCTCATTCTCGGCGTGATGGTCTATTCCCGGTGGCCTTCGGACTCCGCGTGGGTCCTCGGACTCTTCTTCGGCATCAACCTGCTCTTTAGCGGGATGTCCCTGCTGATGCTGGGCCTTTACGCCCCCAAATCCTCGGCATAAGAAGGCCTCAGTCATCCTTCTTTGGCCGACAATTGCGGCGGCTCGAACGTCTGGCACCCGCCGCGGACCAGTAGAGCGGTATGAATGCCGAGCAAGGATCTGAAATTCCACCCCACGGGCCGACAGAATCGTCTTTCCTGGAGGCGCGCAGAACAAAAACACGTTCTGGTTCCTTAGAGCAGGCCAAAGACGAGAGGCCGGATTGCACTTGTAACATACAGGCCGGTTTGCAATGCTGAAAATCACCATGAATTCGACGAAACCCCTGGTCGCAGTCTACGACACCAAGCCATACGATCGCGAGTATCTCACCCACGCCGCAGGAGTTGAGGAACTGAATTTGCGCTTCTACGATTTCCGGCTGGAGCCTGGCACTGCCTTCTCGGCCGAGGGAGCAAAGGCGGTTTGCGTCTTTGTTAACGATGATGTCAAGCACCAGACCCTTGAGAGCCTGACCCGGGACGGAGTTGGGATGGTGGCGCTACGTTGCGCCGGATTCAACAACGTCGATGTCGAAGCCGCGAAGCGCTTAGGCGTTGCCGTCACCCGGGTCCCAAGCTACTCGCCCCACGCCGTGGCCGAGCACACCATTGCGCTCATTCTCACACTCAATCGAAAGACCCACCGCGCAAACAACCGAGTGCGCGAACTCAACTTCTCGCTCAATGGCTTGGTGGGTTTCGATCTCTATGGCAAGACCGCCGGCATCATCGGCACCGGAAAGATCGGACGCATCGCTGCACAAATCCTCAAGGGGTTCGGCATGCGCGTGCTCGCTTCCGATCCCTATCCGAACACCGACTGGGCCGCGCAAAACGCGATCGAATACGTCCCAACCGAGACGATCTTCAAGGAGAGCGACATAATCTCACTGCATACCCCCCTCACCCCCGAAACCGATCACATCATCGGTACGGAGTCCATCGCCCTGATGAAACGCGGGGTAATGCTGATCAATGTCAGCCGGGGCCGCCTGGTCCATACCAAGGCACTGATAGAGGGTTTGAAAACCAGACATATCGGCGGCGTGGCGCTGGACGTCTACGAAGAGGAGGAGGGGGTTTTCTTCGAGGACCTCTCGGGAGTGGTTCTGCAAGACGACGAGCTTGCCAGGCTGCTCAGCTTTCCCAACGTTCTCATCACCTCCCATCAGGCCTTTTTAACCGCGGAAGCCCTGCAGCGAGATTTCCCGAGTCACAGTCGAAAACCTTCGGCGTTTTGCGAGCGGACAGCCCTTCCTGGAAGGAACCGCTGTCTAGTTAAGAACCGCAAAGAAGCGCGCCGGAATCCTCTGCCTCATGCCTTGGATTCTTTCCGCTGCTTTTCTCGTCGTGGAGGCGCTCGCTGTGGCGAGCGCCGTGCATGCACTCTTCACGGTCCGCACCGCTCAGGGCACCATCGCATGGGTCATCGGGTTGATCACGTTTCCCTGGCTGGGCCTGCCGCTCTACTGGATATTCGGAAGCCGCCGGTTCGACGCGCACTCGAAGGCGATGAAGCTCGCCCTGACCAAGCACGAGGCAAAGATCCACGAAATGCGCGCCGAAATGGAGCCCTTTCAGGTGCGGCGCTCCGAGATCCAGCCTGTACGGGTAGGTGATCTCGCGGCGGTGGCACGAGAGGAGTTTCTGCGCGGAAACGAACTCGATCTTCTGATCGATGGCGCGGCCACCTTCGACGCGATTCTGAGCGAATTGGCAAAAGCAAAGAAGTGCGTCTTTGTCCAATTCTACATCATGCGAGAAGACGGCCTTGGACTTCGGCTCCTGGAAGCCCTGGCGGCCCGAGCAGCGGAGGGGGTAGAGGTTTGTTTTCTTTTTGACCGCGTCGGAGGACACACCATGACTTCGGCCGTAATCGACAAATGGCGCCGCCGGGGCGTGCGGATGGCAACATTCTGCGCCGGCAGCAAGTGGCGGGATCGCTGGCAGCTCAATTTCCGAAATCACCGGAAGAACGTGATCGTGGACGGGCGTGTCGGTTTCATCGGGGGGCACAACGTCGGCGACGAATATCTCGGACTCAATCCGAAGTTCGGCCGGTGGCGCGACACGCACGTGCGGGTCGAAGGCCCCTCCGCCATGCAGTTGCAACTGGTCTTTTGTGCCGACTGGTTCTTCGCAACCGGGGAGGCGCTGGCCGGGCAGTGGGACGCGAAGGCATGGCCGCCAATCGAGGGCCAGCGGGCGCTCGTGATGGCCTCGGGACCTTCCGATCAATTCGAGCGCTGCACGCTCTTCTTCCTGAATGTGATCACCATGGCCGAGCGAAGGCTCTGGATCGCGAGCCCTTATTTTGTGCCGGATGAGGGAATTTTGCAGGCGCTGCAGCTGGCAGCTATTCGCGGGGTCGAGGTAAGAATCCTGCTGCCGATGAGGCCCGATCATGTGTTTGTCTGGCTCGCCTCGTTTGCGATGCTCACTGAGCTGACGCATCCGAATATTCATATCCATCGCTTCACCGGCGGATTTCTGCACCAAAAGGCATTGCTGGTGGATGATACTTTCGCGGCGGTCGGCACGGCCAATTTCGACAACCGCTCCTTTCGTTTGAATTTCGAGATCACTCTCGCGGTCTCCGACCGCCAGTTTGCCTCGGAAGTGGCCGGGATGTTCGAAAGGGATTTCGCCGAGTCGGTGGAGGTGGGACGCGACGACTACGAGTCCCGGCCGTTTTATTTCAAGGCCGGAGCCCATGCAGCGCGCTTGCTGGCGCCAATTCTGTGATTGCTTACCGCGTCGCGATCGGATCGTGCGGCATCACCTTAAAAAAAACTGCTGGTCTTTTCTCCCGTGAGTGACTGAAGATCTCCGGGCGATGACCACCAGTTCTTCTCCTTCCACCGCAGCCGCCGGCCTCTCAAGAAGTCGTGGCTGGCTTATTGCCGGCGGCATTCTTTCCATCTTCGTGGGTTTCCTGGCCATGGGTTCGCCCCTCCTCTTCTCCATCGTTATCGCCCAGTTCCTTGGCGCGTTCGCCCTCGTCAGCGGCATCATCTCTCTTTTCCTGGCCATCTTCGGCAAGGAAGTCACGCACCGCGTCCTCGAAGCGCTCTTTGCTCTCATTCGCATAGCCGCCGGCCTCGCGCTGTTCATTTGCGTTGCGTCGAGCATCGCAGTCATCACGCTCATTTTCGCAGTGTTCCTGATTGTTGAGGGAATATCCCTTATCATCGGCGCGTTCAGGCTGCGAAAGCATAACGGGTGGAGCTGGACCCTGATCAACGGCATTGCCGCCCTCATTCTCGGAGTGATGGTCTACTCCCGATGGCCCTCGGATTCTGCCTGGGTGCTGGGACTTTTCTTCGGGATCAACTCAATCTTTAGCGGGATGTCGCTTCTGATGCTCGGTTTGGCTGCTCCGAAGGCCACTGCCTGAACGTCTGTTCGTTCGCGCCGCGATAGAACTCGACCCATGAGCGAGTTGCCGATCGCGATTGTTTTAAGGAACCAAAACCTGCAATTCGTTGCCGGTTTAATTCGCGAAAGACAGAGACTGTCCCTCATCTCGCACAAGCGCGATCAGCCGATCAACCATCATCTTTCATCGATGATGACTAAATTCCGCGCGCTCGCGCGGTGACGGAGAAGTCGCTGTCACACGAAGCCTTTTCTGTTAGGCTTTAATGCTATGCCTCAGAATCCTGATGTGCGCTGGCGGCAGCGCTTGCAGAGCTTTCGCAAGGCCTTTTCCCAACTGTCCGGTGCTGCGGCTCTGGCGCAGGAGCGCAAGCTGACCGACCTGGAGCGGCAGGGCCTGATTCAGGCCTTTGAGTTCACGCACGAACTTGCATGGAATACGCTCAAGGATTTCTTGGAGTCGCATGGTGCGCTAAACCTTTATGGCTCGAAGGACGCAACACGGGAAGCTTTCGCGAAAGGCTTGATCGCGAACGGTGAGGAATGGATGGCGATGATTCAAAGCCGCAATCGCAGCAGCCATACCTACAACGAGAACACCGCCAAGGAGGTCGCCACGGCGATCCTTTCCAGCTATGTTCCGGAGTTTGCAGAGTTTCTCGCGAGGTTCACCGAGATTGAAGCCCACGAGCCATGAAACCAAGTCATGGTCTAACGGAGAAGACGATAGCCCAGATCGCGGGGGTGCTGGCCGGTTTCACCGACGTCGAAAGAGCCATCCTTTTCGGGTCGCGGGCCAAGGGCACCCATAAGCGCGGCTCAGACATCGATCTCGCTCTGGTCGGTGGAGCACTCGATCAGCGCACGGTTGGAAGAATTTACGACGCTCTGGATGACCTGCTACTTCCTTATCGTTTCAGTCTCGTTATCTTTGACCGAAACACCGACCCGGATGTGGCGGCGCACGTCAAACGGGTGGCTATTCCTTTCTACGAGCGTGAAACCGCAGCCGAGGAATTGTTGAGAAAGTGAAAAACAAACGATGCGATCCACCGAACGTTGACGAGCTGGGAAACCTGATCAGATAGGGAGCTTAAGTCCTGGTTTGGCATTGACGCCGTCGAGGCAAAGAATCCAAATCCCATCCGTGCTTGTTCGCTTCGGAATATTTGTGGCGCTCTGGCTGGTGCTCGACGGCGCGAAGCCGGCCGGGCTTTTGATCGGGCTGCCTGCGGCGGCGCTGGCGGCCTGGATTAGCCTTCTCCTGCTTCCGCCCTCTCGGAACCGACCGCGCCTGATGGCCCTGCTATCGCTCGGATGGCATTTTCTGTGGAGTTCCGTCGTGGCTGGGAGTGGATGTGGCAATCCGCGCTTTTCATCCGCGGCTGCCTCTCCGCACGGGCTTCGTCACCTGCGAGTGCGGGATTCCCACAGGCTCGCGGCGCGATCTTTTTCTGAGCATGGGCAGTCTCATGCCTGGCACGCTTCCGGTCGCGGAAGAGGACGGGCGGATCGTGTTGCACTGCCTGGATACGGAGCAGCCGGTGGCCGGGCAGATGGCCGATCACGAGGCCCGGCTGGTGAGGGCATTGGGAGGCAACGCGGCCGATGCGTGAGTTCCTTCTTTGCGCTGCGGGCTTTGTGCTGGCGATGGTGGCGCTCGGGCTGGTCCGGATCTTGCGCGGACCCGACGACGCGGACCGGATGATGGCGGCGCAGTTGCTCGGCTCGGGCGGCATTGCAGTGCTCCTTCTGTCCGCCGGAAGCGGACTGCCGGCGGCGGCGGATGTGGCGCTGGTCCTCGCCCTTCTTGCGGCTTTCGCCTCGGTGGTGTTCGTCAAGAGCGGCGACGCTCCGCGGGCGGACGAATCCGAATCGGAGGAATGGAATGAACGAGGAGACAGGAATTGAACCACAGAGAGCACGGAGGGCACAGAGGAAGGGCCGGGAACAATCGTTTTCAAACAAAATTTACCATGTTCCAGGCTCTGTGATCTCTGTGTCCTCTGTGGTTAATCATCTGCTGTTTTAGGATGAGCGTGGCGCTTGAATGTTTTTACGATCGTGGCGGTTTCCTTCGGCGCGTTCTTTTTCCTCGCGGGCACCGTCGGCTTGCTGCGCTTTCCTGACACGCTTACGCGCCTGCATGCTTTGACCAAGGCAGACAATCTCGGTTTGGGCCTGATCATGCTCGGTCTGCTGCCGCATGTGGCCTGGCCGTTCGGCGCGATGAAGTTGGTCGCGGTCTGGGTGCTCGTTCTGGTGGCCAGCGCGTCCGCCTCGCGACTGATCGCGCGCAAGGTGCACGACTCGTGAACGTCGAGCTGATTTTTTCCCTCGGTCTTGCGCTTCTCATCCTCGCGGTGGCAGGTTTTGTCATCGTGGCACGGGGCAGCTTTGCCGCGATTGTTGGATTTGTCGCCTACGGGCTGCTGCTCTCGCTCGCTTGGATGGGGCTTTCGGCCCCCGACGTGGCGCTCACCGAGGCGGCGCTGGGCGGCGGGGTCACCGGGGCACTGCTCCTCGGGGCGTGCGCCCGGCTGCGCCGCGCGAACGAATCGGAAAAGCCGCCCGGACTAATCGGGCGTGGCGCGGCTCTGGTACTTTGCCTTGGCGTCACGGCAGGTTTGGTCGGCGTCGTGATGGGCCTGCCCGATCCCGCGCCCACGCTTGCGCCGGCGGCAAAAGAATCCCTCGCGTCAACGGGTCTGGGCAATGCGGTGACGGCGGTTTTGATGGTTTACGGGCTCTCGACACAATGCTGGAAAAAGTGGTGCTGCTTCTGGCGCTCGTGGCTGTCTGGTCGCTGACTCCGGATCGTTTTTGGGGCGGTCGTCCGGTGTTTGGGTCTCATCGCGGAGAAGGACGGACCATTGATTTTCCTCGCTCGGGTGTTGATTCCGATTGGCATCCTTACGGGCATATATCTCTTCTGGGCGGGCGCGGATGCTCCGGGGGGCGCGTTCGCAGGCGGAGCAATCATTTCCGCCATGGGAATTCTCGGATTCCTTGCGGGCGTGTGCGCCGTTCCCGCGGTGAGCGGTTTTCACCTGCGGTTTTCCCTCGCGGTCGGGGTCGCGGCCTTTCTCTCGGTCGGGGTGGCTGGTCTCGCCGCGGGCAACTGGTTTCCTGACCTATCCGGAGGATTTCGCCAAGGCGGTCATCGTTCTCATTGAAGTGGCCATGACGCTTTCCATCGGAGCAACCCTTGCTCTTCTGGTGGTTGGCCCGCCAGGAAAATCCTCCGGACCATGAGCATCGCCACGATCTTCGGAATCTGCGCAGCCTGCCTCGTGGGGCTTGGCCTCTACGGCTTGATCGCCCAACCTCAGCCACTGCGGAAAATCCTCGCCTTTAATATTCTCGGAGCCGGGATTTTTCTGCTGTTCGGCGCGGTGGCCCGCCGGGGCGCGGCGGCGGGAATGGGCGGCGATCCCGTTCCCCAGGCGCTGGTCATCACCGGCATCGTGGTTGCCTTTTCGGCCACGGCGCTGTGTGTCGCCATTCTGCTGCGGCTTTTCGACGAAACAGGCGGAACGTCCCTGCAGAATGACCCCAAGGAATCCAAGTCGAAGGAGACGGATTCCTGATGCCGCCAGAAGCATTCGCTTCGCCGAATCTCGGCGGATTTCTCGTGCTGGCCCTCGCGTTGCCGGTCGCGGGCATTCTGCTGGTTTTTCTGGCCGGCGGACGACACGCGCGCGGCATCACTCTTGCCCTGCTGGTGGCCGGGGCTTGGCATCGCGGCGGTCATCGCAGGCGGGGTCTGGCGGACAGGCGACGCGCTGACATATCTCTCCGGTGGATGGGCTCCACCCCTCGGGATCAAGCTTCGCGCCGACGGGCTCTCCGCGGCGATGATTGTGGTGACATCCATCGTGATTCTGGCCGCCGGTTTGTATGCGCCGCGGGAGTTTTGCGTGCCGCGGGGACAGCCCGAAACCCGCGCCTCGCTGTGCTTTTGGATCCTGCTGCTCTCGGTCTGGGCGGCGATGAACGCGATTTTCCTGGGCAACGACTTTTTCAATCTCTATGTCGCACTGGAGCTCGTCACCTTCGCCGGCGTGCCGTTGGTTTGCCTCAGTGGCAGTCCCGCGACGTTGACCGCCGCGTTGCGCTACCTGCTGTTTGCCTTGATTGGTTCGGTGCTTTACCTGCTTGGAGCCGTCTTGCTCTATGGCAGCTACGGCACGCTCGACATCGGCCTGTTGGCTGCGCAGGTCCGGCCCGAACCGGCGCTCTGGCTCGCGATCTCGCTGATGACCGCTGGGCTGGCGGCAAAGACCGCCTTGTTCCCGGTCCACATGTGGCTTCCCCCGGCTCATTCAGGTGCGCCGCCCGCGGCCAGCGCCTTGCTCTCGGCTCTCGTGGTCAAGGGCTCGTTTTTTCTGATCGTTCGGTTGTGGTTTGACGTGGCGCCAGGAATGACGGGCGCAATCGCCGGCCAGATTCTTGGCGCGATGGGGGCGGGTGCCATCGTGGTCGGCGGCGTGGTCGCGCTGCGGCAGGCGCGGCTGAAGCTTCTCATCGCCTATTCGACAGTGGCGCAAATCGGCTACCTGTTTCTGATCTTTCCGCTCGCGGCTGAGCCAAATGCCTTGGCCGGCGGAATGTTCCAGGCCATTTCGCACGCATTTGCCAAGGCTGCGATGTTCATGGCAGCGGGCCTCATGGCCGGGGTTCTCGGACACGACCGGATCGCCGATCTCCGCGGTATCGGGCGGGCGTTGCCGGTCACGGTCTTTGCTTTCGGCCTTGCGGCGCTGTCGCTCGTCGGCGTGCCGCCTTCGGGCGGGTTCTTCACCAAGTGTCTGTTGCTCTCGGCGTCGTTCACTGCCGGGCAATGGTGGTGGGCCACGGTCATTCTGGCCGGCGGACTCCTCGCCGGAGGTTACATGTTCCGCGCCCTGGCGCCCGCGCTGGCCGATTCCGAAACCCCGCTGACATTGCCGGCGCCCGTGTCGCGGTTTCGCGAGATCGTGGTGCTGGCTCTGGCTGTCTGCGCGTTGCTCGTGGGAATGTTTCCGCAGAAGCCGGTCGAACTCCTCCAGATCGGCCGAGTGCATCTCCCGGAGGTCACGCCACCATGAATCCCGAAATGCTGCTCCTCTCCGCCCTGGCCCTGCCGGTCGCCTTGCTGCTGGCGTGCCTGTCCGCGGGTCTGAGGAAGATCATGCCGAAGTTGCTTTGGGTTGCTCCCGTTCCAGCGCTGGCTGCCGCGCTCTTTGGCACTCGGAATTCCCCTGTGGTGCTGAGCGGGGAGCCCTACCAGGTGACGTTGATGCTCGACGCCTCCGGCTCCATGCTTTTGACCGCGGCATCGCTCCTGTGGATCGCGGCGGGATTTTACGCTCCGGCGTTTTTCCGCCGCGAAGAACCATCACTGGGAGCTTTACGGTCTGCTGGCTCTTCACGCTCATTGGAAGCCTGGGGATTTTCCTCGCGGCGGATCTCCTGAGCTTCTTCCTTTCTTACGCGCTTGTCAGCCTCCCGGCCTACGGGCTCGTGACTTACGATGGCACGCCCGCCGCGCGCCGTGCAGGCGCCATCTACATGGGCTTCGCGCTGCTCGGCGAGAACCTGCTCTTGATGGGGTTTGTGCTCCTCGCCGCCAACACGCCGGATGGCAGCCTGAGGATTGCTGACGCCGCCGATGCCCTGCAAGCCGCACCCTCCCGGTATGTGATCCTTTCGCTGTTGATAGCCGGCTTCGGAATGAAAATCGCTCTCCTGCCGATGCACTTCTGGATGCCGCTGAGCTACACGGCATCGCCGATTCCGGCCGCCGCCGTTCTCAGTGGTGCCGCCGTCAAGGCCGGTGTCATCGGGCTCATTCGATTTTTGCCCTTCGGCATGGCGCTTCCGGGCTGGGGAGAATTGCTGACCATCGTGGGCCTTTGCGGAGCGTTTTACGGCGTCGCCGTGGGCATTACGCAAACCAACCCGAAAACCGTGCTCGCCTACTCCAGCGTAAGCCAGATGGGCTTCCTCGCGGCGGTGCTCGGAATGGGGCTTGGCTGCGGGCGACAAGAGCGTTGCGCCCCTCGCCGCCTTTTACGCCGCCCACCATGTCCTGGTAAAAGGCGCGCTATTCCTTGCCGTGGGCGTGGCCGCTTTGACCGCTTCGCAGCGCATTGGCATCGTTGTGGTGCCCGGGGTAGTGATAGCGCTCGGTCTGGCCGGGCTCCCGCTTACCGGTGGCGCCTTGGCCAAGCTGGCGGTGAAGGATCCGCTCGGATACGGCATCGCAGGGACGCTCGCGAGCTTTATCGGCGTCCGGAACAACCCTTCTGATGCTGCACTTTCTGCACCGGCTCGTATTGACTGCGGGGCGAGACCCGGACAAGCCGGCGGCCGCCAGACTCGTCGCGCCGTGGCTGGCGATGGCAGTCGCTTCCATCACGGTCCCCTGGATACTGTATCCTTTGCGGGAATCGGTTCCCTCTCCGACGCGCTGGCTCCGGCAGCGCTCTGGAAGGTGCTATGGCCGGTTCTGCTCGGCGGGGTGCTGGCTGTCGGGCTGCGGCGTTGGGGTCACCGCCTCCCGCGCATCCCGGAAGGGGATGTCGTGGTCGCGAGCGGGGTTGTCGCGCGCGCCGCCGCCGCCTGCGGCGCGGTGCTGGAGCGCGCAGACGGCCTCCTGCGACAGTGGGCGATCGCGAGTCTGTCGCTTCTGATGGTGGCCATCCTTCTGGCCCTGGCAATGCTGGCTGATTAGTATGAATCGCCCAGCGCAAATGCCGAAGCGCGCATCCTAAACGACGGACAAACTCTGTCCCATATGCGACAGACTTTGGCATCCATCACGCGCAGCCAGCCGGTGAGATAGCTCAGGTCTGAAGCTCTTCAGACTTCCTGGTGTTTCGCGCTATGAGAAAGAGTCCTGGCGGGGAAAGCGTGCGCGTCTTAGGCGGTCTTGGTCTGAGGATAGACCAAACGAACGAGGACCTTCTCGAGTTCGACCAGGATGAAGAACACAACGCCGCCGAGAAGCAGCCATTTCCAGATCCAAAGTGGCACACTTTCACTGCCGAAGATGTGTTGCATGAAGGGCGCATAGGTGAAGAGCGCCTGAAGCACGATGACGCCGCCGATGGCAGCCGGGATGAGCGGGTTGCCCACGAGGGCACGGATCGAGAGGCAGGATTCAAACAGAAATCGGCTATTCACGAGGTAAAAGACCTGGCCGATAATCATGGCATTTACTGCGGCGGTGCGAGACAGTTCCACAGAGGCTCCATGGTGGCTCAGCCAGTAGAAGGTGCCAAAGGTGAAGATCGTTAGCAGCACCGAGATGAAGGCGATCCGCCAAATGCCGAACCGATTTATCAAAGGTTGATTGGCCGTCCGGGGAGGCCGGAACATCACGTCCCGCTCATGTGGTTCGAACGAAATCGCGAGGGCTAGAGTCACTGACGTGACCATGTTGATCCAGAGGATCTGAGGGGGAGTCACCGGAAGCACCAAGCCCAGGAAAATCGCCGTCAAGATGGTGAGAGCCTGACCGCCGTTGGTGGGAAGCATGAAAAGCATGGCCTTCTCGATGTTGTTGTACACGGTGCGGCCTTCACGGACGGCGGCGGTAATGGAGGCGAAGTTATCGTCGGTGAGGACCATCTCGGCTGCCTCCTTGGAAACCTCGGTGCCTTTGATGCCCATGGCAACGCCAACATCGGCCTGCTTGAGTGCCGGAGCGTCATTGACCCCATCACCCGTCATGGATACGACTTGCCCCGAGGCCTGCATGGCGCGGACAAGGCGCAGCTTGTGCTCGGGGCTCGTGCGGGCGAAGACATCGATGCGGCGGCATTTGGCCTCAAGGGCGTCGTCGTCGATTTCCTCGATCTGGCGCCCGGTAACATAGGATTTTCCGTCGCCGATACCGAGCATCTTGGCGATGCTGGCCCCGGTGACGGCGTGGTCGCCGGTGATCATGGTCACCCGGATGCCACCCTCGTGGCATTCCTTGACGGCGGCGATGGCCTCATCGCGTGGCGGATCGATAATGCCGACCAGGCCGAGCAGGACGAGTTCCTTGCTGAGACCGTCGGCATTGAAAGTCGCTTCGTCGATTTTGGCGTCTTTTAGCCAAGCCAGTGCCAGCACCCTCTGGCCTTTGCTGGCAATTTCCTCGTTTTTCTTTTCCCAGAACGCACGGTCCAGAGGCGCCTGCGTGCCGTCTGAAAGTTCCTGACGGTCGCAATAGTTCATGATGACGTCGGGAGCGCCTTTGACGAAAAGGAGCGAGTCATGGAGCGTGGCCATGAATTTGTGCTCCGACTCGAAGGGGATCATGTTGGTGCGCGGAAGGGCGGCTGTTTCGGCCTCGGGGGAGAGACCGGCCTTTGCGGCGAAGGGAAGCAAAGCGCCCTCGGTGGGATCGCCCGTAAGTTTCCACACGCCCTGCTCCTCGTGGATGGAGGATTCGTTACAAAGCACGGAGGCCCGGGCCATGGCTTCCAGGACGGGATTCTTGGAAGCGGGTTTGCCACCTTCCGAGGATCTCTCCCTGGGGTGAGTATCCCTCCCCGGTGACTTCGTAAGAGGCGTCGGCGGTCGCTACGGCGACGACCACCATTTCATTCCGGGTGAGTGTGCCGGTTTTGTCCGAACAAATCCGCGAGACCGATCCAAGAGTTTCGACGGCGGGAAGCCGGCGGATGATGGCGTGGCGCCCGGCCATGCGCTGGACACCAATTGCCAGGGTGATGGTGACGATGGCGGGGAGGCCCTCCGGAATGGCAGACACGGCCACGCCGACAACGGCCTTGAACATCTCCACAAAGCCGATGTCCAGGAAGAGCCGGCCGTAAGCGAAGGTAATCGCGCAAACGATGAGGATGATTAGGGTGAGGATCTTGCCGAATTTCTCGATCTGCCGGAGCAACGGAGTTTCCATCGCTTTGACCCCCGAGAGCATCTGGTTGATATGGCCCAATTCGGTGTCTCCTCCTGTACCGACCACGATGCCCTTGGCGCGGCCGGAGACGACCAGCGTGCCTGAGTAGGCCATACTCTTGCGATCGCCGATCTGGGCCTTGTCGGGCACGGCGTCCTCGATTTTATCGACCGGGACGGATTCGCCGGTCAAAGGAGCTTCCTCGACGCGGAGGTTTTTGACTTCGCAGAGGCGGATGTCGGCGGGAATCTTGTCACCCGATTGCAGCAGGACTATGTCTCCGGGAACCAGTTCCTCGGCAGGGATCATGCGCGTCTTTCCTTCGCGCACGGCCATGGCTTCCGCAGAAAGCATGTTGCGAATCGAATCCAGCGCCTTCTCGGCTTTTCCTTCCTGCACAAAGCCAAGCAGGGCGTTGATAATGACCACGCCCAGGATGACCGATGCATCCAGCCATTCGCCGAGGAAGACCTTGCCGAGTGCGGCGGCGAGCAGCACGTAGATGAGCACGTTGTTGATCTGCATGAGAAACCGCATGAGCGGTCCGCGCTTGCCGGCGGTCGGGAGGCGGTTGGGACCATACTTTTTGAGCCGCTCGGAAACGTCGCCGGACCCCAGCCCGGCCTCCAGATCCGTTTTCAACTCCTTGGTCACCACTTCGGTGGGCAGCGAATACCAAGACAGACTTCCTTGCCCGGACGTAGATTTCATCAGCAAGAATTATGTGAGTACTTCCACAAAGCGTTGCAAGCCCCGCTTATCGTCACGAAGGTGATATCTTTCCGGCTTTGTTTCCAGTTACATGCCGGATGCCATGGGTCTCCCGGCTCGATTCAATCTTTGAAGCACTGCCGCAGGTTCGCGTCGGAGTTGAGCGCGGTTTCGATTTCCGGGAGGCAGTCGCGGGAGGATAGGACGGTGTAGAAGTCCGATTTGATCGAGGGCGCCAGCCGGGCCGCTTCAACCCATTCGGCACGATCGAAGCGATCGCTTGCGATGACCTTCCAGAATCCCGTTGTTTCAAAGAGAGTCGCGATACGGTCGGAGTTCTGAGCGTGCAGGAGGCTCACCAAATACGTCGCGACGCCAACTTGAAGCCCATGAAGGTGGGGTCGTTTGCTGACGCTGTCCAAGGCATGCGAGATGAGGTGCTCGCTGCCGCTGGCTGGCCGGGAGGAGCCGCAGATCGCCATGGAAATGCCGTTCAAGAGCAATGCGGTGCCCAGCAATCTCACACCCTCGGTGTTGCGCTCGGGCCGGCCCATGAATTGATAGACACTCGAATCTGAAAGCAAGGCGGCAAAATCGTCAACGTGAGTTCCCACGGCATGGAAAGCCATCTTCCAATCCGTCACTGCCGTAAGCTTTGACACGAGATCCCCGACTCCGGAATGCCAAAGGATCTCAGGGGCGTTCAGGCACACGGCCGTATCAAGGATCACGCCAAAGGGCATGGCGGAGGCCATCGAGCGGCGCCGGTCCTGGACGGTAAGACTCGATTGCGGACTGCAAAAGCCGTCGTTCGAGAGCGACGTCGGCACCGAAAGATAGGGATGCCGGGAAAGAAACGCGATGTATTTGGCGACGTCCAGGGCTTTGCCACCACCGAATCCAATGATCGCATCGGCATTTCCCGGAGATTGATGGAAGAGTTCGGTCGCTTTTTCGAAACTGGCAGATTCCACGGGTGTTTGTTGCAGAATTTCAATGTTTCGGGACTGAAGCGACGCGGTAAGGCGCTCCATGAGTCGGGCATCGAGACCTTCACTGTAAAACAGAAGAACCCGCGCAAAGCCATAGCGCTCGGCGTAAACGCCCATTCGGTCCAACGCTCCCGGTTTTACGCGGACCAGGTTGGGAATGAAGGTCTGTTTTGGCGTCAGCACGCGGTCTGCTGAAGTTTATCAACGATTTGCGACCAGCGTTCGAAGGGATGAAATCCCTCGCCGCGTTCGCTCAACGCCTCGGCCAGCCACCCGCGGGCGAAACGCAGGTGAGGCTCCACCATCAACGCGGGCTTCAGGTCCGGCCGGCCGTCCCCGGCAAAAGCCACGCAATCCGAGCGCCTGAGCGCATCCTGCACGATTGCCAGCTTGTTCACGCCCGTCGTCGGGCTGAAGAAAGCCGAACGTTCCGGAAGCGACATTTGCAATCCGCGTTCGGGATCAAAGACTCCGGGGTTGGAATAAACCGAGACCGACACTCCGGCTTTCTTGAGCAGTCGTTGAATGTACCAATCGCACCCGGCGGAGGCGATCACGATTTCCCAACCGCGGTTCTGCAGAGTTCGAACGGATTCCGCAAGGTCGGGGTCGAGCTCCATGGAATCCACCAACTCCAGCAGCGAGGCTTCGCTTGTGCGGATGCCGACAAAGATTTCGGCCAGAGCTTCAAAATGAGTCTTTTTGCCCGCGACGAATTTCTCCCACGGATCGTCTTCCGGGGAAAATGGCCAGCGTTTTCGGACCAGGTCGAAAAAATCGTATCGCGTCGCGGTACTGTCAAAATCGGATACCAGGATGTTCATAGGCTTTGCCACTGATGGATGGGAATCGTTAGCAATGGGCGCAGAGTAGGCATCTTCAACTCGGATGGAAGCGAAACGTGACAATTCGGAGGCCCGAGACCACAAGCAGGTCAAGACTCCGCCGAAAAGCTCAGCCCGAGGCGCCTACTGAACACGACAACTACAACCATTTGTGGGTGATCGAGAGCGGTTGGGCCGTGCTTCAAGGCCAGGGAAATCCATCGCCCGCTTGTTGCGAGAAGAGATAATCTTCTGGCAGTGTCTTCAGCATTTCACGAAGCTCTACGAAATTTTCTTCAGGCATGCATCACAATATTTCTTTGCAGCTTTTTCTTCGCAGGATCGGGCTGCTCATGGCCTTGGCCTGGGTGGCCGGGTGTTCTCCGGATGAAGAACTGGCGCCCGCTGTTCCGCCCGTGCAGACAGTTGTTCTCAGCTCGTCAAGCGATGTGCCCTTCCGGCGTTTCCCCGGCGAGGTGGCCGCTGCCGACACGTCCAATATGTCATTCGATGTCCCTGGGCGGCTGATCGAGTTCCCCGCCACGCAGGGCATGGTCTTCAAGTTTGGCGAGCTCCTCGGGCGCCTCGACGAAACCAATTTCGTCGCCCGGGTAGACTCCGCGCGGGCTGATTTCAACAACGCGCACACCGAACTCGCCAGGCGGCGCCAACTGCACCAACGCGGCGTCGAGATCTCCCGCAGCGAACTGGACGGATTCCAACGCGCCAACGATGTGGCGGAGGCGGCCCTGCGCGAGGCCCAGCGCGCGCTCGACGACACGCGGCTGGTGGCTCCTTTTGACGGACGGGTCGCCCGCACGCTCGTCAATAATTTCCAGAACGTGCAGGCCAACCAGCCCGTGCTCGTCTTTCAGAGCACTTCGATCCTGGAAGTCGATATCCAGGTTCCGGAGGCGGACATGTCAGCGGCTGAGCGCGGGATCACCGCGAGAAATGCGCGCGATCTCCTTGAGGCAAGGGCCGAGTTCCCCACCATTCCGAACCGGCAATTCGATCTGGAACTCAAGTCCTTTAGCACGGAGGCCACACCATCCGCGCGCACCTTCCGGGTACCTTCAACCTCTACCCTCCCGAAGATCAGAACATACTTCCCGGCATGACGTGCACCGTCCTCTTGCGGGCGAAAAGCCGGGTCAGCGCGCAACCCGCC
>CAWASQ010000078.1:0-46930 GCA_963784465.1 uncultured Verrucomicrobiae bacterium
GCTAGTTCCTGAAGAGGACTTTGTGCTGCACCTAAATTACCTTCAGTGCATCAGCGGGGGAATCTGCGGAGAAAATCGCGGGAAAGATTCGGCTAAAGCAGCATTACCGCCTAAAAACCTTGGTTGGATAGAGCGCCTCAATGTGCGTTGCGAAGACGTTCAGAAAATGGGGCAAATCGCGATCCCTGACCGTGATCAGACCACATTCAATTTTCGCAGGTCTGCTTCGCGAACAATTCCAGCCCGCCATTTTCAATCGTGCGGATAACGATGCCTGCGACCATCCCTTGCGCATTCGGAGTGCGCGGATGGAAGGGCCGACGACGTTTTGTTTCTGCTTTGTGTTCACACAGTGGGCATACTCCGTCTGACCAGGAAGGCTGCCCCTGGAGCGGGGCGATTTGTCAGGTTTCGTACATGTCTCTGCTGAAGTTTGGCCGGACTGTGACAGCCCGCGTCGGTTGTGTATTTCAACGTGCTCATGGCTCGATAGTGAGATGGTCAGCGAGGGGAGACAGGACGAGCATGCCGCTGGACGACGCATCGGACTTGAGCGCCTGCCGGATGGCGTCACCGATGAATTTCTGCACAGTCTTTTTCATGGGCCGCGCTCCGAGCGCCTTGTGAATGCCCCGCCTCACCAGAAATTCAAACGCGACATCAGAGACGGAAAGGTCGAAGCCCTGTTGCCGGAGGCGGTCAAGCTCCTCGGAAATGGCGAGTCGGCCAATTTCCCGTTGTGTGTCCGGGGAAAGCGGCCTGAAGACGATTTTTTCATCGAAGCGTCCGATCAATTCCGGGCGGAAAAATCGGTGAAGTTCGGAGATAACTGCCCGTTCCAACGTAGCGAACGGCAGCCGGGTCGGACGTAGAAGCTGCTGCGAGCCAATGTTGCTGGTGCACACAATATAGAATCCAGAGAGGTCGTAGGCCCGATGATCGGCCAGCGTGATCCGGGCGGCATCGAGCATTTGCAAAAAGAGATCCCATATCAGGCGGTGTGCTTTTTCGATTTCATCGAACAGGAGAACGCCTCGCCGGTATTCGGAAAGGACTTTTCCCAAACGCCCAGGGCTGCCGGTTTCGTCGCCCATGAACAGCTTCACGTTGTCCAGGTGGAGGAATTCCGACATGTCGAACCGGAACACGGAACCCTCACCGAACAGGTAACGGGAAAATTCCAGCGTCAATTCCGTCTTCCCTACTCCGGTCGGCCCGAGAAACAGGAACGAGCCAAGCGGTTTGCCGGTGGGCTGCAAGCCAAACTGGCCGCGTTCCAGCACGGAACACACGCGGGGAATCGACATGGCTCTGGCCTTTGATCTTGGAAAACAAATGCGGTTCAAGGCCGGTGAGATTCTCAACGAGGGTGGAAGGATTCATGGATTGGTGGCGGGTTGGGATCGCTTGCCTTTGAGCCATTGGCGCACGGCGTAGTCGGGACGGAAAGAGACGAACCATTTCGGATAGGTGCCATCGGGATTGATCGGCGGAATCAGCCGTTTGCGAAACGGCTTTTCGCAATGGCGGACGATGGCCGTGAACTTCGGCAGCTTCCGCAGCTTGAACGGCGGGAAAGTAAGGCTTGATCACGCGCTGATAATTGTAGGAGGGCTTTCCCGCCGCCCATCCCCAGGTCTTTTCGACGATCTCCCTCTCGCCGATGTTCTTCGATGCGATCACGGCGGAATCGTGATTGGCGACGGTGAAGATGAGTTCGTTGCTCAGGTTGAGCATGAGGACATCCGCGTAGCGTTTGTCGAGCGAGCCGTGAAGCGACGTGTAGGCCTGGGTCGCGAGAACGATGGTCGCGCGCGCCTCGCGAATGATCCCCGCCGCGCGATGATCGGCGAACGCCGATTCCGCGCCCGTGATGATCTCCTGCCCTTCGTCGGCGAAAAGGACGATAAGATTCGCATTCTCGCGTTCGCTCGGCGGGTTTGTCGAACCGGCTCAGCGCATGGAAATAGTACGAAAGTTTGAGAATCGTGTTGATATACAAACGCTCGGCCTGGAACTTTTGGGGCATCGCGATGCAGACGATTTTGCCGGCGTCAATCTGGTCCATCGAGAACGTCGGCTCGTTCGCGCAGAACACCTCGGCAATTTCCGGGTCGGTGAAAAATTCGAGGTACGTGCTGAGCGTTCCCTGAACGGCGCCAAGTTGTTCGGGCGGCTGGCCGAAAAATCCATCGCGGAGGGCGACGACCAGTTCATGCGAGCGCTGATCGCCCCTGTTCATCAGCGTTTCGATGGCGGCATTGGCATCCTCCTCGTGCAGCAACAGGCGGTGGATGTTCGGAATCGTGACATACGCCTCCATGTGCCGGAGGACTTCGAATCCCGTTTGAATCGCGATCTGCGCCTTGGTGGGGAAAAACGGATTCTGTCCACGCCCACCAGTCAGCGAGACCGCCGTATCGACAATGACCTTGGCATACGTCGAGGCGGGAACGTTCGGATTGCCGGTGATATTGATCGTATGCACGGGCCGCCACAGCACATCCTTTCCTACCGGTCTGGTTTGAAGCAATGTGAGATCGCCTTCGCGTCCAAAGTGCGCCGCCATCCTCACGAGGATTTCCCAATAGAGGCCCTTTTGATCGAGGCAGACGCCGCCCCATTGCGGGACGTTTTGAAAAATCTGGTACGTGATCGCATTGATCGCGCACTGCGTCTTGCCCGAGCCGGTCCGCCCGGTGATGAGCCAGCCGCGCACGAAATCCTCCATCGACCAGGAAACTCCGCCGAGCTGCAGAACAATTTTCGCGGAATCGTCCGACGCCAACAAAGTCCAAACGGCGAACGCCACGCAAAGACCGATGACCGCGAAGCGAGAGCGGCGGCGCGAACAGGAAATATCCGGCCAGCGCGCCGGCCATGCAGAAAAGACAAAGGAGGGCATCAAGGATTTTCACCGGCGGGTTTGGGCTTGAGTTTGGAAACGAGAAAGTTGAACAGCCGGCGTTCCGGGTCGGGAATGCCCTGCGTGTACGATTTGAAATTGACGGTCGTGACGGCGGAACCGTCCTCGTAGGTCTGGTGGGAGAAACCGTCCACGTTGGCGGGCCGGAACACGAAATTCTGGCAAATGACGAACTCAGAGTTGATGGCCCGGCTGCCGATGGACGTGTGCGGCGGTGCTTCGATTGGCATAGGCGTGGAACCCGTGGGTTTGCGAATAGCGTTTGTGAGCGGCGCGGTAGTCGCGCTTGATTTTGAAAAGCAGGTTCTGCATTTCCCGCAGCGAGCGGCGGTCAACGGCTTCGGCGAGTTTCTCCACCGTGCGGGTGAGCCTGGGCTTGCGACGACCCATCAGCCGCGAAACAAAATCGGCGTCGCGCTTTGCGGCGAGAAATTGCCGCTTCGCCGCGATGGCCGACTCCAGATTGCGAATGCTCCGATAAGACTGTTGCAATCGGATCGCCTCGGCGGTTTGCGCGTTCCGCAGAGCTTCCAGATGGGCCGCGTTGAGTCGTGGAGCGAAAGCGATCTTGTCGGCATCAATTCGATGGGAAATCGCGTGCTCAATTTCCTGCGGAGAGCGAAGCGCTTTTTCCCACCGCTGGTTTTCATTCTCGAACCATGCGCGAATGTGATCCATCTGCCGCTTGTGTTTGCCGTGCTTGAAACGCGACGTGCTGCATCCGACATAGCGGCCCTTTGCCGTGCGCGGACAAATCGCGACATGCGCGTGCAGGTGCTCCGTATCGTGGTGCAGCCCGTAGGCGTATCCTATGGAATCGCCGGGATGAAATTTCTCGGCGAATCTCCGCATCGCTTTTTTCAGGCTGGAATGCAAAACCCGGTCGGGACTAATCCCCGCGGCCACCAGCGCGTCATGCTGTTCTTTCGACATCGAGAAAATCAACCGATGCGCGATGACCGGGCGACTGGCCTGCGACGGGAATTTTTCCAGGTGATGTTGCCAGGCTTCCGTGATGCGGCGCTTGCGCTCCGCGTTCGGAAGCTGCGCGGGTGCGGTGCTGCTGCCGTCGCGATTGCGGCGAATCTCATGGTGCAAAAATCCTCCCGCGTGAACCTGTCCGAGCGCTTCCTTGGAGGCGTAGTCGGTGAAGTTTTTCAACTTCCGTCCGATTTGCTGCTCCATGTCGGCGCGCTCGCGCAACGAAACTTTCCGGCTGGAAGTTTCGTCGAGGTATTCCAAATCGAGGCGTCCGCGGGCGGTGGATTTGTGCGCGAAGATTTGCCCGTTTTTCATGTGAGCGAATCGAGAATTTCCAAGGCGTGATCGAGCTTGGCGTCGATCCGCTGAACGATGGCGGGATCAATTTTGTCCTTCGTGGAGACGGAATAGACAATCGCCTCGAAGGTTTCGGGTTTTGTTTTATAGCCGAGAGCTTTGTGGATTTCGGCGAAGCGCTGTTGAGCTTCCGGCGAGATTTCGAGGTCGATGCGGGCGGTTTTGGCGGTTTGTTTGCGTGCGATACGTTTCATTGTGGTTGGTTGTTGGCGGGTTTGAAAAAAGGGTGACTCCCCTCCGAAGCGTGCCCGACACGCGCAGGAACGGCGGGGATTGAGCGCCAGCGGCCCGCCCGCGCTTTTTCCGGGAAAAAGTGCTATCCCGTCGGTCATTTGATCCGGGAAAATGACCGCGAAGGTAAGAAAGCCCGGTCTGTCGGGCAGGGTCGTTTAAGGAGTCCCGGAGCTGGTTTCCGAGGACTCCGGTTGAGAGGTCGAAGCAGATGCCGCCGCCCTTTCTTTTCGCCCGGAGCCGGGGCTTGTGGGAGGGCGAGGACGGAAAGAATGGGCGGACAAAACCTGATGATTCGGGGAAGTTGCGCTGGATTGCGGCGTCTGCGATGGCGGAAGGGTCGAGGACTCGAAGCGCCCGCCGTCCTGAGCAGTGGCCGCAATTGAGCGCGTTCGGGCAACAATTTTGCCACGGTGCCGGAGAAAAAGCCGGTCGTCTCACGGTGAAGCCGCCGAGTTGAGAAGGCACGGAAGCAGAGCGAACGGCTCTCTCAATTGGGCGGCCTGGGCGCGGGTCGTCCTTGAAGGTGCGCTGATTTGCAGCCGTTCCGAAGGCGGGCGCGGCAAGGACTCGCCGCCCGCCCTGCCTGAGCGAAGGATGCAAATGAGCGCGATGAAGGCGCGGGTGCGCCAAGGTGTGCTGGGCAATGTTCTGGCTTTTCATAGCGACGAGGATTGCCGGTGTGGCCTGGAGAGCCGGTCGCTCGGCCTGCGTGCCGTGCTTCCATTCGATGAGGGTTGAAACCCCGTCACTGTCCTGGTCGAGGTGGGCAAAGCCGGGAATCCGGGTGTCAATCCCATGCTCCCGCGCCCAGGTAAGCGGCATTCCCTCGGGCGAAGTCTGACATTCCTGAAGCGACTCCTTGTGCTCTATGCCCATGATGAAATCGCTAGCTGCGCTGGGCCTGCGACGCCGCGGAGATGATCAGGCGGGGATCGCTTTCAAGCTTCTGAATCCACGAGGCGAGGTAGGCCGCCGAGTTCTCGAAACGAACCGCGTCCAGAATGCCGGCTTCGTTCGATAGGAACGCCGCGCCGAGTTCCGCTATCAGTTCCTCCTTGGAATAGAGTTCTGACCCAAACCTCGCCCATTGGGTAACGCCCTCACGATCCAGCCTGGAGCCGTGGCCGGCGGCATGGGTCATTTCGTGATAGAGGGTGTGGAAATAGTCCTCCTGGCTATGAAAGGTGGTCGGTGCCGGGATGCGGATCACGTCATCCTTGGGAGAGTAGAGGGCGGCAAATCCCGCGTGGTGGATGGGGCAAAGTCTCGCATTCTGGACGATGGCAGCAGCCTTCTCGTGTGGCTGCGTAACGTTATGGCGCGTCGTGATCTCGGGTGCTGGGATGCCTTCGGTCTGGTCGAGATTGAAGACATTCGCCCACCGGACGAGTGGAATTCGGGCTGGCCTGCCATCCTCGCGCACGACCATGTTCCCGGCTTCGTCCCGCTTTTCGAGGATCTTGTAGTAAATGACCGGCGTGGATTTCTCGCCCTTCTTCACGTGCCCGCCAAGGTCGAGGGCCTGTTTGAAACTGATCCAGAACGGGGATTGATAGTCCGTGGAACCAAGAAGCAAGGCATTGATTCCGCGGTAGGGTTTGCGCGAGACGATGTTCTGGACGGCGAACCACGGCTTCTGCCACGGCACGGTTCCGCGTTTCAATTGCTCGATGAACCGCTCGGTGATCGCTTCGTAGATGTCGCGTTTCACAGCGCCACCTCCCGCCGCGCGGCTTCGATGGCGGCTTCCGCTTCGTCTTGCGTAAGCTGCGAATCGCCGGGCGATGACATCCGAAAGCGGCTCGCCTTCGTGCGTCTGGGTGAACAGCGGCGTCTCGTCCGCGCCAATGTTTCGGTCGATGTAGCCAAAGAAGAAGGTCTCAAGAATGGTTGCGTGGATGTCGTTCATGGTGCGGTATGTCACAGCCTTTGGTCGTGACAGAGGGGGTTGATTGGCCTGGCCCGCCCGCTCCTGCTCCGGCAGATCGCGCCGAAGATTGAATTGGAAAGACGCTCAGCCATTGGAGAGGGAGTGCTTGGCTTTCCTTCGCACAAGCTGAAGTGACATCAGGTCGTCGCTCCAGTCCTTATGCTTCGGGCAGGCCGATGAAATCTTGAATCCGCTCCAATCCACCGTTTCATCCCACGCCTTCCTCCAGCCGCGCTCACCGGCTGGGTCGTTGTCGAGGGCAACTACGAAGCGCTGACGGCGCTCGTATGCCAGCCGCATCACTTGGTCGGGAACGGTCGCTCCTGCGCAGCTAACAACCGCCCAAGCATCGCCGCGACAGGCGTGGATCGTCCGATAGCTTAGGGCGTCGATGGGAGATTCGACTGCAATAACGATTTCCGCTTTGTCGAGATGGCCGACCGTGAACCAGGCGGTGAGCTTGTTTCCGAGGCAGGGGCGGAAGGAGGATTGGTGCCGTGTGTCTCGCAAAGTCGCTCCCTCGACCCTTCCGTGCTGCGTCCGGTGAAGGAAAACGATGCTCGGATTTGGGCGATGATCGTTGGCAAAGATTGTTCCCACCGCGTGCAAATCGTCCACAATGGCAGGATCGATTTCGCGCGTTTCGACGAGATAGGCACGTGCAATCGGCCAGTTCGCTTCGTTCGGCACAGCGTATCTCGCCGCCAGTTCGTGAAAGGGCCTGCGTTCCTGCTCGGATCGGATGTGACGCTCAATCGGAAATGACAACCCGATTTCGCCAGTGGAAATACCTCGAAAATCCTCTGCGAGGGTCTGACACGCGGCGAAAAAATCTTCGCCGGTCATGTGCATCTGAAGGTCAATCGCCCCTACTCCTCCGACTCCGGCCTTGTTATCGAACCAGCGATTTCCGGTGACAACGATGTTGTACCGGTCGTTCTTGGCGCGATACGTAACGCCCTCCGGCTTTATTTCGAAGCCGTGCCAGCGGAGCAATTCCCGCAACGAAATGTTGCGCATGCGGTCGGCCAAGTTGCCGTGCAATTGGTGCTTTGTCACTCGCTGGCTCCCGTTCATGAGTGCCAATATGAGCCAGAGCAGAGCGGCCCTTGCCCCCAATTCGGGGCAACTCTTGGGCAGCTAAATCGCATAAATTGCCCCGAGTTTGGGTCTGGGGAGTCCTCATTTCAGTGCATTGTCCCGCCTGAACTGATGCAATCAAAGGCACACAGAAGGCGGTTCATCCGAGGAGCATCTTTGTCCAACAGCGCCGCCCCGCCTCATCGCACGTGGCAATTCAGAATCGCCTCGGAAGCACAAGCGAAAGCCGGTAATCAAGAATTCATGCGCGCAAAAGAAGCGGCTGCGTGGTTGGGGGTTCCTCTCCGATCACTCCACCACTATGTCCGACAAGGTCTTTTGCCGAGCTATAAGCTAGGCCGCCATCGCCTTTTCCGGAAGGCCGAGCTTATTTCCGCTCTTTGCGCGGACCGGACGGCTAGTCGCAGCGAGATTTTGCGCTAACGATGTTCCTTCTTTTTGCGGGGCTTCACAGAGGGCAGCGACGGTTCCATCGCTCGCATGAACTTCCCCGCGCCGACTCTTAGGCGAATATGGCACCGCGAGCAAAAGCCTCGTAGCCACGCAATATAAGCGCAGCGTTGGCTCTGGCCGCATCCGTTTCAGTAGCATCGAAATCCGACATCGCGAGTCCTACTTGATCAAGCATTCTCCGATACGGGAAACGCGGCGTCGCCTCTAGACGCAGTCAGCCCTGCGCGCCCGCGTCCGCTCCGCACGCACGCATGTGCTCGAGAAGCCTGTCACGAACTTTTGTACTGCTCTTTGAGCTGCGGTATCCGCGATCTCCCTGTCGCTCATTCTGGTAAACCATCGGTTCTTGTCTCTTGGCGTAGCGCGCGATCGACTCCAGGCGGCATCGACGATTTTTTTGCGTCGAGCCACGCCCCGGCGAGAGTGATTTTTGGGCAGCCACAGACTATGGGGATGCTTTGGTGGCCAAGCTTTACGCGATGGAAAGTCGCGAAGATGCGCAATGGCTAGCAAAGCAATTGCTCAACCAAATCAATGGGTTTATCAAGCAATCTTCAAAATCTTCCCCTCGCTTGCCGGCATCACCGAAAACCATCTCTCAGCCTGCGCAGGGGTCGCAAGCTCACGATAATTCGTGAACAGCTTCTTGGGAGAATTACCCATTTCAAGCGCCACTTGGTCGGCGCTTTGCACGATGGCGAGCCGATACGACGCGAAGCTATGCCTCAGCCCATTGTGCACCAGTTCCACTTTCAGGGGTTCAAGAGCCTGCCGGAATGCACGCAGCAAGGGGGCGTCGTGCGAATATTTGGGACCAATTGGTCCCCTCCCCTGCGCATGCGGTTCGAGCCACGTCTTCAAGGCAGGAAGAATCGGCACTATGCGACGCTGGCCAGTCTTCGCCTTGTGCTTGCCGACTACAATGTGTCCGCCGTGAAGATCGATGTCTTGCCATTCGAGCCGATGGATCTCTGCGGTTCGTAGTCCTGCGAAAGCGCCGAGCGCCACGAATGGCACGAATTTCGCCTCGATGCCGGTCAGCATGACGGAAAGCTCCGCTGGCGTGTAGATCCCAATCTCGCCGCCACGGTCGGATGCCTTCATGCATAATTCGGCATCCGTGCGCTCATTGCGAGGCAGGTATCCACGCGAGCGAGCGAACGAGAACAATGTGCAGAGCGTGGCGCGATAGTTGTTGCGCGTCCTTCCGGCGGCTTTGATGGAGTCCAGCCAACTCTCAATATCTGACGTTGTGACTCTCTGAATGTAGCCGCGAAACGCTTTCGCCGCTCTGGAAAGACGACTTGTGCAATCCTCGATGTAGCGAGCGGAACGCCCCTGCGCGATAATGGCCCAAAGGAACTCGTCCACGACGACGTGAAACTTGACCGGGGCATGCAGGGTCTTCTGGCGCTCCAAGTAAGCGGCGTACTGCTCGCAAGCCTTCACGATCAAGGGTTGCTTTCCGAGAATCTTGTATCCTTCGGCATATTCACGCACCACCTGAGAGAGTGGAAGATTGATGTCCCTGAGAATCTCCGTCGCGTCGGTGATGACGGCGACTTGACGGGGCGTCAGCGTGCCAACGTGGGCGGTCCCCGCGGTGAGATCCTTAATCTTAGCCTTTGCATGCTCGCGCGCTTCCTCGATGGAATAGAAGCGCTCCCGTTTACGTTCTCCCGCCGCGTAGTGGATGACCATGAAGCTCTCTTTGCCGTGATGCTTCTCGGCATAGATCGGAATGCGAGAGGTTTTCGACTCAACAACTTCGACGGGTCCGGCCTTCATTTGTCACCAGTTTGTCACCGGAGCCATTGGAAGTCAAGTTTACTCTAGCAGCGCATACGGGATTCGAACCCGTGTACCGGCCTTGAGAGGGCCGTGTCCTAGGCCTCTAGACGAATGCGCCTCGAAGAAGGCGCAATCTAAACTACAGGTTGAGGCTGACAAGCGACAAGTGATGCACTACCTGCAGTGGCGTGGGATTGACCCTTTTCATCAAGCCGTGGTGCCCGTGGTGCATAGAGCCCGTAGCATGGCTTGAAGAGCGAGGCTACGAATTCAACACGATTGATGTGCTTTGCGATCCCACGGCGTATGAGCGCATGCGCCGCATCTCGAAGCAATCACTCACTCCGACCTTGGAAACATCGATGGCGCGGTGCTTCCGGATTTTGATGTCGCACAGCTTGAGAATTTTATGCTAAAGAATAGGCTAGCACTTTGATCATCTCTCACCTGCTATTGGTCCTCGGCGCGGCGGTCCTAAGCGCCGCTCTGCGTTCGTTTCAGAATCCGCTGCTCTTCCGTCTGGGCACCCTGGGAATTGTCGCGACCTCGTTCCTGGCGGGCTGGCTCCTTGGTGGCAGCGTCGCTCTTGGAGCTGTTCTCGCCGCGAGCTGGCTCTTCCTGCCCTGGCTGGAAATTCTTACGAAGGTGCGTCGTCTGCGCCTTCCCATCGAGCGGAGGCTTGAGCCGCGCACGCCTCCCACCCGCAATTCGTTTCCTGACTTCGAGGAAATGACGGCGGAAATTGAAAGCGGTGGCTACGTGCACCTGGAAGATGTCGGCTGGGATTACCAGGAAAACCGCCACTTTTACCGTGTTTTCCATCAACCCGACAGCAGAACCCAGGCAAGCATCTGTCTGACGGAGCAGCGGGACATGGCCTTCCATTACCTCACGATTACATCGCGTACTGAGGACGGACGCGTCTTCATGACGTGGAATTATCCTTTTTCCTACGGTCTGAAACTGCAGCCGCACCTCTTTACCAACCGATTCCTTGGGGGAGGGCCCTTTGTGGAAATGCACACCGTACATGAGCAGTTCTTGCGCTCCCGCGAGGTGAACCCCGCCGATCTCCTGGACCCCTCTCCGGAGGAGACCATACACACGATGCAGAACGAGATGCGCGCGCAGATCACGCACAACATTGCTCTCGGCCTGCTGGTCCAGGACGGGGATCACTTCATTCGCTACACAATGCGAGGAATGGTCTATCTCTGGTTTCAATTCCTGCGCGACCTTGTGCGGCTTTCGTAGCGCGGGAACCCCCATACTGTGCAGCGGGCTAGCTAGCGGCCATCGAGCTGGCGCGATCCTGGTCTCACGGGGTCCGGCGCCGCGTGGGGATCCGGGTTAGCGCATTAGCGGCGTTTGGGTCGAAGAGGCTTCTTATCTGCGGCCAGAGCGCCACGTTCCGAAAGATACTGCGACAGCCCCGCGGCGACTTCGCGCGCGGAACGAATGATGTCGAACGTGAGTCCCGAGCGTGTCCCCTCTAGCAAACCACTCGCCGAAAAAAGTGCCGTAACACCCGTTACGAAATACGCCGCCGTCCCAATCGCGCCGGGCGCCGCATTCGAGCCTCCCGTCGTCTCGATAAGGAGAAATGGCCGCGGCTTCCGGCCTGAAAGATCGAAGATCACCACGCTCATATCCACGCGTGTTCCGCCCGCGCCGAATCCGACAACGGACCGCAGCAAGCGGCTCCCCTGGTTTACTCGATCGAACCTTCCCCTGATCAGCCAGTAGTTTTGCTGAGGAAGCGGTGCGGTAGCCGCCACGGCCTGTGCCGGCGCAACGTGCCGGGAAAGTTGCCGCACCAAGTGACTGGTAAACTTCTCCTGCAAATCATATTTGAAATTCTCAAGCTTGGCTCCGTGGCGATCAACGCGCAAAGTAGGCTCATAAAAAATCGATGGCTTGACGAGAATTCTCGCCGGCGCCCGTGTGGGCGGACGTTCCGAAAGAAGCTCGAACTTCTTGATACTTACCGACGCACATGAAGACAGCAGTCCGCAAAGAAGGAAGCAACTCAACGTGTATCGCATCAAAAAATGACGTATCATCACCCCTCGCAAAAAGATTCGGTCGTTGTCGTTTCCCGGACAGCCGCTTTGTTCGACACAGGCTGTCCATGCGTGGATCCAAAATCCAACGGTCGAAGCGTTACTCTCTCATTCCGTGCGCAAACGCGGCGGTTTCCTGGCGCTGAATCCTCTATCCTCATCGCGTTTTGATCCAATGCACTTGATAGCCCGCCTCCCCTATTCTTCAGCAAGGAGAATCTTTTGATGTTCACCGGTCTCGTCGAAGAAATCGGGGAATGCCTGGGGCTGCGTCGGGACGCGGATACGACTCATCTCGCCTTGATCGCGCCGGGCATGTCTTCTCATCTCCACATCGGCGAGAGCGTCGCCGTAAACGGAGCCTGCCTCACGGTGATCTCCAGAAGCGATCAGAATCTTAACTTCAATATTCTTGAGGAGACTCTCCAGCGCACAAACCTGGGCGAGTTGCGTCGCGGCTCCAGGATCAACCTCGAACGCGCGTTGAAAGCTGACGGGCGGCTTGGCGGTCACTTCGTTCAGGGACACGTGGATTGCACGGCGGAAGTGCTTGCCTGCGAGAAACGCGGCGCCGATCTGAAGCTTGAAATCGAGTTGCCCCGTCCGTTCGCGCATTATGTGGCTTGGAAAGGCTCTATCTGCGTGAATGGCGTGAGCCTCACGGTGGCCGAACTCGCCGAAGAATCCTTTTCCGTGTGGATCATTCCTCATACGAGGCTCGCAACAAACTTGGGAGACCTGGTTGCACGAAGCGTGGTCAATCTGGAATTTGACATCCTGGCGAAGTATGCGGAGCGCATCCTGGCCAAGTTGCCATGAGCTCGAGCAAATGCCAGCCGTGCGGGGTTTCGCGGGCTTGATCTGCCGAACAAGCTCGGCAATATATTTAAAGAAGCGGGGCGGCCGATTCCTTCTTGGCGCCGAAGCGTCCTGACGGAGAAACACAACGAGAACATGCCAGCAAAGTTGAGAGTGCGTCCCGCCGATGGCAACCCCTTCGAGGTCGAAGTAGGCAACACGGCCACTATCGGGCGAAGCCGCGAAAACACCATCAGTCTTCACAACAACCCGCACGTCTCGCGGCAGCACGCGATCATTCGCTGCCACAACGCCTATCAATTCCAGATCATGGATCTTGGGAGCCGCAACGGCACATTCGTCAATGGCCGCCGCGTAATCACACCGACTCTCCTAACCGATGGGGCTGTGATTCGCATCACCAACAACGAGCTCATCTTCGAACAATCCGATCAACCCTCTCAGGATACGACCTACGACGTCACGATTGCCGCGGAAACCGGCGCTTCGCACGACCAGAATGTGACGGTCGCCGTCATGGTCTGCGACATTCGCGGTTTCTCAACGATGGCGGAGATCCTGGCCGAGGACGAACTCGCAAGGACGCTCGGCCAATGGTTTCGAGACGCGGGAAACATCGTCCATGACGCGGGCGGAACGATCGACAAATTCATCGGGGACGCTGTTCTTGCGTATTGGACGCGCGAAACGGAGGATGGTCGTGAGTCGCGCGGCGCTCTAAACAGCGCTCTGAAGCTCTTGAAGAATGCTTCGGGGCGCCGCTGGATGTTGCCCGCGGAGAAGCCCTTTGAGATCGCCATCGCCCTTCATCACGGCGTAGTGACGTGCGGCAACATGGGATTTGTTGCTCAACGCGACGCAACGATTATCGGCGACACCGTCAACACGGTCTTCCGTATCGAAAGCGTCATGAAACAGCTCAATCAGAAGCTCACGGCATCCCAGGATTTTCTAAGAACGCTTACGGATCCGGGAATGCAGTTTGCCGATCTGGGCGAGCACCAGCTCAAAGGAAAATACCAGCCCGTGCGCCTTTATGGACTGCGCTGAGGCGGACTGGGCGCCTCAGCCTCTCTCTCTGCCACGAAGCGCGAGCCACGCGGCCCAATACGCGCAAGCCGCCCATGCTGCCAGCGTCCCGAGACCCCACCAAGCTGGTCTTGCGTTGGCATAGACCTGCCCATTTTTTAGGGACCCGTCGCGGTTGAGGTTGGAAAATGCCGATGGAAAGTCCACCCGCAAAGAGCCGCCGATTTTCTTTTGCCAGAACAGGCTTGTGTCCATCACGCTCTGCGCGGCGGCGCTGGGCATCAGTCTGGAAACAAAATACGGTCCGGCCTTCATGTCTCCTGCCGGCGGCATGAATCCCGAGAAGAGAATCTGCGGAATCAAGACAAGGGGAACGATCATCACTGCCTGCAGCACGGACTTTGCGAAGGCGGAGATTGCCAATCCTATGGCCACGGCGGCGCACGAAGCTAATACGAGCCCCGGAATCTGCCATCCAACAGCGCCACCGACGCCAAGGGTGCAGAGTTGCATGACGCCGTACAGAAGCAAACTTTGAACGACCGTTATGCGAACAAGCGACAGGAACTTCGCGAGCAGGTATGCATGTCTTCCAAGCCCGATCAGCCGTTCGCGGCGAAACATGGGAAGTTCCTTCACGATCTCCTGGGCCGCGTTTCCGCAGCCAAACCAGAGCGTCGCGATATAGGCGAAAAAGAGAACCAGAGCAGGATCGTCGCTGACCCAGGTAACCAGCAACCCGATGAATATCGGCTGGCCGAGCGCGATGAAAAGGTTCTTCCAGTCCGCACGGAAGATTGCCCATTGGCGCATGAGGAGAATGGGCAGCGCCACATTACGCTGGTGCCGCGGTGAAAGAGCGCGCGCCGTGGCTGGCGGGGACGTCTCTTCTGTATGCGCGGGCCAATCGGAGGCCGGCCGCTCAGAGAGGCTGTCGTAAAGAAGCGTCAATCGTTCGACGCCAAAGTATTCCAACGCGTTGGCAGGCTCTCCGTAGAAAACGAGATGTCCGCCGTACATGACCGCCAGCCGGTCGAATAGAAAGGCATTCCCCAGGACATGTGTTGTGCAAAGAATGGTGCACCCCGTCGCGGCGAGATGCCGGAGGGATTCCATGAGTCTGAACTCAGCGGCGGGATCCAGCCCGGAGGTGGGTTCGTCGAGAAACATCAAACGAGGACGGCAAAGGAGCTCGGCCCCGACACTAACCCGCTTGCGCTGCCCGCCAGAGAGCTTCCCCACCGGCGCTTTGGCTCGTTCCTCGAGCCCCAACAGGCGCATTGTATGCCACACCAGCTTGCGAATCTCCGCCGCCGGTGTCTTCCGAGGAAGTCGAAGCCTGGCGCTGAAGAAAAGCGCTTGCTCGATCGAAAGCTCCAACGGCACGATATCATCCTGCGGCACGTATCCGAGTTCCTCCCTCAGAGTTTCGTAGTTGGCGTACAAGTCCACACCGTCGATCATTACTGAACCGGAATCCGCCGGCCGCAGAGCGCAGAGAGCATCGAGCAGCGTGGACTTGCCGGCTCCGCTCGGTCCGATCACCCCCACAAACTGGCATGGCGCCACGCTCAGGGAGACGTCCGAAAGAATTGAAACACCGAGCGCGGACTTCCTGAGATCATGCGCGTCAAGTCGTGCGCCCGTAGTGCCAGCTGTCTCGCGCAGGAAGCGTCCATCGAAGCGAAGGCTGAACGGGCCAATTCGCAGGAGGTCCCCAAAGACCAGTTCTTCGGCCGTGAACAATCGGCCATTGAGGAACGTGCCGCTGCGACTGCCCAGGTCTTCGACGCGCCAGCCGGATTCTGTGCGACGCAAGACGGCATGTCGTCGAGAGACCGAGGCATCGGGCAGAACTGCGCTGGCGTCGGCGCCCCTTCCAATAATGAGACCGTCGCGCAACGCGATCGGCGCGAGTCCGGAAGTTGGCGAAGCTTCGCTGCTCAAGGCAGCACCGCCCAAACTTCGACCACGCGGTTCTTGCCGAGATCGTTGGCATCGAAAATGTCCGAGCTTCCCATGCCCACCGCGTGAGTAACGTTCATGATGCCGCAACGATCCTTGAGGCTCTTTACGACGCCGTCAGCGCGCTGCAAGGAAATGGCCAGGTTTTTCTGCTCGTCGCCTTTTTTGTCTGCGAATCCCAAGACAACGAAAACGACTGTCGGGTCTTCGGCGAACTTCTGAATCTGCGGCAGCTTAAGTTTCTCCTCAAGGGCGGCCAGTTCCCCCGGGCCAACGCTTACCTTGCCGGGAGCAAAGGGTATGGTAACAATCCTCCCCATTCCCCGTGCGCGCTCGACCTGCACGTAGAGCTTGTCCTTTTCCTCGGGGGCGAGCCTGGGCATTACGTCAATTCGTGCAAGCACCTCGGCTTTGACGATTTTATTTTCGATAGCTGCGGCGTCCATGTTGACCTCCGGGGGCGCTTCCACGTCGCCAGAGGGTTCCGCTTCGCGAGCCGGCAACGGTGAGGTCGAAGGTTCCTCGGTCTCGCCGGCATTGCCTTCGTCAGCTGTCAGCGTCGGCGTCGGTTCGGCTGCCGGAGACGGTTCGGCTGCCGGAGGCGGCGTTGCGGTATCTGCCACCGGAGGTCGGTTGCACGCGGCTAGGCCACAAAAAAAGAGCACGAGCAATGTCCTGCACATGATTCAGGCAGCAATCGATTCGCGTAGGACTTTGTGGTTTCGCGGCGGTGATGTCAACTCGCCCGGGACATGCGGTGTCCCGCTCGCCGAGCATCGATAGCTCGGCGGCGATCCCGGAGATGGCCGCTCTTTCGCGGGAGTCGAAGTTTTGATCTTTAGCGGGACTTCTATTCCTGCGCGGGAGGAGTTGCCGAGTTCGTCGAGACAGCCCCAAACACGCGATCCAGGCTGGCGCGCAACTCGGGCAATAACAAGTGGCGATCGACCGCCGTGAGCGCCCGGCGCGCCTCGTCGGGACGGCCACAAGCTGAAAGCAGCAAGGCGTAATACGCAGCGCCTTCGCTTCCCAGTTGGCCCACGTCGTCCCGTGAATCGAGGAGATCTGCGCCTTTGTCGGGATTCCCCTGAAGATGCAGAGAGAACGCGTAAAGCGCTGCATTTCCCAACGAGCGGGGATCATCTTCATAGAGTTCCTTCGCGAGACGCCCCGCTCGCTCAATTTGGCGTCCAGTTGCCAACAGTAGGTTCGCGACACTGTATTTCGCAGCGCGATCGTTCGGATTCTCCCGAAGAACAAGTTCCATCATGCGAAGCATCCCATCCGCATTCCGCTCCTGCCAGTAGGCTTGGTACAGCTTCTCGCCTGGCGAAGACGTTGCGAGCATCGCTCTCCGCGATGAGCCAAAGCACTTGACGCACATCCCTCTTGTCGGCTCGCGCGATGGCTAGCAAACGGCCGAGTAGCGCGGGGCGCTTCTCCGCCGCCGCCACCGCGAGCTCCCACATTTGGCCGGACTTGTTGGAGTTCCCCTGGCCCGCCAACGCACGCGCAAGAAAAGCAAGGCGAAGCGACTCGATCTCCTGCCATGCGCCCTTGAGGGCCAGAGTCTCAAGGTCATCCCAACGATTGAGAGCGCTGTAGCACTCCGCAAGCAGAACGCTCAGGTCCGGTTCGCTCCGCACGCGATCCGGAGCGCTCTCCAGCCATGTGGCGGCGATTAGGGGACCCGCAGTGTTGACCTTCCATCTCCCGAGCTCCAGGGCCAACTGGGGATCTTCGAATGCGCTTTTCTCAAGATCGGAATTCAATGTTTCATACTCGGGAGATTTGGTGACAAACAGCGTCTGCAGTCGCAGCAGCCGGTCGGAAAATTCCGCGGAGGGTTTCGCGCAGGCTTGTTCCGACCAGGAAAGGGCTCGGGGATAGTCTTGGCGCCTCAGTGCATCCCGGGCCAGTGCCCGAACCGCGGTCAATCCGAATTCCTCGTCGGACGAGAGAGATTCCAAGGTCTGGCGGGCCGAATTGCGATCCTGTTCGAGTCCCGTTTGCAACTGGAGAGCGGTGAGTTTGACCTGATTCCGCCGATCTTCGGGGTGCAATTCCAGTAGCTCCCGATAGGCCTCCAAAGCAAGATCGGGACGGCCGCGGGCGAGAAACAAGTCCGCCCGGAGTTCCAGGAAGTGCGAACTCTTGCGATTCGCGCCTTTGAATTTGTCGAGGACCTTTGCAGCCTCGTCGGGTTTGTCGAGCAGCAGGGCTGAGCGCGCGTAGGCCAGCTTGGGCTCCACGAACTGCGGCTGCAAATCCATCAGTCTTTGCCTGTGCTCGAGCGCTTCGGGAGAACGGGAGGCCTCCAGCAGTGAAGCAATCGTGCGGCGAGCCTCGAGATGGTCGGGAGAATACCGCAACGCAGCCCGCAGCCTGACAATGCCTTCCGGGAAGTTCTTCGTTTCAATAAACGATCTCGCCAGGCTGATCGAACGCTCCGCCCGCCATCGACAGTAGGCATGGTAGACGAAGAACGAGCCCGCCGTAAGGAGAATTGCTGCCGCGACAGCCACGCCAACCCACAAGCCAATCCTACGCCACCGTGGCAGAATTGACGCGGCCATGCGCCATGTTTTGCTTGGCTTCATATAATAGTCAAGGTTAGGTGTCGCTTCCCCTAATCCTCGACTGGCTCTCTGCCTTGTTAGCGCATCATGCTGAACGCGCCGGGCTATTGGCGGTCGAGGCGCGCGAGCAACCGCTGCAGGCGCTCCTCTTCCATGTCGAAGTCACGTTCGATTCGCCGGCGGATTTCCTCAGATATGATTCCCCGCCGCCGCATCCTGGCAAGACGACGGCGAGCATAGTTCATAAGCTTTGGTAACAAGTCTCTATCCTTGATTACCACATAACGATTGACCTCGCGCGGTAGGGCAAGGCGCTGCCTGAGCGCCTTGAGACGGTCCTGATAGTGATCCCGCAGTCGCTCGAGCGATTCGCGATACTCCTGCTTCTCCTCTATTTTAATGAATCCGTCGATTCGAAAGATCAGGTCCTCCAGAAGGACCATCCGCGCTTCGCCTTCCGTCTGAAAATCCGAATCCGTTTGCTCCACCTTCAATCTCCGGACTAGCCAAGGCAACGAGAGACCCTGCAGGACAAGCGTTACGAAAATGACGCAGAAAGTTATGAACAGGATGATGTGGCGGTGCGGGAGCGCCTCACCGCTTGCAGTCGTCAAGGGGATGGCAAGTGCGGCCGCGAGCGACACGACGCCTCGCATTCCCGCCCACGAGACCACGACGAGTCCACCCAAAGACAGATAGTCCTTATCCCCCCGTCGGAAGAAGTAACGCTCAAGAGAGGCCATCGGGAAGACCCAAAGGAACCGCACCGCGATAACAACGAAGGAAATTGCTGCGCCAATGAAGATCATCTGCCCCACCGGAATCTTCATCCCACCAATGATGGATGGGAACTGCAGGCCGATTAAGATGAAGACGACACTGTTCAATAGGAAATCCAGAAGCCGCCAAATGGTCTCACGTTGCAAACGGCTTTCCGGACCGAGCGCCTCCCACGAGCGGTGGCCTACATAGAGTCCCGCTGCCACGACGGCGAGCACGCCGGAAAACCCAAACTTCTCCGCCGGCAAATAGGCGATATAAGGCGTCAGAATCGTGAGTGTAACCTCCCAGGGGAAATTCCACGCGGCGGAGAAAAGCAGCGGCGGCAGGAAAATGAGGAAGACAAGCTCGGGATCGAGTTTGACTTCGGGAAGACCCGGAAACAGCGCAATGAAAAGTCCCGCGATGACGAGCAGAATCGGAAAAGGAAACCGGACTCGTTCTGCGACGACAGCAAGAACCCCGATGATGCCCAGCAGCACGAGGAGGGTCTGGATTTTCTCGACCATTGCCGAGTTGCAAGATGCCGGACGCAGAGGCGGAAGGTCAATGGCAGTCAAACGCGGCGCAACGTCCTTGCGCGACTGCTCGAAGCAATGCATTAGATGTCCCATGGTTTCCATCGAGCACACGGATCCGGTAAACGCGCGTATCCTTTCGGTTTCCGAGGACAAGATCGCCGGCTTCGAACGACATCCGTTCGCGGAAATAGCCCGCAGAACCGAACTGCCCCTCGCGACCGTCCTCGAGCATATCCGTGAAATGCTTGAAGCAGGAACGATTCGTCGCGTCCGGCAGACCTTGCTCGCAACCAACCTCGCTTCGGGTGCCCTCGTCGCTTGGAAGGTGCCGCCGGACAAGCTGGACGCCGCCTTTGATTTTATGTTTCAGGAAGATCCCTACTCGGGGCATGTCGTCATTCGCTCGACGGACGCCAGGATCCCGGGCGAGGCTTACAAGCTGTGGACGACGCTGAAGGTGCCCGCCGGATTTTCGCTCGATGCGCATTGCCGGCTTCTGCTGCGGCAAACGGGCGCGGAAGCCTTTCGCCTGATGCCGGCCAGAGGAATCTTTGCGCTGGGAGTGGGCCATGTGCGGCGCAAGACAATCGCCCCCGGCGACAAGGCAGCTCTACCCGCGAAAATGCAGATCGTTGAGACCATTACCCTTAGTGATCATGAGTGGCGCGTGCTCACAGCCCTGAAGCGCGATTTCAAAGTCGACGAAATTCGGGAACCGGTCTGGGATGCACGCGCGGCCGAGGCCGGGGTTTCCCTCGACGAGTTCTTCGCTGTCGCAGAATCGCTGGCGGCTCGCAAGCTTGTGGGCCGGTTTTCGACTTTCCTGGAGCACGTCAAGCCCAACCAGTCGGGCACGCGCGTCACGCGTTTCAACGCCCTGTTTCATTGGGCGGTGCCCGAAGGGCGAGAGATCGAGACCGGGGGAGAAGTTGGGCGTCACGAGATTCTCACACACTGCTATTGGCGTGAGGCCGGGCCCGAATTCAACAACGTGAACATTATGGCCGTTGCACACGGGACGGAGAAGGACCGCTTGCTCGAGCATAAGGCAGCCATCGACAGACATCTCGAGTCCGTCGGGATTCCGGTCGGTTACACCAACGTCTTCTGGGGCGGCCGCAGCGAGATCAAGCCATCGGAAATTTCCCCGCTGGCATACCGCGAATGGTTGGCAAACCTGGACGCAAGCTCGCTATAACATTCGTGCCCGAAGGTCTGCACGGCTGATCTTTCCCCGCGCGTTGACTGGAATCTCTTTACAGAACAGCCAGCGTCTTGGTACCTGCCAACCGGGAAGGCTCCCGAAGCAAAGTCTCCGCAGTTCGTCTTCGGTCGCGTCGCCTGCGACGCACGCCGCGACTTCCTCACCGCGGCTGCCGGACGGGATGCCGAGCACGACCACATCGCGCACGCGCGGCGACATTCTCAACACGCGTTCAATATTTCCGGGATTCACCTTCCGGCCGCCGACATTGATCAGGTCCGAAACCCGTCCGGTTATCACATAACCGTCGTTGTCCAGTTCCAGCAGGTCGGATGGACGGAACACGCCGTCCCTCAGGTTTTCGGAATCTCCCTCGGGATGGTACCCCGAGCCGACCGCTTTGCCTCGCACCTCGATCTGGGATGGTCCCGCGCCTTCCATTCGAACTTCAACGTTCCTCAAGGGTGGACCGACATAGCCTTCTCTAACTTCCGGTGATTCACTGGAATCGTAGCAAATTCCGCCGCACTCCGAGGCCCCATAAAAGGAATGGATCTTTAGTCCCCAGCCATCGAGGAACTTTCTCGCAACGTCCCGGGCAAGCGGCGCGCCCGCCGAAATGCACAGGCGCAGAGGGCTGTCAACACCTCGAAGCTCTCCGAGCGCCCGGAAAAGAGCTGGAACCGCCGGAAAGACCGTGGCCTTGCTGGAAGACAAACCATCAACAAGAGCGCGGGGCATGGCATCCCAGGCGGCCACAAGCCGGATACCGCGACAGAGCAGCGGCGTGATCAGGTTGCTAAAACCATAGGAATGCGCAAACGAGATAACCCCATAATTGCGATCATCCGCTCCGAAGCCCATGGTGTCGCAGATGTTGTCGCAATCAGCCAGCAGCTGCGCAGCGCTGAATCGAATCACCCGTGGCTCAGCGGTGGTTCCAGATGTCACTTTCAGCAAATGGCCCTGCACGTTTGCGGCGCCAGGGGGGCATTGCGCGCGCACAAGCTCAAGCTCCTGCTCCCGCCGAACGAGAAGCAAACCGACCCGGCAAAGCTGCTCCAGGCGCCTCCGATGGTCAGCCGGCACCTCGCCCTCCATCGGCAGAACCGGCCGGCCGGTTCGCCACGCCGCCGAGCAAGAGCGCAGGCCATGCGGCACAATTGCCTGCCTGCAAGCAGACCGCCCCGCCGGTCGAGGCGCTCAGCCTCTCCGTCCAGCGCCTGGCCTCCTCTTCAACGCTGGCAAACGTTCGCAGAACGCTGCCGTCGGGTGCGAATATCGCCGGCTCCCGCCCTCTGGCGGATGCAACTTGCTCCCATCGCCAGAGGATGGGATTGTTTTCGTGATTGCACGACAGCCCTTCCTTGCTAGCTTGAAAGTTTTCACCGAAATGAAGTCCGAGATTCATCCCAACTACGTCGAGACCGTCATCGTTTGTGCCTGCGGTGCGACGTATCGCACGCGCTCGACCCGCGACAACATCAAAATCGGCATCTGCGCGGCATGCCACCCCTTTTTCACGGGCGAGCAGAAATTCGTCGATACCGCCGGGCGTGTGGACAAATTCAAGCGCCGGTATGGGACTGTGCGCGCGACACGCGCTGTCAAACCCGCAAAAAAGGCCTAGATTCCCTTTACTCCGCGAAACGGTGATTGCGCCGGTGCGCGCCGTCACCGTTTCGCCTTTATTGGCCAAAAAACAAGCATGGATTTCTCCGTCCTGATAGAGAGGAAGCGACGCCGCTTTGAAGAACTCGAAGACGAAATCGGCGGCGCGATGCTCTTTGAGAATGCCGCCCGTGCCCGGCAGATCCTCCGCGAGCATGCCCGGCTCAAGGAGCTTATGGCTCTTTGGAAGGACTACGAGAAGACCGGGAGGGAACTTGAGGAGAGCCGAACGCTCGCGGCGGGCGAACGACGCTGAGATGGCCGAGCTCGCCGTAGCCGAATTGCCAAACCTCGAACGACGCTTGCCCGAGCTCGAAAGGGACCTCCAGATTGCCCTTCTTCCGCCGGAACCCGGCGAAGATCGCGACGCGATCGTGGAGATTCGCGCCGGAACCGGCGGAACGGAAGCCGCGCTTTTCGCAGCCGACCTGTACCGCATGTATTGCCGATTTGCGGAAGCTCATGGCTGGAAGGTTGAGGCGCTGGACTCCAGCGAGGCCGATCTCGGCGGGTTGAAGGAAATTGTCTTCCGGCTCTCGGGAGATTCGGTCTTCCGCAGGATGCGCTACGAATCCGGCGTCCATCGTGTTCAGCGCGTCCCCGCCACCGAAGCCCAAGGGCGCATCCATACGTCCACGGCGACTGTTGCTGTTCTGCCCGAAGCGGAGGAAGTCGATCTCGAACTCAAGATGGAAGATCTGCGCATTGAGGTCTGCCGCGCCGGAGGACCCGGCGGACAAGGGGTCAATACCACAGACTCCGCGGTGCAGATCCTTCATATACCGACCGGACGCATCGTCCGTTGCCAGGACGGCCGAAGCTCAGCAGCAGAACAAGGAGCGCGCGCTCCAAATCATGCGGGCCCGACTCCTCGAGGACAAGCGGCGCGAGGAAGAGGAGAAATACTCCGCCCATCGCAAAAGCCTGATCGGCGGTGGCGGACGCGAGGAAAAAATCCGCACTTACAATTTTCCGCAGAATCGCGTGACCGACCATCGTATCAGTCTTACGCTCTATAATCTCGATCGCTTCCTCGAAGGCGATATCGACGAAATGATAGACAGCTTGCAAGCCAGCGACATGGCGCAAAGACTTAAAGAAGCACACGTCGCCGCGATGCCCCACGGTCGAGAGCCGATTAGGTCCGCTCGGCGAATCTTCCATCAACTATCAACTCTCATCCATCAACCTTGGAATGACCGTCCTCGAGGTCCTAACCGCCGCTACCGGTTATCTCAAGGACCACGGGGTGGAGAGTCCGCGGCTCAACGCGGAGCATCTGCTTGCGCATGTCCTTCGCAAGCGACGCCTGGATCTTTATCTCGAGTTTGACCGTCCGCTTTCCGATTCCGAACGCGCACCGCTCCGGGACCTGATCCGCGATCGCGGCGCCGGCAAACCTCTTCAACACTTGCTCGGCACGGCGGAGTTTTTTGGACGATCATTTCTTAGCGACGGCCGCGCCCTCGTTCCGCGTCCCGAAACCGAGCAACTCGTCGAGCTGATCGTTGAATACTCGCGGAGCCACAACGCCAGGCTAAGCCTCCTCGATATCGGCACGGTCTCGGGTGTCATCGCAATCACAATGGCTTTGCAACTTCCCCTCGCCCGCGTAACCGCGACAGACCTTTCTGCCGAAGCGCTGAGCCTCGCAAAGGAAAACGCCGCGCGGCACTCGGTGGGTGAACGGATCGCTTTTCACGAAGCGGATCTCTTTCCGGTTGAGAGGGAACGCTTCGACTGGATTGTCGCCAACCTGCCATACATTGCCTCGACGGAGCTTGCGAGTCTGCAGCGCGAGGTCCGGCACGATCCTCTCCGTGCGCTTGACGGAGGGCCCGACGGTCTTTCCCTCATTCGAAGACTCATCGAAGCTTCCCCGGCACATCTCGCGCCGGGCGGAGTGCTGGCGATGGAGGTCGGACAAGACCACGCGATCGAAGTGACCGGGCTCCTTGCGTCGCGCGCCTACCGCGATATCCGCGTGCACAAGGATTATCAGCAGATCGAGCGCTTCATCACGGCATCGTCTCCGCGACAACTCCAGGGCCCGGGTTGAGGGGAGGAAAACATGGCGAGAATTTTCGCGACATCGTCTTGGGGAGGGTCTAAAAATTTTTCTGACCGGCTATGGATAAGATAATCGTGCACGGGGGTTATCCGCTGAGCGGGTCCGTCCGCATCAGCGGTTCGAAGAATTCCGCCCTTCCCATCCTTGCGGCGACGCTCTTGACCAAGGAACCCTGCGTGATTTCAAGGGTCCCCGACCTTAGCGATATTCACTACATGCTCACGATCCTTAGTGAGCTTGGCTGCGAAGTGGAGCGCGCAAGCGGCACGGTCACTGTGAGAGCGGAGAGTGTCGACACTGAGGCTCCTTATGACATCGTGCGAAAAATGCGCGCCTCGGTCTGCGTCCTTGGCCCGTTACTCGGCCGGGAAAAGGAAGCCACTGTGTCCCTGCCGGGCGGATGCGTCATTGGCGACCGGCCCATTGATTTGCACCTGCGCGGCTTTGAAGCCCTTGGAGCTGCCGTCCGTGTCAAGGGAGGCAATGTGAAAGTGCTGGCCCCGGACCTTCAGGGAGCCACAATCAATTTGCGAGGCCGATTCGGCTCGACGGTGCTGGGCACCGACAATGTGATGATGGCTGCTGTGCTCGCAGAGGGGACGACGGTCATCGATGGAGCCGCCGAAGAACCGGAGGTCGAGGATCTCGCCAATTTTCTCATCGCTATGGGCGCAAAGATCGAAGGCGCCGGAACTCGAAGAATCATCATCGAGGGGGTGCGGGAACTGCAAGGAGCGGAGCACACCGTGATCCCTGACCGCATTGAGGCCGGCACCTTCCTGATCGCCGGCGCCATCGTCGGGAAAGAGGTGACGATCACCCGCGCGGAACCGCGCCATCTCAAAGCGATCCTTGATCCCCTCGCCCAGTCTGGTTTCTCGATCTCAACTGGAAAAGACTGCGTGACCGTCCGGCCAAACGGACTTGGCCGTCCCCTGAAGCTGGAAACGCTCCCCTATCCCGGGTTCCCGACGGATATGCAGGCGCAGATGTGCGCCCTTCTTTCGACGATCGATGGAATTAGCGTCATTACCGAGAATGTCTTTCCTCAACGCTTCATGCATGTCGCGGAACTCAAGCGCATGGGCGCTCACATCGAGCTTCAGGGATCAACCGCCGTAATCAATGGCGTCGAAAAATTAAGCGGCGCACCGGTCATGGCCAGCGATCTGCGGGCTTCCGCGGCTCTTGTTCTGGCTGGCTTGAAGGCGGAGAATTCCACGGAGATCAACCGGGTTTATCACATCGACCGCGGATACGAGAGCCTTGACGAAAAACTCAACGCGCTCGGCGCGCAAATCGAACGCGTGAAGGTCTGACGGGCAGCCCGGATCTCAGCGGACTGTTTTTCGATGGATCCAAACGCTCTGGAGGATGCCCAGGCCGAAGAGGATCATCAGAAGAAACGAGCCACCGTAGCTAATTAGAGGAAGAGGCAGACCGGTGATCGGCGTGATCGAGATGGTCATGCCGATATTCAGAAAAGTATAGGTGAAGATCAGCACCACGATGCCCACGGCCAGCAACTGGCCCAATCCGTCTTCTGCCTTGATCGCGATATAGAGCCCGGTGAACAGAAGAAGCGCCAGGGCTGCGATGAGCAATACCCCGCCAAGAAAACCATGCTGCTCGCCCAGAACGGAAAATATAAAGTCATTGTGCTTGATCGTGGTAGGCAGATAGCCCAGCTCGTTCAGCGTGTTGCTGGCCTTGAACCCTTTCCCATAGAATCCGCCTGAACCTATCGCGGTAAGAGACTGGATGATGTTCCAGCCGTTGCCTTGAGGATCCAGGTAGGGATTCACGAAGCTGGTGATGCGCGCGTATTGGTAGGGTTTGAGCGCGAAGTTCACGATAAGCGGCACCATCGCAAGGCCAAGAATAATCATCGACAGGAGCCAGCGTTTCGGCACGTCCCCGACAAACAGAAGCGCGAGCACCATCGGCACCCACACGATGCACATCCCAAGATCGGGTTCGACCAGAATGAGCAACCACGGTGCCCCAACAATCGCCCCGCATCCCAGAATCCGCAGCACCGGCGCGATCTTCCTCGTAGCCTCCAGATACACCGCGAGAGTCATAATTCCCGCAAGAACTGCAAACTGGGACGGCTGCACGCTCATGAAGCCGAGATTCAGCCAGCACTGCGCTCCATAACGCCTCTCGCCGAAGAGCAACACCGCCACCAACCCGAGAACACTCAAGACGTAACACGGCACCGCCCCGAGGCGAATCCAGCGATAGTCGATCAGGGAGACGAGAAAGAACACCGGGAGCGCGGCCATTACCCACACAATCTGAGAGGTCCAGAACTTCTGATCGGGAATCATCCAGGTGGCGCTGTAGATCGCGTAAATCCCGTAAATCACAAGCGCGAACATGAGCAGGAACAAGATCCAATTCATGCCGAGAAACTTGCGAAGCCAGGAGTGCACGTGACCAAAAAACAGTTACGCTAGTTGCGGCACGGCCGCCAGCAGGGTTTTTGTGTATTCGTGCTGGGGATTCTCGTAGATCGCCTCGGCCGAAGCCGCCTCGACGATCTTTCCTCGATTCATCACCAGGACGTAGTCGCTGATGTGCTCGACGACAGCCAGATCGTGCGCGATGAAAAGATAGGAAAGCCCCAGCTCCTCCTGCAAGTCGCTCAAGAGGTTGACGATTTGTCCCTGGACACTCACATCGAGCGCGCTCACGGGCTCATCACAGACGATAAATCGCGGTTTGATGGCGAGCGCTCGCGCGATTCCGATGCGCTGCCGCTGGCCGCCGCTAAACTCATGCGGATAGCGTGACGCCATCTCCGTCCTCAGGCCAACTTGCCTGAGCAGTCCCGCGACCGAATCCCGCCGGTCGGCTCTGGAAAGATTCGGAAAGTGGATTTGTAGCGGCTCTCCGATGATTTCACCACAGGTCATACGGGGATTCAGAGAGCCGTAGGGGTCCTGAAAAATCATCTGCATCTCCCGGCGCAGCGGGCGGAACTCCCTCTCTGCCATAGGCAAGATACTGCGCCCGTTGAAGACGACTTCTCCCGCTGTTGCCTTCAAAAGCTTTAGAAGGGCGCGGCCAACTGTCGTCTTGCCACTCCCGCTCTCTCCAACCAGTCCGACAGTCTGTCCGCTTTCGACACCGAAACTAACTCCGTCGACCGCCTTGACATCATCCACCTTTCGGCGCAGCAAGCCGCCAAACACCGGAAACCATACTCGCAAATCTCTCACTTCAAGAAGCGCCATCGGACAACAACCCTGCCGGCTCGCCACAAAAAATCAAGACGCGATGGCGCCACGCGCGAACAACCTTTCGACATCTGCCCAAGAACGCCCCCCACAACCGCGTGACCGTTTGAAACGACTGAAAGGATTTCTCGCAATAGATTATGTGGTTATAATATGTTTATAGAAGGTGGATTATGAGTCCATTATACGTCGAATTCGTCTTATAGTCCGGGACACCTTGTTGAATCCAGTTTGCATCAAGGAGACAGGCATTTGACCCGGCAGCTGAGGTGAGTCTCGGAATTTGCGAAAGACACGCATTGCGCCAGCTGATTCGATATGATGCATATGCGGGGCAACCAGGTTTCATGAGCAAGAAGATTCGCAATCGTTTCGTCGCCTTGGGATGCCTTCTCGTCTTCATCGGCCTCGGTGTCCTTTTTTATGTTAACTGGGTGGTTCAGAAGCCGTTTGCCATCATCTTGTTCCTTACCGATAACCTGACGACGTCAACGCTAACGGCGGCGCGTATTTACGGCAACGGCGCCGACCACCGGCTGAACATCGAGAAGCTGCCGAATTTGAGCCTTATCACCACCCATGCAGCCGATTTTGCGGTAAGTGACTCGGCCTCCGCTGCGACCGCCATCTCCATCGGGCGAAAGGTCAACAACCGGCAAGTGGGAGCAGACCCTACAGGGAAGCCTCTTTTGAGCTTGTTCGACGTGGCTCGCAACCGGGGGCGCGCCATCGGCTTGGTTTCCAATGCCGCGATTTCCGACACCACCCCGGCGGCCTTTTATGCAAAAACGAATAACCCCCAGGACTCATTGGGCATCGCAGCGCAGTTGGTGGATGCAGCCAACATCGATGTCATCCTCGGCGGCGGGCAGGCGGACTTTCTTCCAGAGCACAAGGATGGGAGGCGCACTGACGGTCGCGACCTGCTCATGGAGATGCGCGACAAGGGCTACGACATCGTTCAGAACAAGTCCGATCTGGCGAACGCTCCCTCGTGGCGCCCGCCGAGGTTGCTCGGAATTTTTTCTCCTGGAAATCTCGCGTTCGTGGACGAGATCCAATCAGCGGGAACGCAGCCCGCCCTGGCCGAAATGGTGAGGGCGGCGATTCAGCTCCTGCAATACAACAGGAAAGGGTACCTTCTGATCGTAGATTGCGGTCTTGCGGGAAAAGCTGCGTCCCAAAACGAAGGGGAGCGGATGCTGCGCGAGCTTCTTGTCCTTGACGAAGCAGTTGCGTCTGCCGTCAGCTTCGCGGGCGAAAACTCTCTGATTCTGGTTGTCGGAAAGCAAAGCGTAGGCGGACTGCGGCTGAACGGGTACCCCTTTCGGACCGATAAGGGCGTTGCGGTGGTCGGCATCAACTCCCAAGGCATTCCCTCGCTCACATGGTCGACCGGCCCGGGCACTCCCCCTGCCGCGGCGGGTGCCGGCGACGCCTCCCGAACGAACGAACCTTCAGCAGTTCCGGCTCCCGTCGCTCTTGCTGTCGCCGAAGACGGAATCGTCGTAGGGGCTGGAGAAGGATCACAGAAGCTTCAGGGCTTCAAAGATAATACTGATGTTTTTCGCGTGATTGCGGAAAATCTCTAAGCGCCGGCTCAGTCACGAGCCGTAGCTCTTCGAGAACTTCTTCTTGCTTTCGTCCGGCGCGGTTTCGGGAGGGGGCTCCTGGCCTTTGTTCACCTCTTCGGAGGCGGGAGCGGTTGCTGCCGGAGGTGCTGACGTCGCCTGCAAGGACGCCTGAACATACGCCATTTGCAGGTCGGAGAGCACGCTGCTCAGAATGTCCGCCTCCTGAGCGGTGAGATTTCCCCGGGTCTTTTCGCGTATCATCTCCAGATGATCGATGAAAAGCTTGGCCGGTTCGAGTTGCACAGCGGATTGACCGGATTGGGGATGAGGAATGCGTCCGAGGAAGAGCGACGCTTGCTGCGCCTGCATCATTACAAATTCGATGAACCTTTGGGTCAATTCGCCCGATTGTGTGGAAGTTTGAACTTCTGCCATGGTCAGGATTGTGGGGAAGGGCTGTGGTTTGCGGCGGTCTTTTCGGGCGGGCGGACGATTACCTCTACGCGCGAAGGAGACGAGAAATACCTGGAAGCCACGCGACGTACATCATCGAGCGTTACGGATTCGACTTGGGCCCTACGCCGGAGGTGGTTGTCATAACCAAGACCTACGAGTTCGTCGGTGGCAACGCTTGCCGCGAAAGTGGAGTTGCTTTGGTTGCGGATGGCCTCGGAGCCAAGGAGTTTCTTCTTGGCGCGGACCAATTCTTCCTCGGTAAGCCCCTCCCGCGAAAGCCCGTTAATTTCATCCTGGAACGCCTCGCTGACCGCTTCAACCTTCTTCGGGTCAGTGCCGAGATAGAAGACGAATGATCCCGGCGCTAGCCCGGCGAAGTTTCCAGCTCCAACGAAGTACGCGAGACCAAGCTGCTCCCGGATGCGGTCAAAGAAGCGGGACCCCAAATCATTCGAGGCCTCGTTGATGAGGTCGAGCGATGTGCGGTCCGGACTCAAAACGTCTGATCCGGGATAGCCGATCATCACGACGGCCTGTTGTTTGTTGCGCTCCTCAACGGCGTTGACGGGAGCGGTTGGCGCGACAGGCCTCGGAGGCTCGGACAAGGCCAGCTTGCCGGCCGGCATCGTACCGAAATACTCTTGAGCGAGCCTGAGAACTTCGTCGGCCTTTACATCGCCAAAGACAGCGAGAACGCCGTTCTCCGCGACACAATACTCCTCCTGAAAGGCCTTCAAATCTGCGGCTGTGATCTTTTCGACGGATTCGGGGCGTCCGCTCCCGCGCAGAGCATACGGATGAGCGCCAAAGAGCTTCTCGCGCATGACATTTCTGGCCACCGCCGTGATTTGTTCGTCTTCCGCCTTGATCGCCGCGATTTGCGCGGCCTTTTCGAGAGCGACCTCCTGTTCGGGAAAAGTGGGATTTTGCAGGACGTCCGCCAAAACCTCCAGCCCGAGGGCCAGATCGGGTTTCATGACCTCCATACTCACGCTGAAACTGTTATTGCCGCTGTCCGCTCCAAAGCGTCCGCCCGCCCTTTCAATTTCCTGCGCCAATTCGGCGGCGGTTCGATTCTTGGTGCCTTTGAGAATTGTTCGGGAGAGCAATCGGCTGATGCCATTTTTCTCCGGCGTCTCGGCGAGCAACCCGCCACGGAAGGCGGAATAGATCGAGACGAGCGGCAAACGGGGGTCCTCACGCACGAGCAAGCGAAGCCCGTTCGGAAGGACAAATTTGCTGATCTCAGAGCGACTGTCCTGGATTTCCTTCCCGTTGCTTGCGGCGAGCGAGCCCGGGGGATTGAGCGAGGTGACGTTCAATCTCTCCGGGCGGAGATACTCGCGCGCCACACGTTTGAGATCCTCTGTGGTAACGCGTGCGATCGCATCGAGGTAATCCTTGCTGAAGTTGGGATTTCTGGTCAGCAGCCAGTTTGAACCGAGGTCGGACGCCCGCCCCCGCGCAGTCGCCAGGCCGGAGAGTTGACCCGCCAGCATCATGCGCCGCGCTTTTTCCAATTCCTCCGGCGAACCTCCATCTTCCTTGATCTGTTCAAGCGTGGCGAGCGACCCTTTTTCAACGGTCTGCCGGTTCCCGGGATCACAAAGTGCCTGGATAACAAAGACACCGTCCGTCTGCAGCGAGAACATCCCGGAGTCGACGGAGTGGACAATGCGCTGCTTCTCGCGGAGTTCTTGATTGAGCATCGAGCTTCGGCCCGAGCCCAGCACGCTGCCCAGAAGCTCGAGCGCCGGCGTGTCCGGATGCGTAAGTCCCGGAATTCGCCAGGCCAGCGAGAGGCGGGTCAATTCGGTGGGAAACTCCTCATGAGCGTCCCGGCGGCCGATCTGCTCCGGCTCGCTGGCAACATAGACCGGTTCGAGGGGCTGGCGGGGATAGCTTTTGAACCATTCTTCAAGTTGCTCGCGTATCTTCCGCGCATCCACATCGCCCGTGACAACAAAGATGAGGTTATTTGGCGCATAACGCGTCTTGTAGTAGGCCATGACGTCGTCCCGCTTGAGTTTGTTATAGACATCGAGGTAGCCGATGACCGGATGGCGGAACGGGCTCTCCGAAAACACCGTGCGCAGCATGAGCTGCGAACTCTGGCGGCCGGGATCATCGAATCCCATGGCGAATTCGCGGCGAATGACCTCCTGTTCCTTGACGTACTCATCCTCGGGCAAGGTTGAATTCATCATCGAGTCCGAGAGGATTGCCAGGGCTTCTGAAACGCCGTCGGAGGGAATGTCGATCCAATACACCGTCCTGTCGAAACTCGTGTAGGCGTTGATGTAGCCGCCCCGATCCTGAACCTGCCGCGCGATGTCCCCCGCCTTGCGATCAGTCGTGCCCTTGAAGAGCATGTGCTCGAGGATATGCGAAAGGCCTGCTCCCAGCCACTTGGCTTCGTCGATGCTGCCGGTGGCACACCACACCTGCACGCTGGCAACCGGCGCGCTGTGATCTTCCTCCACGATGAGGGTAAGACCGTTCTCAAACTGAAAAACCTGCGCCCGGCTGTCGGGTAAGGTCGGCACAACGGGACGAGCTTCCTCAGCAGGAGCCAGAGCGAGGGTCATAAGGAAGAGAAAGAGGACTGAACACCACTTCATGCTTTCTCTCCGACAACGCCGGGATCAGTTTCGCTCAATTGTCCCGGCTTGAGACGGAAAGGAATCACAAAGGCGTCTGCAAAATCATACCCCTCGCGAAAGCTTTCGATGGTATCCTCATCGGTTTTTCCGAATATTCCCACCTCGACGAGGTTAAAGACCATATTCCCAACGTCCTCGGAAGAACGCACACCCCAGTAGCCGAGCACGGTGATCGCCATCGGTCCGAATTCCTGCAGGCTATGCGTTCGAAATCCGTCGAGCAACTCGGCAGCCACTACGTGGGACGCGGTCTCCTTGCGGGCCTTTTTTCTGCGCTTAAGCGTCGCTTCCAGCGCATCGCGCAAGAATACGTATGCCTCCGCGTGATAGCGGGTATCCTTCTTGACCACCTTGTCGACGGCCTCCTGGAATCCGTGAGTCTGCATACTATCGCCCAAGCTGAACGCCCGCTTGCAGGGGCGCCAGCGCTCGGGATTCCCGCCAGTGCTTCACGCCGACGCCGGCGCAGAACGCCAGCAACACGAACGCCACAAGCAATTGCTCCCGCCGGGTTAGAGAGGACATCGTGCTAAAATAGCGAGACCCGCCGTACCTGCAAGTGCTCAGCTACCACCCTCTCGCCTCGATGTCGTCGAGATGGCGACTCACGGGATCGTCGCGGCGCGCGCGCTGGCGACTGCCATCGATAGTCGAATCGAATTCCCTGCTTGGGGTGTCCAGTCGCGCCGCCTCGAACCAGTTCATGTAGTCCTCCATCTCGCCGGCACGTTCGACCACCGCCTGCTGCAGTTGCATGTTTTTGCGGATCCGGGCCTCAAGATTTTTTCGAGGTTTGGCCGCAAGTTGACTCGCGATCATGCGATACTCTTCGACGATCGGACGCAGGAGCGGATGCGCCCGGGCCTCGAGCCGAAGCAGGTCCTCGGCTTTTTGACGCAGGACGTAGCGTCCGCTGCCGGTCCTGGCCACTGCTTGAAGGCCCTCCGGCCCCGTAACGGAGCCTGATTGGGGCTTCCGTGGATCCCTGGGCGCCTTGATCTCGAGAATCACCGAAAGCCGCCCGTGAGTTTCACCCACGCTCATGGACATGACGCGATCGGATGCGGAGGCGTCCGCAAGAGACAGCATCCACAGCTTCGAAAGGGTGGCGGGTTGCTCGGCGAGGCCGGGAAACTTCTCGAGCAGCTTGGCGCCGTCGGCCGGATTGACCAGCGGGAGACTCGCGCAGTACTCGGCGAGGTGTTTTGGTCCATCGGGCGCGCGAAGCAGCGCGCGGAATAAGCCGAGACAGCGCGCGCGGTAGATGGCCCGCGACGTCGCGTCCAGCATTTCAGGGCGCTCTTTCAGGAACGCTTCGAGTTTTGGCGGGCTTTCCTCCTTGATCAGGTTCTCGTAGAGTCCGGTCGCGACGCCTTCCTGCCGCGCCACGACATCTTCGTGTATTCCCTCGATAAGCCAGGCTGGAGGCTGATGAAAGGCCTTGCCCGCTTTGGGAGGCACATTCCGATAGGCGTATTCGAGAAACAACGCCCGATAGACCTCCCTGTCGAAATCGGCGCTGCCCAGGGTGGCCGAGTCCAAGACGTCAATCTGCACTTTAAGTTCGCCGCCGTCGCTCTCATATAAACCGGTGCGAATGCGCGGCGATTCGCGGCGCCGCAACGCAACCACCTGAATGATAATGGGAGATTTCCATTCGGTGCCGAGTCGCAGACGCCGCAGCCATTGCTCCTTGAGATCCTCCGCCCTTCGAGCCAGTCGGGACCTGAGCGCACGGTCTGAATGATAGATAATAAACTGCTGCGAGGAACTGACTGAGCGTTCCAGGGGCGCGGGCCGTTCGACCTTGCTTTGCGCCATGGCCACGAGCGATGCCATGAACCCTGCCAACACCAGCAATGTTCGCATCACTGCGCCGGCGATTTTCGCGCGTTCCAACTCAGCTTCGCCACGGACGGGGAAAGCACGACTCCGTCAAGCGTTTCCAACACGGCCGCCGCTTGGGAAGTCGATGCAATGACCGGGCGCAGAGCGCGCTCGAGAAGCGGGACCAGGCGGTCGTTCAATGGCATGCGACCGATGCCCCCGCCGGTCACTCTCAAGCTCAACTTGCCTCCCGATGTATCGGGAACCGTGGTCAGGCGCATGTAGATTGGCCATCGGTACAAGATCTGTTCGACAAAGAAATCCAATTCACCGGATCGAATTTTGACGAAGGCTCGGCTGAAGTTCGCACGCAAGAACTTGGGCGCGCCTTCCTGGTCGGGAACGATGCTGGACTTCAAATAGTTGTTGGCTTGCGCCTCCGTGATATCGATTGTCCTGGCGTAAGTGCTCCCGGCCAGATTCTGCACCGTCTGCAGCAACTGGCCCGCCTGCGCTTCGTTAGCCGGTTGGGCCGGGGGAACTCCATCCGGCTGGCGGGCCATCTGAATCACCAACGCCAAAAGCGCCGCGAAGATGGCTGTTCCGAGGACCGTCCGGATCAATCCGAATGTTGCGCCGATCATCCCCGTTCCCGCCGCGCGACCTCGGTGTCGCTTCTCGAGAACCACCTTGGTCGGATCGGATATCCTCGGTTCATCGCCAGCCGACCGCTCGAGACGTGCGCCGCAATTCTGACAAAACACACGGGTCAGATCGTTGTGGTGACCGCATTGGGCGCATTCGATGCTCTTCACTCTGTCGAAGATTTCGCGGGTTTGGAAGACTCGGATGGCTTCTTTTCCGCGGGCTTCGCTGCCTCACCTCCGGATGAGCCTTCCTTCTTGGCGGCCTGTTTGTAACCCTCGCTCCTGTAGTCGGTGATATAGAATCCGCTGCCCTTGAAAATCAAACCCGCGCCGGTCCCAAGCAGTCGCCGCACTTTTCCCCTGCCCCATTTTCTCATCCGGCACTTTGGCTCCGGACAAATCGTCAGTGCAGCGTCCTTCATCGATTGAAAGATCTCGAACGTCTTCCGACATTTCTCACATTCGTATTCGTAGGTTGGCATGGTGCAGGCCGCATTATCGGGAAATGACCAATTTGTGCAATGCTGACCCTGTCGGCTTGACGTTTTTGAAAACACTGCTCTCTTAACACGCCCATGAAACGTTTGGGCCCGTTCTCTCCACTCGCACCGGTAGCGTTGGCGCTCGCGCTTGGCGCCTGTGCCGGCTACGACACGCGACTCAATAATCGGGACATCAAATATCTCGGGACCGGCGGACCGATTATCGACCCCGCGATGAAGGAAAGTCTCGCCCTGAAGAAGTCGTATTGGGATGACTCCGGCATTAGCGGCGCCCCTTTGATTGTGATCAACCTCGCCAAGCAAACCGCCTCGTTCTACAAAGGCGAAAAGCTGGTCGGCGTTTCGGCAATTTCAAGCGGAAGAGAAGGCTTCGACACGCCATCGGGCAACTACAAGATCATGCAGAAGGATCTCAACCACGCCTCAAATCTTTACGGAGACTACGTCGATGCCTCCGGCGCCGTCATCGTAAAAAATGTTGACGTCAAGAAGGATCCGAAGCCGCCCGGACTGGCTTTCCGGGGCGCTCCGATGCCTTATTTCATGCGCATTACGGGTGGAGTCGGCATGCATCAGGGCTTTCTGCCCGGTGTCCCGGATAGCCACGGCTGCATTCGAATGCCCGAAAAAATGGCCAAACTATTCTGGAACAGCGCTCCGCTTGGAACGCCGGTGATCGTTGAGCAATAAATACTGTCTTTCAAAACGGGTCATTTCGCCCCGGTTCGGGCGCGGAGACCTCCCAGGTTTCGAACAAGCTTTCCGGAATTTCGCTTAAAAACCGCGACGGCCTTTGAAACGCGTCGCCGTAGCCCGCGTTGAGTCTCATTTCCGGATAGGTGACATAGAGTTCATCCTTGCAGCGTGTGAGGCCCACGTAAAACAACCTTCGCTCTTCCTCGAGCCCCTCCCTGCTCTCGGCGCTCCGCGCGCTGGGGAACATTCCCTCTGCAAGCCAGATGAGAAAAACCACCCTCCATTCGAGTCCCTTGGCCTGGTGGATGCTTGAAAGCGTGATCTTTTCGGAATCGGACTCCCCGCGAAAGGAGTCCGCGGTTTCCACGGCGCCCAGCAAGGCAAGCTGCGCGAGGAAATCCTCGGTGCTGTCGAACTGGCGGGCAAATGCCGAGAGCGTGCCGATATCGTCTCTCCTTGCCTCGTAGTTCGCGAACTTGCTCTTCATGTAGTCGTCGTAAATTGCGAACGCAACGCTCTCGATCATCGCGGAAGGCCCGGCCATGCCGCCGCCCGGAGCCAGATCCTCGAACGTGTGAACGAGTTGGCGCCAGGCGTGCTGAGCCCTGGACGGCGGTCGCAACTCTCCCAAAAGGGCGAAATCGCGACGGCCCTCAAGTTTCGAATTCGCCTGACTCCACAAGGCTTCCGCGGATTTCGGGCCTATGCCCGGGAGGATCTTGATTACGCGTTTGAAGGCCATTTCATCGCGCGGGTTGACGGTGAATCTCAGGAACGCCGACACATCCTTGATGTGCGCCTGCTCGAAGAAACGCAGCCCGCTGGTGATAAAGAACGGTATGCCACGCCGGGTAAATTCAAGCTGCACCTCCATGGAATGATAGTGCGCGCGGTAGAGCACGGACATCTCATGGAGCGCGATGCCCTCCTCGTGAAGTTCGAGCACACGCTGCGCGACAAAGGCCGCCTGCTGGGAACTCGTCGAAAGCGCGACGAGCGCCGGCTTGAGATGATGCGAGGAGCGAACCGGGGCAAGTTCCTTGCGAAATTGACGCTCATTGGCGCAAATCGCCGCATTCGCGACATCAAGAATTTCTGGAACGCTGCGATAGTTGGTTTCGATCTTGTAAACTTGCGTCTGGGGATGGCGGTTGGGAAACTGGAGGATATTCTCGAAATTGGCGCCTCTCCACGAGTAGATGCTCTGCGCGTCGTCGCCGACGACCATCACGTTTCCGTGCCGGCTGGCAATCGAGTCGACAAGCTGCGCCTGAAGGCGGTTGGTATCCTGATATTCATCCACAAGGACGTGGCGGAACTGGTTCTGATAGTATCCGGCGACATCTTCCGCCGTTTGAAAAAGTTCCAGTGTCTTCGACAGAAGGTCGTCGAAATCCATCGCGTTTGATTGCTTCTTGCGCTCTTCATAGACGATCTGCACACGCTCGATCTGCTCGCGAAGAGGAAGAAAGTAAGGGTATTTCGAATGCAGCACCCGTGGGATGGAAGCGCCGGTGTTCACCGAGTAGCTGAAAATATCGGCGAGCACCTCTGCCTTCGGGAATCTTCGGTCGTTGGTGCGCAGACCTTCGCGCGCGACGATGCTCGAAACCATTTCATCCTGGTCCTCGCGATCCATGATCGTGAATCCCCGCCGGAAGCCGATCCGCTCAGCATGCCGGCGGAGAATGCGATTGCCAATGGAATGGAACGTTCCGCCCCAGATGCCCTCCGCGCTGCGGGGCAGGAGAGAGATGACGCGATCGAGCATCTCCCTTGCCGCCTTGTTGGTGAAGGTCAGCAGCAGAATGGCGCCCGCGGGCACGCCTTGCTCGAGCAGCCAGGCCACCCGATATGTCAGCGTGCGCGTCTTTCCGCTGCCGGCGCCCGCTATGACAAGAGCCAGGCCCGGCGGTGAAGTGACGGCGGCTAGTTGCTGCGAATTGAGTTCCGCCGCGTAGTCGATTCCGGGGTGAAGACCCGCCGGGGCATCCAGAGTATACTGTTTGGCCACTTACTCCTCGTCGTCCGGAATCGGCGAGGCAACAGCACGGAGGGAGGTCAACTGCGTGTCTCTGATCCCCAAGCCGTAGGCAAGAAGTGAAGCGGACTCCTGCCAGACATGCCCCCTGTTGCTACCGAGAACGACGGCAATCACGTCCTTGCCGTTCCAGGATCCGCTCGATATCAGGCAATGTCCCGCAGCGTCTGTGTAACCCGTCTTCATCCCGTTGCAGAACGAATACGTCCGGAGCACACGGTTTGTGTTCTGCAGAGAAATCGTTTTCCCGCTGGCGTAGCGAAACGAGCAATGTTTCGTCCGCATGATATCGCGGAGTAGCGGGTTAAAATAGACCGCTCTCGCCACGCGGGCCATATCGCGGGCGGTGGAGTATTGGTCGTCAGCCGGAAGGCCATTGGGGTTGACAAAATGAGACGACGTCGCGCCCATGCGCAGAATTCGCGCATTCATTTTCGCGGCAAAACCTTCGATGCTCCCCGCATTGTCCCGGGCCAGAGCGCGCGCGGCGTCGTTCGGACTCTTGACGAGCAGCGCGGTGAGCAACTGCTGGCGCGTGTAGGTGTCGCCCGCTTTGAGATAAAGCTTCGTCGGCGCGGCGAACATGTCGGACCTGTCAATTGTCACCGGAGCCGAGAGATCTCCCGACTCAGCGATAAGAAGTGCGGTCAGCAGCTTCTGCGTGCTGGCGACAGGCCGCCGTTCGTTCTCATTTTTTTTGTAAAGGACCGCTCCGGTATTGGCGTCGAAAAGGATCGCGCAGTCGGCCGTAATGATTGGCTCCTGAGCGTGCGAACCCGCAACCAGGCCCAAAAGCGGAACAATGAGAAGTGCCGCGCGCATCATGGTGCGCGAGAATAGCGGCGATTCCGACATTTATTAAGAACTTTTTTTTCGCAGCCGAATGGTGATGCGCTTGAGCTTTGCATCGTCGGGGGGGCTCCACGTGGTGACATCGGCATCATCCTTGAATGCATTGTGGACGACGTAGCGGTCGTAGGAGTTGAGCGGTTCGGTCTGAAGCGGGCGCCCGGTGCTCTTGACGGCCTCTCCCAGGTGGCGCACCTTGGCGACGAGCGCGTCGTCCCGCATTGCGCGATGATGATCGACGTCCACCACTACGCGAGGCGACTTGGGGTCGCCGGCCTGAAGAATCCGGTTTAGAAGAAATTGCAGGTCGTCCAGGGTCTGCTCGCGACGTCCGATAAGAAGGTCGGCTTCGTGCGTGAAGATCTGGAGGACTTTGTGGCCATCGCGCTCCTGCTCCTCGATCTCGAAAACGAAACCGAGATAACCAAGCATCGTATCGAGGATTTCACGTGGCGAAAGGTTGCTCATGGAGCCGTTCGTTTTTTCCTTCTCTTTGCCGCGGCCGCTTCTTTCTTGGCGACGACGCTCTTCTTCTCAAGCGTAGGAAGCGGCTTGTTCCGGGTCAGATAAAGCTGGACGATAGAGAAGAGATTCTGCGTTGTCCAATAAAGCGCCAGTCCGCTCGCGTAGTTGTAGGCGAAGACCAGGAACACCACCGGCATGAAGTAAAAGATCCGCTGTTGCATCGCGTCGCCGCTCTTGGGCGAAATTGCCATTTGCCAGACCATCGTACCCGTCATCACGATGGGAAGCACGTTGATCGGGAACCCCAAAAGATGGAAAACGGTATCGGGCTGTGAGAGGTCTTGCACCCAGAGAAAGGAGCTGTTGCGCAGTTCAATGGCGCTGCCGAGCATCGCGTAAAAGCCGAAGAAAATCGGAATCTGGATGAGCAGCGGCACGCAGCCGCTGAAAGGATTCACCCCATACTCGCGATACAGCTTCATGACCTCCTCATTCATTTTTTGCGGATCGTCCTTGTACTTCTCGCGCAACTCGGTCATCTTCGGAGCGAGGAGCGACATCTTTCTCATTTGATTCGTCGCCTTGTTCTGAATCGGCCAAAGGAGGGACTTGATAATGAGGGTGAGGACGATGATCGCCGCCGCGTAATTATGAAAGATGGCGTTCAGGCTGTTCATCGCCCAGAGCAGGAACTCGCTGACAAATCCGAACATCCCGAAGTTCATCACCGCTTCCTGCCCCCGGCCCAGCTTGCGGAGCTGGGAAAGATCCTTCGGACCGGCATAGATCTCGAAGGACTGCTCCAGCGTCTGCCCGGGCGCGAGGGTGAAGCCCGGCATGCCAAGCCCCCCTTGAATCCCGTAGACGGGCACATCGTTGAGCTTTCGCGTGTCGAATCGTGTCGCCCAGGCAGAGGAGCCCTTGTCTTTGGCGGCCGTCACGATCGTACAGAAATACTGGCTCGCGACGCCCGTCCACGAGACGTCCTTTCTTTCCTCCTGATAGAGGTTGTGCGCTTCGCGGGTCTGGATACCCACCAGGGGAATCGTGCTGGCATTAAACCAGTTCACGTCGATGCTCTCAAACTTGCCTTCGTGGTTCCAATCGAACTTCGTATACATCGGCCAGTCGTTGGGATGGATTGGAGCCGCCCCCCCTGTGCTTACGAAATAGCCTTTGCGCTCCAGGTCCGCGCTGCCTGTGTTCCGGAACGAGAGATCCATGCGAACGACATACAGGCCGTCCTCGCTTCCACTCTGCGGTAGCGAGAACCGCTTGGTAATTTCCAATCCGTCGGGGTCCTTTCGCGTGAAGATCGCCTCTCCCTTGCCGGCGTTCGTCTGCATTGCAAAGCCGCCCCAGGCCTCGCCGGGAATCCCTCCCACCGCCCCGATCGGCATCGTGCGGCTGCCGTTCAGAAAAACTGCCTGCTTGTTCTCTCCAAAGTGCAGCAAAAGGATCGCCCGCTCGATACCACCCGTGTCATTGCTGAAGACGTATTCCGCACTGGGGCTGTAGAGGCTCTGATTCTGGGCGACGACGACAGGCTCCTGTTGAGCCGGGGCAGGCGTTGCGACAGGAGTCGCCGAGGGGGCGGGGGCCGCGCTCGCAGCCTCTTCCTGAGTGGGAGCCGGAACTTTCCGGCTGTAGGTCTTGACGTAGTACCATTGCCAGGCCGCAAGCCCAATAATGGAAAGAACAACTGCTATCCAGGCTTTACGGTCCATTGCTTTACTTGCGGGGATCGGGCGTTTTCGGCACCGGGTCGTATCCGCAGCCGCCCCACGGATGGCAACGCGCCAGCCGCCTCAGACCCATGGCCAGTCCGTGCGCCGCGCCATGCCGCCGCACCGCCTCCAGGCAATACTGCGAGCAACTGGGCTCGAACCGGCATCCGCATGCTCCTCCGCTCAATGCCCGCAGAAAGGGAGAAACCGTCCATTGGTAAACGCGGATGAGGAAAATCAACAGGGTGCTCGTCATATCTGCAAGCTTCGAGGGCGCAACAGCGACAGGCTGCAAGTCATTCTCATGCCGTTTGTCCTGGCGTGCTGTGGCGTTCATCGGGAGCCGGACAAAATAGGAAGCCGCCGGGCGAGAATCAACCATTCCTCTCGCAATTCCGAAAAAGTTGCGCCCGCCGCAGCCGGTTTGGCAACAACGACTACCAGCCAACCGGGGACCAGCGTGGCCCGATGCAACCGGCAAATTTCGCGCAACTTCCGCCGTATACGATTGCGAATTACCGCCCCGCCTACCCGTCTCGAGGTGATGAGCCCGAATCGCGATCCGCCACCGGCTGGATCCTTTGCGGCGCTTAAACGCAAAAGCCGCCCTTGCACAGAGCGGCCCTCGGAACGCACCAAGGCAAACTCCCGGCTCAACCGGATGCGTGCCTGACGCGGAAACCGGATTCTTTCAGGCCTCGGTATGCCGGGCGTAGGGAACTTCGACACCCTTTGGCAGCAAGCGTTTCCGGCCGCGCTGACGGCGGCGGCTGAGGATGGCGCGCCCGCCCTTGGTCTTCATCCGTGCGCGAAAGCCAAACTGTCGTTTGCGCGTCCGTTTGCTTGGTTGATAAGTGCGTTTCATAGAGCGTTAAAAAATGGGAGCGCAGTAGGATACGTCTTTGTCTTCCCCCGTCAAGAAAGGCAGAGGGAGAAGCGCTTCTCTCAACCCTCAACCCTCAACCCTCAACCCTCAACCCTCCGGCCGCTTACTGCCGCAGCAGCTCCACGCTTCGGCAGAGTTCCACGAAATCGTTCCAACGAAGCTCCAGATACGGATCAGTTTCCTTCACCGCCTGCACGGTAAGCTCGGCGATCTTCGCTCCGGCGCGCTTGATATGGCGGCTCACCCGGCTTTCGTGCCACTTCCAGAGACTGGCGATCTCCCGTTGAGTAACGCCATGCACGTGAACAAGCTGAAGCAAAATCAGTTCCTCGACATCGCACGAAGCGAACGCTCGCCGCAATGCGGGCCCAAGAATTTCGATAACTGACGAATCCGGCTGCGAGGAACCGGGTCTCCCCATTTTCTGAGAATCTTCAGCGTCGTGGGCGAGATGTTGCATGGCGCGCGCGTGCTGCGCTTCGCGCCGTTTGAGCGAGATCCATCGATTCACCGAGATCGCCGTCAACCACGATCTCAATGCGGACTTTCCGTTGAAAACATGAAAAAGGGGCCGCGCACCCATCAGGCAATCTCCCCAGAGTTGGGCCAGGATTTCGTCAATCTCGTCTTTGGACGCCCCATAGGATGCCAGCACCTTGCTCAGAAAGGGCGTAAGGCTCCTTTTTAGCTCGCGAATGGCCTCCTCGTTCCCTTCGAGGCATTGTTGCACCATGTCGAGATCTGCAAGGACCGGCGCCTCGTCACTCCTCATTACGCTCATCTATCTGAATGCTTCGACCCGAACACAAGGCAAAAACACGATATTTCTCATGTGCAGTGACAATTTCTTTACAAATCGAGATCATCGAAGCGTAATGGGTTATATGCTTGCCGATTTTAAGGTACTCTTCCGATTCCTTGAGCTCACCGAAGGTGAGGTCCAGGGTCGTCAGTCCGCGCGCCCTCCGGCGCATGTCGAGCAATTGCTTCACGGTTTGCTTTCCGGCGAACTCGATGAGCCAAAGCGGAAGCAACTTTGTGAGTTGCTCCGTGACCAGCCTCGATGGCTGGCGTGGTTGGCCGAGCAGATCAAGAATCGACGCAAGACCTCAGGTGGTTTGACTGAAGTGACGTCGACTCCCTGAAGCCTCCTTGGCGCCCACCATCCCTTCTCCCGCTATTCTGCGCAACAGAGATTTTGCCAATAGCGGATCAAGCCCCGGATAAACGGATAGCAGCCGGGCAAGCATTCCCGAAAGCCAGGCAGCGGCAAAGCTGCTTCCAGTCATCACACGATGGCCGCCCTGCTTCCAGGCGACTCGCACCTCGGCCGCAGGAGCCGCAAATTCCACCATGCGTCCCGCCAGGTAGCGCAGGCCTCCTCGATTGGTCAGGGCGCAGTCAACGCCCAGAACGCTGGAAAGGTGGGCCGGCCATTCCGAGACTTCCGGGCTTCCGGAGGCCGCGACCACGTGCACACCGGAGAGCAATGCGCTATCCGCCCAATCCTTGTAGATCGGAAGATGCCCCGAAATGCCGCAAGCAAAGCTGCAGTTCAGAACGCGATAGCCGAGCGAGATGGCTTTCCGTGCCGCCACGGAAACCTGCGCCGTCCGTGCACTCAAACTCGAGCCAAACACACGGAAGCTCCCGATTTCGACCTTCGGCGCAAGCTGCCAGATGATTCCGGCAACCGCGGTCCCGTGGCCGTAGAGGTCTTCACCATTCCCGGGCCGTATGTGACCGTCCGCTTCGGTTACGACGTCATCATGAAGACGCCGGCCTGAAAAGATGGGGTGAGAGGCTTCGATGCCGGAGTCGAGCACAGCGATTCGGACGCCGTGACCGTCGCCCCGCTCTATCGCTTCCGCCGCCTGCGCCGGGCTGATCCACGCGCTCATGCCGCCTCAACAAGCCTTTCCACCTCGCGGACAGCGTCCGTCACCACGGCAAGGTCCGCCACGGAGAACGGCGGCGGCTCCGGGGCGGCCGAATCCACCGGCTTCAACCGCACGCAGGACACCCCGCCATGAATAGCGTCGCCGAACCGGAGCGGAACGGCAATCATCGCACAAGTCAGCACACCAAGGCGCCGGTCGAGCGTAGGGTCCTGCTGGGCATTTTGGTAGACGGCGTTCTCGCAGAGTCCTTGCTCGGTGACACAAATCAGGCTCATTATCCCCGCCGTTAACGGCTGGCGATGAATGCCGACGAACCGCTCACCGTAGGGCCCTGAACTCCACACCGGCACGAGCGCCTCCTGATTCTCGTCCAGCAGCCAGATCGTTCCCTCGTTCGCGCCGACAGCGTCAAACGCTTTTCTCAGCACGGCCGCGATGCTCTGCGTGCACTGAAGATGGTGAAGCTCCAGAAGGGCTGCGGCGACAGATTCAGTCAAGTTGAGCGATACTCCTTTGAATTCTCTTACCGGAGTCACTACGGGGTTGTCCACGTCGAAACGCGGTCCGGACTGGGGGGTGCAAACTTTTATGCACCGCTCGCCCCATTCCGGCGTAAGTCTAAGAGACGATTGTCTATTATTAGCTCTAAACAGCTTTATGCAACAGATCGTGATATTCCAGGCAGAGTCTACACCCCGAAGCTCCTGTGATGAAGGTAGTTACTTGATTGCAAACTGCGAGAATTTCCCTGTCGGATTGTCGGGAATTCCCCGCTCCTGGCCGTCTCGAGGTTTGACGAATCGAGGTTGTGAAAATGGACTGTCAGAGCCAAAGTTTCCATATGGAACACCCTAGTTGCCGCTCGCCATGGTCAATATCCGAGAAAGCACGCCGCAAGTTTCATCGATCAACGCGTACTGAGTTCTAGGGAGATTGTCGGGACCCAGAACATCATCAACCCTTCTTATTCAACGCTACTCTGATCGATCAAATAGGAAAAAACCGCTCGTCCACAAACGCTTATGAGACTCAACGATTCCCGCCGCGGCGCCTCCAGCAGGCGAATCACGGCGCATCGTCGCGAAAGGAAAGTTGAGAAGCAATCCTCTACCCAAAATCAGATCCTCGACCCCCCGGTGCTTGAAGGACGTGCCGAGCCTAACATGGAAAAACAAGATAACACTCTCCGTCCCGATGACTTTGTTTTTCTGAGTGATAACAGGCAGTGCTGGTTGATTCGGACGGCCGATATCTGGTTTCTTGAGGCCCGCGGCGAGCAAACACGAGTTGAGTTTCTCGACGGCACAATAGTCATCCGGCGCATACTGCGGGATTGCGAGCGAAGGCTCGATGCTTCGACGTTCTTTCGCGCCTCGCGAGATTTCGTCATTAACCTCACGCACGTCAAACAAACCCGCCTGCTTGACTCCGCCCACCTTCTCTTCCTGCTTCCCAACGGGAAGGAAGTCATTGTCTCCGGTACCCAAAACGCCCTCTTCCGCAAGATTCGCGCCCTCTAACGCGTAGATCGCTCGCCGACGCGCAAGCTCTCACTCGTGGAGACATTTCATGCTTTAAACAAGGCCAGCGGCCTCGTTGCTGCACACGACAGCCAGTCGCTCACGTAAAAAATGGCAACCCGCCCCCCGTAGAATGGACCCCCCATTCTTTGAGGGCGAGCTGCCATATGAAACCAAGCTTAATCTTACTGTAGCGCGCACAGTTTGAAAATCGGGATAGTAGCTGATTCGGTATAGGGCGAAATCCTACATGGCATCGGGGTTGCCTCTAGACGTTGACATCCCCTAAGCGCTTCGCCTTTTCCTCCCACCGTTTGAGCACACCCGAACAAGAGGACGCCCAAAAAAGCCGCCCTTTAGACCAAAGGAGGGCAGCGTGGGGTGAAGACCCCATATACAGCTGAGTGGTATGCTGCCATTACTAGGTGGAGCGAGTCCTCACGCGATGCCATCCCTTGTAATAACAACGACAAAAAACGGAACGATCAATCCTCAAGAGAGCACAGGCGGAGGATAAAAAGGCCTATGCGTCGCATGGTTTCGAGCGAATTTTCTGCGCCTACAAAGGCCACAATGAACGGCTACGAAATGTCACCGGGATACCGGAGGGTCGAATAGTAGGCGCGAATAGCATCAACACGGGCCGCAATCCTCAATCTCGGGGTCAGGAACCGAGTGCGAACATGAAAAACGAGAAAACAAGCCTGTCCTCCGATAGCCGCTCCAGATCGTGCCGTCCGGCATCACGGTTGATGCCTTCGGGGGGCAGGCTTTTGAGAAAACAAAATCACATCATAGTTGAATTTTTCGAGGAGGAAACCCGCAAGGTCATCGAGCAACTTGACGTTCCGCTCGAAAGGTGGGAGCGCTTCGAGGTATGGTGCCAGAGACACGGCCTCGTTGTCGATCAATTCGTAGGACGGGCGCTCAACGAGGTAGCGACGTGAGCGCGCTCCTTGAGGCAAGGGAATGGACGGTGGCGCACCTACTGGGCGCGTCCTCACGGTGAAGGGAGCTTCCATAATTCAGCTTGAGGGAGAGAAGATTGCCTCGGATCATGCCTATTTTTACCGGAGAACGGTGGATGAGCAGCTTGGCACGTCCGACATTCGGAAACATTCCATAATTGAAGCCAACTTGGCCGCAGTGGAAGCTCACTTTCAAACTCCTGGGAGGTTATTAGGCAAGACGAGACGCCTTATTAATCTAAAGCCCTATGGTCGCAGGTCTTGCACCGAAAGAAGCCCGGCGTCAAATTGAAGGATGGTTCATCTTTCGCTGCAAGGAGGAGAGGTCCCTCGCGTATAGGAAAGGGAGATATGCGAAACATGCGCTGATCAAAGTCTCCTTCTTGACGTGCTCACTATCGGGGCAAGGTAACCACCACTCACGGAGCGAACACGGCTGAAAAGACTTTGGCGCTCGATCGGCGGAACCTGCCGCCGCAAATTCATA
>CAWASQ010000079.1:0-20028 GCA_963784465.1 uncultured Verrucomicrobiae bacterium
CAAAAATCTGCGAAAGTTCGGTTAGGAAGATTGTTTCATCAAACGAAACCGAACCCTGAACCACTAATCGGACAAACCTATGCCCCTTTACGAATACGTCTGCCGCAAGTGCCATAAAAAATTTGGCGAAGTGCTGACCATCAAGGAACACGAGACGAAGAAGGTACACTGCCCGAAATGCCAGGGCACCGACTTGGAAAAAGTCATCGAGTCGTTCTTCGCAAAGACGGCGAGTAAGACGCGAGGCTATTGATCGCAGCGTTCAGGAAAGGGTGCGCCCATGAAGACATCACGATCGCATTCTGCGGCTCCCCATGCCGATCGCGCGGCGAAGGAAGAGCACACGAAGCAGCGCGCGAGCGCTCGCTACACACACGTCGATTCCGAGCATCTTCGCACGGTCGTCGGCAATATCCGACTCCACTGGTAGCTCTTTTTTTTTCATGGACCATCAGTATACCGTCGCCTCTCAGTGCGTTTTTCGGAAATAACTTTCGCGAAATGCTCTATACCTCCACTTTGATGTCATCGCTTTCGACCACGACTTTGTAACTTGGAACGCCCTTCTGCGCTGGCGGCCCCAAGACGGCGCTGGTTTTCAGATCGAAATCCGCGCCATGCCAGGGGCATCCCCGCGCGCTCCCGTCTCCAAGCGCGCTTGGAGGCGCTGATTTCAATCCGCAACGAAGAAGGCTTCATGGCCGAAGTGCAGCGCCAGCGGGACGGTTCGTTTTTGCTTATCGAGAACCACTGCCCGATTTCCGCAACGGCCAACGTGCGCCCCAAGCTATGCGAAGCGGAAATGGAAGTCTTCCTCGCCATTCACTTGGTACAGCAAGGCCGGGATGCCGGAGGTGAAGAAAAGCGGATAAAGGAAGGCCACGAACGATCTGATTCAGTTGGTTTTGTAGCGAGGGCGAGAATGCCAAGCTTCTCGCGTTTTCGGTTTCTTTTTATTTTCTTTAGCAGCAGGATTCAGGTCCGCGGGACGTTCTTTTATCGCAGGCAAATATCCAGTTCTCGGTCCCCTTGAAGAATACCCGGCAGAACTCGGTTTTACCGATGAGCGAATTCATTTTCTCAAACAGGCTTGCGCAGCCGGTTCGCACCTTTTCATCGTAGACAACTACGTTAAAGAAAGATATTCCCCCGGGCGATAAGAGTCGCCCCAGCCCTGCAAGGAATTTCTCTTGCCTGAATTTTTCCGGAACATCGGCCCACAAAAATATCCACCACCACCAAGTCGAACTTCTTTTCGCAGTTCTCAACAAAATCGCCGGCATCTTCTATGTGAAGTGACAGGTTTTTGTACCGGTCAATGTGAAAATATTTCTTCGCCAGGTCGATCACCACCGGGTCCTTTTCCACACCTGTGAGATGAACGTCTTTTTTGTACTCATCGCATAAAATACTTGCCACGCTTCCGGTTCCGAAACCGAGTATGAGCGTGTTGCTGATGTCTCTTTCCCGGATATTGAATCGGGAAAAAGCCTTGCGGAACACCGCATGCAGTCCCCCAGATGAATAATTCACACGGGCGGAATCCAGGATGTATCTTCCGTTCGACAGGTAAATTTCCAGCCGTGGCGTAACGGCCCCTTTCCTTTCTTCCACCTTTACTGGGGAAAGGAAACTGGTGAAAAACCGGAAAATATTTTTTGTCTGACTCATTCCGTCTTTTCGCTTACAACAACCGCTATTCCCACACCCAGGAGGGTAAGATCCGACCTTCGACATCAACGAAACATTCTTCGATCGGTTCTGGTCGATCTACCGACGCGGCATCTAGCACCAAGGAAGCCCGAAGAACGACAGATCGCGCACGTCTCATACCGATGGCGCATAGATGCTGACTTCCCGGATTTACCAGCCCGGTGGGACGACGGAGGGCACACTTATATTCGCATAGGTCCTTGGGGCTTTACGCAGAAGATGATCGAGTTATTACGATCAATGCACGCATTCGGCGTCGAATACTGCAGTGGGGTTGAATAGCCAAGGATTTTCCGTGGCCGATTGTTGAGCTTGTCCTGCAGTCTTGGGACGGCCCGGGCCCTCAGAAGACGAAAGTCACTCCGACTCTCGCTAGGGATCGGCCCTTTGATGGGACAACGGGAGGCCTCGGGTGTCTTTTCCTACTCTTCCAACAGATCCGGCTCCCCGCAGCCGCGCAGGATCTCCGCGCGCGCGTGGTCGCGTAGCTTCACCGCCGCGTTCCAGTCCGTGCCCTCGGGGATGAGAGGCGCGCCAATGGAAATGGAAGCGCGCCCCGGCCGCGGGACTTTCTGGCCGTCGCGCAGAATCGAGCGCATGCCGCGGATCGTGACGGGGAGGAGCGGCACGCCGGCTTGCGCCGCGACGAGGAAGCCGCCGAGCTTGAAAGGACGGAGGCCGGGCGCGCGATGAAAGGTACCTTCAGGGAAAACAACGAGGCCCTGGCCGGCTCGCACGGCGTCGGTGGCGGCCGCGGCATCCTGGACGCCCTGTTCGGCGTCGGTGCGCTCGGCGAAGAGGGTGCCAAGGCGGCGGAGGAAGACGGACGGAACAACGTTGCGGTCGAACTCCTTCTTGGCCAGGAAAATAAAACGCGGCGGGAGTACCGCGACCAGGACGAAGGAATCGAGGTAGCTCGCATGGTTGGGGACGAGCACGGAAGGGCGTTCGGTGGGGATGTTCGACAGCCCCGCGGCGGACACACGGATGCCGACGAGACGGAGCCAGAGACGGACGGAAAACTGGAGAAGGGCTCGGCGAACGGCGATGCCGGGGACGGCGGCAAGCGCGAGCCAGAGCGGAACCCCGAAAGCGAACACGGTTCCCCACGACCAGGCAGCGTAGAAGACGCGCCCCGCGGCGCGCGCCGCGCGGGCGAGTCCGGGGCCGAGGCTGGAGAGCGCGAGCCGCGCCATCTGGAGCCCGGCGGAGCGGCGCTTACGGCGAAGCTCTCCCTTCTCGTACAGTGCCCTGCACGCGCTGCGCCGCACCTTTCCGCTCGGCGTCCTTGGAACGCCGCCCGGCGGCACGAGCACGACGTCGTCAGGCGGGGCGTCGAGCAGCTCGCTTGAGAGGTCGCGGATCTTTGAGACGAGTTTCTCGAGGTCCTCGGGGTGCGTAGCGCGCGTCTCGGCTGCGACGACGAGGCGCTCAGTGCCCGATCTGGCGTTGTGCACGCCGAAGACGGCGACAAAGCCGAGGCGGATGCCGGGGACCACCCCCACCGCCTCTTCGAGCTCTTGAGGATGAATATTCCGGCCAGCGCGGATAATCAGGTCCTTCGCGCGGCCCGTCACGTACAGCTCGCCTTCCGCGATATAGCCGAGATCCCCAGAGTCGATCCAGCCGCGGTCGAGCACGCGCCGCGTCGCCGCCGCGTTGCGGTAATAGCCCGCCGTCGCCGAAGGGCCTCGGAACTCGACACGCCCCTGCTCGCGGTCGGCCGCCTCGCGGCCCGCTTCGTCCACGATCCGCACCTCCACCGTTATCAGTGGCCTCCCGCACCCGACGAACGTGAGCGCGTGCGCCTCGTCTGCCCCGGCGGGCTCCGCTATTCCCTTCTCCAGAAACTCTCGCCGCTTCACGCGGTCCGCCTGTGGCCCACGCCCCGGCGGCGAAAACGTTACTCCGAGACAGTTCTCCGCGAGCCCGTATACGGGCGCCAGCGCTTCACCCCGGAAGCCGTAAGGGGCAAGGCGAGCCGCGAAGCGCTCGAGCGTCTTGAGGTGGACGGGCTCGGCACCGTTGAACGCGACGCGCCAGCTCGAAAGGTCGAGACCCTCAAGGTCGACGTCGTCAAGCTTGGTCGCGCAGAGGTCGTAGGCGAAGTTTGGGGCGGCCGACAGCGTGCCCTTCCAGGCGGAAATCGCGCGCAGCCAGCGCACAGGGCGGCCCATGAAGGTGGCGGGCGACATGAGGACGAGGCGGGCGCCTGCGCACAGGACCACGAGCCACGCCCCGATCAGGCCCATGTCGTGGTAGAGCGGAAGCCAGCTCACGACCGTGTCCGCGGGCGTCGCCGCGCAGCCGCGGATCATCGCATGGATATTCGCGAGGAGGTTCGCATGAGTGAGCATGACCCCCTTCGGCTCGCCGGTGCTTCCCGAAGTGTACTGCAGGAACGCCAGATCGCCGCCGCGCGCCCGCAGGCGTTCGCCGCCGGGCTCAGACGCCAGCTCGGCAGGAGTCACGATGGCTCGGAGGTCGGGCAGAAGCGACTTCAGCAGCCCGCCGATTTTCTTCACCTCCTCGAAGGTCACGAGCACCGAGGCCTGCGCGTTGGCCATGATGCGCGCCTGCCGGCGAACGTGCTCCTCAAGTCGCTGGATGCGCGTCGGCGGATAGAGAGGCACCGCCACGCAGGATGCCATCAGAGTCCCCATGAATGTCTCGAAGTACGGACGTCCCGAGGGGAGCATGATCGCCACAGGGCGGCCCGGTTCGACGTCGAGCGCGCGCAGCCCCGCGGCCATCCTCCGCGCGCCCGCCGATAGCTCGCCGTACGTGATGGCCTCTGGGGTTTCGCCGTCTGCGAGATACTGAATTTGCGGTCGGTCCGGGTGCCGCTGCGCGTGCCACTCCAGCGCTTCGACGAGCGTCTTCGCCGACTCCGGCCACTCCTCCTCCGCGCTCGCCCCGGACTCGGGCGCGGGCGCCGGCGCCGAGGCTGGCTTACCCGCGGGCGCCTCCTCGACCGCGGCGAGCACGTCCCGAAACGTCTCCGCAGACAAAACCGCGTGATCCGGCAGCCGAACTCCCAGCCGCTTCTCCGCCCGAAGCAGCAGCTCCACGCGCGCAAGCGAGTCCAGCCCCGCATCGCGCTCGATCAAGCTGTCCGCCGTCAGCACGCGCGTTTTCCTCTGGGGATGAAGCTCCCGCGACAGTTCGAGCGCGAGCTCGAGAAGCGCCGCTTCTCGACTTGCGGTCGACGTGGAATGAGAAGCCATGTCCATGGCTGAGGCCGCTCTTACACCCTATTGCAGAATCGCCGACTTGGACAGGACCGCTGGAGCACGTCTCGGTCAGGTCCGATGCAAATCCGTTTCAGAGATTGGCCGCGGCGTGGGCGGCCTGCTAGATCGCCCCGTCGTCATACTACGGGTCACCGACAGAATGGCGTTCAGTGCATGCGGTTTTTGTTCTTTGTTACTTAGTAATTGACGAGGCGATATTCGGGTTCGGGTTTACGTCAACTGTTCACGTCGGGTGAATGACCCAAGCAAAATCCTCGTCGAGAAGTGCCATTCCCGGGGACCATGGACGCAGGGGCGCTCCGCCCTCGGACGAAACCAGCGTTCATCGCGACTCGGGAGGTGGCAATGGAGGCGGGGTCATTCGCGGAAGCTTCGGCATGGGATCGAGCGGCCAATCAGGGACGTCCAGCTTTTCAAGAACGAACTCCTTCAGGTAGGTATAGGCCTCCCTGCGGCCCGTCCGATGAGCCGCGAAGATCATGCAGGCAACGGAATTGATGACAGATTCGGGGACCGCGCACGCTATTTCGGCCGGAAGCGTCCCGGAAGTACTCCCGAGTTTCCGTGCCGAAGGAAACCGATCCATTCCGGTTATAGAAAATCCAGTAGCCTGCATAAACCTGCCGGTCCTCCCGATCCTGAGGAGGTATGCAGTCCCGCTCGGGCTGTGGAAGGTAGTCCCATATCGAAGGCCGGCTCACAGACGATATCGTAGTAGTACGTTCGGAGAATGTGAATCACTCGATTGTTTACGGTCTCCGCGAATCGACAAGCGATCGTTTAGGGGCGAAACAGTCAGGGCGCCGGATCCTGGCGCACCCGATTTTATCGCGTCGCAAACCGCATCTCCAATGAACTTCTGCACTGCCTTTTTCAGCGGGCGCGCCCCGAGCGACTTGCGAATGCCGCGCCGGACGAGGAACTCAAACGCGTCGTCGGAAAGCGTGAGATCGAAACCACGCTCGCGCAACCGGGCCAGTTCTTCGGTTATGGCAAGCCGGGCGATCTCGCGTTGGGTGTCCGGGGAAAGAGGTTTGAAGACGATCTTCTCGTCGAAGCGTCCGATAAGCTCCGGGCGGAAGAATTTGTGGAGCTCGGAAAGCACGGCCCGCTCCAATGTGGTGAATGGAAGCCGAGTTGGACGCAAAAGCTGCTGCGAGCCGATGTTGCTGGTGCAGACGATATAGAAGCCGGAAAGGTCATAAGCATGGTGGTCCGCGAGGGTGATGCAAGCGGCATCCAGCACTTGCAAGAACAGATCCCAAATCAGTCGATGGGCCTTTTCGATCTCATCGAAAAGCAAAACGCCTCGCTGATGGCCCGAGAGAATCTTTGCCAGTCGTCCCGGGCTGCCGGATTCGCCTCCCATGAACAGCTTCACGCTGTCCAAATGAAGAAACTCGGACATATCGAAGCGGAAAAGACTTTCGGTGCCGAAGAGGTACTGTGTGAATTCGAGCGTCAGCTGCGTCTTCCCCACTCCGGTCGGCCCGAGAAAAAGCAACGAGCCAAGCGGTTTCCCAGCGGGCTGCAATCCGAGCTGGCCGCGTTCCAGAACCGAGCACACGCGGGGAATGACGTGGTTCTGCCCTTTGATCCAGGAAAGCAAGTGCGCCTCGAGACCGTTCAAATCGCGAAGAATGGCTGCATCGTTCTGGAGGGTGCTCATCGATGAGTCGCGGAGTGGGCGCGTAGAATCTTTTTCTCGAGCCACTGCCATGCAGCGTAAGTAGGTCGCATACGGACGAACCATTCCGGGCAGGACCCGTCCGGGTTTATCGGCGGGATCAACCGCTTGCGGAAGGGTTTTTCGCAATGGCGGACAATCGCGGTGAACTTCGGCAATCGCCGCAGCTTGAACGCGGGAAAATACGGTTTGATGATGCGCTGGTAATTGGTGTTGGGCTTCCCCGCCGCCCATCCCCAGGTTTTTTCGACCACTTCCCGCTCGCCGATGTTCTTGGAGGCAATCAGGGCCGAATCGTGATTTGCGCAGGTGAAAATCAGCTCGTTGCTCAAGTTGAGCATGAGCACGTCGGCGTAGCGTCTGTCGAGCGAGCCGTGAAGGGACGTGTAGGCCTGCGTCGCAAGAACGATGGTGGCCCGCGCCTCGCGAATGATGCCCGCCGCGCGATGATCGGCGAAGGCGGATTCCGCGCCGGTGATGATTTCCTGCCCTTCGTCTGCGAAGAGGACGATGAGATTGTCTTTCTCCCGTTTGTGAGCCGGTTTGTCGAACCGGCTCAAGGCGTGAAAGTAATAGGAGAGCTTCAGGATGGTGTTGATGTAAAGCCGCTCGCTCTGGAACTTTTGCGGCATGGCGATACAGACGATTTTGCCGGCGTCGATTTGATCCATTGAGAAGGTCGGCTCATTCGCGCAGAACACTTCGGCGATTTCCGGATTGATGAAGAACTCAAGATACGTGCTGAGAGTTCCCTGCACGCCGCCAAGCTGCTCGGGCGGTTGGCCAAAGAAGCCATCGCGGAGGGCGACGACCAGCTCAAGGGAGCGCTGGTCGCCCTTGTTAATGAGCGCTTCGATGGCTGCGCTCGCATCCTCCTCGTTGAGCAGAAGCCTATGGATGTTCGGAATCGTGACATACGCTTCCATCTGCCGGAGGACTTCAAAGCCGGTTTGAATCGCAAGTTGTGCCTTGGTCGGGAAAAACGGATTCTGGCCGCGGCCCCCAGTCAGCGAGACCGCCGTATCGACGATCACCTTCGCATACGTGGAGGCCGGAACGTTCGGATGGCCCGTAATATTGATCGTATGGCGCGGCCGCCAGAGCTCATCTTTTCCTGGAGGCCGGGTTTGCAGCAGAGCGAGATCGCCTTCTCGCCCAAAGTGCGCGGCCATTTCGACCAAGATTTCCCAGTAGAGTCCCTTCTGGTCGAGGCAAACGCCGCCCCAATGCGGCACATTTTGGAAGATCTGAAAGGTGATCGTATTGATCGCGCACTGTGTCTTGCCCGAACCGGTGCGCCCGGTGATGAGCCAGCCGCGCACGAAATCCTCCATCGACCAGCAAAGGCCGGCGAGCCGGATAACCGGTTTGCTCCGGCGCTTGCCGCAAAGAGCGTCCACAATGCAAACGCGGCGCAGAGGGCGCTCGCCGCCCATGAGAACGGGGAAGCAAGTAGAAGATGTCCGGCAAGCGCACCCGCGATGCTGAGAACGTAGATCAGCAGATCACTCGTTTTCATCGGCGGGCTTGGGTTTGAGTTTACGGATAAGGAAATTGAACAGCCGCTTCTCGGGGTCCGGGATCGTCTGGGTGTAGGATTTAAAGTTGACGACCGTGACGGCGGAGCCGTCCGCGTACCTCTGGTGCAAGAACCCGTCCACGGTCGAAAGCCGGAAGACGAATCCCTCGCGGAGAACAAATTCAGAGTGTGTTCTGGTGCCGATAGGCGATGGCGATTCGATTGGCATAGGAGTGAAAGCCGTGAATTCGTGCGTAGCGTTTGTGCTCTGCGCGGTATTGCCGCTTGAGCTTGAAAAGGAGGTTTTGCATTTCCCGCAGCGAGCGACGGTCGGCGGTCGTAGCGACCTTTTCGATCACGCGCGTCAACTTCGGTTTGCGACAGCCAAACAGCTGGGACAAATGATCGGCGTTCCGCCTCGTAGCGAGGTAGCAGCGCTTCGCCGCGATGGAGGCTTCCAAATTGCGGATGGATTGATGGAATTGTTGCAGGCGGATCGCCTCCGCGGTTTGCGCATTGCGCAGTGCGTCCATCTGGGAAGGATTCAGACGCGGCGAGAAGATCATCTTGTCCGCGCCGAGCCGCTTTGAAAGGTGGTCCTCCAACTTTTGAGGCGAGGCGAGCATTTGTTCCCAGCGTTTGTTCTCCTGCTCGAAGCACGAGCGGAGATAAGCCATTTGGTTCTTGTTTCCCGAGACTCTCGTGCGGGACATGCTGCATCCCACATACGCGCCTCGCGCGGTGCGCGGGCAGAGTGCAACGTGAACGTGAAGGTGGTCCGTGTCGTGATGGATGCCGTAGGCGTAGCCGATCGAATCCGCCGAATGAAATCGCTCCGCGAACTTCCCCATGATCTTCTTCATCGTGGACTGCAAAACGCGGTCGGGATTGATTCCTGCTTCGACGAGTTTGTCGTGCAGTTCGCGCGACATCGAGAAAACCATGCGATGCTGAATAACCGGGTTCTGGGAGGAGGAGGAAAACTTGCGGATGTGCTCGAACCACGCTTCGGAGATCCGTCGCTTTCGTTCCTCGTTGCTGAGCTGCGAGGGCGCGGTGCGCGTTCCGTCCTGGTTCGCGAGAATCATGTGGTGCAGGAACCCTCCGGCGTGGACTTGGCCGAGAGTTTCCTTTGACGCGTAGTCAGCAAATTGCTTGAGCCGTCTGCCGACGACCGAATCTTTCAAATCATCTCGATGCCTGAGCGAAACTTTTCGCTCGGAAGTCTCGTCGAGATATTCGAGATCGAGGCGGCTCCGCCACGTGGATTTGAAAGGGAAGATGATGCCGTTCTTCATGCGGTGTCCTCCAAATGCTCCAGAACGCGGTCGAGCTTGGCGGCGATCTGCTGGAGAATCTGCGGGTCGATCTTGTCATTGAGCGAGACCGCGAAAATAATGCTCTCGAGGGTAGCGGCTTTGGTCTTCGAGCCGAACGCTTCGTGGAGCGCCAGGAAGCGGGACCGCGCTTCGCTGGAAATATCCAGCGCGAAGGGAACGGTGCCGGGTGTCTTACGTCTGGGCATAATTAGTTAATGGGATTAGGTAATTTTGGATCTCCTAGAAATCGGTTTGCCTCGGCGCGCGCCTGACGCGCAGAGAGGGAGGATTTTTTGCGCGTCGAAAAGTCCGATTGTGATTTCCCATGGGAAATCACTCTCCCGCTTTACATTTGGGAAAGGAACTTGGTTGACGAGGTCAGGAAGGGAGTGAGTCGTTTGAGATGCCCAACCGGTGGCTCGGAAGGTCAGGGCGCCGATTCGTTCCGACCGGAGCCGGGTGTCGGGACGGCGGGCCGAGGACGGAATGAATGAGCGCGCGAAGCCAAGCAGGTCGGAAAAGGTGCGCTCTTTTGCAGCCTTTCCGAAGGCGGGCGCGGCAATGACTCGCTGCCCGCCCTGCCTGAGAGAAGGATGCAAATGGGCGCGATCCAGGCGCAGGTGCGCCATAGCATGCCGGGTAACTTGATTCACAGTGACAAGGATTGTCGGTGCGGCGGCCGGGAAAGCCGGTCGCCCGGCCTGGTGCCGTGCTTCCATTCCATGAGCGTTGAAACCCCGTCGCCGTCCTGGTCGTGAAGGGCAAAGCCCGGAATCCGAGTGTCAATGCCGTGCTCCCGCGCCCAGGTAAGCGGCATTCCCTCGGGCGAAATCTGGCATTCCTGGAGCGATTCCTTGTGCTCGATACCCATTATGAAATCGCTGCTCCGCTGGGCGTGCGAAGCTGCGGAGACGATCAAGCGGGGATCCTTCTCGAGCTTCTGAATCCATGAGGCGAGGTAGGCCGCCGAGTTCTCGAACCGAACCGAGTCCAGAATGCCGGCTTCGTTCGAGAGAAACGCCGCTCCCAATTCGCCTACGAGTTCCTCCTTGCAATACCGCTCCGAGCCGAATCTCGCCTGCTGCGTAACGCCCTCCCGGTTGAGACGGGATTTGTGGCCTACGGAGTGGATCATCTCGTGATAGAGAGTGTGGTAGTAGTCCTCCTGGCTGTGGAAGGCGGAGGGCGCCGGAATGCGGATCACGTCATCCTTGGGTGAGTAGCGGGCAGCGAATCCCGCGTGGTGGATGGGGCAGAGTTTGGCATCTTCGACGATGGCAGCTGCCATTTCGAGCGGCTGTGATGTGCTCCGGCTGGCTGTGATCGCGGGCGCCTGGATCCCTTCGGTCTGGTCCAGATTAAAGACATTTGCCCACCGGACGAAAGGAATGCGAGCACGCCTGCCGTCCTCGCGCATGATTACGTTTCCGGCTTCGTCGTGCCTTTCAAGGATCTTGTAATAGATGACAGGGGTGGATTTCTCGCCCTTCCTAACATGGCCGCCAAGGTCGAGCGTCTGTTTGAACGTGATCCAGAATGGCGACTGGTAGTCCGTCGAACCGAGAATCAGAGCGTTGATGCCGCGATAGGGTTTGCGCGAGACGATATTCTGGACGGCAAGCCAGGGCTTCTGCCAGGGCACAGTTCCGCGTTTCAATTGCTCGACGAAACGAACCGTGATCGCCTGATGGATGTCGGCCTTCATAGCGCGACCTCCTTCCGCGCGATCTCGATGATGGATTCGGCTTCATGCGGTCGAAGGCCAAATTCCCGTGCGATAACCCGGGCGAGCGAGTCGCCTTCGTAGATGCCGGTGAAAAGCGGAGTGGTCGCTGACGGGTATCCCTGGTCCAGGAAATGCCAGAAATAGGCGTCGAGAACTTGGTTATGAGGGTCGTTGTTCATAGTCTGAGGGAGGCGGATTCCTTGAACTTGGGAGCGCGCATGCGCTGGATCACCGCAATGAGATCATCATTCCAGTCTTTGAGTTTCGGGTAGTCCGAGGAGAGCTTGAAGCCAGCCCAATCCAGTGTTTCTTCCCGTGCCTTTTGTGTGCCGCGTTGGCCTGCGACGTCGTTATCGAAAGCAACGACGAAAGCCTGGCGGCGGTCGTATGCCTGGAGCATCAGTTCTCGAGGTACGGTCGCCCCGGCGCAACTGACGACCGCAAGGAGCCCGCTGCGACAACCAAAAAGGCTGTGGTAACTCAGAGCGTCGATCGGAGACTCGACTACGACGATCCGGTCCGCTTCGTTGACATTTCCGACTGCGAACCAGGCGGTGAGTTTATTTCCAAGGCACGGACGGAATACCGACTGATGTTTGGTATCGCGAAGGCTGGCTCCGCGCACCTTGCCGTGCTGGTCGCGGTGGAGGAAAACAAGGCTCGGATTCGGCCGATGACTATTGGCGTAGACCGAGCCGCGAGCGTGCACCTCGTCCACCAATGGGAGCGAAATCTTGCGTTGCTCGATGAGGTAGGCGCGAGCAAGCGGCCAATTCGAATCCTCCCGCACGGCGTAGATTGCCGCCAGCTCCTCAAAGGATTTCTTCTCCGGACGCGAAGGCTCTGGCCAGCCCTTAGGAAAGGAAAGACGTGCCTGGCCTGCTTCGATGAACTCATGGGCCAGGGATCGGCAGGCCGCGGAGAAATTGACCCCAGCAAGATGGATAACGAGATCAATCGCGCCGCCGCCGCCCACTGCTGCTTTGTTATCGAACCACCGGCCGCCCGTGACGACGATGTTGTGATGCTCGCTCCTCGCCCTGAGCGTCGTGCCTTCGGGCCTCACCTCAAAGCCATACCGCTCCAGGACATCGCGGAGCGGAATGGCTCGCATTTGGTCGGCTAGGTCAGAGATTTTCATCTTTTGACTGGCCATCCCAGTGAGCGGCGAAGTTCGTTAAAGGTCTTCTCGACTTCCTCTGGTGAAGGCCAGTCGGACGATGCGGGCGAATCAAGGGATTCCTCCTTCCTAGGGGCCTTGGGCTTGGGTGGCGGATCATCCGGTGTGAATCCAAGGGCCACTTGGTGGCATGAGAGTTCGCGATAAAGTTGGTCGGCCTTGGCGTGATTGCGACGCTTCAGAGCGGCGGCGATCTCGTTGCGCAGTTCACCGATTCGCCGTTCGAGCATGATCTTCGTCGCATCCGACAAGGCCCTGGGGGACGGCGAAGCCGCTGAAGGCGCCTTTGACGGGCTGTTACTCCAAGAAGTCGCCGGTACCTTTCCCCTATAATTTATTCTCTTCTTATTATTCTCTTGGGGTGACATGGGCGTCACCAGGGTGGTGACAAGGATGTCACCAGGGCTAGTGACCCAGATTTCACCAGGGGCTGGTGGCTGGGATGTCACCAGGGGGCTAGTGACACCGATGTCATCAAGGGTCGCCTCTGGCTGGCAGGTGTCGGGCGATTCCTCCAGAGTGTCGAGCGGTTCGCTTTCGGGTGCAGCCAGAACAAAGCTCGCGTCACGCTCGTTCTGCATCCAAGGATGCCATAGAAAGCGGTAGTAGTTTGCGCAGTGACCGCGCTCGGGATTGCTGACGTTTGTGACGGTAATGAGCCGATGCGTTGAGAGTTCCTGAACAAGCCGCATCACGTGCCGGCGCGAGCAATGGAGTTTTTCTGCCAACAGTCCAAATGACGGCCAAGAACAGCCCTTGCCGCCGGCGAAATAGGTGAGGTAAGCGTATAGCTTCTTGGCCTTTTCCGAGACTTCCGGACGCTCCTCAAGCCATTGAGGCAGCCATACGCCGTGAAACAGACGGTGGGGATTGATAAATGCACTCTCCGAAAGGGCGGAGGTTGAAATCGAAGGTTGACGAGAGGTTGTATGTGTTCTGTTACCCGAATTTGCTACCCTACAGGTTATTTCTTCACCCTTGCCAAGGTTGATGTCGCGAGTTCGAGTCTCGTCACCCGCTCCAGTTTTACTCTGATGTGACTCCATATCAGTTCATCTCCAGTTCACCCGATTTGCTACCCTATAAAGATGGTAGCGATAAAGGGCCTCTATCAGAAAAGGGGGTGGTATTTTTCCCGGATGCGCGGAGGCGTTCGGAAGACGATCGCGCTCGAAACTCGGGAGGAAAGTGACGCGATACGCAGGGCACTTGAACTGGCGAATGGTCCCGATCTCGCAATTGGGGGCACGCTGGAAGGAGAAATCGAGGGCTTCATCGCGTTCAAACTTGCCCGGAATGAATTCACTCGGTTTTCGGCCGAAAACAAGAGACTTACGTTGAAACGGTTTGCGCGCTGGGTCGGACCGCGAACCTATTCCTTCGATCAAGACGTCGGACTTGCAGCGATTCTACGGGGAGGAACGCGGCCGTGTGACCGAATCCACCGCTCAAGGCTGCATGATGACATGATGTGCTTGCGTTCGTTTTTCACCTGGCTTCAAAAGGAACGAACTATAATTGCCACGAATCCGGCGACTAATATCCGCATGGGACGGTGGGATTACGGGACGAAAGCCGAGTATTGCCAACCGGAACTTCGAGATGCCCTCCTGGCAGGCTGGCAGAAGTTGCCAGCCAAGATCAGGTCGAAAGACCAGGCTCGCATGATCGGGTTTGTGTCATGCACGCGGGATTTGAAGCAGGGTTGCGCCGTAACGAAATTGTCGAGGCGCGTCCATCGTGGTTTTCGATCAGAGGCCGTTCTCTTAGGGTGCAAAAGACGGAAACCTTTCGACCGAAGGACCGTGAAGCCCGAGCGATTCCATTGACGGATGTCTTTATCGCGTTCCTGGAAAAATACCTTGTGGACGGAAGGTGGTGCATCGCGCCGGAAGTCCAACGCGGGAAGAGTCGATATCGCTACGATTTCATTCGCCCTTTCGATCTCTATCTGGAATTCATGGGTGGAGAGTTCGCGCAGGATCTTTCTTGGGTCACGCCACATGTCATGCGCCATACGTTTGGCTCTCTTCTTGCGATCGCCGGAGAGAGCTTGGCGAAAATCAGCGAGTGGATGGGCGATGATCCGCGCGTAACGGATCGTCACTACCTTCACTTCAAGGAAGGAGACACAGCTATCAATAAGTTGCATTCCTTTGTTCCTGTTCAGCAGCGGCGGCAGCAGCTCGCAAAGCGTTGTGCCCTCCGCGTAAATCCGCTTCCAGCAAACCAAGCAGTAGCGAGCGACCTCATACCGCCGAGGTGAACTGGGTGGGTGTGTCTGCGTGCTGCGGAGTTCCGGGCGGCAGCACGGGGCGTTCTCCGCGGGGAAGGATCCGGGGATGCCTTCTCCGCTCATTCGGGTGTAGCCTTTAGGTCTGAGTCAACGACGAGGAGGTCAATCATGGCTGACTATTTCACTCTGCTGCGAGACCGGGTAACACTCAAGTGTCGTTCCATCGACCGCATCTTCTTGCAGGCCTATGTGCCGAAACTGCAGACGGTAGGCCAAGTCTGTACTTTTCTACGTTGGCAGCGAAGATTCCCGATTCCTTCCTCGGCCGCCTTTGGCAAGATCGGCGATGCTTATGTAGAAGCCATCTATTGTTATGCCAAGGGGCGCAACATTCCGGTGGTGCGCTTCGAGAAAGGAGAGGACAAGGAGAAAACGGCGCGTCCGTTTCTGGAGGTCGCCGCTCGCGAAGGCAAGGACCGAGTCGTCTTGATTGGCATCGCTCAAGAGAAAGCCTCCGCCTGGCGATCCTGGAAGAGCAAAGGCCAGGAGAAAGCCGCTCATCCGCACATGGAATGGGGCCGACAGATGACCTATATCAATCACTTCTATTTCTACCTCTGGGACTCGGACTGGGGCGCGGCGTTCTGGAAGACTAACGCCTATGCCCCCTATCCGATTTGGCTCTGGCTGGAGCGGCCATGAGTGGGCTAAACGGCAACTCGAAAAAGCTCGAGTTGGTTATGAGGCCCTCGATAATGGGTTCCGTTCTTGTGAAGATCCAGCCGCCTTGCAAAAGGTCTGCGAGCGGCTCGGGCCTGGAGCGGTGAAGAATTTCTTCTGGCGCTGGCTGCATCGGCTGCCCTCTCCGTTTAACTTAGCGGACTGGAAGGCCGGCTATATCTACGAGCTGGCCTTCCGTCAGTTTGAGATCTCGGAAACCTTTGTGTTTGACCGACCGCAAGCTGGCCGGATGTGGTTTGAAGGGGTTATCCGCGATCACCTCGACGTGGGTCGGCCCGATCAAGTCATGCTGATCTTTGATCGGCGGCTCAACCGCTCTGCAGCGGGTCCATTCCGCACTCGGGTACCTGACCGAAGGCGTCGATCCCACGCTACGTTTATCACCGCAATCCGCGGAGAGAATTCTCCCCGTAATCATGCCGGCGGTTCAGCCAAGCACTGTGATCGATGTTGGTTGTGGCGTAGGAACTTGGCTCGCGGTTCTTGCGGAAAGCGGTGTCGCCGACGTCTGGAGAAAGGATGGAGAGTATATTGACAGAGCGCTTTTGCAAATTCCTCAGGAGCGTTTTCTGCCACATGACCTTACGATGCCAATCGATTTGGAGCGGCGCTTTGATCTAGTTCTATGCTTGGAAGTTGCCGAGCATCTTCCCGCGGATTCTGCACCCACGTTGGTAGATTCGCTGGTGAGCCTTGGCCCAGTTATCCTTTTCTCTGCCGCTATCCCGTATCAAGGAGGTACGCATCATGTGAATGAGCAGTGGCCTGAATACTGGGCGCGTCTTTTCGCAGCCAGAGGATATGCACCGGTGGACTATGTGAGACGCCAGATTTGGCAGCTTGATGATGTCCAGTGGTATTACGCTCAAAACATCCTGCTCTTTGTCGATCGAGGCTATCTGAATACCAACAGTTTCCTTCGGTGCCGCATAGGCAAACGTAGGCAAAGCCACGTATGCGGGTTGAGTGTCGGCGGCGTGAGGTCGGAGGATTTTGGAAGGCCTACCCGGAGGATTTCCAGTTCAACGGGGAGAGAGCGGCGACGTTGTTGATGGGCCAGGAGGGGAGCTTAGTAGGCAGGACGTCGTTGAGGTATTTGCGCAGGTTGATCTGGAGGCGTTTGCAGGTCTCCATGACCGAGAGGATGGCCGCGATTTTTGGACCGGCTTCTTGGCTTCCGATATGCAACCAATTCTTGCGACCGAGTGGCGAGTGCGACGCATGGCATTCTTTATGCGGAGATGGTGATTATGCCGAGATCGGTGCGTCGGAGCTGCATTTTCCAAGAGCGCGGGTCGAAAGATCTCTGCATAATCAGATGGCTTCAAGGAATGCGAGCAGATGAGAGTGCTGCTTAGGGTAGAGAGGGCGATGTGTACCGGGAGGCATTTGGAGTCGGTCCAGACACTCTTTCTTGAGCCTTAGATCTGCCTCGATGTAGGTATGCGTCGTAATGGGTTTTTCGTGTCCGAGCCACAGGGCGATAATCTCGAGGGCAACTCCGGATTGAAGCAGATGCATGGCGCAAGTATGCCGCAGGGTATGCGGGGTGATGGTTCGTCCGGCCAGCGATGGGCACTGCGCGGTTGCTTTGCTCGCCGCCAGAGACAAACGGTGAGCTACGCCGTCACGGGAAAGACGATTTCCCCATCGGTTTGTAAATATGGGCTGTTCAGCTGCGATCTTATTTGCGCGGCACCAGTGATGAAGCAGCCTGTCGGTCTGTGGCCATAATGGGACGATCCTTTCTTTGCGTCCTTTGCCGTGGAGGAGGACTGCACGTTCTCGCAAATCCTTGACTTGGATTTGAAGTGCTTCGGCAATGCGAGCACCGGTATTGTATAGCAGGAGGAACAGCAGCCGGTCACGACGGCCAGACCAGGTCGATTCATCGGTTGAATGAGAGCAGGGCCTTGATCTGCTGCTGGTCGAGGAAACCCAGCAGGCGCGTGGAAGACTTCTTAAGGGGAATGGCCAAAATCCTCTGAGCAGTGCGCAGAAAACCGGAGGCTGGAGACCGGCTGATGGCGAAGCGGGCGAAAGTGCGAATCGCTGCGAGTCGCACGTTACGGGTGCGTGGAGCATTGCCACGCGAGCGCTCCAAATCCTCAAGGAATGCAAGCACAGCTTCGGGTCGGAGCGAATCGAGCGTGAGTTGGTCGATGCGTGTGCGGTGGTGAGAAGCCAGGAAAATCAGGAGGAGTTTGAAGGTGTCGCGATAAGCCGCGAGAGTGTTCGGGCTCAGATTGCGTTGTGCTTCAAGGTGGTCGGCGAAGAACCGCTCGATGAGGGTGGCGAAATCCTCGGCTTTCATTCGGGCGATAGGGCTCAAGACTGATGGAAGTTGCCGAAACGCAAGGCCGCGGATCGGAGTGAGCGAGAGTCACTGGAGACGTACCACCAGGTGGAGTTGAATCCGCGGTGCCCAAGGTAGCGCGAGAGGAGGATCAGGTGGTGGGCAGGGGGCCGGGACTGCTGGCTCCAGCGGGCGATGAGACGCGTCGCGAAGGTATGTCGGAAATCATAGAGCCGCACGACCGGGCAATCGCCACGGGACACAATATCGGCGGAAAGTTTGCGGAACACCTTCTCGACCCGACGTGGCACCAATGGCCGTCCCCGAGTAGCCACGAAAAAGCTGTCGCCAAAGGGAAAAGTGCGTAGACGCGCCTGGCGGTAGTTACGCAGGGCTCGCACGCATGAGGGGTGCAAAGCAATGGTTCGCTCGGGACTGAATTTGCAGCGCCCAATGTGCAAAGTGCCACCGTGCGCATCAAAGTCGCTTAGGCGCAAGCGGATCGCTTCGCCCGGGCGTATCCCGGTACAGGCGATCAACCCGATTAAGGTGGCATAGGTCTGCGCGTGCAGCGGAGAGCAGCGCGTCTGGAGTCGACGAGCACGCTGAAGGATGAGTCGGACTTCGTCTGGTGTGAAAATGTGCGGAGTTCCACGCTGCCAGTTTGAGCAAAGCAAACGGGCGGCTGGCACTTCGGTGCGTGGATCGAGAGCGACGCAATAGCGGGCGAATCCCCGAACCATACTCAGCCGCGAGGCCCGCGTCTTGGGCTTGAGACCCGGTCGTTCATTGGCCCATCTCAGGGCGAGGTCAGTTGTCAGGGGCCGTCCTGGCGCGGCTCTCGCGCAGAAACGAGCGAAAGCGGCAAGCAGGCGGCTTGCGTCGTTGAGTTGGTAACCCAACCTGCGACGGTGGGTGATGTAGCAGCCGACCAGATGGAGCATGGATGCCATAGCCTCTTTACCTCGGCCACGGCTGCACGAGAGCGCGAAATCCCCGAGGGTCCACTTGCGCGTAGCGGTTGGTTGTGGTGACCAATCGGTGACCGAGCAGGTCGGCAATCTGTTTGATGTCTGCTCCGCGCGTGCACAATCGTGTCGCAAAGGTATGGCGCAATCGATGCGATCCATGCCAATGCCGCGAAAATCCGCAACGCCGATAGGCCCGGGTCATTGCCGAGCCAACCGCGCATGGCGATAGCGGTCGCCCGACCAACAACTCGTCGCCGACGAAGAGTTCGTCGTGGTGGGACTCTGGCCGGGATTTCACGTAAGCACGCAGGGCCTGCATGACGTGCGGTGGAATCGGAAGTTGCCGTCCCGGACTTCTCTTTGCGGGCGGCACCGTCATGCGGCGGCGCGACCAGTCAATATCACAGAGCCGAAGACGAGAAATCTCGACTCCACGCAGACCCAGATCGAGCATACATAAAGCCATCGTGTAGTCTCGGTGCCTCTTGGGTAAACGGCGCTCGAAACCGGCCAGGAACTGACGTCGCTGCGCGTCGGTCAAAAGCTCCTTGCGAAGACCATGTCCGTAATCGGCCACTTTCGGAACGGCTTGTGCCAACCAGGACGAAATCGAACCTCGCAAATGCATAAAGCGTAAGAACTGTCGCAACGCGGAAAGCTCGTCGCCAACGGTCTTCGGCCTGTAGCCACGTGCGCAACGCTCGGCGAATCGCCGAATGTGTTCGGGCCGCACCCTGCGCCAGTCGGTTGCAGTCTGCCGCGACTGCCACGTCAGAAATCGCCCAGCGATGCGCAGATAATACTCTCGGGTACAGGGCGCTAAGCCGCGATGGACCAGCATGAATCGGGCGTAATCTTCCAGTAGTCGCTGCCACGGTGCGCGCGGAAGTCTCTCTTCATACCGCCCTTGGAACCTGAGCCATAAATGCAAAGCAGCTCGTTGTCCCTGGCACGACTCCGCCTTCCATCCGGGCAGACATCCGTGCAACACTGCTGGAACATCTCTGCGACGCAGTGCGCGGAGACTCTTGCCGCGTCGAGAAAGAAACTCCGCTACTCGCAAAAGAAAAGTGCAGTAACGATGGATCGTAAATGCCGCAGCATGCCTCTCCCGCAGATAACTTTCGAAACCGTTTTCAATCAGGAAGCAGTCAGCCTTTAGCCTCCGTTGACGCCCGCAACTATTAGCCTCCTCACGCATCATCTCAAGGCGGTGCCCTCTGAGCATTGAACCCGCAAGCACGGCTGATCGTTGCGAAAAGAGTTGCCAAACTATATAGACACTCCCAGCCCGGCGATCTTGATTATGCCGAGATCTTCAACCTGTCGCCCTCTTGGAAATGTAGCTCCGACGCACCGATCTCGGCATAATCACCATCTCCGCAT
>CAWASQ010000080.1:0-24298 GCA_963784465.1 uncultured Verrucomicrobiae bacterium
GCTCGTTTTCGATTAGCAGTTTAATAGTCTTTTTGCCGTATTAAGGTTTGCCTCTTCTTGCCTGTCTCAGAAGTCTAACGCGACTTTGGTGGCAAGCTCTGACCGATTCTTCGCAATTGTTCGCGTCTTTTCTCTTAAGGCGCGAGCCGATGAAGCAGCCACGAATTGTCCGCTTGCCGCGTGTATTCAAATCGATCGTGCAAGCGGTGAGGGCGCCCCTGCCAGAACTCGATCGTGTTCGGATGGACGCGGTACCCTCCCCAAAAGCTCGGCAGCGGGATCTGGCCAGCGCCGAACTTCGCCTTCAGATGCTCCCACTCCATCTCGAGTACTTTGCGTGAAGAGATGATCGAACTCTGCGGTGAAGCCCATGCGGAGAGCTGACTTTCGCGCGGCCGGGTCAGGAAATAACGCAAGGATTCGGCCGTCGAAAGCTTGTTGGCCTGGCCGGTGATAACAACCTGGCGCTCAAGAGCTAGCCAAGGAAACATCAATGCGGCATTGGGATTCTGCGCGAGTTGGCGAGCCTTTCGGCTGTCGAGATTCGTAAAGAAGACGAAGCCGCGCGCATCCACGCCCTTGAGCAGAACCGTGCGCAGCAGAGGACGTCCGTCAGTCCCAACTGTCGCAAGACTCATCGCCGTGGGCTCGATAATTCCGAAGTCACGAGCCTCCTTCATCCAGGCATTGAATTGACCGATTGGGTCTACATCGAGGTCTTCGCGCTCTAGCTTCCCACGTCGGTAATCCGTTCGGAGGTCGGCGAGATTCATAGGAGGAACGAAGAGCTCCTTTCGCACGTCTGCCACTTGGACACCGGCATTTGCCCCCCGACGCCAAGTGGACGAATAACCGGTGCAACGCAACTGCGCTCGACAAAGCCGCTTGCAACTTTTCGCACTGGGCAAGGCACGACGAGACCTGAACGTCGCATGGCGCCCTTGCGCTCAGATTCGGTTTTAGACGTCGCAGAGAAACGCGTCCATGGCACTGCTCTCAGCCGCCCGGCACGGATTCGCCGGTCGGTCAGCTCACCAATCCCACAGGCGCCGTCCATGATGCGTTGAGGTGCCTGAGCCGCTTCGAAGCTCATAGCATCTTCGGCGGAGAGTTCGCTGAGCGCATGATCGTCGTCGGATTCGCCGGTCGCCGTGTTTGTCTGGTTCATGGTCTGCCGTTCAAGCGACTCGGCCACATTGGCAATCGTGCTTTGCGCTCTCGCACGAGGCGATGTCGCAAGCCGACTAGCGCACGATAATGCCAGAGCCACTTCTCGGGTACGCGCTGCGTGTGCCGGTGTTGTTTGGTTGCCTTCTTGGATACTCATCTCCTCGCTAAAGACCGATGAGAGCGATTACCGTCTCCAGAAGAACCGGCAGGTCGATATCCCCAGATTGGTCTCATTGTGGTTTCGTCTGCAGTCTTTTATGCTTCGGTTGATCGCTTAAACTGCCTTTCTATTCGCCTGCTCCTCCACACAATATGGCGGCTGCAATGGCACAATCGTTCCGTAGTTCATCGCCGCTTTTTCTCTTAAAGACCACGCAACATACAGCCGCAAGCCACGCGCCCGGCGGTCGGCGGCGTGGATGCGGTGCCACTGAACGCGGTCGTAGTCGCGTAGAGACCGGCGGAGCCGGCGTGTTTGCGTTTCGATGCGGCGTGCAAGCCAGGAAGCCATCATAACTTTCAGTTTCCGGTGCATACGACGCTTTTTATCGCACAGAGTTTCCTTGGACTCTCCAAGGATTGGCAAGTTCTCACCTCTTTTTGTTCTCTCGTGGGCGGAGTTCTACGCATGGCGAACTCTCTGCCTTCACCTTACGAAACGGGAAAAACCGCACGTCTAGCGCCAAATTGGGGACTCTTCAAGGGTTCCGTCGCAGGCCGTCTTATCAGCGCTTAGCATTCCATTGCGTGATGCGCTACGCAGAGCGCATGTGATGGCGGCTTGGGATCAGTCTGCTTTTGCTATTCATTTCCTGTTGGGGACGTTATGCTATCCTTTACGCGGCCGTCTAACACCTAACGTACGATTTTTTCATTTCGTAGCGGAACCCTGATTACGAATCCTTGTGCTTGCGGCATGCGCTCGCGGCAGCGGCAATCAATGAGCGTTCGTCTGATGGAAGTCCGTCGTCGTATGTGCGATGGGATCAGGCGCATGCTTGCAATTCTTTCCTTGGATTCTGCGCTTTCCCTGTCCATCAAATCGGGGGAACTTTAGGGAGAAGGGATATGAATCGCGCTCCGAAAACGGCCGGACTCATCCTGGATAGTCCAGGTGTAGCCCGGACCGCTGCAGAAACCGCGCAGTTAGCACCGGAGTCCAAGGAAGCCTACATCAACCGCGAATTGAGCTGGCTCCATTTCACCCGGCGGGTCATGGCCCTGGCCGAAGACCGGACGGTCCCGTTGTTGGAGCGGGTGAAATTCGCCGGCATCACGGGAATGTTGTACGACGAATTCGCCATGAAGCGCGTTGGCGGGTTGCGGCGCAGGATCGAACGCAAGAATACCCGCCTTTCGCCTGACGGACGGACGCCGCGCGAGGAACTTGAGCTCTGCCGAGAGGAATTGAAGCGTCAGACGAGGATGCTGTGCCGGGTGGTGGAAAAGGAAATCCGCCCGGCGCTGGCGGAGGCGGGCATTGCGCTGAAGAACTACGACCAATTAAACGCGGATGAGCGGGCTTGGCTGGACGCCTATTTCCGAAATTCGGTGCAGCCCATCCTCACCCCCCTGGCGGTGGATGTCGGCCATCCCTTTCCGTTCATCAGCAACCTGGGGCTTAGCCTGGCAGTGTGGCTGTATCGCCCCGGGGAGTCCCATCCCCGATTCATTCGGATCAAAGTTCCGCCCAACCGGCCCCGGTGGGTGCCCTTGCCGAACGGCGGATTCGTTCCCCTGGAACAGGTCATCGCTCGGCATCTAAACTTGTTGTTTCCCAGCGGCATTCGCTGGGATTCGTACTGCTTTCGCGTGACCCGCGGCGCCAAGGACGATCCGTGGGACCGGCTGCCGCTGGGCGAAACGGAGCTGGATCTCGCCCCTGGCAGCATCATCGGCATGGTCAGCGCCGAGTTGACCGCTCGCAAATTCGCCGGCATCGTCCGAATCGAGATCAGCGGAGACATGCCAAAAGAACGGCAATCATGGCTGGCCGAAAACCTCACGGCCAGTCCCGCCGACATCATTCCCATGGACAGCCCCCTGGCGCTGACTGACCTTGTCAAGTTCCAGCCCGAGGACTGCGAACACCTGCACGACCCCGAGCATCACCCTGTTGATCACCCGCGCCTCCACCGGCTCGAGGCGCAGGATACGGGCGCCATCTTCGAGGAGATTCGGGCGGGCGACATCCTGCTCCACCATCCCTATCAGGATTTCGACACGTCCGTCCTGCGCTTCGTGGAATTCGCCGCCCGCGATCCGCACGTGCTGGCCATCAAGCTGACGATCTATCGCACGAGCGAACGGTCGCCCATTATCCAGGCCCTGACTGAAGCGGCCCGCCGGGGCAAACAGGTCGTCGTGTTGGTCGAGATCACGGCTCGCTTCGACGAGGCGCCCAACATTGTGTGGGGTGAACAATTGGAAAAGGCCGGAGCGCATGTGGAATACGGCATGGAGCGGCTCAAAACCCACGTCAAACTGGGGCTCGTGGTGCGAGAGGAGCCGGACGGATTGCGTCAATACGTCCACGTGTCCACCGGGAACTATCACAACATCACGGCCCGCCTTTACGAGGACCTCGGCATTCTGAGTTGCGAACCAGCCCTGGCCGCGAGCGTGGCCACGGTGTTCAACGAACTCACCGGAGCGATTCCGGTCGAGGACTACGGACCCCTGCTCGTGGCTCCACACAACATGCGCGAACGCTTCACCGAGCTGATCCGCCGGGAAGCGGATCATCAACGGGCGGGCCGGCCCAGCGGCATCCGCGTCAAAGTGAATCAGCTGCAGGACCCGGAAATCATTCGCGAACTATACGAAGCGAGCCGGGCGGGCGTTCCCATCAAGCTCTGCGTGCGCGGCCTGTGCTGCCTGCGGGCCGGGGTGCCGGGTCTCTCCCCAACTATCCGGGTCTTCAGTATCCTGGGCCGGTTTCTCGAACACAGCCGCATTTACCGCTTCGAGAACGCCGGACATCCCGAGTTTTACCTCGGTTCGGCGGACTGGATGCGCCGGAACTTCAACAATCGCATGGAAACCGTGGCGCCCGTCACCGATCCGGCCATTCAAGCTGAATTGGAACGCATCCTCGGCGTGTATGAAGGTGACAACACCTCCGCCTGGGACATGCAGCCCGACGGGCAGTACGTGCGCCGGCGACCGGGAGCGGGCCAGCCGCGCCGCGAAGCCCAGCAGCTTTTCATCCAACTCGCTGCGGAGGCCCTCTCCTCCTCGAGCGGCGAAAAAGCAGGGCACGATCATGATTAGGGAGTGTCCTCGGCGGTCGTGGATTGGTCCGTATAAGCCGATTTGCTGCCATGAACAAGGTTACTGCCATTTAGTGGGCGACTCGCTCGGCACGGGCGATCAGCATGCCCATGGCGCAGGCATCAGTAATGCCGGCGATGATAAGGCCCACCCCTACGATGCCCGATAGGGCGATCCAGGCCGGGTTGAGGAAGTAGCCGAGCAGCGCGCCCGTGAAAGCCAACGCTCCAGCGGCAATGCGCACCTGGCGCTCCAGCGATATCATTTTGCCGCCGCGATCAAGCGGCAAGCCCTGCGCTTCCCACGCCCGCAGGCCACCTTCGAGGATGCAAAGCGAGGCGAGTCCCCTTGCTTTGAGTTTCTCCGCCGCCTGGCGCGCGCGATTGCCGCTGCGGCAAAAACAGAATGCATTCGTCCTTGCCTGCCGCAAGCTTCGCGACTTCCTCGGGATCCAACTTGCTGAGAGGATGCAAAGCCGAACCCTCGATATGAGCCTCCTCAAACTCGGCCGGCGTCCGGACGTCCAGCAAAAGCGTCTTCTCTTTGCGAGTCTCCGAGGGAAATACCCTGCGGACCGGTGTTTCCACGCTGTAAGGGCGTTCGGGTTGCCAATCGATTGGCAGAGAGCCGGAATCTGGTAACGGGAACACCCCAGCGTGTCTGTCACTATCACCTCCAGTTCTCCGAGCTCCAATGCGAACCACGCGCTTTCGGACGCACTCTTCTCCAGTTCTGAAAGCCAGCCCGCATCTGCTGCAGCCTTCGCAGCAATGAGAGCCCGCAGCCGCAGGATCCTGTCAGAAAGTTCCGCCGAGAGGATTTCTAACCTAGGCTCGGATCACGAAAGCGCCGCAGGGAAATCGTCGGCGCAAGGCGTCCCGCGTCAACGCGCTTTACTCCCGTTCGGAGCCGCCCTACAGCGGACCTCTGGTCGAATGGAGGCTCAGTAGATGGGGGGCAAGAGGATTTTTCCCGGACGCCTTTACGCGATGCTGCTTTAAGAAAACCTCGCTGCCGGCGCGAATATGTTCTACAAGAAGCTTGTGCGCAAGCCCGACGATGACGAATACGAGCTGATGAAAGTGGTTGAGCGAATGTATTCCGGATGCGAAGCTGATCTCGACGTGAAACAGTGTGAGCTCGGTCCGGCTAGCGTCGAGCACGAAGAGCGATTGCGGCGTCTTACCCATGAGTCTCCTGCCGAAAAAAGACTTGATTGATCGACTAGGCCGTTCGGACATCTATAAAGATTACGAGCGAGCCTTTGCCGAGACGACTGGGCTACCGCTAACCTTGCAACCGGTCGGAGACTTCCACCTTGCCCACCATGGCAAACGCCATGAGAACGAGTTCTGTGCGCTGATGGCGGAACACAATAGAACATGCGCGGCGTGCCTCGACGCGCAGCAGAAAACTTCGGACGACCCGCTTCAGCAAACGCGAACCGTCCTATGCTTCGCGGGGCTGTGCGAGTCCTCGGTGCCTCTCCGCGCCGGCGGAGAATTGTTGGGCTTTCTCCAGACCGGCGAAGTCATGTTGCGCCCGGCGAAGCGCAAGCAGTTTTCCAAAATCGCACGACTGCTCGCGCAGTGGGGGATCGGAGACGACCTAAAAAAAATTGAGGAAGCCTGGCTTCTGACCAAAATCGTCCCACGCAAGCAGTATGAGTCTATGCTGCGGCTGCTCGAAATTTTCGCGCAGCATCTGAGCCTGGTCGCAAATCAATTAGTTATCCAGTGCCAGCAGTCCGAGCCATCAAGCATTGCGCGCGCGCGGCAGTTCATCCTGGAGCACCGAGGGGAGGAGCTGTCTCTCGCAACCGTCGCCAAAACTGCGAACATGAGTAGCTACTACTTCTGCAAGACTTTCAAGAGAGTCACCGGGCTGAACTTCACCGATTATCTCGCACGTGTGCGAATCGAAAAGGCGAAGGAGCTGCTCCTAAACCCAAATGCCCGCGTGAGCGAGATCGTGTTCGACGTTGGTTTTCAATCGATTACGCACTTCAATCGCATTTTCAAGCGGCACGTGGGCATGTCGCCAACCGAATATCGTGCGTCGCTTCCGAGGGCTTCTCAGCTGCGGGCTGGCATTGCTCAAGCCGGGTAATTGAGGATGTCTTAAGTACCGACTCGTATTCAAGCGGTTAGGCAGGGAGAGCGCACGGTGACCGGGTTCGGTCAGACCAGGAGGGCACGGAAACAGATTATGCCAACGAAAGCTGTGGAATTCTGCAAGGGTACCGCCCCGTTGGGCTCGCTCTCTTGCGCCGAAAGGTCAGCTAGCGCGACGGATTGCTTTAATTGGGCTAGTGTTCCGGTTTGCCCTGCACGCGTTGAGTAGAATCGAGGGACCGAAGTTTCTCAGGATACTCCGCGAAGCTTCTTTCGAAACGGGTGTTTCTCACGACGAGCTGTTGCGTCGAAGAAGACGACGCTATTGGGCGCCTGCGTCGATCCACGACTTGATCAGCGCAACCTCCTCAACCGAGAGAATATGATCCGGTACGTTTCGCTTCATCTTTTTCGCACCAGAGACAATTGCCAACAAGCGGCTCTGGCCGCTGTTGCCTGGAAGAACAAGCGGCCCTTTGCCGTCATCGCGGAAGAAATCGCTGAGCCGATCGGCGCGAAATCCGGCAATGTGCCTCTTGGGTCCATGGCAGAAGAAACAGGATTTTTCAAAAATTGGGTAGATGTCCCTCTGAAAGCTTAAACTTTCGTTTGATGTCGACGATATCCGGATGAACTCGCGCGTCCGCGAAACCGGGAACGATAAGCTGCGCTTGCCTGTTTCACTCAGTCGCTGGACGATCGAGAGCAAAAGGAAGGAGCCGATTATCACTGCTCCGGCGAGCATTCCGGTTGCGAGACGCCAGCCGTGACCATCATTGATCTTCACGCTGTGTTCAATGGGTCTTTGAAAGACCGACAATCAGGTTGCAACTGTGCAATCGACTTTTTCACCTGACGCAGCGAGGGCAGTCTCGGCGGTTTCCTGGAGCTTGTCAATTGTTGGTGATTGCGAGAGATCGCGTGACCCTTAGGGAAAGTAAGCCTTCAAGACATACTGCAAGAGCATTCGCTGGGTGCTGAAGAAGGAGCCATTGAGCGCGATCGCGTGACGCATCGTGTCGATGAAGCCGGAACGATTTCGGTAGAAAAGCGGAATGACCACCTGGTCAAGCTTGTTGTACAGCGAAAGGGCGTCGACCGGAGTGCGGTCGCCGCTCACCTGTCCGGTCGAGTCGATGGCCCAGCCGGTGACACCTTCAATACAGCCTTCGATCCACCAGCCATCAAGGATGCTCAGACTGGGCACGCCATTGATGGCGGCTTTCATACCACTGGTGCCCGACGCTTCCAGCGGGGGCTGTGGGGTGTTGAGCCACACGTCCACCCCAGCTGTAAGTAACTTTGCAAGATCCATGTCATAGTTTTCAAGATAAGCGATCTTGATGTCGCGGCGCAGCGCATCCCTCGCCTGGAAGATCCGTTTAATGAGTTCCTTCCCCTCTTGGTCCGCCGGATGGGCCTTGCCGGCATACACGACTTGGATACGACCGGCCCTGGTTGCGAGGCTCTTGAGCCGTTCGATGTCGTGGAAGAGCAGGTCGCCACGCTTGTAAGACGCCGCGCGCCGAGCGAAGCCGAGCGTGAGGTCGTGCATGTCGAAGCCGGCGTTGGTCTCGTGGTTGACGAAATTGATGAGCTGGGCCTTGGCGACAGTGTGTGCATCCCACACTCTTTGTGGCGGGATGCTGAGCGCATAACGGAGGTCGAAGTTGTCCTCGCGCCAGTTGGGAATGTAGCGGTCGAACAACGCCTGAAACGCTGGCGATGTCCAGGTTGGCACATGGACGCCGTTTGTGATCGCGTCGATTTCGTAGCCTGCGAACATGAGACGAGAGACTTCGCCGTGCCTCTTGGCGACGCCATTGACGTAGTGGCTGAGATTCAGGGCCAGGTAAGTCATGTTCCAGGCATTGTCGAAACAGAACACGTCCTTCATCGCGATCAACTCATTCCGACCCAGAACTCGCATCGCCATTTCCACCGGCAAGCGGTCGTGGCCTGCTGCCACCGGCGTGTGTGTGGTAAAGACGCACTGCCCTCGGACCGCTTCGACGTCCTCTCGGTTGAATGCTTTGCGACCTGCCAACTGCGCGTGCTCGTCGAGCAATGCCACCGTCAGCAAACTGGCGTGGCCCTCGTTCATGTGAAACCGCGCGATGCCCTGATAGCCGAGCGCTCGCAGCATCCTCACTCCCCCGATGCCAAGAATCACTTCCTGGCAAAGCCTGTAGTAGCTGTCGCCGCCGTAGAGAGAATCAGTCAATGTCCGATCCCAGTCGGTGTTCTCCGGGAGATCAGTGTCGAGTAAATAGACGGGCACCAATCCTCCCGTGACACCTTTGAGTTCGTACCGCCAGGCACGCAAATGAACGGTGCGGCCTTCAATTGTGACGGTAGCGCGTTCCGGCAATCCATTCAGAAAATCCTCCGGCACCCATTCCGCCGGTTGCTCGGTCTGCCATCCGCTGGCGTCAAGACGCTGGTAAAAATAACCTTTGCGATACAAGAGAGTGACAGCGACCAACGGCAGATCGCGGTCCGCTGCGGCGCGGACAGTATCGCCCGCTAAAATGCCCAGGCCGCCGCTGTAAGTTGGGATTCCTGCCTCCAGCGCGATCTCCATTGAAAAGTAAGCGATACTCCTTGCTCTGCTTGCGTTGCTGGTCATCGAAGTCTGATCCTCCGCACTTCAACGCCGGATCGTATAGGCCGTGTCCAAAAAAGAAAGCCGCGTGAACAAAGTCGTCACGCTGGTCGGACGCAATGAGAGGTTTCGCAAAAAGCGTCTTGCCAATAGTCAGTGTTCGTCGGCTCCCAGGCTCAAGAAATCGCCTTTTGCGACGCTCCGCGTGCGCATGCAAATGAACAAGGGATCCCACGTCGCGGACGCCAGACTGTGCGTCTATCGCCCCAGTCGTGAGAGTCCCCACTTCAGCGCTTCCAATTCTTGGCTGCCACGGCTGCCAGAGGATCGGCCGCTAAGCCACCAGTGGACTGATGCCGATCATGCAGCCAAAGGAGAACAGTTTAGAGACGCCGGATCTTAACTAACTAACGCTGCGACGGTCACCACTAAGCATCGGCAACCAACTTGTATGTCCGGAATCCGCCGGAGAGATTTTTAACGCGAAAACCGTTCTGCATAAGAACACGCGTTGCATAGTATGCCCGCTGACCGACCCCGCAGTAGAGCCACACTTCGCGATCGCGCGGCAATTCGTGGAGCCGACGGCGGATTTGATTGAGCGGAAGATTGATTGCGCCCGGGACGCGCCCAGCTGCAAACTCCTCCGGATCGCGCACGTCCACGAGCAAAACGGAGTCTCCTCTCAGCTGCCTCCAATCAGCGAGTGGCAAATCACCGCGCAGATAATTGGCAGCGATCATTCCCGTGTAATTCACCGGGTCCTTCGCAGCGCCAAACTGCGGCGCGTAGCAGAGTTCCGCCTCTTCGAGGTCGAAGACCGTTCCACCCAACTGGATCGCGGTCGCGATAACATCGATGCGCTTATCAACGTCGGCTTCGCCGACGGCCTGGCCACCGAGGATCCTCCCATCGGATTTGCGAAAGATGAGTTTGATGTTGATTGGCTTCGCTCCCGGAAAATAGCTCGCGTGGTGGCCCGGATGCAGATAAATCTTCTCGTAATCATCTATGCCGGCGCGCTGGAGAGTTTTCTCGGTAGCTCCCGTACTCGCGACCTGCAGACCAAATACGCCACAAATCGCGGTGCCTTGCACTCCGCGGAAACGCGAGTCGCGCCCGCAAATGGCATCTGCCGCGACGCGTCCCTGGCGGTTCGCAGGTCCAGCGAGAGGTACCACGACCCACTGGCCAGTGACCGTGTCCCTCACTTCGACGGCATCTCCTACCGCCCAAATGTGCGGATCGGTCGTGCGCATTTGCTCATCGACACGGATGCCGCCGCGCTCGCCCAGTTCGAGTCCGGCCGACTTGGCGAGGTGCGTCTCAGGTCGAACGCCGATCGCCAGAATCACCAGGTCGCCCGCGTGTTGCGCGCCGGATTTTGTGCTCACCAGAATCTGCCCGTTGCGCGACTGGAAGCCCGCCACAGCGTCGCCTAGCGCAACCTTCACTCCGTGCTTTTCAAGATGTTCCTGGACGGGCCGCGCCATCTCAGGATCAAGCGGCGGCATTACCTGCTTAAGCATTTCGACAACGGTTATGGAAAGACCTCGATGCGCGAGGTTCTCTGCCATTTCCAACCCGATAAAACCCGCGCCAACGATGACTGCGTTCTGCGCGTTCTTCTCGCTGATCCAGGCCCGAATCTTCCGGCTGTCGGGAATTGTACGCAGGACAAAGATTCCCGGAGCATCCACGCCCGGCAAAGGGGGCCGCAACGCTGCAGCGCCAGGCGCGAGGACGAGAGCATCATAGTGTTCCCGATAGATCCGGCCGCTCGGGATCTCCTTTACTTCAATCTCCCGCGCAGCTCGGTCGATCGCCAGCGCTTCGTTTTTGGTGCGGACTTCGATGTTGAAACGCTCTTGGAAAAGTGCGCCATCGGCTACGAGCAGCTTCGACTCTTCCTTGATAACGTCGCCAACATAGTAGGGCAGTCCGCAGTTGGCGAAGGAGACATACGGGCCGCGATCGATGACGATAATCTTTGCGCTTTCATCCAGTCGCCGGCACCGCGCCGCACACGAAGCGCCGCCGGCCACGCCCCCGATAATGACAATCTTGTTTTTGCTCATGGCGGCGACGCTCATCTCCTTGGAGACGACGTCGCCAAAAGCAGCGAGGTCATTTGGTTCGACTCGGCGTCGCACACTATTTTGCGGATGTAATCGATGACCTCGGGAAGCGCCGCCTCAACGCTCGGCGCGAGATGGTCCCGGAAATCAAAAGATTCGGCGGCTACTGAAACAACGAGCGCCCGGGGAGTGGCATTAAAGGCGGCCTCCGAGTAAGCGAGCAGACCGGCAACGTCGAAGTGGTGTCCGAGCGAGTTGCCGGACGCGCAACGTGGCTTTACGTGGTCACATCGCCACGTGCCGGGTTCTCCCACGTGAGAAGCGTCGATGAAAATTACCAGGTCCGCCTCGCTGACGAGCTCGGCGAGTTCCGGGGTGAGTTGATGCACGGTCAGAATGTGCGCTGCTTCGCTTGGAACAGCGGCGGCAAGACGAGACGCTACTTCCCAACCAACGCCGTCGTCACCTCGCAAGCGATTCCCATAACCGATGACGAGTCTGCGCTCTTTCATCCCCGCTTCACCTCGTCGAGCACTGATCCTCCGGCATCGAGGAGTTGAACGTGCAGAGGCATCTTCCCCAGGGCATGAGTTGAACAGCTTAGGCACGGATCGTAAGCTCGGATCACCGCCTCGACACGATTAAGCATTCCTTCCTGGATTCGATCGGCTTTGACAAAGTGTTGCGCGGCCTGTTTGACACTCTGGTTCATGGCGAGGCTGTTGTGCCCGGTGGCGATGACCATGTTTACCCAGGTAATGAGGCCATTCTCATCAATCTTGTAGTGATGGATGAGAGTTCCTCGGGGCGCCTCAGCAACACCGATGCCTTCGAACCTGTTCGGCTTCGCTATGGCGCGAACGTTCTTGTCAAGGATGTCCGGTTCATTGAGGAGCTGTTCGATGCGTTCTATCCCGTAAAGGATCTCGACCAATCGCGCATAGTGTTGATGGAATGAACTCAGGATCACGCCACGTCGTAGCGCTCGAAACTCCGTCCATTCCCGATCCGCCAGCGGAGTTCCGCAGCGGTCGATGACGTTAAGGCGCGCGAGAGGGCCCACGCGATAAATCCCATTGGGATAGCCCGCGGATTTGAAGTATGGGGATTTCAAGTAGCTGTCCGATTCGGACGACTCTGAGAGGTAATCCGCATAACGGGTGGGATCGATATGATCCAAAACGATGTTCCCAGAGGCATCAATAAAGCGCAGTCTGCCGTCATAGTGCTCGAGAAGCGCGTTGTGTGTACCTGGTTCCTGCGGGTTGACGAGCGCCATGAACATGCTGGGGAAATTCCCGAACGTGCGGATCTCTTCCCGGAACTCTTCGACGATGCCTTTAAACCATGACAACGTCCGCTGGCTGATCGCCAATGCCTCCGGGATGCTATTCAGTATTTCGTCTCGCATTTCCCTGGACAGCGGCTCACTTACGCCACCAGGCACAACCCAGGCCGGGTGAATACGCTTGCCCGCAAGCATCGCAATGATTTGCTGGCCCCATTTGCGAAGAGAGATGCCGTCCCTGCCCAGAGACGGCAGCGCCTCGATGACGCCGACAATGTTTCGCTTCGCCGGATCGGCATCCATGCCGAGAAGCAGGTCCGGTGACGAGAGATGAAAAAAACTCAACGCATGGGATTGCACAAGCTGTGCAAGGTTCATGATGCGCCGCAGCTTTGCCGCGGTGGGCGGAGTCTCAACCGCCAGAAGCATGTCACAGGCCTTCGCGGAAGCAATGAGATGGCTCACCGGGCATATGCCGCAAGTGCGTGCCGTTAGCGCCGGCATTTCGCCAAAGGGCCGACCTTCGCAGAATTTTTCAAATCCTCGAAATTGTGTGACATGGAACCGGGCGTCTCGGACCTCACCGCTATCGTCGAGTTGAATGGTAATCTTAGAATGACCCTCGATGCGGGTGACAGGGTCAATAACGAGTTCTTTTGGCACAGTATTACGCTCCAAAGTGGGTTTTTCCTGAGAGGTCGGGCATGCGCCCGGCCAGGAGTTCGGTCAGAACAAAGTAAATCGTGTCCGCCTCGGGCGGACAACCGGGCACAAAGACGTCCACCTTAACGAATTCATGCACCGGGCGGGAGTGAGGCAACAGTTTCGGAACTATGCGTCGGGGGACGCCTTGATTGCATTGCGCGTTCTCGACATACGCGCGGTGTTCAACCTCCTCAAGTTTGAACCGGTTCCTCATACTCGGTACATTAGAGGTGACTGCGCAGTCGCCTAGCGAAACGAGGATTCTTGTTCGCTGGCGGATTTTAAGGATCTTCTCCAAGTCGTCCTCGCTACTTACCGCTCCTTCGACAAGTACCACGTCCACATTTGGCGGATATTCCTTCGTATCGACCAAGGGGCTGTAGACGAGGTCCACCTGTCCCAAGACTTCGATCAGCCGCTCGTCCATGTCGAGAAAAGACATGTGACAACCGGAGCAGCCGTCCAGCCAGACAGTCGCGAGACGCGCCTTGCTCATCGTCGCGCCTCCCGCCTACTAGCGAGGTAGGGTAAGAACTCGCGCCGCTTCACCATCTCGGCGACCGACTTACCCTTACTTGACAGCGCCCCAGTCGGGCAAACATGAACGCACTTGCCGCAACTCGTGCACGTGTCCGACGATCCCCAAGGCTGGTTAAGATCGGTGATGACCCGCGAATGGGTGCCGCGGCCCATGACGTCCCACGTATGCGCACCCTCGATCTCGTCGCAGACCCGCACACAGCGCGTGCATAAGATGCAACGGTTGTGATCGAGCACAAACATGTCGTGAGAAGCATCTACGGTGGCGTTTGGGTAGAGATAGGGGAATCGGACATGCATCATTCCCTGGTCCCTGGCGAGGTTCTGCAAGTCACAGTGATTATTCGCCACACAGACTGCGCAGATATGATTTCGCTCGGCAAAGAGCAGTTCCAAAACCATGAGCCGGTACTTGCGCAACCGCTCCGTGTTAGTCTGGACTTCCATTCCCTCGGCCACTTTGGTGACACATGCCGGTAGAAGCTTGCTTGATCCCGTCACCTCGGTGAGACACATACGGCATGCGCCGACATCGCTTAGGCCTTGCAAATGGCAAAGCGTCGGGATTCTGATTCCAGCGTCCAAAGCAGCGTCCAGAATGGTTTCGCCTTCCTCCGCAGTCGCTTGTCTGCCGTCGATTGTTAGGGTCTTTACAGCCATGGTTTCTCAGTGTCCGGTTTCTATAGCTGAGAGGTTTTCCTCAGATCTCCTTTGGTTTGCCTGCCCGTCGCCGTCGCCCGTTTCAGGCCGAAGGAGATCGAGATACTCATTGCGGAAATAGCGGAGGGTGCTGAGGACTGGATTGGGCGCAGTTTGACCAAGTCCGCACAGGCTGGTGTGTTTAACCATGTCACAGAGCTCCTCCAGGGAATCCAAATCCTTAAGGGTCGCTTTCCGATCAAGAATCTTGCTCAGCAAATTGTGCATCTGCACTGTTCCGGCGCGGCAGGGAATGCATTTACCGCACGATTCTTCCATGCAAAACTGCATGTAGAAGCGTGCGACGTCGACCATGTTGGTGCTGTCATCCATGACGACCATGCCGCCCGAGCCCATTATCGAGCCGAGTTTCACCAGTGAGTCATAGTCGACGGGCGTATCGAAATGTTCGGCCGGAATACAGCCGCCCGACGGCCCTCCCGTCTGCACAGCCTTGATGCTGGATCCCTCCGGTGCTCCTCCCCCGAGTTCCTCAACAATTTCACGGATGGTGATACCCATGGGCACCTCGATCATCCCGTTGTTACGAATTTTTCCCGTGAGCGCGAAGACCTTCGTTCCCTTGCTATTCTGTGTGCCGATGCCGGCGTACCAATCCGCACCGCGGTTTATGATCGGAGCAATATTCGCGAATGTCTCGACGTTGTTTATCAAGGTGGGGAAGCCCCACAATCCGCTTTCCGCGGGGAAGGGAGGTCGCGGTCGTGGTTGGCCACGGTGCCCCTCGATCGAGGCCATCAGCGCGGTTTCTTCGCCGCAAACGAAGGCGCCGGCTCCGATTCGAATCTCCACGTTAAAATTGAACGTGGACTCGAATATTCCTTGCCCCAGCAAGCCGTGTTGGCTGGCCTGGCGGATAGCCACCTGCAACCGGCTGATGGCCAATGGGTATTCAGCCCGGACATACAGGTAGCCGTAGCTCGCGCCGATCGCGTAGCCCGCGATAGCCATTCCCTCGAGGACGGCGTGGGGGTCACTTTCGAGGATGCTGCGATCCATGAAGGCACCGGGATCGCCCTCGTCTCCATTGCAAATGACGTATTTGCGTTCACCCTTCGACTTGGCGACCGTAGCCCACTTCAGACCTGTGGGATAGCCGCCGCCGCCCCGGCCGCGCAAGCCGCTTTGAATGATCGCCTCAAGAATCTGCCCGGGTTGCATGTCCTGAATGGCGCTCTGCAGCGCACGATATCCTCCGGCCTCGATATAGTCCTCTATCCGCTCGGGATCGATGCGGCCGCTCCTGGCAGTCACCACGGGCATTTGCCGGGAGAAAAAGGGTTGCTTAGGATCGCAGCGTCGCACCTCGGTAGTCCCCCCCACCAAAGTATCGACGATCGTGGATGCGCTTTTCAACGTGACGCGCTCGTACATCACGCCATCGGGTTCCACCTGTACCAGCGGCCCCTGCCCGCAGAGTCCCATGCATCCTACACGGCGAATCTCGACGCGGTCACTCAGTTGCCTCTCCGCAACCGATCTTTCCAGAGTCTTCTTGATTTCATCGGACTGTGACGACAGACATCCCGCTGACATACAGCAGCGGATGCAGATCTGCTTGCGGGCAACCCTTTCCTTTTCTGCTATCGCATTGAGCTCTTCAGGAAGCATGGCTGATATAAGCTCCGAGCTTTTGGACGGCTTCTTCAGGCGTTAGTCGACCCACCACATTGCCGTCATATACGACCGCCGGCGCGATCCCACACGCTCCCAGGCAGCGCACGGTGAGCAGCGACAACTGCTTGTCGAGCGTCGTTTCGCCATGTTTGATCTTCGCGTAAGCCTCTATGGCCCGGAGGATACTGGTGGCGTGTTTGACGTAGCATGCCGTTCCCAGGCAAACTACGCACGTGTGCGCGCCCTGAGGTTTGAGCGTGAAAAAGTTGTAAAAGGTTGAGACGCCGTAGACTTTGCTCGGAGGTATCCGCAGCGATCTTGCCACCCAGCCGAGCGCGATTTCGTCCAAGTAGCCGAACGATTCCTGCACCGCATGCAACGTCTCGATGAGCGCATGTGGCTCGTAGCCCAACTTGCGCATCTTGGCGTCGATGATTTTCCAGCGCTTGTCCTGCGATGGCAGCGGCGGCTTTTCCACCTTCACAATGTGAAGTGTCCGATAGATGAGACGGATCCGCCTGCAGTTGCTTGTCGAAGACTACCCCTTTTTTGGCCAGCCGAGTTGTCAGCAGCCAAAAGTCGAAAGGAATTGACCGGGGCGCCAATCAGAAATCGACTCGCGTTCGTAACCGTCTACGCCCGATCCCCTTGCTTCACGTTCGGACGTAATCAGGGTAGCGGGGTTCGTACATGAGAGCCCTGATAGAGGAACGGAGGTCGTCCGGTCGAGGAACCGTCGCCAGATTGCATTCAAATGCGACCCCGGCCACGGCCGTCGAGATCGCCAGAGAGACCTCTCTAATTCGCGTCAGCGGAGGGTAAAGCCGGCCTTGCTCGAGATCGGTTGCAGAAGTTTCTGCGGCCAACGCCCCTGCGGCGCTCAGAAACATTTCGTCGGATACCAGGCTGCTCCCGCTTGCCACGACGCCCATCCCCACTCCGGGAAATACATATGAGTTGTTTGACTGTCCTGGAATGAAAGTCTTGCCGTCAATGGCAACCGGACCGAACGGGCTCCCACTGGCGAACAGGGCCCTGCCTCCAGTCCCGTAATAGGCCTCCTGGGCAGTACACTCCGATTTCGATGTTGGATTTGACAAAGCGAGGATCACCGGGCGTTCGTTGATCTTCGCCATTGTTTGCAGCACTGGCATGGTAAAGGCTCCGGGTTGTCCGGAGGCGCCTATGAGAACGGTTGGTCGAACCCGGGAAATCGCGCCGAGAAGGTCGCCGATAAACTCGCACTCCTGGGCGTAAGGCAGCTTGTGGTCGGCAAGATCCATGCGGCTCTTCACCACCAATCCCCGCGAGTCAACAAACCAACATCGGGCACGTGCTTCCGCTTCAGCCATCCCTTGCCGAACCATCGCCGCGACCAGGAGGTCCGCGATTCCTGTGCCAGCCTCGCCAGCACCGAGAAAGGCGAACCTTTGCTCGGTCAAGGGCTGTTTTGTTACCCGCAAAGCCGAGTTAATGCCTGCAAGAGCGACAGCCGCGGTGCCCTGAACGTCATCATTAAAGGCGCACACTCGGTTTCGATACTTGGCCAAGAGTCGAAACGCATTCTGGTTTGCAAAATCCTCGAATTGGATCAAGGCATGGGGAAACACTTTCTGCACCGCAGCCACGAATTCCTCGATAAGAGCATCGTAGGCAGCTCCGCGGATCCGTCGTTCTTGGATGCCGATGTAGAGAGGATCATTCAGCAGTTCTTCATTATTGGTGCCAACGTCAATCGTCACGGGCAAGCAGGCTGAGGGATGAACCCCGGCACAGATCGTATAGAGGGCTAGTTTGCCAACGGGGATCCCCATGCCATTGGCGCCCAGATCGCCGAGACCGAGTATGCGTTCGCCATCAGTGACCACGATTACGCCCACACTCCTGGTCGGCCAGTTCTCCAGGACTTTCGCCATGCGCCCGGCATCTCTCATTGAGACGAAAATTCCCCTCGGCCGGCGAAAGATGTGCCCGTACTTTTGGCAGGCCAGGCCGACCGTCGGCGTGTAAATGACGGGCATCATCTCTTCCAAGTGATCGAGCGCCAGCCGGTAGAAAAGCGTTTCGTTGCGATCCTGGAGCCCGATCATGAAAATGTAGCGCTCGAGGTCGGTCGATTTCCCGCGAATATTCTCCAGCACGCGCTGGACTTGCTCCTCTTGGGTATGCACTCGTGGTGGGAGCAGTCCGCGCAACCCGAGCGCATCCCTCTCTTCTTCCGTAAATGCCGTGCCCTTGTTCAAAGTCGGATCATGAAGAAGCGAGATGCCGAAATGGCCCGATGCAGGAAAATCCAAAACGCTCTTTGAGTTCATTCTTTTGGCCCTTTTTCAGTTGATAGGCAAAGTTAGCGGGTGGGTGAGGCTCGCACTAGGCTTGCCTTGGCCAAAAGGAACCGAAAATTGCTCTCCGCTCGGTGCGCGCAGAAAGAAATCCGTCGCGCCACGTCTTTGGCAGATGTTTTTTTCTTCATCGAATGCCGCCGCTTAAGACTCGACCGAGCCAGGTGCTTCCGCTCCCTCCGGAGCGATACCCAGCGACAGTGTATTGATCGGTGTTCCGGCAATGAATGCTTTGATGTTCTCTAGGGTGACACGATTGATCCGCTCGATCGCTTCCACGCAGTTGAACGCAGTGTGGGGCGTGCAGACAACCTCGGGCCGTAAAAGCAGACTGCCGAGGCGCATGAGCTTTTCGATTTCCTTTGCTCGAAGGGGATCCCTTGCCGCCACCTTGGGTAATTCGACGGGCTCGCGTACTCTTTGGATAATCTGGTCGCTGATAATGCGTTCGGCGCGCCGTCGCATCACACTTTCCTCTCCGAGCACGTCGAGCCCGGCACCGCGGACGATGCCCTGATCAAGCGCTTCAATCAGCGCGTTTGTGTCGATCAGCTTGCCGCGGGCGGTGTTGATGATCACCACGCCGGGCCGGCATTTCGTAAAGGCCTCGCGATTGAGAATGTGATAGCTGGAAGGGTTCAGGCTTGCATGCAGCGAAATGATGTCCGAACCCGCGAGCAATTCCTCGAACGCAACGTATCGAAATCCACGTTCTTTCGCCAGTTTTGGCTTGGGCCGAATGTCGCAGGCGATCACGTTCATGCCAAAGCTTCTGGCAATCGGAATCGTGCATAATCCGATCCGCCCGGCTCCGATGATCCCGAAGGTCTTGGATCGCAGCTCAAAACCCCGCAGCTTTTCGTAGGAGAAATGTGAACTGTCGCCCAAATTCATCGACTCTCGCAGCCGGCGCGCAACCGCAAGGAGGAGCGCGAAGGTATGCTCCGCCACCACGTGGTCGCCATAGCTCGGCACGATGCACATCGTTACGTTCCGCTCAGCACAACTTTCCAGCTCGAGGTGATCGTGGGTCGTCGAGCGCGTGGCAATCAATCTCACCGCGGCATGTCGATCGAGAAACGACCGGTCGATTCGCGAGTAAATAAAAGTCGAGACGATTTCGGCGTCCCCTTCAATTTCCTCAAGGCCGGAAACAAAATGCAAGTCATGGTCTGAGAGTTCCGATTCAAAGAAGCGGCGCTCCGAAGGTTCCACCTCGACGAAATAGATTTTCATTCGGCTTCCCTCTTTTCTCAGATACGGGCATTTGCGCGGCCAACTAGCCGAAGTTCGGACGTTAATTTGTTTTTCCCGGGATCTCTTTGCTCCTTGCTCTAAAGGGTCTCGGATTGCGGGACCACCTCGCCCCATTCGACGAGCTGGCGGAGACGCTAAAGGCCACATTTGTTTCTACCAACCAAGTCGGTCGACATAAGGGAGCGCACCGCGTGAATCTCAGCGCCTGCACGCCGGAAATCTTGGTGCAGAGTGAACACGGCAATCATACGGGAGAGGATCTCCGAACGACAAGGCGCTTCCCGATGGCCCGCCGCACCCGCTTCACCCAGTTTTCAAAGATCTCCTTGGCCGCAGGATTTCCTTCTTCGAAATCGATCTGCTCGATAACCGTCTGTTTGACTGGCAGCCAACTTGGCGACAAGTGCTCGTTGTCTGCCGAACGGCGCAGAAAGCTATCAAGCTGGACTTCGAGAGTGCCTTCGTGATAGTCGGCCTCCGCGCTCGCCCAAACCTCATAGCGGTCATTCTCCACTTGAATCGGCGCGACGATCTCGCTTATTGAAATTACCTTCTTCATTGGGACATCTGGGCGGCCGGCTTTGGGCCGGCCGCCTCCGCTCTCAATCAACTTTGACATTGATTGATTTGGGCTTTGCCTCCGGGCTCTTTGCAAGGTGGACTTTAAGCACCCCGTCCTTGAATTCGGCACTTATCTTGTCGCCAGCAGCTCCCTCGGGAAGTGTGAAGCTCCGCATGAACGAGCCGTAGGCCCGTTCGAGGCGATGATACTTCTTGCCCTTCTCCTCCTTCTCGAACTTTCGCTCGCCGGTGATCGTTAAGACGCCGCCCTCAACGGTGACTTTCACGTCCTCCTTCTTGACTTCAGGCAGTTCCGCCTTGATCAAATACTCCTTATCGTCTTCAGCGATATCCACCAGGGGTGTCCATTCGCTCACAGTCATGGCCTCCTCGCCAAAACCGCGGAGAGGTGTCCGACCAAACAAGGAGCTTAGCCTGCTTTGAATATCCTCCAGCTCCCGGAAGGGATTCCATTTGGTTAGCGCATTCATAATACACTCCTCTTGAAGCGGGTTTTTCCGCGTTGCGATCGGCCCCGCTCTTTCCGACCGAACGCCGGCCGAATCATCCCGACCTAATATAGCCTAGCACCGCGGCTAAACGCGGCCTTCCGGATTTTGCCGAAAGTTTGCTCTTTCTTGGCAAGAACCGGATAGGGCAATCGATTGGGCCACGAGCCGCGAAGCACCCCCGGTCGGAAAAAAGTTTAGAGAAAGGTCAGTCCAGACTCGCTTCCCACTTTATGTCAAAAGCTTCCAGCTAATTTGCTTTCGACTGAGGCGAGTTCTCCCGTCCGAAGCAACAAAAATCTCCTAGAAAACGGCAATCCAAGACTAGTCGCCGCCGCCGGTATCCGTAAATTTGGATAGAGAGAGAGGCGGTGCGGGATGAAAATTCGGACGACATTGACGCTGGTAGCGGCTGCTGGGGTATTTTTGCTTCCCCCTCTGGCGTACGGTCCCGCGGTCGAGCAAGGTGCCGCCGCGGCGAGAGTTTCCGTCGATCACTCGGTTCGATTGCATAGTCTCCCCTTCTCGCTTGCGCAGATCCTCGACTATTTCAATGAGGCCTTTGGTAAACGACCGTTCAAAACTGGCCACAAGAGTTTTGTGTATACAGATCGCGAGAATCCCGACGAGGTGGCGATAATCACCGTTTCCAACCTGGAATCGAGGCTTGGAGTCGCCTTGTTGGCAACAGGCGATTACGGCGTAAACTATATTCGGGAATTCTTTGAGGCGTCGTTTTTTCTCCGTCCGGAAAGCGAACAGTTATACATGTTGCTGGAAGGCGGTCCTGGCATTCGATCGTTCGCTCTCGAGCGATTTAGTGTTCAGATAAGCATTTCCGAGTCGGGAAGATGGCTCGTCGTTGCATTGGAGTTCCGCCCGTCCGAACTTTACCGACCTCAGCTCACCCTCGTAACGAGTCGCTCCTTGGGACATCAATGTTCGGAAATCGAAGGTCAATAACAAGATCATGAATACAGAGACAGAAACAAGTCGGCCAGGCAGCATAGACAGGAAAGGCGATGCTGGTGAACTCGCCCCGGTGATCCTCACACTCAAAAGTATCCTGGTACCGATTGATTTCTCCAAAACTTCTCAGACGGCGCTCGAATACGCGGTGCCACTTGCAAAACAGTTTGGAGCAAAGGTCACGCTGCTTCATGCGATCGAGCCCCTTCCATATCCAGTGGACTTGACTTACCTGCCGATGGGTGAGGGTTTCCCGATCAAGCCTCTGGAAGAGAAATTGAATAAATTAGCTAAGAAGACGATTGAACCGCAACACTTGAAAGAGGTGATTGTCCAAGTGGGTACCGCCTTTGAAGTAGTCACCAATGTGGCACGCGATCGCAAAGTCGATCTTATCATCATCACGACTCATGGCTATACCGGCCTCAGACATGTATTCATGGGCAGTACCGCCGAACGGGTCGTACGGCACGCCCCGTGTCCTGTATTCGTTGTCAGGAAATGCGAATACAAGTTCGCGTAGAAGAGACTGTCGAACCAGTGGGTCATCGAAACCCCTATGCAGCCGCGGGCGCGATGGCTTCCAGAGACGAAACCAGCGCCCGGCGATACCATCGCCACGTAGCCATTGCGCTCGACGCCGAGCGTCAGCCTTCTCTTGATGTCCGAAGGCCGTGGCGCCGGTGCGATGCTTTGATAACGAGATTCAGGGCTGTAGAAGCTGCCGCGCTGGGAGGCATCTACGGTGAGGCGGGCACGGGGCGTTGCAAACCAAAAAACGGATATCCCTTGCAAAATCCAGGAAGATGCACGCCCGCTTGGGGGCATAACTTCCATCGTCGTGAAAACATCGACCGAAGCTGACGAATTGTGCCGTTCAAATTCGATGATCCCGGGCGCGAAGCTCGGGGTGGGACTGCTGGGGTGCGGAGCGTTTGGCCGCTTCTGCCTACGCGAATTTGATGCGATGCCGGGGCTGCGCGCGGCCGCCGTGGCCGACACGATCCAGGCGGCCGCGCACAAGACGGGCGAGGACTTTGCCGTGCCGGTCTGCGCGGACGTTCACGCACTCGCAGCGCGCGACGACGTGCAGATCATCCACATCGCGACGCCGCCCTCGACTCACCGAGAACTCGCCATCGCTGCGCTCGACGCAGGAAAGCATGTCCTCTGTGAAAAGCCGCTTGCCACCACGCTCGCAGACGCGCGCCGGATGATCGACGCCGCGCGGACGGCACGCCGCTTTCTGGCCGTAAACCTCATCATGCGCTACGATCCGCTGAACCAGGCCGTCGCCGGCATTCTCGAAGCCGGCCTGCTCGGCGCGCCGCTGCATGCGTTCTTTGAAAACTACGCCGGCGACACCCCGCTCGGTCCCGGACACTGGTTTTGGAAGCCGCAGATTAGCGGCGGCATTTTCATCGAGCACGGCGTTCATTTCTTCGACCTCTTCCGCATGTGGTTTGGACCGGGCGAAGTCGTGGCGGCACAGCAGTCGGAGCGGCCCGCCGGCGGCATCATCGACCAGGTCCACTGCACCGTCCGCTACGGCAGTGCGCTGCTCGCGAATTTTTACCACGGCTTCCACCAGTCCAGCCGCATGGAGTCGCAGGAGACGCGCATCGTCTGCGAGCGCGGGACGATCCGGCTCTTCGAGTGGGTGCCCACGCGCATCGAGATCGATCTGCTCGCAAACCATGCTGACCTGGACGCCGTCCGTTCGCTCGTGCCGCACGCGGAAGTCGAAGGAGTCGCACGCTACGAGGGCGGCGAGCGCGAAATCCTCGCGCGCCACAAATCATTTCCCGCCGACGGTCGCTTCCGCATCCGCGGCGGCGCCGGCATGTCGAAGCAGGAGCTCTACGGCCACGTCGTGCGCGCGCTGCTCGCGGACCAAATCCGCTCGATCGAGGACCCGCAGCACCGGCGGCTCGTCTCGGAGGAAAACGGCCTTGCTTCCCTTGAGATCGCAGTCGCAGCCGACGAATTGGCGCGAAAAGCCACAAGCGCTGCGGCCCCGCAAAGCGCACCGGCTGATCTTCCCTCTGTTTGCGAATGCGACTGAGAACGCGGCACGTTTGCGCAGGAACAGATCGCACTTGATCTCGATGCTCGCGGAGTTGGATCGAAGGCCGCTATTTAGCCTGGTGGGTTTTGTGTGGTCACGCGTCCCAAGCGGACAACTCGATGCCGCCAAGCACGGCGAACGCGTGCCGCTCTCTATCTCTTCCGGAATACTTCGAGCGCGGTTTGGCGTTGACACGCCGTATCAATCCAGCTCTTCGGCGGCTTGTTGCGAGTGAGCCGGCTGCAGCGCCTGGTTCCGGGGCCGGCTCTACTGAACGTGATTTGCTCTGAGCGTCGAAGTCGGGGCTAAATCCGTAAGTGGTTTTTTGCAAACAGCTGTATGCATACACAAACCTATCTCGATTGAGGTTGACTGGATTCCTCCCGATCTGCTCTTGACCAGATGTTGACCTTTCGTAGCCGTCATAGAGGATTTTCATTTCCGTTGCTCCCGATTACCCAATCCGCACGAGAGTCCGGGAT
>CAWASQ010000081.1:0-37987 GCA_963784465.1 uncultured Verrucomicrobiae bacterium
GAAGCCGATCGATCGCGGCCGTGCTCAAGCCGTGTTCCGCTGCAAGAGAGACGTCTTTGGCGTTTGCATCGAGAAGTTGTGGAGCGCGGGCAAGAAGCTCGCCAGCCATGGCCCTGAGGATGGCGTTTCTCCTTTCTGTCTGCAGTCCGGCGAGCGCGCGTGCCGCGTCGCGCGCATTCCGGCCGATTGACGGCATCTGCTGTTCCAGTCCCATGGCTTACAAAGAGACGGGAACATAGGCCATGCCGTGGGCCTCCGCCACGGCCTTGCAGGTGAGGTGGCCCGCCATAACATTATACATCCCGCCAGCTAGTCCCGGTTGGCGCCGAATGGCCTCTGCGAGCCCAAAGTCAGCCAAGTCCTCACGTAAGGATAGGTGACATTGACGAGGGGCGCGCGGCCGTACGGGCATATGCGCCGGGCATATTGGCCACGCAGTAATGGATTACGCCTTCCTCTCACAGGTCGGAGGTTGTGCGTGGTCGGGTGTAGGTTTCGGCGTAACCTCCCTGATCGATCGCAATGTCCACAAGGTACACTGCCGGGTTTCAGTTCCCGTAGCATCTCGTGTGAAATAAGTTTTTGGCCTCGCGTCCCGGTAACCAAAGCACCGCCCCCAATGAGCAGATCGAGATTGGCGTAGAATCTCAACAGACTTGCCTTGTCTGAATAGAGTAAGGCGGTGCGCGGTCTGCATGTGATGTCCCAGGAAACGCATGCGCTCGAGGTCGACTTCGAGGATCGTCACCATCCGCGCCGAGCCCGTTGTCATCCGCGTGGGTTTACGCCTGCTGGTCCCGCCGCCCAGGACTACGACCCGCCCGGGAAAGCACTTCCTGGACATCGCCGAGCAGCACGCTCTTTTCCCCGTTGTGTTTAGCGAGGAAGTATCCGCCCACCAGCACGGACATACGGCCTGCACTCGCTGGGATTCGGTTCGAGGAGCGGGGCAGGCCTGGTTCACCTCGACCGTTCTGGTACGCGATGCATGTTGCACCTGTTGCGATGAGGCTCTCGGTGAGGGCCCTGTTCGCCGCCAGATGGAGATAAGTTAAGAGGATCTGTCCTTCACGAAGCAGGACACATTCCGGAGCGAGTGGTTCCTTGACCTGCACAATCATCTCCGCGCGGGAAGATACCTCATCGTGCGCCTTGACGACCTTGGCGCCCGCAGTCCGGTAGTCCCCATCGTGAAAACCAATTCCCGCCCCCGCGTTGGACTCCACGAGAACGTGATGGCCCCGCTTGACAAGCTGGTAAACGGCCGAAGGAAGCATCGCCACGCGAAATTCCTGTTCCTTGGTCTCTTTTGGGACGCCGATTATCATGCCGCCAATATCTTCAGCTCGCCTGTCGGCGACAAGTTCTTTGCCTTGGCACCGAAATGGGGTAATGAGTCCGGCCGGGATGATTTCACGCCACTTTCTGGCCGTTATCGCCGCGCTGGGCGTAGCGATGGTGTTGTTTGCTCAGGAGGAGATGGCTGACAAAGAGCTTGAGGAGGCGTCCGAAGATTTCATGCGTGATGAGTTGGGCGTCAACGAGATCACGGCCCCTTCAATCGCCCAGATCCTGAAGGATTTCGCCAGCTTCATTCCGGTGCCGCTCGACATTATCGAAGCGAATCCACGTGATGCCGTTTACGACAACCGCCTTCAGACTTCCTTGCATTTTGGCGCGCTCGTGGCCGACGGTTTCATGCTGACGATCGCCGAGCGGTCCCGGGACGTTCAGGATATCGGGCGCGCGCTGATCCGCCAGTCGCGCGCCCTCGGAGTGGGAGACCGTCTCACCAAGCGCAGCAAGAGCCTTTTCGAGTACAGCGAGAAAGGCGACTGGCAAGGGATGCGCGAGGAGCTTGTGCGAACACAGGCCGACGTCGAGAAAACCATGATCGACCTGCACGATGAGGAAATGTCGCACATGATCAGTCTCGGCGGCTGGCTCCGCGGCTTTCAGCTTGCCGCCAACAATTGTGCTCAAAGATACAGCGCGGACAAGGCGCGTATCCTCGGAGGGGTCGAGATCATGGATTATTACATCGACCGGCTCGAAACCTTGCATCCGCGACTAAAGAAAACTGAATTTGTTTCTACCATCATTTCCAAGATCAAAGGCATCCGCGATATTGCTGCGGGTGCTCAGGGGCAGGTGCCCTCGGAAGCCGAGGTAACCGCAATGCGCGATCTTGCCGATGGCATTGAGGCAGTGGCTCTGGGCCCCGTGGACAGTGACGGCAAGATTATTTCCTCTTCGATAAATTGAGCGTTCCCTCCGCACGCAGATTTCTCGCCGCGGTCGACGACGCGAATATGCGGGCATTCCGCGGGCTCGTTGATCGCTACCTCGAGGAGACTCACGAGCGATTCCCCGAATCGGCGAGCCGGCTCGGCCTGATCGAGTTCAATTCGCGGCTCGGCCAGAATGACGTGCCTGCACATCGCTCTCAGATCCGCCTGGTTGAGCGCAGCCTTGCAGCTGCCGAGCAACTGCCGGAGGCCTCTTTTTCCGGCGACGACTGGCTCGATCGGCGCACATTCCTGGCCATGCTTCGCACCGAGCTGCTGAACGAGCGGGACCTCGAGCGATGGCGCACCAATCCGCAGACTCACTGCGACGCGGCCGTTGATTCCATCTTCGACCTTGTGATCCGGAACGCCAGTGATCTCGGAGCCGTGTTGCCGGCAATCGAATTGCGCCTCGCGAGACTGCCGGACTACCTGATCGCCGGCGCGGCCTGCGTGAATCGGCCTGTTCCCCTGTGGACAAAACTGGCGCAGCGCTCGTGTGAAGGCGCCGCCAGATTTCTTGCTGAAATCGAAACCGAATTGCTGGCCCATTCGCGTTCGCCGGCCCGCACAAGGCGCCTGCTAGCCAGCGCCGCGGGCGCGTTCGAGACCTATGCCGCCAACATCGCGCGCAAGCGGCCGGGAGATGATCGGGGCTACAGCATTGGCCGCGATCGTTTTGAGTTCCTTATGCGCGAACGCCTTGGTTTCGATTGGACTCTGCCTGAGGCGCTGGCAAATGGCGAGCGTCTTGTCGCTCAGATGAGTTATCGGCTCGAACGCGAAGCCGCGCATCATGGCAGCAAGAATGCGAAGAACATTCTCGAGGAGGCCGCCGCGCAGTGGACGCCCCGGCGTCCGCTTCTGGAGGAATACAGGCACTCCACTTTCGCGATTAAGGATAAGCTTGCCGAGCTTGGCATCGCCACGCTCCCGCGCGGCGAAACGCTCAAAGTTCTGCCCGCTCCGCCCTTTCTGAGGCACCATTTTCCCACCGCGGCCTACCATGCCCCGCCGCCGTTTTCCGAAAAGCAGGAAGGCATCTTCTGGGTTAATGATCTCAGCCTGGAAGTTACGGACCCGAAAGAAGCTCTCCGAAATTCGACAGCATTTCGGGCTTGAGCTGACCAGCGCGCACGAAGCTTACCCGGGCCACCACCTTCAGTTCGCCATCCAGAACCGTCACCCAAGCAGGCTGCGTCGCCTCGCGGGACACGCCATCTTTTACGAGGGCTGGACGATGTGGTGCGAGCAGCTCGCCGTCGAGCGAGGACTGGTGGAGGGTTCTCATGCCCGATTGCAGCAGATTCACGACGCCCTCTGGCGCGCGCATCGGATCGTCATCGACTGTGGTCTCCAGAGCGGTGCGCTCGGTTATGAAGGAGCGTGCAAGGTGCTCGTGAACGGCGTGAATTTCACGAAAGCTCGCGCCGCCGGGGATGTAAATTGGTACACGAGTTCTCCGACGGTGCCCATGAGCTACTTGCTCGGCCGAATCGAGGTGGAAAAGCTTCACCATCGATTTGTGGACCGTGAAGGATGGACTCTCAAGCAGTTCAACGATTGGATGCTCAGCCATGGCGCGATCCCGTGGAGCCTGGATCGTCCGCGCATACGATCAGCGCGTTTGAGAGCAGGCTCTTGAACTCCGCCACGAGTAGCGAACACCAAATCGAGGGGCTTCGGTCTACTTGCGGCATGCGGAATCCCTCCGGAGAAGGGCTGAGCTTCGACGGTTTCTCGCTCTCGCTCACTGTGCCGACTGAAACCGAAGCCGACCGCGCGTTCGCCGCGCTTGCTGACGGCGGGCAGGTCCGCATGCCGCTAACCAACGTTCTGGTCTCCGCGCTTCGGCATGGTTACCGATCGCTTCGGGATGGGCTGGATGGTGAGCGTCACGGCATAACCGTCTTTCCTACCCGCAGCTTTCGCATGCCTGCTTCCGCGAAGAATGCCTCAGCGCGAAGAGACGGGGCCTACTCAGGACCGCGTCCGAAACAGTCTCGCAGTAAGTCGATGCGTTGCGAAGTGATCTCGCCGCGAAGCATGCTTCCGGATCGCGTGTATCACCTCGTTGAGGCTTCCAATTGGCCTTCAGTTCAGAGCCACGGACTGCTGAGCGCGTGCGAGTTGTTTCGGCTGACCGAAGTCCCAATGGAGGCCCGGGTACGCATCTCTACGACGCAGCGCCTTCAGCTGACGGCGTTGTCCGATCAAGTGGCAATTAGAGACCAGCTGCCGATGCTTCCGGCGGCCCTGCGAAAATGTTTGAGGAGAACGACGTCGTAGTCGCGGAAGGCTCAGTGCGCTCGCAGAAAAAGGCGGGCGGCTTGTTGAGCGGAGTTTTCTGCGATTTATTCGTTATGGAGCGCGGCAAGATTAAGCAGTTGATTTCCTATTTCGTGGAGGTGAAATAAGCCCTTTATCAGCGGCCGACCGAGTGCGTCGGGAGCACGGGCTCGGCCCGCGACCGAGATCAGCGCGTTTGAATCAGGGCTTTGAATGCCTCGCTCGCGCCGCCCGGAGAATAAAGAATTTCCCCGGTGCGGTCCCTGGTGGCGGAGGGATCATGTTTTGAGATGAAATCCGCCAGCGTCGTGAGCGTGGTGGCGGCAAACGCCCGCTCCGCCAGCAGATCCGAGAAATTGACGTCCGCCGTGAGATCGCGCGTGCCGAAACCGGCGTAAACCTCGTGGCCCTCGAGCCGCTGATGGTGTGCATAGGCCCGCAAGGTTCCGCCGGGTCGCCGGAAATAGAGAGCGGGACAGGTGTCACCGTAGTCAATCGTGAGCATGCTTCCGGTGCGCCATCCAGGAAGCCAGTCTCTGAGCCACATTTGATAGCTCTCCCGCACTTCCACACGCTGGCCAATTGGCCAGGAGCACGAAAAGCTGGTCGATTCAGGGAGCGGGCGGATTAGCCATTCCTCCGCAATGCGTCCCCCGTCCAGGCGCAGTGCGAGTTCGCGCCAGCCGGCGGGCTCTTTCCTGAAAACGCGGCATGGGAAAGCGTCGACCAATTCGTTTGACACAATGAGGGCTGTTCCGTCAGTTGCGGCGAGCGCTTCGGAAACGCTGCGGTGCCAAATCGCCGCTGATCCCAGACGCTTCCTCTGCGCTCGTATCAGGCGGGGCGAGACTTCGACGATATGATAGCGCGGCCGGCTCCACCAACCGATCGCCCTTATGACGAGTTGGGCCAACTCTCCGGTTCCCCCGCCAATCTCGATGAGAGACCAGCGGCCGGGTGCTCTATTCCTCAGTGCCCATTGCGCGATTGCCTGGCCCAAACCCTCGTTGAACGCGGGCCAGGTGGTGAAGTCGCCTCGCCTCCCGAATTCCCGAATGTTCGCGGTGTAGTAGCCAAAATCGGTGTGATAGAGAGCTTCGTGCATCCATCGATCGAAAGGAATGCAGCCGCCCAGACTTGTTTGGAGTTCGAGAAGGAACTTCAGCTTCGCTCCGGGGTCGCTCACCGGAAGAACTGATTGAGCTGGAGCGTGACCCAGCCGGTCAAGTTCACGGCATTCTGCATCAGCTCGCGCCCGAATCCCGCCCACGTTACTTGCACTGAAGCGATGATGAGCAGCGTGGCGATGAGCGCAAGGTTGAGCACGTATATGACCACGAGAGAAAAGAATGTTCCGCCATAATGAAGGTCGGGCTGCCCTTTGGGGATGAGCCAACAGGTAAACGACAAGTGCATCGCCCAGGTGGCGCCGATCACTGCGTAGAGCAGCGATCGATAGGGGGTCACATCCAGAAACATCCCGACAACGCCATAGATCGCGATCGCGGCAACGCTGTAAATCGGGAAAAAATATGGCGCGAGCGCGATCCAGGTGTTGGTTCGATCCGCCAGGACGTGCCCCCCCTGGCTGCCCACGCGGAAGCGATGGACCCGGCCCCCAAGAAGCATCACCCAGATGGCGTGGGTAAGTTCATGTCCGAAGACGTAGAGCCACTGAGGGCGCGGCAGGCCAAAGAACGCCACAAACCACAGCACGACACCAAGGGCAAAAAACCAGAATTCTTCCGTCATCCAAAAACCGTCCCGCACGGTCGCGCGGGCGAACGCGGTGAAGAAGGTTTGTGTGAGCACCCAGGCGGGCGGCAGGAGGAAAATGCCGACAACGAGCTTTACCCAGCGCTTGGGAACGTGAGCGGGCATCGCTCCCGCCGCGGAGAGCTCCAGGCGGCTGCTCTGCCGATTGCCAGCCGCTTCCTTGCGACGAGCGCGTTGGGAGGTCCCACTCTTCACTCGTCGCTTCTCATTGAGCTAAGCGCGCCCGAGATAAGCGCCGGTGCGCGTGTCAACCTTGATCGACTCGCCTTCCTTGATGAAAAGGGGCACCTGGATGATCTTGCCAGTCTCAAGCGTGGCCGGCTTCTGCACATTATTGGCGCTGTCGCCCCGCACTCCCTGCGCGGACTCAGCTACCCGGAGCGCGACGGATGAGGGAAGTTCAACCTGGGCTGGCCGCCCTTCGATACTGAGCACCTCCACCTTCAGGTTTTCCACGAGATAGTCTTTGGCGCCGGCCACCAGTTCCCCAGAAAGAGTGACCGTGTCGTAGGTGTCCGGATCGATGAAATGATAGCCTTGATGATCGTTGTAACTGAACTCCAGCTGCTGACGGTTTACATCGACTAGGTCGACCTTCTCGGTCGAAGAGAATCGCACATCGGCGGATTTCCCGGTATTAATGTAGCGGATGATGGCCTGCACGAAGGCGCGCAGATTGCCGGGGGTGCGGTGCTGGACTTCAAGGACGATAGCAGGATTTCCGTTGTAGCGGATTGCCATTCCTTTGCGGAGATCGTTTGCAAGAGCCATTGGGTAGAGAATACAACTGTTTGCTGATTAAAGGCGAGCCAGGTTTATTGCCTAGAGGATTTTCAGCCGCGAGAGGTCCTGGGAATCGACGATTCCAATCGGGTGCTGTGCGCCGTCGACCACGATGATGTCGTCGATCCGGTGCATCTGCAAAACGCGCAGGACTTCAGCGGCGAGCTGGTCATCGGAAATTGTAACCGGATTGCGTGTCATGAAGTCGCCCACGGCACGCGTCCCGATGTCCGGCGTGTTCGGAAAATACCGGGCAAAATCGCCGTGCGTAAAGATTCCTTCCAGGCTGCCCTCGGCATTGACAACCACCGCGGCGCCAGCGCGACGAGAGGTCATGCTTTTGATAACCTCGACGATGGGCGTTTCCGGAAACGCTTTCGCCAGTTGATCCTCTCCGCGCATAATTTGGTGAACCTTCAGGAGCAAGGCTCGTCCGAGGCGGCCGGCAGGATGATAGCGGGCGAAATCCTCCTTATCAAAGCCCCTGGCCTCCAGCAGCACCATTGCCAAAGCGTCACCGAGGACGAGCATCGCGGTCGTGCTCGAGGTGGGCGCGAGGTTAAGCGGGCATGCCTCCTGGGTGACGCGAACGTCGAGGACGGCGTCGGAAGCCTTCGCGAGCGTCGAGCCCATCGCGCCGGTGATCGCGATCTTCTTTACGTTGAATCGGGCGAGGGCGGGGAGAACATTGATCAACTCGTCCGTTTCTCCGCTGTAGCTCAACGCCAGGACGACGTCTCCGTCGCTCACTACGCCGAGATCGCCGTGAAGAGCATTGAGAGAATTGAGCACCACGGCAGGCGAACCGGTGCTGGTCAGCGTGGCGGCGATCTTTTCGCCGATATGGCCGCTTTTCCCCACACCGACAACGACAACCTTGCCGCGGTTCTCAACGGCCGATTTGATGAGATACACGGCCTTCTCAAAGCCAGAATTCAGGCGTCCGGCCACCGCCTGCACTTCGGCGATCTCAATCTCGACCACCTTGCGCGCCCGGGAGAGAAAATCCATACAGCGATTCTTAAGGCGCCAGCAGACTGATTCAATAGCGAATCCGGAGTGTCGTCATCGAGCCATTCCGGTCTTGATCGCGAGGGGCGTTGCAATTGACCCATCTCAGCCGCCCGGGCGGCACCCCTGAGATTCCGCGCGGCTTCAGACCGCGGCGGCTTGCAACGCGCGGCGAAGATGGTTATGGTAATAGCATGAACAAGGGCCTGATAACCTTTGCAGCAGGGTTGCTGTGCGCCGGCTCTCTTTACGCGCAGGAATTTATCGCCACCGAAGAGGAGGCGCGCGAGATTGTGCCGGTCGAACCTTCCCAGCAGAGGCCAACCATCGAAGGCATCGTAAAGGAAGTCTTCACGAAAAAGCCCTGGCAAGTGGTGAATCCCGTTGCGCCGCCCCAATATGGAAGCGGCCAGAAAATGGTGTCCCAGGATTTTGGCCCCGGCACGCCGTATCATTCTTCCGGATTGATCGTAGCCAGCGTCGAATGGTAAGACTCCCGCGAAGCGGCGAGAGCCTCAGCGGACGCAGCTAGGGGCGCAGATGGATTCGGCGCTGCCGTCAGTCGCTTTATTCTGCGCGACTTTTCTCAAGCCGGAAATGCTCCACATCCATCGACAGATCGCCGGGCTGAAGTCGTTTAGGCCGCTGGTCATTGCCCAGAAGCTGGAAGGGGACTGGCCGATCGATCGCATCGAGGTCGTCAGGCGATCACGCAGCCGGTTTCTCGGGCGTGCTTCGGAAAAGCGGTCCGGGCGCCCCTGGCAAGTTTCGAACGCGGAGGCTTCGCGCATCCTCGCAGTGATTGAGCACGAGAACTGTTTACTGCTTCACGTGTTCTTTGGAAACGTCGCGATTCATTTGCTCCCGCTCCTGCGCCGTTGCTCGATCCCCATCGTGGTCTCCTTTCACGGCTCGGATGTCGCGGGATCCATGGCCTCGGCAGGCTACTCGGAGGCGCTCGCGGAACTCTTCACGCTTGCGACCTTCCTGCCATGCCGCTCGGAACAACTTGCTTCGAGAGTCGCCGGTTTGGGATGCCCGGAAGCCAAGACGCGCCTGATGCGCACCGCGGTCCCAGATCTTTCTTTCGTTCAACGCGAGCCGCCAGAAAATGGCGCCTGGAGGATCGTGCAAGCCGCGCGATTGGTGCCGAAGAAGGGGATTTCCGCAGCTTTGCATGCCTTCGCAGCCTTTGGCCGCCGGCATTCGGAGGCGACGTTCACAATCGCCGGCGAAGGGCCGTTGGAAGAAGAGCTGCGGAGGACCGCGGCCAGGCTCGGAGTCAGCGATCGGGTCCGGTTCGCCGGATTCCTCTCTCAGTGTGCGCTGCAGGATCTCTTTTTCGAGTCTCACGTTTTCCTTCATCCAAGCGAAACGGCAGGCGGAGATGTCGAGGGCGTTCCCAACGCGATGCTCGAGGCGATGGCAAGCGGGCTCCCCGTGGTGTCGACGCGCCATGGAGGAATCCCGGAGGTTATAGAAGACGGGAAGAATGGCTTGCTGTGCGGGGAGGGAGATGTGGAGGGTGTTACTTCGGCGCTGTTGCGACTGGCCGCGGATCCCTCGCTTTATCGAGCGCTTGCCCGGCAGGCATCCGATTCGGTTCGCGAGCAGTTCTCCAAGGAGCGTCAGGTCGCCGCCATCGAAGAAATCTACAACCACGCAATCCTCGAGTATTCGCACCAATCCTCTGCCACGGCTTGATCGTGAGTCTTGAACACCTGTTCGTTTCGAACCGGAAATGGGCTGAGCGTATGACGAGCCGGGAGCCTGAGTTTTTCAAGAGGCTCGTGGACGTCCAGAGCCCGAAGTATCTCTGGATTGGCTGCTCGGACAGCCGGGTTCCGGCTAACGAGATTCTTGGCCTGAGGGCGGGCGAGGTCTTCGTTCATCGGAATGTGGCCAATGTCGTGAATCACACGGACTTCAATTGCTTGTCTGTCATTCAGTACGCCGTCAGTGTGCCTGAGGGTGGAACATATCATGGTGGTGGGGCACTATGGATGTGGCGGCGTGCGCGCGGCCCTGCTCGATCAGGAGCTGGGCCTGATCGACAACTGGCTTCGCCACGTACGCAGCATCTATCGGCGGGTTCCCGAGCGTTTCGAAGGGCTAAGCCAAACCGAACAGGAAGACCTTCTTTGCGAACTCAACGTCCTGGACCAAACGCGCCACGTCGAGGAGACCAGCTTCGTGCAAAACGCCTGGAAACAGGGGCAACAACTCGAACTGCACAGCTGGGTTTACCGGCTCTCCGACGGGCTTCTCCACGACCTGCATTTCAAGGCGCACTCGAGGGACGGCGTGGATTGACGACTGGTCTCGCTCTCGCCTCGATTCATGCGAGGGTTAAGCGGGCAGGGCGGCGCGCGCCTGCCTTATGGTCAGGTGTGCCTTCTGGCGCCGCAGTCAGTCTCCGATGAGCTTTACCAGTGCCCGTTTTCGCCGACGGCCGTCAAATTCCCCGTAAAAGATCTGCTCCCAAGGGCCAAAGTCGAGCTTCCCCTTCGTGATGGCAACAACAACCTCGCGACCCATGATTGCGCTTAGTATAGCATGCAAGCACACTCTGTGACTTAAAAATCAATGACTTGCGAAGACTCAAGTATGCAAGAAAGCTCAGTCATAACGGCCAGTCATAATTCGTCCACCGATTTCACTCGTGTCAACAAGCCTCCAAATTTCAAAATTGGGTGGGAGTCATGTGCGGCGTGTGCCCGAATGGGCATAGGAATCCCTGGAAGGGAACCCCTCTTGGAAAATTGGTTTGGGCGCTATGTGTCACCATGCCCATATCGCATGGAAGTCCCTGGTTAAGGGTACCTTCACCGAGCGAATTCGCGCCGACGCACAAGTATAGCGTGTTCGCCCGCGCCGCACTCCCTGCTCTGTCTGCGGGACACTTACTTGCCTTCGCTCCTCGCCTCCGCGAGAACTGTCTCCTAAATAGCCTCCGCTCATCGCTTGATGCGCTTTGAGCAGAATATCGCGGTGATTAATTAACTGCTTCAATCGCGGGTCATTTGCGGCGCACTCCAGCTTCGCCTGGCGGACCAGCGTCTCAAAAATCTCGATGGCCTCATCGGTGAGCAGTTCGGGATGGTCGCCGATGTGCAGGAACAAATCGCGCCATGTTGTGGCGCTCGCTGAGACGTAGTTCGCCACTGCCTCGATGATCTTTTCACGACTTGCAGCCGTCGCCTCCCGCATCGGCGATGGGTTGTTTCCACGCGTGGGGTGGTTGGCTATCGCCGGCCTATGCCCGCTGAAAGTAGAGAAAATTCTCAGCAAAACGTCATCGCGTTTCTTCACGCCGTCGGGCGGGCCCTCCGCCCAAAGAACTACCGCCGCATCTTCGTGAAACACAACAAATGTGCGGATACGCGTTTCGTACCATTGCCCCTGTTCGGTAAGCTTCCTCTGCTCAAAACTTAGGAGTTGGCCGGGTTTACCGAATGCCTGAGCGGTTTTGATTTTGCCGATCTTTTTCGGCGTTTCGTCCTCCGCATGGGCGGTCATCAATTGCACCAGGGCTTCGAGCACCGGCTGCCACCACCGCCTGACCGCTGCCATGCGTCTCGAAGCAGAAGATCTGAAGCAAGGAATCGCCAAACCACCGGTCCGACTGAATTCCCAGGCGAGATTTTTCCTTCTGGATCGTCCAGCCATTCGGATAGCGAAAAGTGAATCCTTTCTGGGCAAACACCTGCTCGCGCTGTGGATTCGGTTTGTCCGGTTTGAAGTCGATCGAGATGACATCGGGATACGCGGGCGCCTCAACGAAACTGCTCGACCAGAACCAGAGCTCCAGTTTTTCCACGTTACCCTCGGCCGCGAAATTGATCGCTCCGCTTTCGTATTCCAAGAGTCCCGACACGCGTGGCAGAGTGGCGCTGCGCACTTTGAGGCGATACGATTTGCCGCTGAAACTGAGTGCGCCAACCGCGCCGTCTGGTGCGAGTTTTTTTATTTCCAGCTTGACCGGTTCCCCGCTGCGCGCGCTTCGAGCGCCTGATAAAATCGAAGAAATTCTGGATCATTGCGCAGGCTCGTGCTGAAGCGGATGAACTCTTGCGGAGATCCGCTCCGCAGATCCGAGGTGTAAGCACCGGCGAACATCTGGATCCACCCTTGCAACTCAGCTGAATTCGGCATCGCGTTACCGGTCTTTGCGGAGCTTCCAAACCACCGCGGTTTTTCCTTCCGGCTTGATCGTAGCGGTGAGCTGATACGGGCGATCGAAGCTGTGAACAGAGCTCAAACTCGATCCCTTCGACCGACGAGGGCTTGAGCTTCTGATAGTACTCGATGTCTTTCCAGGATGAGCACGGCGGGTTTCGCCCAGCGGACGGGCTCGCGTATATTCATGCCCGAGAATCGCCCCTTCCACTTCCGCGTCCTTCTCTCGTCCAGGCACTTCGCTCAACGGTAGTTCGACCCTGGCAAAAGATTCGCCTGCGACCTGGTAAACCGTGGTCTGTTTTTTCTGCGGCGCGGGACGCGGCGTGCTGAGGAGGCTCCCAGCCGGTTCAGTTAAGTCGGCGGCAGGTAGGCAAACCGTTTCGAGTCTGGTGACCAGAAAACGCTGCCCTCCCGATCTCTGCCCACTCCGATGTCGTCGGCAGTCATGTCGCAGCGGACCTGGCCGCTCTCCTTAACTGATAGGAAATCGCTTTTGGCCCTCCGAGGCGAGTCTGAAGCCGGAAGCGTGCGTTTCCATGGGCGCAGAGTGACAAAAGTGGCCCGGAAGTCAAACACGGTGCCGCAGGGCTGGCGGATGCATAAATCAATCTGGCCCTTTCAGTTCGGCTCGCCGAAAGATATCGAGCAAGCGGAGGCAAAGACGACGAAAGGCAAAACAATTCGGAAGCGCACAGAACCCGCCTTCATTGAGCCGATGCGGTGCAAGTCGGTCACGGCGCTACCTGGGGGCGAGAAGTGGACTTTTGAGATCAAGTTCGACGGCTATCGCTGCATTGCGGTGAAACGTGGAAGAGAGGTCACGCTATTCTCGCGCCATAAGAAGGTGCTCAACAGATGCTTCCCCGGTGGAGGTGCTGGCCCGCTTGATAGCGACTTTGTTCTCGACGGGGAGTTGGTCGCGCTGGATTCGCAAGGAAGGCCATCATTCCAGATGCTGCAAGCCAGTCCTTCGCAGTTGCCCCCGATTCATTTCTACGCCTTCGACTTACTGAGCGGAAATGCCAAGTTGCTTGTGGAATTGCCTTTTTCCCGTCGGCGCGATGCGCTGGAAAACCTGCTTACGGCCCCCAAGGATCCGCTGCGCCTTTCTCCGCTACTGCAGGCGCCATCGCGGAGGTCCTTGAGGCGGTGCGCAAACTCGGTCTGGAAGGCGTCGTGGGCAAACGGAACGATTCCACTTACGAACCCGGCGAGCGATCAGGCGCGTGGATCAAGTGCCGGACAAACATGGAGCAGGAGTTCGTCATCGATGGCTACATCCCGATGCTGTGACTGCACCAAAGGGCAGCGAGCGGCTCTCGCAGCTTCAGTCCCCAGACGAGGCGCCCCGCAGGGGTTTGGAGCGCGTGCGCGCGTGAGGATTGTTGGGGCTGCGCCATAGCCGGGATTTGTTGCTTGAGGACCGAGCCGAGGCATCTGATGATAACCAAGCTGGGACGCCGGGGGGCGCCCAGACCGTCCGTCTGGTCCCGGAGTTGGCGGGGTTTATCGTCACGAAACGAATCCAAGGAATTGAGCAATCATGCTGACTGGTTTGATTGGGCGTTTAAAGACCATCGATGACGTCATCGCGGCGATGCGAACCCTCGATTCCGTGCTGTCCGTGAACGATGGGGTCAAATGGTTCAATTTCCTGTACCTCAAGGTCACAGAGGCCGTGCAGGCAGACGTGTCGGGGTGGGAGGACTGGCCATTTCTACAGCGGTTTGAGGTGGTTTTCGCGAAACTCTACTTCGACGCGATCATGAAGTGGGAGCAGGACGAGACCTTGACGCCTCGTGCCTGGCGGCCGCTTTTGCGCGCCCGCCGCGACACGAGACTGACGCGGATTCAGTTCGCATTTGCCGGGATGAATGCGCACATCAATCGTGATCTGGCCGTCGCCCTGGATCGCATGGCTAAGCCGGACGGCAGCTTTCCATCGAGGCATGGCGCTCGCTACAGCGACTTCAGGCGCGTCAACGACATTCTGGAACGCGTGGAGGCATCGCTCCGGGAGGTGCTGGCGACGGGATTAGTAAGTGAGATCGATCAAGCCTTGGGCGAACTGGACACCATCCTCGTGATGTGGAACGTCCGAAAGGCTCGGGAAGCGGCATGGACGAACGGCGAAGTCCTCTGGCACCTTCGTGCGGCGCCCCTGCTTCGGCGCGACTACCTCGCCCGACTCGATCAGATGACCGCCTTTGCCGGCCGCGGGCTGCTCTTGCCCGTACTTCGCAACACCTACGGCGAGCATTGAAGGTTGAATTACAAACCCCGCTGGAGGAGGTGGCACGTTGCCCTTGCACTGCATCACAAACCCAGACGGCAGAGAAGATGCAGGATCTTGTGATGGTTCGCTAAAGGCCGACCGGAAATCGTCATTTCATCGCCAGCGCATGTTGTAAAAGAGTGAGCAAGAGTTCGCAAAGCAAAGGAATGGAAGAAAAACGCCCACTTCGCCGGCAACCTGATGATCATCATTTCTGGTCGCGCATAGACCACCCTCTCGACGGACTTTCACGATCTGGAACGAGGTCAACCCCGTCGTCAAAGTCTACAGTTGAATTAGCAGCAGAAACGAGGGGTCAGTATGAGTGTCTATCATAGACTAGGCTCTCGGCACCTTCTGCTCAGACCCCACAAAACCACGCCTATCTACGCGCCCGAAGTGCTAAGTCTTTCCGCGAGAGCGTAAAGTGCTTTCGCCGAAAGTGCTAACTCTGCGCTCAGGGTGGCAGCGGATCCGGTATGTTTTGGATCGCTCTTGATCCATTGGATGGCGGCTGTGATCTCGTCCGTCGTCGCCCCAGAGTCTTTGAAATGACGAACCAGCTCGTTCTCGACGCCAGGAGACTCAAACCAGACGAGAACGCCTCCGCTTCCCGGCGTGAGCGCGACATCGTAGGGCGAACCCGTCAGTGACCCTGCGGCAGCGTTCGTAGCGGCGGCGGTCGTCGCGAAGTCTACTGCGATGGGTCGGACGACACTCTCTTGCTACGCCCGCGTGTGTGACCGCCCAATCTAGATCCTGCGCCTATTGAGCTCCCACCAGCCGCTCCAGCGCATCCAGGTAGCCTCTCGCAGTCACAAGAGTGATCAAACACTCTCGCTCTCGACTCGATTCATGGCGAGGGTTAAGCGGGCAGAGCGCGCCTGCCTTATGGTCAGGTGTGCCTTCTGGCGCCGCAGTCAGTCTCCGATGAGCTTTACCAGTGCCCGTTTTCGCCGGCGGCCGTCAAATTCCCCGTAAAAGATCTGCTCCCAAGGGCCGAAGTCGAGCTTCCCCTTCGTGACGGCAACAACAACCTCGCGACCCATGATCGTGCGCTTAAGATGGGCGTCTGCATTGTCTTCGCCCGTCCGGTTATGGAGATACTGTCCATGCGGTTCCTCGGGAGCCAGCTGCTCCAGCCACTTCTCGAAATCCGCGTGCAATCCGCTCTCGTCATCGTTTATGAAAACGCTCGCGGTGATGTGCATCGCGTTGACGAGGCAGAGTCCCTCTCGGATTCCGCTTTCAGCGAGGCATTTCTCCACTTCGCCGGTGATGTTCACCAGCGCCCGGCGGGCGGGAATTTCGAAGCATGAGTTCCTTGCGATAGGACTTCATATGGCCGATCGAGTTGAAGAAAAGGGGTCCGTGTGCCGCGCAGCCGTCGTCGTCGCGGGCAGCTATTCCGATTCGATCCCAAGTTCGCCGAGGATGCGGTTCAGATCGTCGGTCCCGTAGTACTCGATCGAGATGGTCCCCCGTTTGTCTCCATGGTGAAGGATGACGCGCGTGGCCAGGCGATGCGTCAAGAGATTCTGCACCCTTTGGAGAGCGGGGAATAGCGTTGGGTCGGAAGCGGCGGCATGGCGCATGGGGGCCTTGCCAAGGCGCGCGAGCTGCTGGGCCGCGAGCTTCTCCGTTGCCCTTACCGAGGCGCCCTGGCGAACGATATGGTCCATCAGAAGCCTTTGCTCCTCGTGGGACTTGAGCGAAAGCAGCACTTTTGCGTGGCCCACGGAAATTCGGCCCTGTTTGAGGAGCGTCTGTGCGTCGGGTTCGAGATCCAGCAGTCTCATGGCGTTGGCGATCGAGGCGCGGCTTTTGCCCACGCGCTTGGAGATTTCGTCCTGGGTCAGACCAAAGTCGCGGTGCAGCCGGGCATAAGCGCCGGCTTCTTCGATGGGATTGAGGTCTTCGCGCTGGAGGTTCTCGATCAGCGCCAGCTCGAGGACTTCCCTGTCGCTCGCCTTTCGGATTATCGCAGGGGCCTCAGTGATCCGAAGCTCGCGCGCGGCGCGCCACCGGCGCTCGCCAGCAATGAGCTCATACTTGTCATCGACCCTTCGAACGATCAGCGGCTGGATGATGCCGCGCTCGCGAATGCTGTCGACCAGTTCCTGCAAGTGCTCGCTGCGAAATTCCTGCCGCGGCTGGAGCGGGCTCGGCGTAATTTGGTCCAGGGGGAGAGTCTGGATGCGCTCACCTAGTTCTTCGACGGGCGCTGGAGCCGCAACACGCGTGTTAATCAGCGCGCCGAGTCCTTTGCCAAGTGCGGGTTTTGCCATGATAGAAAAATGGGACTGGGCCGGATGGCCTGCGTGAACTATATGAACGCAGGACGCCGTGGATTTGCAATGCCGCTGTTTAAAGTAATCGATCTCTTCGTGGACAAAACCGGTCGCGGCGGTCCTGAACAGATGGCCCTCGATGAAGCGCTATTCGAGTGCGCGGAGCGCCCCTTGATGCGGCTCTATCGCTGGTCCGGACAAGCGGTGAGCTTCGGCTACTCGCAGTCCCTGGAGGCCGTGAGGGAACGCTTTCGGTCGATTCCGTGTGTCCGCAGATGGACGGGCGGAGGCATTGTCGAGCATGGCTGCGACTGGACGTTTTCGCTCATCGTCCCTTTCGGCGAACCTCTGGCGAAGGCGCGTCCCAAGGAATCCTACCGCTTGATTCATACCCATGTCGCGGCTGCTCTAAACCAATGCGGGTGCTCCGCGCAGCTTGCGGATTCGGACGAAGGAGCGCCGGCGATGGCGTGCTTTTCCTCTCCGGTCCTTTATGACGTGATCGGCTTGGACCACCAGAAACTGTGCGGGGGCGCCCAGCGAAGGACCCGCAAGGGCCTTCTCCACCAGGGAAGTATTCAGAATGTGCGCTTGTTGGAGGATTTTGGCTTTCAACTGCTCTCATTGATGGCCGACGAGAACACGGCGGTTCTTACCCAGCCGCGCCGCGCTCGACCGCGCGCAAGAGTTGCTCGTCCGAAAATACGGCACAAGCGCCTGGCTTGGGCAAGTCTCCCAGGAACCGCGGGAATGCCTGGAAAATGCCAAAATCTCCCCTTGACCTTGCGGAGGGGCGACGGACGATGCGGAAATGGAATTTAAGGACGGCAGCTATTTCATCAACCGTGAACTGAGCTGGCTGGAGTTCAACCAACGCGTTCTCGATCAGGCGATGGACGAATCGAACCCGCTCCTCGAACGGTTGAAATTTCTCTGCATTGTCAGCTCGAATCTGGACGAGTTCTTCGAGGTGCGCGTGGCTGGACTCAAACAGCAGAAGCAAATGCATTCCTTCGAGACGGGTCCCGACGGACTCACGGCCAGCGAGGCGCTTGCCGCCATCAGCCAGCGCGTGCGCCGGATGGTCGATGATCAATACCGCTGCTGGCGCGAACAGCTTCAGCCGCAACTCGAAGAGCAACGCCTTCGCTTTCACACCTATCCCGACGTACCCGAAAGCGAGCGGGATCACCTTTCCAATTTCTTTACGAAAAGCGTTTACCCGGTCCTCACCCCGCTTGCGATCGACCCGGCTCACCCATTCCCGCAGCTTCTCAACAAGAGCCTGAACGTCATCGTCGAACTCGAGGGAGACGACCTGGATACCGATATCGCTGTCGTGCAGGTGCCCCGGATCCTGCCGAGAGTCGTGCCATTTGCCAAACAGGAGAACGACCACGTCTTTCTCGGCCACATCATCCTGCATCACGTTGGAACCCTGTTTTACGGAATGCGCATCAAGGGAGCTCACCTGTTCCGGGTGACGCGGAACAGCAACCTCTACGTCGATGAGGAGGAGGCACAGAATCTTCTTCATGCCATCGAGACCGAGTTGCGAAAGGTGAAGCGCGGCGCGGCTGTCCGGCTCGAAGTCGAGGAAGATTGTCCTCAACAGACCGTCGAGCGTTTGCTGGATATTTTCAACCTTGAGGAAGAGGACGTTTTCCGCATCGACGGGCCGCTCAATTTTGTGCGACTGATGCCCCTCGCGCTTCAAATCGACCGCCCGGATCTGCGCTACAAGCGCTTTTCTCCGAACACCGTCGTTTCTCTCGAAGCGGAATCGGACATCTTCTTTCACATCCGGCGAGGCGACATTCTCCTGCACCATCCCTACGATAATTTTCAAACCGTTGTGGATTTCCTGGCCCAGGCAGCCGAAGACCCGCATGTGCTCGCCATCAAGCAGACGCTTTACCGGACGAGCTCCGATTCCCCGTTTGTCCAGGAGCTCATCGAAGCGGCGCGCAATGGCAAGCAGGTGACCGTTGTGATTGAATTGAAGGCGCGTTTCGACGAAGCCGCGAATATCAAGTGGGCGCGTCTGATGCGCGAGGCGGGTGTGGATGTCGTCTACGGGGTCACGGGCCTCAAGACCCATGCGAAGGCGACTCTTATCGTCCGCAGCGAAGGCGACGGAATTCGACGCTACGCCCACCTCGGGACGGGAAACTATCATCCTTCAACGGCGAAAATTTACACGGATCTTGGCCTTCTGACCTGCCGGGAAGAGGTGACCGAAGAACTTGCGGAAGCATTCAACTGCCTCACGGGCGTCTCGAAGTTCCCCGAAATGCACGAGCTGCTCATCGCTCCTTTCAATCTTTATGATTCTCTGCAGCAACTGATCGACAGTGAAATTGAGCATGCCAAGGCAGGGCGGCCCAATGGAATTTACGTGAAGGTAAACGCCTTGGTCGAGGAGGGCATGATTGAGTCTCTCTACAGGGCCTCCGCGGCCGGGGTGGGCGTCAAACTCCTGGTGCGCGGCATGTGCTGTCTGAGGGCGGGCATCCCGGAGGTGAGCGAAAATATCGAAGTGCGAAGCATCGTTGGGAGATTTCTTGAACACAGCCGCATTTTCCGTTTCGAGAACGGCGGCGATTCCAAGGTCTATCTCGGCAGCGCCGACTGGATGCCGCGAAATCTCTTTCGCCGCGTCGAGACCGTCTTCCCTGTTGTTACGGCTGGGATGAAAGAACATGTCGACGAAATTCTTGACTGGTTCTGGCGCGATAACGTGAAAGCCAAGGTCATGCAGCCAGATGGCGTCTATAAGCTCCGCAACACCAACGATACACCGTTTGACGCGCAGGCCGAGTTCGTTGCGGAAGCCCAGCGCCGGCGCAAGAAGCGCATGGCAGCAGTTGCGTCGGTAGCTAGCTGAGATCGGGCCTGAGTCCCGGGACGCGGCGCGCCTTAACCTTTTTCCTGGCAGTCACCGTCCCAGGGAATTTTCTCGCCTTTGACGAGGTCGAGATACGTTTGCCGTGTTCGCACGACATGCGCCCGGTCGCCTTCGACCAGCACTTCCGGCAAGAGCGGCCGGGAATTGTACGTGGAGGACATGACGAACCCGTAAGCGCCTGCGCTCATGAGAGCGATCCGCTCACCCTGCCGCAGGGGAGCCAGTTCGCGATCCTGGGCAAAAAAATCGCCGCTTTCACAAACCGGGCCGACAACGTCCATCATGAGAAGCTGGGAGCCGGACCTCTCGCGCAATGGAACGATTTCGTGATAGCCCTCGTAGAGCGCGGGGCGGATGAGATCGTTCATGGCGGCATCGACTACCGTGAAGGTCTTTGCGGGCGTTTCCTTGACATACTGAACCGTGCTCAGGAGGACGCCGGCATTTCCAACCATGAACCGTCCGGGCTCGAAAAGAATTCGCATTCCCAGAGGTTTCAAGATCGGCACGATCGCTGCCGCATAGTCCTCCGGGGTGATCCGTTTCGGGTGCTCCGTGGAATTCCACCAAACGGGATTGCCGCTTTCCAAAGCGGGATCGTAGACAATGCCCACGCCACCGCCGATGCTGAAGAAGCCGATGCCGTATTTGTCGCGCAGGGATTCGACGAGCGGGACCAGTTTCGACGCGGCTTCGGCGAACGGCTCGTGGTCGAGAATTTGCGAGCCGATATGAGTCTGCACACCTCGCAAATCGAGGTGGGGAAGCTTCGCGGCGCGCGAATATACGCTTTCTGCGCGATCCAGCCCGATCCCGAATTTGTTCCGGCTCTTTCCGGTCGAGATGTATTTGTGGGTCCTTGCATCGACGTCCGGATTCACCCGAACGGCCACCGGCGCCTTCTTTTTCAGCCGTCCGGCGATCTCGTTGATGCGCTCGAGCTCCGGCTCGCTTTCGACGTTGAAGCAATGGATGCCCTCGCGGAGAGCAAGGGCGATTTCCTCCTCCGTTTTGCCGACGCCGGCGAACGTGCAAGAGCGCGCGGGGCCTTTCGCTTTCAGCACCCTGAAGAGCTCACCTCCGGAGACAATGTCGAATGAGGCTCCCTCCTTGATCAGAAGCCGGAGGATGGCGAGGTTCGAACAGGCCTTGACCGCATAGCAAATCGTATGATCAAGGGGCTGCAACGCTGCCGTGAGCCGGCGAAAGTTGTTCCGGATCGTTTCGGCTGAGTAGACGTAAGCGGGCGTCCCGATCCGGGACGCCAGTTCCTCGAGATTCACGTCCTCACAGTGGAGGACGCCGTCGCGATACAAAAACGAATGCACTTGCTTAGAAAATGCGAGCGCGCGATGACGTGTCAATCGGGCGTCAGGTCACGATGTGCCGGCGGGGGAATCCGCGTACGAATCATTCGTCCATCCAGCGGCAATAAATTTCCGTGATGGCGCCGGAAATATCGTTAAGGGTGAGCTGTGTCTGATCGAGGAATTGGTGGAGCCCTGTCTCGAATATTGCGGCGATCGTGGTGTAGTTCAGATTCGAGCGCAGCATTCCACACATCCTTTCGGCTTCATTGCTGAAATATCCCGCTTCGCAGCCGGAAATGCTATGCAGAGCGCTATTAAGCTGATTGGCGCAGAAGCGGATCGAACGAGGAAACTCTCCGTGAAGGATCAGAAACTCGGCCACCTGCCAGCCGGTCACCTCGCCGACATTCACTTTGAGATAGGCTTCCAGGGCACTGCACGAGCGCAGCACCGCCATCCACTGTGTGATGTCCACGTGGCCGCCGACCTGCTCTCCGCGCGGAAGCAGGATGTGATATTTGATATCGAGGACACGCGAGGTGGAGTCGGCGCGTTCGAGATATTTGCCAAGTTGCAGAAAATCCCAGCCCTCCCCATGGATCATCGTCGCGTCGGAGGTTCCCTGGAAGGCGTGCAACTTGTCTACCAGCCCGCGATAGAAGTCGATGGGGCTATCCTGGAAGTCGGCTCGCGCCATGCCATCGCGAAGGTAGAGAAAGGTGCGGTTGAGCTGCTCCCACATCTCGCTGGAAATTTGCTCGCGGACGGTGCGGGCGTTCTCTCTTGCCGCGGCGATGCACGAAATGATGGCGTTCGGGTTCTTCTTCGCGAACGTGACGAACTCCATGACGGCTTCGGGCATGATTTTCTCGTAGTGTTTGCTGAAGAGCTCCTGATCCTCGAGGGTGGCGAGCACTGGCTGCCAATGCTGGTGGACCATGTTGGGGTTCTGGTCCTCGAAGTCCAGCATGAGCTGCATATTCACGTCGAGGATGCGCGCGCTCGTCTCCGCACGCTCCATATACCGGCTCAACCAAATGCAGGAATCAGCGACCCTCGAAAGCATGCTACTGGGTCTGCGATTGACTTTGCGACTGCGTTTGGAACTGCGGCGCGTCCTCGTCGAGAACCCAGGTGTCCTTGCTCCCGCCTCCCTGGCTCGAATTGACGACGAGGGATCCCTTGCGCAAGGCGACGCGGGTCAGACCGCCCGGAATGATGCTCGTCTTCTCGCCGCAGAGAATGTAGGGGCGCAGGTCGATGTGGCGGCCCTCGGCCGTCCCCTCGCAATACGAGGGGGATCGCGACAGGAGGACGACGGGCTGGGCGACGTAGCCGCGCGGGTCCGCCAGAATTGCGGAGCGAAACTTCTCGATTTGGTCGGAGGTTGCGTGCGGGCCAATAAGCATCCCGTAGCCGCCACTCTCATTGGCAGCTTTTACCACAAGCTTTTCGAGATTCTCCAAAATGAATTTCCGGTCATTGTCGTCTGCGGAGAGGTAGGTTTCCACGTTTGGCAGAATCGGATCCTCGCCGAGATAAAATTTAATCATCTTTGGAACATAATAATAAGTGACCTTGTCATCGGACACGCCCGTGCCAATGGCGTTCGCGAGGTTCACATTCCCCTTTCGGTAGGCCTCCATGATGCCCGGGACACCGAGCACGGAATCCTTGCGGAAAACCGTGGGATCGAGAAAGTCATCGTCAATGCGCCGATAAATGACGTCGACCTGCCTGAGCCCTTTGGTGGTTTTCATGAAGACGCGGGAATCCTTCACGACGAGGTCGTTGCCCGTGACGATTTCGATTCCCATCGAGCGCGCCAGGAAGGAATGCTCGAAATACGCGGAATTGTAGATTCCGGGCGTTAGGACCACCACGGTGGGATCGGGATTTTCGTGCGGAGAGACATAGCGCAAGACCGCGAGCAAATCCTGCGCGTAACGATCCACCGGACGGACCTGGTATCTGGCAAAGAGCTTCGGAAAGACGCGCTTCATGGCCTGCCGGTTCTCCAACACATAAGAAACGCCGGAGGGACATCGGGCATTGTCTTCGAGCACGGAATAGACGCCGTCGCGGTCGCGGATCAGGTCTGTCCCGCAGACGTGGATATAGATGTTTTTCGGAACGTCGAAACCCATGAGCTCCGGCCGGAAATGCTTTGCGCTTCGGACGATTTCCTCGGGGATCACCTTCTCAGTGATGATCCGCTGTTCGTGATAGACGTCGTGCAGGAAGAGATTCAGGGCCGTCAAGCGCTGGATGAGGCCGCGTTCGATGTGCTCCCACTCCTTCGCCGGGATGATGCGCGGAATCAGATCAAACGGGAAGATGCGCTCAGTGCCTTCGTCGCCGCTGTAAACGGTAAAGGTGATTCCCTGGTTGAGATAGGATTTTTCGGCCAGGAGTCTCTTTCTATCGAACTCCCCGTCTTCCATTTCCGAAAAGCGCCGCGCGAGCCGCTGATAATGTGGGCGCACGTTCTGCGACGCGGAAAACATCTCGTCGAAAAAATCCCCAATCTCATAATGCTTGAACAACCTGTTCATGTTCTTTTCCCTCCCGTGCCAGGGCAGCTCCTTCCTATGAGGAGCATAGCATCACGCAGCCAACTTTTGCGCAACCTCAAAATCAGCTGCCCAGCGCCCGGGGGAACCTCCGAATTTCGGATACAGAAATCGCGTTGCGGCCGTCTTGTCACGCGTGAGGCCATAAGCGTTCCGGAGGCTCGCGCTACGCAGCGCACCAAGCGAGGCTTCCAGGAGAACGGTGCCGCTTCCGCGGCCGCGGTATTCGTGCAGTCCGCAGGAACCCGTCGCTAAGTGGTTTTCCGCCCCGGCGCCGGAATTCACCACCGAGGCGGCGATGATTCTGCACCCATGCCGGACAATCACGCATTCGGGAGGGTCTTTTGAAAACCGGCTCCGACACCCTTGCATTGGTCGCGGCGAAGGCTTTCTGGATCATCGCTCCACCCCGTATCCATGCCGAAGGCATTGGTTGCGACCTTCCCCACCGTCTCGAGATCGTCCCTTCCGCGCGGCCAAGGACAAATGGCGAAGGAGCTCTCAAACCGCCGGTCGAAATGCTTGTCAGATCCCGCTCGAATCTAAGCCACGCGAGTGTGATGAGCCGAGAACCCGGCTACGGGGAATCCGAATCGTTCCGGCAAACCCACCACACGCCTCCGATAAGAGCGGCGCACAAGACTACGAAGGCGGAAAGTGTGAACATGAGTCCGGCGGAGAATCTTCGATCGGCGTTTCAAGTCAACTGAATTTCCTCGGTACAGAGCCGCGGAGATCGATATCGAAAAAATCCCTGAACACTTCGGCATAGACCTCGCGTTTCATGCTGGCGATCCAGCTAAGGTCATAGGCAGCGGGCGGCAACCAACGAGCGGCGCGGAACTCGTCGGAACCGTCGAAGCGAATAGCGACGTGCGGATTCGTCAGCAACGCGAGGAAATAGGTCTGCTCCTGGCCGTCGAAACCGTCTTTCTTGCGTCCATTCATGAAAAGGTATCGATAGGGACCCTTGCTGGAAAGGATGCGGTAGTCGGAGGGCGTCAGTCCGAGTTCCTCCTCGACCTCGCGGTGCACCGCGTCGAGAAGCGACTCGCTCTTTTTTACTCCTCCCTGCGGAAACTGCCAGCACCCCCGCCAGTCGCGGCGTTCGCAGACCAGGATTTCTCCCGTGGAATTCCGCAAAATGATCGCGGCATTCGGGCGATACGAGGGCATATTATGCTTATGCATCAGCGAGTGCCTTTTGCGCCAGCGCAGTTTTGCGGATGATCAATATTCACGGAGCATTTCGCGGCTGTGCAGCTGGTCGCCGGCTTGCATGCGCCACGGCCGACTCTTCGTGCCCGGAGTCGCTCCGGATCAGTTCCGGTTTGCGTGTCGGCCCAAAAGCTGGAAACTTTGGCTCGAGAAGAGGTTCTCCGTGAGCCCGAACGAACTCGCCACCGACCGAATATGGATGCCTTGAGGCTGTTGAGACTCGCAGCGTTTGCGATCGGCATGCCGCTGGCCGGCGCGACGGCCCAGCAGGCCTCACCGACGTCCGAGCAGCCGCGCAGGGAGATCTGGCGCGCGGAGCTCCCGGGCGGCACCTACATCGTCCGGCTGTCCGCGATCACCTGCGTGAGCCTGCACGAATATGTCGTCGATGGCGCAGCTCGAGTCCTTGAGGTTAACATAGCCACGTCCGGCTCGGAACTTGCGAGGTTTTACCACGTCGAGCCCTATCCTCCCAAGCCGCCCGTAGCCGCTGTTCAAAAAGCGATGGATACGATCGAGAACAAGGCGAAGGAGGCAAGCGCCCGCGTCGATACCAGCGATTTGCGGGGAAAGGTCGTCAAGAACTATCCGACCACCACTCATGCGCACACCGTCGAGTACCGGCTGACCGACAAAGAATTGGTAAACAAGCTCTTCAAGAGTATCGAGGACTCTTGGCTCAACGGACGTTCCGGCTCATTCAAGCCTTGAAACGCGGCAAAAGCTCTGCATTTTCCCGCTCTCCTCCACTGACCAAGCCCTTGCGCCAGAAATTCAAACCTGCCCACGAATGCGGCGTCTTTGCTATTTTCGGACACCCGGACGCCGCGAGCATCGCCTACTACGGTCTTTTTGCGCTGCAGCATCGCGGCCAGGAGAGCGCGGGCATTGTTTCCGCGAAGGGTTCGGAAGGTCCGTTTGCCGTTCACAAGGGAATGGGTCTCGTTTCACAGGTTTTTACTCCCGAGGCTCTGGAACGCTTGACGGGCACCCGAGCGATCGGTCACGTGAGGTACTCGACCACCGGGTCGAGTACGATCAAAAACGCGCAACCTCTTGTCGTCGATACCGGTCGCGGGCAGATCGCGATCGGTCATAACGGCAATCTGGTCAACGCCGCCCAACTGCGGGAGGAACTCGAGGGCAAGGGCTCCATCTTTCAGACCACGGTTGATAGCGAGATCATTCTTCACCTGCTTGCGCAGCCGCGCGACCCGCGAGGCGTGCTTTCGGCGTTGCGCCGTATCGAGGGCGCGTTCTCGGTCGTGCTCATGGGCGAACGCGAGATCCTCGGCTTCCGTGATCCCTACGGGTTCCGGCCTCTCTGCATCGGCAGGAAAGACGGCGCCTATGTCCTCTCGTCGGAGAGCTGCGCCCTGGACCTGATCCAGGCCGAATATGTCCGCGAGGTGGAACCCGGCGAGGTGGTGATCATCGACGATTCCGGCATTCGCTCGGAATGGCCGTTTCCCTCAACGCCAAGCGCATTCTGCATTTTCGAGTACGTCTACTTCGCCCGGCCGGACAGCACGATTTCCGGTGTCAATGTCAGCAAGGCGCGCGTCGAGATGGGGCGTCAGCTGGCGCGTCAGCATCCCGTTGATGCGGACCTTGTAATTCCCGTGCCGGACTCGGGCGTCTACGCCGCCCTGGGCTTCGCGGAGGAGCTGCACATTCCGTATATCCCGCATTCGTGCGCAATCACTACATCGGCCGCACTTTCATCCAGCCCACCCAGCGCATTCGCGACTTTAACGTCCGCGTGAAGTTGAATCTGATCATGGAGGCCGTGAAGGACAAGCGCGTGGTTGTCGTGGACGACTCCATCGTTCGCGGCACGACGGCGCGCTCTCGTGTCGTGACCCTCCGCGAAGCCGGCGCCAAAGAAGTGCACATGCGCATAAGTTGCCCGCCGCACAGGTTCGCCTGCTACTACGGGATCGATTTTCCCGATCCCGAGAAACTCCTCGCCAACCAGTGCTCGATGACGGAAATCTGCCAATATCTCGGCGCCGATTCCCTTGGCTACCTTGATTTCGAGGGAATGATCGGGGCTACCGGTCGGCCGGCGGAGACCTTTTGCACCGCTTGCTTTAGCGGTGACTACCCCGTAGCCTACGACGCGGCTTTCGACAAATTGATCATGGAAAAGCGTCTTGCCCGCGTCCGACTGCTCGAGAGGGAAGAACCGCGCTTGCTATGAAGGCCAGCAGGGCGAAAGCGTATGCGCAGGCCGGAGTGGACGTCGAACTTGGCAACACCCTGAAGCGCGAGATTCAAGCCATTGTCCGGTCAACCCACGGCCCCGAGGTGCTCGGCAAGATTGGGGGCTTTGGCGGGCTCTTCAAGGCCGATTTCAGGGGCATGAAGCAACCGGTGCTCGTGTCCAGCGTCGACGGCGTTGGCACCAAACTGAAGATCGCCATTGCCATGGGCCGGCACGACACCATCGGCCAGGACCTCGTGAACCATTGCATCAATGACATTGTCGTGATCGGGGCGCGGCCGCTTTTCTTTCTCGACTATATCGCCGCCGGGAAGCTGGATCCCGAAGTCTTCAGGGTTCTTCTCGGCGGTTTCGCCAAGGCTTGCAAGGCGGGCCGCTGCGCCCTGGTAGGGGGCGAGACCGCCCAGATGCCCGGCATGTATCGGGAGGGCGAATACGATGTCGCCGGAACAATCGTTGGCGTGGTGGACCGGTCGAAAATACTCGATGGCTCCCTGGTCCGGCCGGGAGATGTCGTTGTCGGCCTCCCCTCAAACGGCTTGCATACAAACGGCTACTCGCTTGCAAGGAAGGTTCTCTTTGGTGACATGGATTTGAAAACCTCCTCCGTGTTGCCCGAGCTGCGCCGCCCGATCGGCGAAGAGTTGCTTCGCGTGCACAAGAACTACCAGCCTCTTATTGCCGCGCTTCCCGCGGGCCTGGTCCATGCTGCGGCACACATTACCGGAGGCGGCCTCATAGACAACCTGCCTCGCGTGTTGCCTCGGGGTTGTCAGGCAAGTATTCGACGGGACTCGTGGCGCGTCCCGCCGATTTTTGATATCATTCAGAAGGGAGGCTCGGTCAGTCCCGCCGAGATGTATAACGTCTTCAACATGGGAATTGGCATGGTGTTGGTCGTGCCCGGGAACCGCGCGACGGAGGCTGTGCGCCGGACTCGCGGGCGTCGGATCGGCGAAATCGTCGAGGGTTCGCAGGTCGTGGCATTGGTTTAGTCCAATCGGCGTGGCGAGCGCCAAATTCGCTCTCGCAGCCGCCGGGAAAGAGTCTTCTATCCTCGACGCCGTTTTCGTGGTATGAGCACGCCGTGTTGAATCTCTGGAAACGCAAGCCGGCGCTGGGAATTGGCATCGGCGTCAGTCTTGTCGGCGCGTTGGCCCTGGCTGCCCGCTATGGATTTCGCCGCACCCCGCGGGAGCGGATTCCCGATGATATTTCGCCGGCGATTTTCGCTACGCGTGTCACCGAGACCGGCTTCGGCGAGATGATTTATCATATCTCCGGGGCCGGTGATCCCGTCGTGTTTCTTCATGGAATCTATCTCGGTGCGTCTTCCTACGAATGGTCGAAGGTCTATCCGCACTTTACATTGGGCAGGGAAGTCATCGCCCCCGACTTGATCGGCTTCGGAGAGTCGGAACGACCGGGCGTGACCATGGATGCAACCGATTATTGCGAGAGTATTGCAGAATTTTTGCGAAGTGTCTGCGGCGACCGGTCTCCGATAATCGTTGCAAGCGGGCTGACCGCGGGTATTGCACTGCTGGTGGCCTCGCGCCATCCGGAGCGGGTTCGGCGGCTGATTCTGCTGCTCCCAACGGGGCTGAAAGAGTCGGGGAAGTGGAGCGCTGCGGGAATGGTCGCGTTGGTCGGGTTGCCCGGAATTAACCGCTTTATCTATCGCAATTACCTTTCTCGAGCACCGTTCATCAGGGGGTGGCTGACGAATTTCGCGATGGGCGATCCCTCCCGGGTGAACGAGGAAATCGTGCGCGCGTTGACGACATGCGCTCAGCAGCCCGGCGCGGAGCACGCGATTTTCGGATTCCTTCGCGGTCAGCTTGCTTTCGACATCGAATCGCGTTTGGGCCGGGTGCCTCACCGTGTGAGCGTGCTTTGGCCCAGCCGTGCGTCGGGCTTTCCCTCCTCCGCCGGGGAGGAGATCTCCCGGGAACTGAATCGTGGGAGGTTCGTGCCTGTGCCGGATTGCGGGATTCTCGCGGCGCTGGAAGCGCCCGCCGTGGTGACCTCGATCATCGCGTCGGAACTCGACGGCGATTTTCGCCTTGAGGGCGCGGCGTGAATTGATATTCCGGCAGGCTTCCGTTCTCACAGTGAACGTTTCCGATCTGCGCGAAATCCTCCAGTACGTTCCCCGCTTCCGGGAGCGCGTCTTTGTGATTGCCATCGACGGAGCGGTGGCCGCTTCGGACAACTTTCCCAACATTCTGTTGGACCTTGCGGTGCTGCGTTCCCTGAGCGTGAAGGTGGTTCTGGTCCACGGCGCGGGCCACCAGATTCTTCGGCTGGCCGAAGAACAGGGCTTGAACCCGACGAACGTGGACGGGACGGGCGTTACCGATGAGGCGACCCTGCGCGTCAGCATCGACGCGGCGATCCGCTTGACGAATCAGATCATGGAGGGCCTCTCCGCCGTGGACCTGCGGGCGGCCTACGTCAACGCGATCATCGCCCATCCTGCCGGAATCCTTGGCGGCACGGACCATCAGTTTACGGGACGGGTCGAACGCGTGGACGTCAAGCCGCTGCGCCTGCTGCTCGACGAGGGCATCGTGCCCGTAATTCCTCCTCTGGGCTTCGATGGCGAGGGCCGCACCTACCGGGTGAACTCCGACGCCGCGGCTGTTGAGGTCGGCGAGGAACTCTCGGCGGCAAAGATCATTTACCTGGCTCCGAGCAGTGCTTTCGCCGGGCGCCCGGGCCTCCCACGCCAGCTTTCCGTCCAAGAGACCATGGAATTGCTAAGAAAGCAGCGCGAGGATTTGTCTCAAAGCGTGGCCTCCAAGCTCGAATGCGCCTCGCGCGCTTGCATGCAGGGTGTGCCGCGCGTGCATCTTCTTGATGGAGGGATCAATGAGGCGCTGCTTACCGAGATCTTCAGCCACGACGGCTTCGGCACGATGGTTTATTCCAACGAATACCAGCAGATCCGGCGCATCTTCAAAAAAGACGTCCGTGCCGTGATTTCCCTTATCCGGCAGTCGGTCCGCAGCGAGGAACTCGTGCGCCGGACGCGCTCGGAGATTCTCGAGCGTCTCGAGGATTACTGGCTGCTTGAAATCGACCGAAGCCCGGTCGCCTGCGTGGCGCTGCATGTCTATCCTCAGGATGCGGCGGGCGAGCTTGCCTGCCTCTACGTGAGCAAAGCGCACGAGAATCAGGGATACGGCCGCAAGCTCATGGCCTTCGCGGAGAATCTGGCGCGCGAAAAAGGTCTGAAGCGGCTCTTTGCGCTCTCAACTCAAGCGTTCAGCTATCTTCAGCAGAAAGGGGGCTTTGTCGAGTCCTCTGCCGAAGTGCTTCCCGATGAGCGCCGCCTCCGATACGAAGCCAGCGGGCGCAATTCGAAAATCCTCCTCAAGCCGATCGCCGCCGGCAACTGAGGCGGCAAGGCGCTTATGGCTCCGGATTCGATGGCAGGCCTGTTCCTCGATGGTCTCATTGTTTTTCTCTACTTCGCCATAATCATCGCTATTGGGCTCTACAAGGGCCGAGGGAGCAAAGACCTCGAGAGCTTCGCCGTAGGAAATCGCAACATTCCCTGGTGGGCGGTTCTCGCCTCAATCCTCGCTGCCGAGATCAGCGCGGCGACATTTCTTGGCGCTCCGGGCGAAGGCTACGAAAAGCGCAACTTCACTTACGCGCAGCTGGCGCTTGGCACCATCCTCGCGCGAGTCATCATCGCCTATGTTTTCATCAAGCCTTATTACGACTTCCGGGTCGTCTCGATTTACGAGTACCTGCTGCTTCGCTTTGGAGTAAGGACGAAAGATACCGCTTCGGCAATCTTCCTGATCACACGTGCTCTGGCCAGCGGAACGCGGCTCTACGTGGCGGCGATCGTCTTCGTGATGGGCTATGAAATGGTCACCGGGGAGACCCTCACGGTCTGGCAGCAGGTCTGGGTGTACATCATCGCGCTCACCGCGATCACGGCTTTGACGGCTCTTTACACCGCGCTTGGCGGGATCAAAGCGGTGGTTTGGACCGATGTAATCCAGGCTTGCATCATGTTTGGATCTCTTGGCTTTGCCATATGGTCCCTGCTGCGAACGATGCCCGGGGGCTGGCAGGCCGTGACCGCAACACTCGACCAACCGGAGGATTGGCAGTTCTTCTCGAGCGGCCTGGAGCCCGAAAGAAGTTTTTGGGACAATGTGCGCGGCATCCTCGAAAGCGAATACACCATTTGGGCGGCGCTTATCGGGTCCACGTTCACAACGCTCGCCACCCATGGCACGGATCAGGATATGGTCCAGCGCATGCTCACCGCGAAGGATCATCACAGGAGCCGCCTGTCGCTTATTCTGTCGGGCTTCGCAGACCTCCCTCTGGTGCTTGCGTTCCTTTTTGTCGGAATCCTGCTTTGGGCATTTTACCAACAGCCGGGCAAGAATGCGCCATTTGCCTACTACATCGTCCACGAGCTTCCGCCGGGTCTTCGCGGTGTGCTCATCGCGGGCATTTTTGCCACCGCCATGGGTTCGCTCAGCACCGCGCTCAACGCGCTCGCCACGAGTTTCACCGAGGATTGGTATCGGCCCTACCTCCGCAAAGGGGCGTCTCAAGCTCAGATCGTTCGCGCGGCGCGAATCAGCACAGTCGTTTTCTCGGTGCTGCTCATCCTCATCGGTTCCGCGACCGCCTACGCAAAGATCGTCCTGAACGCGCGCATCATCCCAATCGTTCTCGGAATTTTCGGATACACCTACGGCTCGCTGCTCGGAGTTTTCCTCGTGGGCCTTCTCACCAAGCGTCGCGGGAGCGAAGCGGGAAACCTCTTCGCGATGATCTGCGGGTTTCTGGTCGTCGCGGTTCTCAGCGGTTTGCACAATGATCTCTGGACTCTCCTGCATCCGCCGGGTCCCGGCGAGGCCCGCGCCGCACTTTGGGCGCCCGCCTGGTTGCCCCGGATCGAGTTTCCCTGGCGCATCGCATTCGGCGCTGTCGTCACCTTCGCCGTAGCCGCTTGTTTCAAAACGCCCGAATTTCGGGTTCGCGCCGCCGAGAACTACCTCGAGCGGCAAAGGCCGATGGCGTCTTGATTTTTCGGCTCGTCAAGCAATTTGCTCGCCGAACGCGAAGTTTTCTTTCGGTCCGTTCGCCCCTTTTTTCTTGAGGTATCGTCCCGCGGATTTTTAATCTCACGCCGCGTGCAGCCCCAAGTGCGGGGTCGCGTGTGAACAACTTGTGAAAATGTTGAATCCCCCAAATTCAATCAAAGACGGCGCCTACACTACTGCATATGAAGGAAGAGGGTTTTCGAGGGATGGTCTCAAACGAACCGGTCAGCGCTTATACTTATAAATCAGTTGTTCATAGCATCTTACAATGAGATTCTCCAAGAGAATTTCCGGAAAAAACTTGGCGTCTGCTGCTTTTTTGGTTGTTCTTGCTGCGGTCAAACTCCGGTATCCGTCTGTTGGGGCTGGCAGAAATCTCGTGCATAACTTTCTATGACATTGAATTGCGGAGACATATGGACGTCGGTCTCCAGGCTTATCCGGCAACGGATCAGCGCCGACGGATACGAGCGATGGTTTCACGGCGTGGACGTGGTTTCCGATGATGGGCTGAAACTTGTTTTTCGAGTGCCGAATCCGATTCACCAGTTCTTTATCGAGAGCAATTATCTTCGTCTTGTCCAGGACGCCGCTTCGGAAGTGCTCAGCAGTCCTCGGAAGATCCAGTTTATCGCTCCCGGCTCGGGGGAGTTCGATGCATCGTTTTCCGCTGCGCCTGCAGAGTCTCCGCCCCCTCGTGCCGTTTCCCCGGAACGCGCGCAGAGCCAGACGACCACTGGCATGAATCCAAGGAACACCTTCGACACCTTTGTCGTCGGGTCCAATAACCAGTTCGCTCACGGGGCCGCCATTGCTATCGCCAAGACGCCCGCCAAGACCTACAATCCCTTTTTCGTGTACGGTGGAAGCGGATTGGGCAAGACCCACCTGCTCCAGGCGATCGGCCACTTCGTAATCGCCAATCAAAAGCCCGCGCGCGTCGTCTATCTCTCCAGCGAGCAGTTTACCAACGAGTTCATCGACGCCATCCAACACGGAACGCTGGTGAAGTTTCGCAAGAAGTATCGGTATGCGGACATCCTAATGATTGACGACATCCAGTTCCTCGCCGGCAAAGAACGCTCGCAGGAGGAATTCTTCCATACCTTCAACACCCTCCACGACGGCCACAAGCAAATCGTCCTCTCCAGTGATCGTCCGGCGAGCGAGATCGAGAAACTCGAGCACCGCCTCGTTTCCCGGTTCGAGTGGGGCATGACCGCCGAGCTTCAGCCCCCGGACATCGAGACACGCATCGCCATTCTGAAAAAGAAGGCCGAGGGCCTGAACATCGCGCTTGATGCGTGGGTGATCGAATTTCTCGCCGACCGCATTCGCAACAACGTCCGCCGTCTGGAGGGAGCGCTCATGCGGGTGGCTTCCTACAAATCGCTGAGCGACCGGGCAATCACCCGCGAAGTCATTGAAAATCTGCTCCGAGATATCTTTCAGGAGCAGGCTCGGCGGGCGGTCACCATCGAGCAGATTCAGCGGAAGGTTGCAGAGCATTTCGATGTGCGGCTCGCGGACATGACCAGCAAGCGACGTCCCGCAAATATCGCGTTTCCCCGGCAGGTAGCCATGTTCCTCTCGCGGGAGCTGACCAGCAGTTCCCTAAGCGACATCGGTGACGCATTCGGCGGCAAAGACCATGGCACCGTGATTCATGCCTGCAAACTGGTCAAACGTCGCGTCGAAGAGGACGAACAGACTCGCCACGTCATCCGTCTCCTTGACAGTCAGCTCCAGCGATAGCCGATAGGGCGGGAGCTTTCAGGCAGCCGTCTCCATGCGAAAGGGGATTGCCGTATTGGACTAATGTTGACTTCGCACGGTCGGCCCAATAAATGAGACCTTTCCACTCAAGAGCATGAAGTTCGCAGTCACCAAAGAAGCCCTCCTCGACGGTCTGCAACGGATCCAAAATGTGGTCAGCACGCGTTCCACTCTGCCCGTTCTCACCAACGCTCTGCTCGAAACGTCGAAGACCGGCCTGCGTCTCACCACGACCGATCTGGAGGTTTCCGTGCGCTGCGAGGTTGCCGCCCAGGTGGAAAAGCCGGGTGCAACGACGTTGCCCGCCCGCCGGCTCTCCGCCATCGTGAGGGAGCTTCCCGCCTCGGAAATCACGCTTGAGACCGACGCGAAGAACATCTCAACAATCCGGTGCGGATCGAGCTTCTTCAAGATCTACGGCCTCCCCCAGGAGGAATTCCCGCCGTTTCCGTCCTTCAAGGACGCCAAGGTGTATACGATCAGGCAATCCGAGCTCAAAAATGGCCTGCGAAGGACCTCCTACGCCATTTCTGTCGACGAAACCCGCTACGTGCTGAATGGCATTCTTTTTTCCTTCAAGGAAAACAAGCTTACCCTCGTTGCGACGGACGGTCGCCGTCTCGCGCTTTTCGATAGCGACCTGGAATTTCCCCACAGTCACGAGCGCGACTTCATCGTTCCGACAAAGGCCGTGACGGAGCTCCAGCGGTTGCTCGGCGAGGATGGGGAAATGCAGATTGCGGTGAGCGAGAACCTCGTCTCCTTTGAGTTGAACGGGTCGCAGCTGGTTTCCAAACTTGTCGAGGGCAACTATCCGAACTACAGGCAGGTCATTCCCGGCGAGGCCAAGGAACGCGTCACCATCGAGCGTGAAGCCCTTCTCAACAGCGTGCGGCGCGTATCCTTGCTGAGCAATGACAAGACCAGCTCGGTTCGCCTGGGCTTTTCCCGCAACAACATCGACATCACGGCCAACACGCCCGAGGTGGGAGAGGCGCGGGAGGCGCTGGCGGTCGTCTATCGCGGGCGCGATTTCTCCATCGCTTTTAATCCCGAGTTTCTTATGGATCCGCTCCGCAATCTTGCGAGCGACGAGATCCACCTCGAGCTCATCGATGAGATGAGTCCCGGCGTGATCAAGATCAACACGCCGTTTCTTTATGTTCTCATGCCGATGAGAGTTTCAGTGTAGCTCACGTCCACAAAACGTTGCGGATTCGTGACTTGTGAAGGAAACTGTGTTGACGCTCAGCCTGTGACGGTAGGGTCACGCGATTTTGTGCAAGTCGACGAGCTCAACGAGTCGGCGCGTCATTTTCTGGAGAGCCCGGCCAGGCAAGCAACTCGCTTAGGCGTGCCTTCCAACCATCTTCGTCTATGACCTCGAATCGCATGCTCCGGCTCGTCATGAACGGCACCAACTCGCTCCAACTTTTCCGTTGAGCCGAAAAAGATGAAGCCGCCAGCCCTCCTGCAATGCCTGTTTGGTGATGATGTAGCGGGTCGGAGCATTCCGCGAAAGCAGCCCGCCGACATCATCCACTTCTTTCACCTCATCTTTCTCGCTGGTCTTGATCGCTACCATGTCCGCAGTTATGCCGTGTCGCTGATGCAGATATTCGCGCACGTCCTCAGCGTGGATGTGCTTTCCATCGCGTTGCTCTTTACCCGTCCGTTCGACCTGAATCAGGCAGTCGTTGGCAGGATGAGAAGATCATTTCGAGCCGCGCACCGAGGGTGTCTATGAAATGAAGGGCGATGCTTCGGGCGTCTTGGGCTCCAGGGTGATCCGAGCTCGAATTCGCCGGGAAGCGCGGGAACTAGATGAAGCATGTGAAGCCTGACGCCTTCGGAGACTGGCGAGAGATCCTTTCGGTTTTTCAAGGGAAGTTTGCGCCGAGAGCTCGCTCGCTTGCGCCAGCGAGGCGAGCTCTTAGCGACCGTGTGCCCACGGTCGGAAATCAGCGTCTCGCCGCGAGGGTTTTCAGCTTTGCCTGTGGCGAATTGGCGACGAAGTCTTTCAGCGCTCGATGAATCCCGGAGGAAGCTCGGGCTTGGTGGAGACTTCGTCGAGCATCGAAGCCTCCTTCGAGGTGCCGATGATGCCCTTGTAAAAGAGCGCGGAAGGCCGCAAGAGGCGGCGTTTGGTTATCGGATCCATGCGCGACAAACCAAAAGGGGCCTTGTACCCATGGTGCCATTCGTAGTTATCCACGAGCGTCCAGACAAAATAACCCCGCACGTCGTGGCCTTCGTCGATTGCTTCCTTGACCTCCAGCATGTGATTGAAGAGGTAACGCACGCGCTTGACGTCCTTGGATGTGGCGATTCCATTCTCGGTGATCACGATGGGCTTCTTGTACCGTCGACTGAGGGTCAGGATTTGTTTGTAAAGTGAGCGTGGTTGAATCACCCAGCCGAGCAGACTGTAGTTGCGCCCTCGCCGGGCTTTGAGTGCGACCAGCGCGGTGAAGTCGGCATATTCGCTGTAGTAGTAATTGAAGCCGATCAAATCGCTGACGTCGTATGTCCGGTCGAGGTAGGTGAGGTTCAGCCGCTGCATGAAGTTGTAATAGGCCCGCGTTGGATCCCAAACCCCCCAATACCAGTAGGGTTGCGCCGTGATGTTGAGGACGAGGGCGTCCTTGCGGTTCTCTCGGATGATCTCCGCAGCCTTGCGGAACCCCCAGACACTCTGCCGCATCGCAGCTGCATGTTTTCCAAAGTCGAGCAACAACCCTGGCGGCCAGGTCGCGCTGATGTAACCGAGTGCCATGTCGCCATTCGCTTCGTTATGCGGCGCGTAGATGCGCACGGTCGGGGCGAGCGCTTTCGTGACCTTCTGCACATAGAGCGGCCAGCGTTCACGATAAAGGGGATGCAGCCAGCGGGACTTGCCTGCACTGCCTTTGGTCACCAGCCAACTGGGGAACGTGAAGTGCCAGAGCGTGACCACGGGTTCAATGCCCGCTGCCTTAAGCTTTCTTGCCATGTCGGCGTAACGGCGGATGGCTGCCTCGTTATAACGTCCCGGTTCCGGTTCGACTCGCGCCCATTCGACGCTGAATCGATAGTGGGTCACACCGATCTTTTTCAGTGCCTCCAGGTCCCGGTCAAAGTTACTCCAGCTGAATTTTGCATCATCCCCTTTCGGGGGAACGCGCTTTGATTCGGCGAACATGTCCCAATCGGTCTTGAAGTAGTTCGACGAACCGGGAGGCTCTCCGCGATCCTCGGTTTGGAAAGCGCTGGAAGAGATGCCCCACCAGAACGGTCCGGTGTCGGGCGGTTTCGATTCATTCTGTCGCACGATGCGCGGGGCCGGCGGCGGCGTGATGCAACCACTCAGCAGCGCTCCGCTGAGCGCTGCCGCGTGCCAGAACTTCAGATTCACAGGCCGCGTCTAACCTGCTCCGAGCCTGAGGTAAACCCGAAAGTCACGTCGAGAACCCGTTGCACAAACCGGTCGTTTCGATCTTCCTGCGATTTGCGGGGGCCGGCAACATTCAGGAGGCCCACGCGATGCCGGCGCAGGAATGTCCTCAGGAGGGCTGCGTTCTCGGAAACGGTGAGAAGATCGCTCGCGAGGCGAAGCACGGGCTTTCCCAAAATCCGGCACAGTTCGAGTGTCCTCCGCGACCCTCCCAGCAGCCGTGGCGATCCTGAAAAGATGACCGTTGCGTCGCTATCGCGCACATTCCATGCGGTGCGCTGGAAGTATCGGGCCGATGGTGTCTCGCGAAGCTTGTAGCGTAAAGGAATCGTTCCGTCCTCCGCCCGCCGTCCTTTCGGACACCAACCCTCATAGGGCACACCGCGCCGGATCGCCCACGCCAATGCGGCGCGATCAACACCTGTCTGTCCTCCGCTGACGATTCGGATCGCCTTGCCCGCCAGCCTTTGCCGTGCCATCATTTTCTCTCAATCCTTCGCCAGCATAGCACAGCGGTAGTGCAACTGATTTGTAATCAGTAGGTCCCCGGTTCGAATCCGGGT
>CAWASQ010000082.1:0-7862 GCA_963784465.1 uncultured Verrucomicrobiae bacterium
CTCCAGAATCTATTTGAACTAAGGAGCCATTCCGAGGCTGAGACGCAGGTGGAATCTTCGCTCGCCGATTGCGTTCAGTTCAGTCAGCCCGGTAGTAAGGATGGCATGGCAAGCGAGAGGTGGAAATCCTTCGACCCCATCTCAAGGGTGAGACGCATCAGGTGAGCCCAATGAGAGCTTCGCGCCAGATACTCGGCAGCTTCATTAGGCATTTGTTGGTGGCCATGGCCATTTCGCTAACTCCCTTAACGTTATGCCCTCCTTCACGCTCTTTGGCGGCGGATACTGTGATAACCGTAAGGTGACCTCCCTCGTCAGAACTTTCCCTCCCGCACGCATAGCACTCCCGCCAGTGCGTGTCCTATTCATAGGCCGTCTTGGGAGGTCTGACGACCCGAAGCATTGTTTTGAAAATGATCCAGAAATCCCAAGGGAGCGACCAGTTCTCGATATATTTGATGTCGAGCTTCGCGCGTTCGATCACATCTTGATCATTTTTCGCTTCCCCCCGATAGCCGCTCATTTGCGCAAGACCGGTAATTCCCGGTTTGGCGAAAGTCGAACGTGGTATTGATCCATGATCTCGCTGAATCGCCTGTTGTGAATGATCATGTGGGGACGCGGACCCACAACGCTCATGTCGCCGAAAAACACATTGAGAAACTGCGGTATCTCATCAAGGCTCGTTTTTCGTAGGATTCGTCCCATCGGATAAATGCGAGGTTCACCGGCTGTCGCCTGCTTGAAGGAACTGTCCTCTTGTCGATCCGCATGGTTCGAAATTTGAAGATGCGGAAAGGGCCGCTTGGCCTGCTCCTGCGCGGGTTTGTCGGTAGAAAAAGCGGGCCGGGAGATTGCATGGCCTGAAAGATCTTTACGACGAGACAGAGCGGGGGCAGGACGAAGAGCACGACGGGGAGGCTAAACGCCAGATCCATGGTTCGCTTGAGGATTCGGCTTACCGGATCTTCAAGAGGTTCATCCCTCAAACCGATGAATCTCTTGTCATGCAGATTGAACAGGGTGATGTCGTGATTGAAAATCTCATCAAGGTTATTGACCACGAGGAGGCGGACACCTGCCTTGTTTGCGGCATTGACGACAAGGCCAAGCGCTTCCGGATCGAGCGGAATTTCCAGGAGCAGAATCTGCTTTATGCCTTCGTTTCTGATAATGCGCTCAAGCATCGAAACGTCCGACACCCGCGAGACGTGCAAGATCCGCGATTCTTCCTCCTCATCATCAGTCCTCACGCTGCCCTTCATTCCAAACCCAAAAGCTGCGGTCTCCTCGATCCACTTGGAGATGCCTCGCGCTTTGTCAACCGGACCGATCAACAACGTCCGTTGCTCATACTCTTCCGACGAAAAGAGCGCATCGGCCAGACGCTTCGGAACTACGAGATGGCAGAGCAGAAAAACGATGTAAAGTATGCCCAAAAAGCCGAACAACAGTGACAGCTTGAAGAAGCGGGATACCTCCGGGTCCATGGCGGCGACTACGACGATAAGTATCGTCACACCGACATACACGGTTTGCTTGAAGGCCAGGGTGTGACACTCCACAAAACCTCCCGCCAACAGCCGGGCAGCCGCCGAATCGACCGCGTATCGCTGAAATGACCAACCCGACAATCCCCGCGAGATTATAGAGGATGAAGCGCGGATAGCCCTCGGTAATGTCCCTGAAAACAACCGTCATGAAGACAAGGTACGTCCAGAAGACGACGGTCAGGACAACCGCGAGGAAACCGTGATAGGCATTCCAAAGCCCTCTGATGCGATGCAAAAACATTTCGAAATAAACTAAATCATTACGCTAGGGTTCAAGTTAATTTCCTGTCAGGAGCCTGAGATATGATTTTCCTTTTGGTGGCATGATTATATCTAGGCACTTTTTTTAACTAAGTGATTCGCAATTCATTACGTTGCGGCGTGATTATCCATCTCGCTATTTTACGCTGCCGCATAAGAATGGGCCTTTACTCCAAGCATCCCTCTTCGTGGCCCGTTGCGGGCAGTGCCACTACGCGGTGGAGCGCCAAGGTCCTCACCGGTAGCGCCCAGCCTCGAACACTAGAGGAGCACGCGGTCTTTCTCATGTCGGCCTTTGATCCTGAGGATGTCTTTGACTTCAGCAATCCAGGGGATGTTGAGGAGTTTGATAGGCTCTATCGGACGGCCAAGTGAGAGTGACGGTCGATAACCGTGACCCTTGGCCTCATCCCTGGACGAAGTTTCTACCCGCTGGCTGGGAGATAGAACGCGGGAAATTGGAAACCGGGGACGTTGCGCTTTCAGCAATTCCAGAAGGTGCCGTTGTGGAACGAAAGACCCCGAGCGATCTGGTTAATTGTATGGGTGCAAGCCGGGAACGCTTCGAAAAGGAACTAAGGCGCGGGCGCTACGTTTGGAAGTTGGTGGTTGTGGTCGAAGGCACTCTGGCTGACCTATGCGCTGCCAGCAGGGGGATTAGTCACAACGCAATCACCGGAACAATCGCGGCGTCGACCTTACGTTATTGTTCCTTCGTCTTCTGTGGCTCAGAGCAGGAAGCTGCGGATTTCGCATTTAGATTTCTCGCTGCCCAGATGCGTGACGCCGAACGCATGGCTAAGGCTATCAGCCTCTCGGCAGGTTCCAGCTTGTCAGGCCAACAAAAAGCCGGTGGCGGGCATCCTCGCGCAAAAGTGGCAAGGAGAATCGAGGAACTGCAGGCCAGGAATGAGCGCAAGGTTGAGATGGCCGCCCTAACGAGGGATGAACTGATCGGGATCCTCACAACATTGTCAAGGCAACTCGCGCCCGCTTGCTAGAGGCTCGCACCGCCGACGGCCTCAAGGCTGCTGAGATGCTGGCCAAGATGTGTGGTTGGAACGAACCCGAGAAGCACGCGAATGCACACGTTGAGTTTCGCGTTGACAGCGCGACTCTTGCGCGATTGCGTGAGGGGGCGCGAAGCATGTTGAAAAGGGTCGACACCCCCCGGCACCCTACCGCCGCCAGTTCCCCCGCTACCACTGGATAGTGTAAGCCACCCCACACCCCTCGCCCGCGCCTAAAGCCACTCCCTAGTAAACTCGTAGGCCATTCCTATAGCCAGATGCCAATCAAGACGACTCGGTCCTTGCCTTCGCGAGCGGCGACCTCCAGAAACGGACGCGCCGTTTTCTCCTTGTCCTCTCCTTTCTCGAAGCGCACCACCGGAATGTTGTGCGCCTTGGCATAACAATAGATGGCTTCTACATAAGCATCGCCAATCTTGCCAAAGGCGGCCGAGGAAGGAATCGGGAATCTTCGCTGCCAACGTAGAAAAGTACAGACTTGGCCCACCGTCTGCAGTTTCGGCACATAGGCCTGCAAGAAGATGCGGTCGATGGAACGACACTTGAGTGTTACCCGGTCTCGCAGCAGAGTGAAATAGTCAGCCATGATTGACCTCCTCGTCGTTGACTCAGACCTAAAGGCTACACCCGAATGAGCGGAGAAGGCATCCCCGGATCCTTCCCCGCGGAGAACGCCCCGTGCTGCCGCCCGGAACTCCGCAGCACGCAGACACACCCACCCAGTTCACCTCGGCGGTATGAGGTCGCTCGCTACGGCTAGCGTTTCACCCTGACTATGCCACCAACGGAAAATTCTATGTCGATCTCATCAACGCTGTCGGGGATACCGAAATTCGCCAGTACAGCGTATCGGCGCGTCCCGAGCTCGCAGATCCAACTAGCGGGCAAGTCATTCTGACGATTAATCAGCCTGCTTTCCCAAATCATAAAGCAGGCTGGATTGCCTTTGGACCAGATAAGAATCTTTATATCGCGACAGGCGATGGCGAGGCAGTTACGATCCGGACGGCAACGCCCAGAAGCCCGATTCGCTGCTCGGAAAGATTTTGAGGATTAGTGTGAATCCTTCGGGGACCGGTCCTTCCTACACGGTCCCTGCAGACAATCCCTTCGTGTCCGCAAGCGGCTACGCCCCGGAAATTTGGGCCTACGGGTTGAGAAATCCGTACCGGAACAGTTTCGACCGACAAACGGGAGATCTCTTCATCGCAGACGTAGGCCAGAACTCGCGGGAGGAAGTCAATTTTCAACCGGCGAGCTTCAACGGCGGAGCCAACTATGGGTGGGACTTGCGGGAAGGAACGATCGAAACCCCTTCTGGCGGAGGAGCGCTTCCAGGCGCGATCGATCCAATTTACGATTACGGACATGGTTTGGTTATGCGAGTTTTGCTGCAGGCAGAAACTTTCCTATTGTGCTGATCGTGGCACGTGGAAGTTATATATACTCTTATACAGCGCGTTACGATTAGTTCAAGGCCCTCTCCAGGGATACGTCGTAATCGGGGGCTACGTTTACCGGGGCACGCTTGCCCCTCAGCTTTATGGGCAATATTTCTTTGGCGACTACCTCCTTGGCCGGATCTGGTCGTTGGATTTTGATTCGACCGGAGCCTTCGAAGTCCTCGACTGGACCGATGCCCGGCAGCCCGACGAAGGCGCTCTCACGCGCTCACTTCATTTGGCGAGGATGCGAATGGAGAACTTTACCTCACAACCGAAAGCGGCGATATCTTCCAAGTCGTTCCGGAACCGGGCACGCTCGGTTTGATGGGCGTCGGGATGATTGCGCTCGCAACCGTCTTCGTTCGGCGAACGACGGTGCGCCAAAGGAGCCTGGCCTAATATTTGGGCACGTTGGAATCGACCCGATCGGCCCACGCGCTGATTCCGCCCTCGACATTGAATAGCTTGGCAAAGCCGGCCTTCTGAAGCTGGCGAAGCGCTTTGGCGCTGCGCATTCCGCTTTTGCAGTGGATGACAATCTCATCCGCGCTGTCGAGCTCACTCATGCGCGAGGGCAACTCGCCCAAGGGAATAAGCTGCGAGCCGGGAATCTTGGCGATGTCGTATTCATACTGTTCGCGCACGTCGAGCAGCACAAACTTGTCACCGCGATCCTTTTTCGCTTTCAGCTCCTCGACCGAGATCTCCGGAACGGGAGGCTCCGCCTCTTCGGCGGCCTGCGCCTGCGGAATTCCGCAGAACTGGTCGTAATCGATCAACTCCGTGACCGTCGGGTTCTCACCGCAGAGCGGGCACGCGGGATCCCTGCGGACCCTGAACTCGCGGAATTTCATCTTCAACGCATCGAAGTGCACCAGCCTGCCGACGAGCGGTTCGCCAATTCCCACGATGAGCTTTACGGCTTCAATCGCTTGCATTACACCAATGACGCCAGGCAAGACTCCTAGCACGCCACCTTCCGCGCAACTCGGCACCATCCCGGGCGGTGGCGGCTCCGGATAGAGACACCGGTAACAGGGTCCGCCAAGATTGGGCGCAAAAACCGTGCACTGGCCCTCGAACCGGAAAATCGAGCCGTAGATGTTGGGTTTGTTCAGGAACACGCAGACGTCGTTCGACAAATACCGGGTCGGAAAGTTGTCTGTGCCATCGATGACGACGTCATAGGGCTCGACGATCTCCATGGCATTCTCGCTTCGGAACATGGCATCGTGCAAGACCACGTGGACGTTGGGGTTGGTGTCCTTGATGCGGTCGCGAGCGCTGTTGAGCTTCTTGCGGCCGACATCTTTTGTGCCGTGCAGCACTTGACGCTGCAAATTCGAGAAATCGACGATATCGAAATCAACGAGTCCCAATGTGCCGACCCCCGCGGCCGCAAGATACAAGGCAATGGGGGATCCGAGTCCTCCCGTTCCGATACAAAGCACCTTGGCCGCCTTCAGCTTCTTCTGTCCGTCGAGCGTTACCTCCGGCATGATAAGATGCCGCGAGTAACGGGCGATTTCATCATTGCTAAACTCGATATCGTCGAGCCGTGCAGAATCCAGAATGCTTATGCTCATATGTCGAAAGCCGCTATTGGCTGAATCCACAACTCTATCTCTGTCCCGGAGGATTGCAAGACGGCGTGAGACTCTCCGCCCGACGCAGGCCCCCTAAGGACGACGCGCCCCCGCACTGCGTCGAATCTATCGCGATATCGGCTGGCGCGACATCATCATCATCGCGGTTTGCGCGTCATTGGAAAGATGGGAGGCGACGACCCCACCTGGATTGTTCCAATTTGTTCGAATCCGAGGCGTTCGTAGAGGGAGCGATTTCTGGGAGTTGTGGCTTCGAGATAGGCCGGCACGCGATCGGAATCGCACCGGGCTAGACCACGCTTCAACAATTCCGAGCCGTAGCCCGCTCCGTGCCAAGCCGGATCGACGCCAATGAGCGGCAAATACCAATGGGGCTCCGCAGGATGAGAACTGCCCATCTTTTCGAATAGGGCAAACATATCTTCCTGCAGCGCCTCGGAAACACTTTGTTTCGCAAAGGCTATCAGAGCTTGTTCATCTGGCTGAACGCCGGCTGGGAGCCAAAAGGCGACGGCTGGGCATCCCTCGAGGGAGTCAATCGTACCATGTTCCAAAGCCCGACCGGCCAGCGCCCTTACAAACTTCGGGAAGTACGTCACGTATTGACAAGAGTCGCGATACATCCAGCGCACGGGCGGATCCGTGCTGAATGCGAGGGTTAACACGGAAGCCGCATATTCAAAAGTCGGTTTTACTGTGTGTGAGTTTGCGTTGCAATTGAGCCGAAATTCTTGTGCGACGGTTGTGGAGACGGCCCTGCGCCTGTTCTGCACGCTTCAATTGAAAGGGATGCCGAAGAGATCTCAAAGCCAGGCTTTGGGCCCAGGCCCTCTCCAAAGCAAATAACATTGGAAGTGCCTGGGAGACGCTCCGGGCGTTGCTGATTTCGGTTCGGACTTTCTTGCGCACCTGATCAGCTCCAATGGGCATCGAATGCATGCCCGCCCGATGCGCGAACGAGCTCAGGGAAGTACGTAACGTGTTGACTGGATTGGTGATGCGTCACATGCATAACCAGGAAATCCCTGAGTTCCGCGAATAATCCGGTTGGAAAGCGTTGACAGGATTTTTTCCTTTCCGAATTGCTTGACGTTGCGTTTAGGCCCATCGAAACGGCGTGCTCAAAGACTGGCCTGCTAAGAAGTGCGTTCATGGTTTGTTTGTGATAATGGATTGACTTAAAGATTACGGTTCGGGCGGCAGACCGGTGCTTTTCCGGCAACCCGCCTTTTGGTTTAGCTTTCGACCACCAGCTGGCTACTGAGCGCGATTGCGGTGGCCACATTGAAGCGGTTTGGCGAAGTCGCCTTGACAATTTCGTGGACTTTTTCGAACTGTTCCTGCGTGGCATCGCCCTTGATATGGACGGTGTAGCGCAAGCGGTCATAGCCGGCTTCACTGAAGAATCGATGCCGAGAAAGCCGCGCAGATCGATATCTCCCGCGGTTTCGATGCTGAGTTCTTCGAGTTCAATGCCCTGTAGGGCGCAGACAGCCGAGTAACCGACGATCATGCACGCGTTGAGGGCGGCGAGCAGGTATTCTTGCGGGTTGGCAAACTGGTTGGTGCCGCAAAGTTCATAGGGCTCGTCAACGCGGATGGTGAAGTCCTTTGTGACACGCTGGCCGCCGATATAGTACGCCTTGACCGCGGTGTCAGACCGCGTTCCGCCACGCCAGCGCGTGGTCACTTCCCAACGAGTTTGCCCCGTGGATGGATCTGCGGCGATAGATTCGAGCGCTCGAGTAAGTGCATCGACATCGATGCCGTTGATTTCTGTATTTTCGACACAGTGCTCATGGTCTGTCAGGTTGTTGTTGGTTTGGTTGGCATAAGTTTTTCCACCCCTTCTCGGGACGGGAAGAGTCGCGACGCGACCTTCGAGAAGGAGGATCCTCCTCGACAACCGATTGCGGGGAGTCCAGGTAGCATGTTTCCTCGCATGGGCGGCGTAAGAAACGTCCG
>CAWASQ010000083.1:0-11632 GCA_963784465.1 uncultured Verrucomicrobiae bacterium
AACAGTAGCGGGTGAAAGCACGTTTAGGAATAAAATCGGTGTTAACGCGGGGTCAATAATGCGTAGAATAGGATTTTCAGTCCTAAAAATGCAAAAAGCGACGGCAATAGCGCGTTTTAGCGCGTCGTTAGCGTATGTTTTCGCAGCCAGGAGGACAGTTGGGCCAATACAGGCCGGCGCAGGAGCCGCGGCACACGGCTCCCGCCGTCGGCCATGAGGAGCGTGAAGACGATCGCCGAGTCGCTGGAGGGCGAAATCAGCGTGGAGCCCGAATGGCTCGGCGAACACGTCAGCGTGCTACTCGTTTTTGGGTGGTCTTTCTATAGACAGGGCACAAGCGGAAGCGCTTCGTCCGCAGACGAATTTCTGGATGCTGTTCTCGCTTGGTTTGGAGATCCGAGGAGGACCGCGTCATCGGAAGAATTCTCAGGCATCTGGGCCTACTCCCCGACGCCCTCGCGCGGTCCGCCGCTCCAGGAGTCCGTCTACGAGCCGATCTACAACGACTTGCCCGCCGTGGAAGAGGAAGACGTTGTCTCCGCCCTTCTGAGCGCCAAAGAGCCTTCGGAGACGGCCCGTTCTTGCTTCCTGGCGCCCGGCCCGGCCACCCGGAAGCCCAAGACGCGCCCGAACCAGCGAGAGAAGCCCGAAACGGCGTTGACAGCCGCTCGGGGATTCTGCAAACTCCAAAGAGCTGGTCGAAAGTCCGTTTCCGCTCCGAAACCAAAGCTGGAAGGAGACGTTCTGCTCCTGACCCCAAAAACCAAATTCCTATCCGTGACTGGAGGCCGAGCACCATGGCGATGGGATCGTTGGAGACCGACTACCTCGTCGTGGGCGCGGGCGCGATGGGCATGGCCTTCACGGACGCCCTGATCGATCACGCGGATGTGCACGTCACGCTCGTCGACCGTCGCCACGCGGCCGGCGGGCATTGGCAGGACGCGTATCCGTTCGTCCAGCTCCATCAGGCGTCGTTGTTCTACGGCGTCGCGTCGACCGTGCTCGGCAGCGGCGCCGTGCAGCAGAGCGGCCCGGAGGCGGGGCTCCAGGAACGGGCCCGTCAGTCGGAGATCCAGGCCTACTACGACGACATCCTGCATCGCCGCTTCCTCGGCTCGGGCCGCGTCACCTTCCTCGGGGGGAGCGAGTATCACACGGACGGCTCCTCCCATCTCGTGACGTCCCGGGTGTCGGGCGAGACCGTGGAGGTCGACGTGCGACGCCGCGTCGTCGACGCCACCTACCTGTCGCCGACGATCCCCGCGACGACACCCCCGCCGTTCGGTGTTGCCGACGACGTCCGCGTCGTCGCCGATCAACGAGCTCGCCCGGTTGGCCGCGGCGCCGAACAGCTACGTGATCGTCGGTTCCGGCAAGACCGCCACCGACGGGATCGTGTGGTTGTTGGCGAACGGCGTGCAGCCCGACCGCATCGTCTGGGTACGCCCGCGTGACCCCTGGATGCTCAATCGCGCCGTCGTCCAGCCCGATCCGGCGGTGGCGCTCGGGCTCGCGGCGGACACCATGGCGGCGGCCGCCGACGCCGAGTCGCTCGACGATCTCTTCCTGCGCCTCGAAGCTGCCGGCGTGATGCTTCGGATCGACCGCGACGTCATTCCCACGATGGCCAAGACCCCCACCCTCGGCGCATGGGAGCTCGATCTGCTCCGCACCATCGAGCACGTCGTTCGCCTCGGACACATCAAGCACGTGACTCGCCGCGAGATCGTCCTCGACGACGGGTCGGTCCCACTGGCGCCGGGCTCGCTCGTGGTGCACTGCGCCGCCTCCGGACTGCAGTACCCACCGCTGGTTCCCGTCTGGGGGCCGGACAAGATCCGACTCCAGACGATCCGGGTCGGCTTCCCGTGCTTCTGCGCGGCGCTGGCCGGCTACGTGGAGGCAACCCGCGACGACGACCGAGAGCGCAACCGGTTGTGTCCGCCCAACACCCTCCCCGACAGCCCCGCCAACTGGGCGCGGATGCAGGTTCGTGGAACCATCGCCGCGCGCACCTACGGCGCGGAGCCCGACATCGCCGCCTGGGCCAACGGCTGCGCCCTGAACCCCGCGCGCATCGAACCGTCGCAACGCGACGATCCCGCGGTGCAGGCCGCCGCCGCACGCCTGGCCGACCACGCCGAGCGCGGGCTCGCTCGGATGGCCGAACTCGCCCACGAGCCACTGTCGAGCGTCGACGAGGTTTGAGGGTGAGAGAAATTCCTCCTTTGTCGGAATAGAAGCTTCAAATCTTCATTTTATCCTTCGCTTGTGCTCAGGGTGACAATTTTGTCAGGAAGATCAAACCGGGATCTTGCTGGCGTATTTGCTGAGCCATTGTTCAAAATTCATCAGTTCAGGATTGAGCTCACGTGAACGATCCACATCCCTTGTTGCATTCAATGTTTGCTCGAACTCATCATAGAACTGGAACATATTTCCCAGGTCATCGGCTACCGGAAAACCAAAACTCCGGTAAACTGCAGCAGGAACTTTATTACACAGGACCGGCTCGCCCAGAGCCTTGCTCAACCCTTCAGCCATCTCATTTCCTGAGTTGTTCACCGGGAATACCGATCCTTTTCCGAATTATCGCTGTTCCTTTTTTGAAAATTCCATAGGCACACTTGCCGTATCTTCCGCCGCGATGTGGCGATTTTACCATTCCTGATCGGAAGGGTAAGCGCCAGTTTACCATATCACCCCGTTTGGGGCCCGTACCGAAATAGATAAAATTATCCCGGTAAAAAGAAGCCAGGAGGAAGAAGTCGGCACACCTGCATCGGTGAAGAAATGTTTATCCGATCTCGCTTGCCATCAAAATGCGGCACCTGTATTTGCCATGCAGCGTGGGCATACGGTTATCGCTTAATGGTACAAATTCCCTTGTGTCTTCCAGCGTGGACCAGATGGCATGTTGCAAACCGGCTTTCTTGGCCGCCTCCGCGAACATCCTGGCCTCCGCTATTTCTTTTTCCGCGGAAAAATGTGCCCAAAAGAATGTAACGAAGTAAGCCCCGTAAGCACCTTCCAATGCCTTGTTGACAGAAGCCGGGTCATCCACATCAGCCTGGACCAACTCGGCTCCGAGACCGGCCAGTTCTTTGGCTTTATCAGAATTAGCGTCGCGGGTCACGGCCCTAACGGTAAACTCGCTGTTTTTGTCTGCTAAAATAGCACGGATTAAACCGCCGCCTTGCGCACCCGTAGCGCCAAATACAGTAATGATCTTTTTGGAAGACATAGTAAAAAAGTTTAAGGATTCAATTCAACATTAAACTATCGTTTGGAAAAGAAAAAAACACCTGCGAATGCAGATGCTTCTTGCCCGTGCATTGTGAAATTGCTGCACGTGATCGCAAACCGTCTAATTATTTTACCACCATCACAGAAAGAGAGTCCGTCTTCACAATTTCCTGTTGTTTGGATGCAAATATTTCATGCGGTCGAGCGGACCGCTTGGCTCGCCTGCCCTCGGCGCGGCAGGTCACTGCGGCGTTAGGGCGGCACTGCGCGCAGAAGCTCTTTATGACCAAATGGGGTCAAGAATTGGAACCGGCTTTTAGGGCTTGGAGGAGGTTAAGCGCCCTTTTGCCAGTCTTAGGGCACGCTCGTCAAGAGGCGGCCGGGACGATGTTCTGGTTGACCCGAAAGAGGTTTCCCGGATCGTAGTTCGCTTTCACAGACGCGAGGCGATTGTAGTTCTCGCCGTAGCTCGCTTGGATGCGCCCCTGGACCTCGTCGTCCATCATGAAATTGACGTAAGCCCCTTCGAGGTTGAACGGGTGAATCGCCGTCCGGTAGGCGCGCCCCACGTCTTCAAGGCGTCGGCCTGCTTAGGGTCCGCGTCGATCCCAGCAATGACCATGGACCAAGTCGCCTCGCGTGTGTTCCACGGCGTCGCGTCCTTCGGGACGCGGCGAACGGCTCCGTCGATCGGGTAGAGGTGCATAAGCGAACCCCCTGGCCTCAGACGTTAGTCAACTCTTACGAATGAACTCAACTGCATGAACATCGGCGTTTTTGCCTTCGGTCTCGCTGTATTCGGTGGCGGCATGGCGCGGCTCCGATGTGCTACGGCGATCTGACCGATCTACCTGGCGCGTTCCTGCGTAATTGACGCCCAGGACCTCGTCGAATACTGCTTCCGACGACAGGCATGTTTTCGTAATGACCAGCGATGATACAACCGCGCTGCCCGAACTTCAGGCGATTGCTGGCGAAGCGTTCGCTCTCCTCGATACTGGCCAGCAGATTCCGCCATTCTCAGCGCGGTTTTCTGCGCTCGATCTCGACGATGCTTACCGCGTGACTGCCACGATAAAGCAGATGCGCGAGACGCGCGGCGAGACACCCGTAGGGCGCAAGATTGGCTTCACGAATCGCACGATTTGGGCCGAATACAACGTATATGAGCCGATCTGGGGATATGTTTACAACCGCACGGTCCACAACCTCGCCGAGATCGGTGATACGTTCTCACTCGCGGGTCTCGCCGAGCCGCGAATAGAGCCGGAGATCATCTTTAAGCTTGCGTTGGCGCCAGCTCCGGGCATGGACGACACGGCGTTGCTTGCCTGCATCGATTGGGTCGGGCACGGTTTTGAAATCGTGCAGTCAATCTTTCCTGGATGGAAGTTTTCCGTGTCCGACACGGTCGTGGCGTTCGGTCTGCATGGCGCCTTGCTGATTGGGCCTCGCCATCCAATCGCAGCGCACGCTGAGAATTGGAGCCGGACGCTTTCGACCTTCGAAATCGATCTGAAGCGCGACGGCGCGGTGGCCGATCACGGTTGCGCTACGAATGTATTGGGTGGACCTGTCTCGGCACTGCGTCATCTCGTCGATATTCTCGCGCACGATCAGGTCAATCCTGCGCTCGCGGCCGGCGAGATCGTCACGACGGGAACGCTGACACGCGCACTTCCGGCATCAGCGGGCGAGACATGGACGACCGAACTTACGGGTGTCGCGATTGACGGCATCTGTGTTCGACTCACTTGAGCAGCGTTCCTTCGGAGCAGCAGGATTCGCCCTGTGTCCCAAGTGCCTGACTGCAGGAGAGCAGCGCAGGAGAGCAGCGGAGCCTAGCACTTTCTCACGAGCGTTCGGTCGTGAAGGACCCGAGCGCAATTTCCTTCGGGGATTTTCCAGGCGAAATTAGCGAAAACCACCCGCGATGACGAAGGTTTCCGCGGTGATCCAAGCGGAACTTGGGGAGGCCAGGAAAACTGCGGCTCTAGTTAGCCGCGGCTCAAATCTCCGGCTGGAACTCGAGCCAGCGCCCGCCCTCGGCTTGCGAGGCCAGGGCCGTGGTGCGAGTTGAGCGCGGCCCCGACGAACGCGATGCCACGCGCGCCCTCCTCGACCATCGGCGCCCACAGCGCCAGCGGATCGGGCGCCTCGCCCGCCTGTCGCGCCGCCAGGATGTCGGCATAATCGCGATAGAGCGTGGCGAACGCCTCGAAAAATCCCTCCGGCGCACCGGCCGCGATGCGCGTCGCGCGCTTGGCGGCGGATGACAGGGCGCTCTCGCCACGCACCAGTGTGCGCGATGTCTTGCCTTGCAAGGCGAACTTCAGCTTGTCCGGATCGCTCTGCTCCCAGGCGATATGGCCTTTCTCACCATAGACGCGGAGCCGCAGGCCTACCTGCTCGCCGGCCGCGACCGCCGAAACCCACATGGCCCCGTGCGCGCCATTGTCGTAGCGCAATAGAATGTGCGCGTTGTCCTCGAGGCGTCGGCCCGGGACCATGGTCTGTAGGTTGGCGGCGAGCGCCGCCACGCGCCGGCCCGTTATGAACTCGCTGAGGTGGAAGCAATGGGTGCCTAGATCCCCGACGATGAAGGAGGGGCCGGATTGCGCCGGATCGGTGCGCCAGGCCGCTTGCTTGCTTTCGGCTTCGCCGGGGCCGGATAGCCAGCCGAGCGCGAACTCGACCTGCACGACGCGCACGGCGCCGAGTTCACCGGCCTCGATTAGCGTTCGCGCCTCCCGCACCATCGGGTAGCCAGTGTAATTATAGGTGACGCCGAGCAGTCGCCCGGTGCGGCGCACCGTCGCCACCAGATCCTGCGCATCGGCAAGGGTGGTCGTCAGCGGCTTGTCGCAGATGACGTCGATCCCGGCCTCAAGAAAGCTCTTGCAGATCGCGTGGTGCAAGACGTTTGGCGTGACGACGCTAACGACATCGATGCCATCCTTGCGCGCCGCCTCGGCCTCGGCCATTTCGTGGTAATCGGTGTAGCAGCGCGTGGTATCGAGCCGCAGATCGCGGCCCGATTCAATCGCCCGCTGCGGATCGGCGCTGAGTGCGCCGGCAATTAGTTCATAGCGGTCGTCGAGCCGCGCGGCGATCCGGTGTGTCTCGCCGATGAAGGCGCCGCGCCCGCCGCCAACCATGCCCAGGCGCAGGCGGGCAGGAGGAGAGTCTGTCATGTCACCTCGACTGATAGGAGATTGCCTTTGGCCCTCCGTGACGTCGCCCGGACTTTGACGCCCGAAGCGTGCGTTTCCATGGGCGCAGAGTGACAAGAGTGGGCTCGGAAGTCAAACACGGGCGCCGCAGGGCTGGGGGTTGCAAAATCCAAATAGGCGGATCAATCTGGTCTTTTTAGTTCGGCTTGCCGAGAAATATCGAGCAACCGGAGGCAAAGACGACGAAGGACCAAATAATTCGAAAACGCACGGAACCTGCCTTCATTGAGCCGATGCAATGCACGCCCGTCACGGCGCTACCGGCGGGAGAGAAGTGGACTTTTGAGGTCAAACTAGACGGCTATCGATGCATCGCCGTTAAGCGCGGGCGGGAGGTCACACTATTCGCGTCGCCAGAAGACTCTCAATAAACGCTTTCCCAATGTCGTCAAGGCGCTCGCCTCGCTCGATGGCGATCTTGTTCTCGATGGAAAACTAGTGTCGCTGGACACACAAGGCAGACCATCATTTCATACGATGCAACACATTCGTTCACAGTTGTTTCCAATCTATTATTACGCATTCGATTTACTGCATCGAAATGCCGTGATGAACAAGGTTCGCGACATTCCGCCGCAAGCACCTTCACGCGGTCGAGCGCGAAGAAGATTTGGGTATAAAGCGGCTGCTCGCACCAAAGCGTGCCGTCGTTGTCGAACGTGGCGATGCGCTCGGCGGGCGGGACGAAATCGGGCGTGCCCTCCTTGCTGACCTTCGCAACAAACTCGATGATGGATTTCTTGGCAGGGCCCTCATTCCACGAGGGAAGTGGGTCTTGGGCGCGGGCGGTGGTCAGGCTTGCGACGGCAATCGCCAGCAGGGGGAACGTGTTGCGGATGGGTTTCATGGATTTGGTTTTGGTTTCGGCTCGCTCGTGAAGTCGCGGGCCGCCTCGTGGGAGACGGCCCGCGCGTTTCACAAGCCGATTACTTGCCCGCCTGGGCCTTAATCATCGCCTCGACCTGCGCCTTCACCGCACTCAGGTTGAAGGAGGCGGGGTCCTGCATCGGCGGGAATTCCACCGCTGTCATGGCCAGTTTCGTGGCGGCCTGCTGGACCGCGACGAAACGCCACGCCTCGCGGCCGAAGAACTCGTTGCCGTAGCCCCAGGCACCGGTCGCGGAGGTTTCGCCGAGCAACATGGGGGTCCGCTCAAACGGATCCTGGCGGAGGTTCACCAGCATGGGCATGTCCGGTTGGCGTCTTCGGACCAGGCCAGCCGCCAGGCTGCTGGAAGAAGATGAACTTCATGTCGTCGAGCCGGATGGAGCCCAACTGCGCTCCGCCGAAGTAGAAGACTTCGTGCCGCGCGGAGGGCCCCTTGCCGGTAAGCATGTCCAACTGGTTGTAGCCATCCAGATGGTTCTTATATTCGCGATCGCCCAGCTTCACGCCCTTCAGCAATTGGTCGGTGATATTCGGATTGCCCGCCGCGGCGACCAGGGTGGGGAACCAATCGAGGCCGGACATGATTCCGCACCTCATCGAAGGTCGTCATATCGTATTTCGCCTTCGAAGGAACGTGCGATGCGGGAAGCCGCGGAGAGAACGAAGGCTGAGAGAAAAAGGAGGTATGAGGCCGCGACGGCCCTTGAAATTGAGATAACCCAAGTCGTAAACGATGGATGTCTGGCAAGAGTCTTGAACGATAACAACAAAAGGATTTTTCTCGAACTTACGGGTCCTGACTTCGCCCAAGGTCAGAGGTATCAAGTTCGAGCGGAGCAATCTGGAGTTTTCAAGTACACGACCGTGCTGGGCGCCCCTTCAACGGTTGAACGCTGGACGCCTCTGGCAAAGCCCTAAAACCCGATTCTCGACTGGAGGCGGTGGAAGGCTTCTGGAACCTGAGGGTTCGCCGTAAAAATTGGCAAAAGTGACCGAACTTGTTGCGTCGAAGTCATCTGATTGGAGGGTAAGGTCTTGTCGCAAACCCAAGAAGCGCCCCGCCGCCTTTCGCCATGTTTGCTTGCGTTCCATTAGGCTTGATTATTACACTTGATTCGAACTCGAAGAACCTATTATGAAATACCACGATAAGATTCAGGTTGCGGCCATCTTTATTGCCCCTCCCGATCAAGCGGCGGAGGGCGACCGCATCTGGCAGAGCCACGCCTCTTGGATGGAGTCTACACACCACCGCACTGGAGAGAAAGCTCTCCTGAGCTACAACGTGTCCAAGGCGCCGGAGCTCTCGGACCCAATGGATGTCAACTCTGCCCCGACCGGCAACATGTGTTTCGTCCTGACCGAGATCTATGAAAGCAAAGATGGTATTGTCGATCACTGGGAGCAGACGAGGGGTAGTTGGGGAGACTTCCCCGCCGCACTCAAGTGGATAGAGAAGTGCAAAGTCACGTTCGTGGCCGCAGCTTCGATCATTAACTCGCTGTGGTGAAGAATCCAGCCGAATAGGTCACTTCTGCGGTCAGTTCGGCAAATCGCCATCGCTATTTCTGGCAGTGAAGCGATACTAATCAAGTGCTTGTCTCTGTCCGGACTTCAGTGCCCTTCCAAGCACAGTTGGCCCAGGAACGCTCTTGATCTGCTGGCAAGGCATGAGGCCGCCTGAAAGGCGCGTTTGCGCCAGAGGTTAGGATTCGGTTAGTTGTGCAAAAAATCAGTGCCAGAATCTGGCAGTTTTTGACTCGGAGGGACCCTCACAAGTGATTGGTTTTCAAACATTTTGCCGGCGGAGGGGATCGAACCCACACTCCCGAAGGGAACACGATTTTGAGTCGTGCGCGTCTGCCAGTTCCGCCACGCCGGCCTAGTTGATAATCAATTGGTTAGCATTTCAAGCAGTTGACCATTTGCTACGTTTTGTGCTACTTTTACGCTATGCGACGCAATGATGCAGACACGAGCGTGGAAGGAGCCAAAAATCATGCGGTCAGGTTCGTTGCGGTGACCGATAGCCGCAAGCGTAAAATCCGGGGTCTATGGAAACGTGGGGATCGATACTATGCGCAGCTGCGTATGGAGGTCGAGGGCGGCCAGGCTAAACCCAAGCGCATTGCGCTCAAGGCGACGACTCTCGACCAGGCCAGGGCGGAACTGGAAAAGATCCGCACTGAGAACCGGGCCGGCAAACTGGAGTTACCAGGCCGTCGGCCAAGTTTTTCAGAGTTCGCGGAGGAGTATCTTGGCTAGCGCCATCTCACGACCAGAAAAGCGCCAGCACACGTCGCGCCGAGCGTGTGATTCTAGGTTATTGGAAAGCCCACCTTGGCGGCGTGGCTCTTGACAAGATCACGCCTGTGATGGTCAAAGCTTATCGGGAGAATCGCCTGGGTGAGGGCGTGAAGGCGCGGACCGTGAATATCGAGACGGTGACCTTTTATGCGGTGCTCAAGTTGGCGGTTGACCGCGGAGTGATCGCCTCTTTTCCGCGTGTGACGCAGCTCAAGCAGAAACCATCGCCCATCCGCCAATTGTTGAGCCCCAATGACGTGGAACGGCTCTTACGCCACTGCATGCATGATACGACGAAGAATGCTCAATTGCTCAGATTCTATCTTCAGTTCCTCGCACTCAGCGGGGCGCGGGAAAAGGAGGCTCTTCGCATTCGTTGGTCGGATGTGGATTTCGAAACCCGGCAGGTGACGATTGGAGCAGACGGATGGGCAAAGAATGCTCGGCATCGGAGTGTGAACTTTTCGGCTGAACTCGAGTCGCTTCTCCGGGAAATGGTTGCTGGCCGGCAGCCAGATAGTTCGTTTTTGTTCCCCTCCCCCAGCGCGGCTCTCAGGACATTCACGCCCGAAGTCTGCGGGAATCTCTGCGACTGGTGCGCCGGGCGGCTGGATTGCCCTGGGTAGGATTTCATGACCTTCGTCACTTTTTTGCCTCACAATGCGTCATGGGTGGATTGGACTTCATGACCATTGCGCACTGGCTCGGTCACAGCGACGGCGGGATTTTGGTTGGTAAGGTTTACGGGCATTTGGCCGATGCGCATAAGGCCCGGATGGCCGATGGTCTCTCAATCTTGAAACCGCCGACGAATGTTATCGCGCTCCCGTCTCGGCAAGGTTAAGCAGCTCTCCTTGCGTGGCATGCGCTGCTATGTGGCGCAACTTTATTCAAAAATCGCTTGACAGGCCTTTTGCCTAACTAAGCAGAAAGCCCGCAAACCAAGTAACCAAGTAAGTTCGCGGGGGGCGTCTCGTTAACCCGACCATTTCATGAGGCCCAAAAAGGGCTCAAAAGGATGTCACTTAGTGACACGTAGTGACACGTTGAGACCACTTCGCACCAGTTCGCACCAGCCCGGCGCAAAGTGCTTTCTGCTAATAGTTCTCAATGCAGCACCCAAAATCTCAGGTTCAGCCCATGGCAGGCGATCTCGTATCCTTTGATGCCTGGCTGACAAGTCTCAACCGCACCCGAGCTACTGGTCATCGATGGCGCAAGCAAGTCCCTTGGCTTGAGACAACCAATATTTTTGGAAAATTATACATTCGCCGTAAGACAATCGAAGAGTTTGAGCGACGCGCTCTCGCAGGGGAATTTCAACGGGATATTCGTCCCAATGCCAATCCGGTGGCGGCGCCGCTACCAGTTCCAAGTCCGTGCAAAAGAGCCCGCCAAGCGCTCACCTACAAAAACGAATGCCACCCGACGAAGAAAGACTAAGAAAACGTCTATTCCAACATGACACTGAGCTTCGGAAGGATCTCATTTCCAGTCCGCTGTTTAGCACGGACTACGATTTGTAACCGCAACCCTTCGTCTCAAATTCATAGCACCTCGTTTGCATGGTGGTCTGCCGGATGGATTTGGTTGAGAGTTCTCCTTGGGAATAATGGGTGCCGAACGCCAGTCGATTGATTTGGCAACATCGGTCCAGGGGACCATTCAAACCTCGCATCCTTCTCGTGCGGTGAGGACTGGCGGCCCTCATTTCGAGGAGACGGGTTATCAGATGGCGGCCGCGAACCGAAAGAAAGGAGACCAGGTTTTAAGCTTATAATATTCTTGCTTTCCCTCTGGTGCTGATCAATTATTGCTTACAAGCCAACAGGCACCCGGCACCGCCGATCTGACTGGCAGCGAGTTCGAGGCACCCTGAGCATTCGCTCAGATCTTAGAGCGCATTAAACTGGCAACGGGCAGAGAAGGATTCTTTCTCACCAGGGCAACCCTTC